>CAZUCO010000004.1:0-93094 GCA_964619585.1 uncultured Candidatus Saccharibacteria bacterium | reverse complement strand
ATTAGTTAACCTTGATCAGTGATAATCTATGTAATAATAAGCTGATGGATACAGGTAATCGTCAATTTGAGAAGAAATCAAAGCCTCAAGTAAGGGAAGCCAAGCCTGAGGATATCGCACGTTTAGTGGATATAGACTTAAAGTGCTTTGAGGATGTCTACAAAAAGAATCCTGTGAGTGCTGACGATATCTATGCGATGCTTGCTGCACGCCAAGCTATCGCCGGAAACCTTATGGTAGTGGGTGAGATTGATGGCCGAATCGAAGGCTTTATGACGTGTCTAAGAACGGATCGGGACTACACACAAGTTACAAGCTGGGAAGAGACAACAAACCATGGAACACTTGTTGGCGCACATGCCCCAGAAGGAAAAAACTTCTACATCGTCAACCTTACTACGACCGAGAAGGGATCTGACTATGATCTTAGCGACCAATTGATCGCTAGGTTACTAGGAAGATTTCTTGAAGCCCAGGCTAACGAGGTGTATCTGCTAAGCCGGATACCTCAATTCTCTCAGTGGGTTGTCGAGCAGCAGCTTGATTTTGAAGGTTTGCCCATAGAAGCCCAAGATGAACTTGCGGAGAGGTACGTCTATATGACCAAGGTCGTTGAAGGCAAAGAGCGTCTCTATGATGGCATGCTACAGCGATATGCAGAATCCGGAGCAAGGCCTGTAGCTGTTTTGCGTGACGGGTTTGGAGATCCGGCATCGCATAATTACAGCGTACTTTGTATCTTTAATAATCCTTTACCGGAAAGATTAAGGGCTAATCACATTGTTTCAAAAGTAGCTGGACTGGCCGTCCGCCTAGCTGCAAATCACCCTAAGATCTTAAACAAGCTTCCCTAAATACGTCCTTTATTGTATAAATTGTAAGGTAGAGTTGTCCCTCATCTAAGGAGTGGTGTCGTGCGAACGAAAACCATCAAGAGGGCTCTACTCTGGGCCCTTGTCATCTTTTCAATCGCATCTCTTCTATTCACGCCCTTCGGATCGCTGAAGGAGGACATTATCCGGGTGTTGCCCTGGTTTGGTGTCGGCGTAATCGTGACGGAGATGCTTTTCATTGGCGGTCTTGCTATCATGGCGACTTCGATGGGGCTGAAAGTTCAAAACCCCCTCAGGCTGCGCGGTGAGCTCAAGAGCCTCCTCGCTGCCACGACCTCCACGAAGATGTTTTGGCTCGGGTTCTGGGTCAACGCAATCGGTGCCATAGGATCAAGTGTTGTGCTTGGTGTCGGTATCTTGATGGCGTTGCCACCGTCGAGTTGGGGCCTCATGACTCTTGTGGGAGCTGATATCGCTGCTACTGTGGTCATACGGGGCTGGGCAGTGAGGGCCCACACGCGTGAGCGCGACCTTTCGTGAAAACGATTGGTCGCGCTCACGGCGCTAGACCGTTTACGTTGTATTATATATAATGCTAAATAAGCACAAGATCAATAAAAGAAAGCAGTGAGTGGGCAGTGCAAACTACTGGTGTTAACAACAAAACTCTCTCTGTCGAAATAAGTCATACTTATCTCGATCAAGCTTTCTCTCTTGAACAAGAGCAGAGTATTGAACGATTTCTATATGAGTCCAAAAAATGGGCTGATCCTCATCAGGAAGTCGTTCTTTTTGATGACTATAATATTAAACATCAAAAGACTACACACGAAGATATACTTAGAGAGCTAGGGAAGCATCAAGCGATGCCAAAATACTACGCTTTTGAAAAAGACATGATAGTTTACGTGAATCAATTATTAAGTAATGTTGTAGTTCCAAAAGTTAGAAGACAATATGAAACATACATTCAAAAGTATAACCGCTATCCATGTTCGCTACTTACTGCTGTCTGGTACCTCGTTAGACTTGGATATATTGTTGATACTAATCAAGCCCTCAAGCCTACTGATGGTCAGGGGATCTTTGTGCCTGCAAGTGAATTGATTAACTTTCTGCCTAATTACTTTTCGGGAGTAGAAGACAAGGCGAGGAAACTGATTGGGGCAACACAGTTTGAGGGCGCTGCGGACCGTATTCGGAATATCTACTTTGATGCAGGATCGGGCATAGTGACGAGTGGGAAAGTCTTTGACTAATGATCGACGGACTATCGGTTATCGTCACTATTATCGCGGCGGCTGCCTTAGGCCTAGGCCTCTTTCTTCTTTTGAGCGAAGGAAGAAATAGGCAAAAGTTTCTCTTTGCATTTCTAAATTTTTTTGCGGCAGCATGGATCCTTTCAAACTATTTTGGAAGTAACACGATTAGCAAAGTTACGTACGGCCTTGTTATTGCGGACTATGCTCTTGGAATTCTTCTTGTACTATTCTTCTGGCTTTTTATTCTTGAAACTCGAAGAAGGATTTTGGGCCGTACGAATACTGACAATATAAAAGTACTATTTCCAGTCGTCTACACAGTACTCCTGGAGATATTTATCTTATTTGGATATGTTGTCTATGTTGATGTAGGAGCAAAACTAACAATCACAAACGGACCACTTTATTTAGCCTATCCTATAGGCATATTGTCGTTGGCTATGCTTGGAATGAAAGATCTGGCAGTCACGGTTTTGAGGGCTCGCAACCGAAATGACCGGACGCGCCTCAAGCTGATGATTATTGGTCTGGCTATAGCTTTGGTATGTATCTCAGTACCGAACTTGATTCTTGAGAATATTCTGCCAAAAGGTCCTTTGCTTGATATTGCTTATAACAGTGCATACCTAGGTATATTGACGTTTCTTACACTATCGACATATGCCATTGTTCGTCACGGTCTTTTCGATATCAAGCGTGCGGCAATTAGGAGTGCTGTCTATGTACTTTCAATTATCACTCTTGCTGGTATTTATTATGCGATTGCCTACTTCGTTTCTGTGGCCCTTTTCCAGGGTCGTGTGAGCAACACAGTGAGTGTCAATCCTATCAACGTTGGGCTCGCGCTTGTACTTGCCTTTATTTTCCAGCCGATTAAGAGCTTTTTTGATAAAATTACAAACGATATTTTCTACAGAGACAGGTACGATAGCAGTGAGTTTTACGCTCGTTTAAGTGAGTTGCTTACAAGCACAACGGATCTTCGACAGCTACTTCAGCGAGCTGCTGGAGAGATTGCGATGACCCTAAAAAGCGAACAGGCATTTTTCTTCCTACAGTACGATGAGAATCATCGCATCAGCGCTGGAACAAAACGCCATGCAGGTTTGCCTGTAGCCGATATTGAGTACCTTAATCGACATATTGTTGAGCGTGCAGAAACAGTCGTGGTAACAGAACTGCTCGAGGAAAGAAGTCATCTGCGTCGCCTTCTGGTAAGCCATAAGGTCGCCATGATAATGCCATTGACAAGAGGAGAGAACTTACTTGGCTATTTAGCACTTGGCGAGCAGCGCAGCACTGGCTACACAAAGCGTGATGTTAGAGTGTTGAACACAATCTCGGATGAATTGGTTATTGCAATTCAAAATGCACTCTCTGTACAAGAGATAAAAGACATCAATGAAAGCCTTGAGCAACGTATTGCGGCTGCAACAGCAGAGCTACGAACGTCAAACGCACGATTAAAACGACTCGATGCAACCAAAGATGAGTTCCTTTCGATGGCATCGCACCAGCTACGCACACCATTGACGAGTATCAAAGGCTACCTCAGTATGATCCTGGAAGGTGATGTAGGTAAGGTGACAAAGGCGCAGCGACAAGTACTTGACGAAGCGTTTACGAGTAGCCAGCGAATGGTGCACTTGATCCATGACTTTCTCAATGTGTCCCGCCTCCAGACGGGCAAGTTTATGCTCGAGAAAGAAGAGTACGATGTGGCACAACTTGTGAGCGAAGAGGTAGAAACCCTTAGGCATGTTGCCGTGTCACGGGGGATTACGGTCGAATACAAGTCGGATATCACTACCGCGCTCATGCAGGTTGATGACACGAAGCTTCGACAAGTAGTGGTAAATTTTATCGATAATGCTCTCTACTACTCGCCGGCCGGAGGCAAGGTCCAGATACAGCTTAGTCAAAATCGCCAGCGACTAGAGTTTAGCGTCAAAGATAGTGGAATCGGCGTGCCGAAGGTTGAACAAGGCCACCTGTTTAGTAAGTTCTACCGGGCGACTAATGCACGCAAGCAGCGACCAGATGGAACCGGTGTGGGACTATATCTTGCGAAAAAGATCATCAATGCACATAAGGGCGATGTACTATTTTCATCTCAAGAGGGCAAGGGAAGTGTGTTTGGCTTTTGGTTACCGCTAGAAAATAGCCCGAAAGAGCTCAAATAAAAGCCAGATAGCGATCACAATCACTGCTACGGCTATCATGACCGGCTTTGCGATCCGTTTCTTGTCGTGCCACCACTGCTGTAACTTATTGCGCTCTACGGCTGCTACACGCGTAACACTCGGCTGGGCGAGCTTCGCGTCAGCTCCTCGGTAAGTCTTGTTGCGCTTCTTTTGTCGTTTTGCCATTGCTCCTAGTATAGCAAAACCCGCTCTTCGACGAGAGCGGGTTTTGTAGGTTGCTGCCAGGGAAGCTATCTTTATCCGTTGCGGCGGCTACTCATCAGGTAGTATGAGCCTGCGCTCACGAGTGAGCCGATTCCGATAAGCTGCATGATTGTCTCTGCTGGACCTGTTTGTGGAAGAGCCTCTGGAGTTGGTTCACTTGGCTTTTCTGGGGTTTCTTTCTCACACTCAGGACTGTTTACAGGAACGTATTTGCTTGCTTCGCTCTGATCAACAGTGATAATCTTGCCGGTTTCAGGGTTACAGACAGTAACCTTGCCTGGCTCTGGTGGTACTTCTACATCAGCGTCGTCACAGTCGTCAGGGCTGCCTGGGATTTGTGGGGCATCGACACAGACAGTGTTGGTGATGCGACCAGCTTGGTATTCGGGTACCTTAGCCTTGATAGTAAAGTTCATAGTTTCACCGATAGCGAGGGCAGGAATCGTGTGTGTCCACTTGTTGCCTGAGATGTTGCCGGCGCTGGCAGAGAGGAGAGTAACTCCTGCTTCTGGCGTGTCGGTAACGACAACGTTAGTAAGATTGACTTCACCAGTGTTCTTGACGGCGATTTGGTAGTTATATTCTACGTTCACGCCAACCTTCATGTAATCAACACCTTCAACCAGTTTGTTGACATCAACACCTGGTGTTGGCTTTTTGGTATCGACAGTGAAAGATTTCACACAGTTTGGGCCAGTTTGCGTACCTACAGAAGTAGCAACTTGTACGCGTACACTGTAGCTGCCATCAGCTGGCGCTGTGTATGGGTAACTTGCGGCTAGTTGACTTGAAGCAATGGTCTTTGTGTTGATAGTCTGGCCATCTTTGATGACAGTGAAGGTATAACCACGTACTTTTGCACCGTTCTTGACGCTAGCAGTCGCGTCGAAACGGAAGCTTGTGTCGCTCAAGCGATTTACAGTAAGCGCATTACAGGCGGCACTTGGTTTTGGAGGCTTTGGAACACTACAGTCAAGCTTGCCGTGACCGTAAGCGATGACAGGAGTGATGTTGTGAGTACCGTAGGTAAGGTCTACCTGGTAGTAGCAGCCTTTAGCTGGGGTACTTTTTGCTGGGATGTTGTTACTCATTGTGTAGACACCAGGTGTTACAACACGAGTTTTGCGCTCAAAGAGAATTTGTTTGCTGTAAGGCTTACCATTCATAGTTGGTGCGTAGAACATGTTTGAAGAAACCTGTACACGACAGTTCTTTGGACCTGTTACACGGAACTTGACTGTGGCTTTGCCGCCACTGATAGCGTAGGCACTTCCACGAGCTCCTACGGCGTTGACCGAACATCGTGGTGAATTACCAACTTGTCCAGGTTGCGCTGCATCGGCTTGGAGCTGCACAACACCGATGGTTGCTGCAGCAAGTAGACCTACTGCAAATGCTATAAGTTTTGCTTTCATTACACACCTCCTCGCATGGTTGTAATTACTGTTTTCTCCTCTTCACCCCTGGGTTCTCCCCAAAGATACGTACCCTTCCTCAAAGGTATTTACTTCAATTTATCACAAAAACATCCAGATGTCAATAGTATTTAAAACTATTTTTAGAAAAGCACAAGCGTTTTGGTACAGTATACTGATACATAATGATCATAAAACTACTCGCACAAAATATTAAAAGAGGCGGTCATCTCGATGATAATAACCAGCCCGAAGAGCGCTGGGACGCAATTACTACTCGTGTCCGAACCGAAAAGCCAGACTTTTTGTTACTAAGTGAGGTTGTCGGATGGGATAAGAATGGTCATAGGGATGTTGCACGTGCGATGGAAGCATTCAACATGGTGGCGCTTCCGATTGCGCCATCTCCAAGTAGCTATCCGACTCTACTTATGTATAACCCTGATACTGTCGGACACTGGCAGCACTGGAATACTGACTTTGCTGATCAAACCGTCCATGGGTTTGGGGTCGCTACTTTTGATGTTGGTTTACCCGAGCCTCTGACGGTTATTCCTGTGCATATCGGCCCATTTACTCAGGAGCAGGTGTTGCATGATACTGCCATGATTGCCAAAAGAGGCTATCGCTACGGCCGTTTTGCAATTCTCGGTGGTGACTTCAACCTATCGCCAGCTCGTGATTCTCTATCTCCGGATTATAGCCTCAAGGCAAGTCACCAGTTCCGGTACAAAACAACTTGGGATAGAAGTGATCAAGGGCTAGATGTTGAGCTAAACCTTGACCCAGCACGAGCAATGATCGAGTCCGACTACATTGATTGTGCGGACTATCTCTATGATAAGACAAATGAGCAAGAGTATTTACGTCCAACCAGTCCTGACGCGGGACGCATAGACCGTTTCTACGTGACCTACGCAATGCGTGAGGCGATACAAGGATATCAATGTCTGTCTGATCAAGCGGTCAGTGACCATGCGGGGATTACTCTGACGCTTGATACAGGCAAGATTGATACAGGTTATAGCTTCTCGCTTGAGGAGTTTAGTGGACGTAAGCACCTGATATAGGAGCTCTTCTACCGATCTCTTTGATAAAAAAAGAGACTTACCTAGTTCTAGTAAATCTCTTTATGGTTCATGTGTGGTGACCTCACGGGGAATCGAACCCCGATTGCCAGGATGAAAACCTGGTGTCCTAACCGTTAGACGATGAGGCCAAACTCCGACCCATCATAGCAAAAAATACTCTGTTTGAAAAGAGATGCATGGTATCATAAAAAGAATGATACAGGGTGGGAAATTGTACAAGAAGACAGTGCGCGATGTGCCGCTCGACGGCAAGACAGTTCTTATGCGTGCTGACTACAACGTACCCCTGAACAAAGATGGAACCATCGCAGATGATTTCAGAATCCAGTCAAACTTGCCAACGGTTAAATATCTACTAGAACGAGGTTGTAAAGTAGTAATCATTAGTCATCTTGGACGACCCGAGGGTAAGCGAGACCAGCGTTATAGCTTAGAGCCTGCAGCTCAACGACTGGCCGAGCTACTCGGTCGGTCGGTGCTATTTGTTGATGACTGCATCGGTGACAAAGTGAAGATGGCGATCAAGAGGGCGCCGAAGAGCAGCGTGATCGTTCTAGAAAACCTCCGCTTTCATCCTGAAGAAGAAACAGATGATACTTCATTTGCAAAACAGCTTGTCCGGGATAGCGGTGCACGTTATTTCGTGCAGGATGGATTTGGCGTAGTTCATCGGGCGCATGCAAGTACTGCCGCTATTACTATGGAGCTGCCGAGCGTTGCGGGATTGCTGCTCGAAAAAGAAGTGACAACCATAAAATCTGCGATGAAACATCCAAAACAACCACTTGTTGCAGTGATGGGCGGAGCCAAAGTGAGTGATAAAGTCGCCATTATTGAGGCGCTGATACCGATTGCTGATTCGATACTGATCGGAGGCGCGATGGCGAATACTTTCTTGGCCTACAAGGGTTTGCCTGTAGGTAAGAGCGTGTATGAAAAGGGGCAAGAGGCGGAGCTTGATCGTATCTATGCCCTGGCCAAGCAAAAGGTAGGCGAAGCGAACGTGGATAAGTTGTTGGAGTTACCATCTGATGTTGCGGTAGCAAAAGATATATCGGCCACGGCCAGGCGCCGTCTTGTGGCTATCGATAACGTTGGTGATGCTGACATGATCCTCGACATTGGCAATGAGACAATCGAACGATATATTGGTGTTCTCAAGGGAGCGGGTACGGTGATATGGAACGGCACGATGGGCTATGCAGAGCTATCGACGTTTGCCCATGGTTCTGCACGTATTGCGTTGACGCTCGCAGCCCAACCCCAGATTATGTCGATCATTGGCGGTGGCGATACGGCTGACTTTATCCTCGGTTGGGACGGCAAGCAAGGGGGTAGTTTTGGCCATGTTTCAACCGGTGGTGGTGCGAGTCTTGAACTAATGGCCGGTAAGAAACTACCAGGTGTAGAAAGTTTGCTGGACGCTTGACGACAATACTGTTAGACTAAACATAAGCGATTTTAAACAATCTTATGCGAGATAAAAGCCTAATCATTGCTAACTGGAAAATGAACCTCACCGTACATGAGGCAAGTTTATATGTTCACAAGCTTGACAAAGAAGTGGCGAATCACCGTAATGTCGAAGTAGTATTGGCGCCGACTATGCTTTGCCTGCAGCCACTGAGTCTTCAGATTGATCACAAAAAGTTTTCTCTGGCTGCTCAAAATCTGTACTGGCGTGATGATGGTCCATATACTGGTGAGGTATCAGCTCATCAGTTACGAGGTCTAGTGAAATACGCGATCATTGGCCACTCTGAGCGTCGTACTAATTTTCACGAGCACGACAAAGATATTCGTTCAAAAGTACAGGCAGCAATACGTAATCAGATCACACCAGTTCTATGCGTGGGTGAGAGCGCTGCAGAGCACGCGGCTGGAGAGACTCATGCCGTACTCTATGATCAAGTCGTTGGTGGGCTGCTGAATGTCACTGCTGACGAGGTAGAGCAACTCGTAATTGCCTATGAGCCTATTTGGGCCCTTTCAAGTGGAAAAGACTTTAGTTCACACGCAGCAGCAACACCTGAGATAGTAAGCAAAGCGATTGGGGCAATCCGTCGACAGATTGAGCATTTATATGGCAAGAAAGCTGCCACTGCTGTGCGTATTTTGTACGGCGGCAGTACCAATAGCGGAAACGCGGCAGGTTTTCTTGAGATTCCCGACCTTGATGGTTTCTTGGTTGGAGGAGCTAGCTTAAATGTCCATGAATTTGCTGCTATGATTGAATCAACGCATAAACGATACAAGTAAGAATGAGGGTGGGATGAAAGAGTTTGACTTCGACGAATTAGACAAAGCAGTGACGTCTCTTATGGGGCCCGGACAAGATGGCAATACCTCCTCTGACAGTTCTTCTGATACGGTTACAACAGCCAGCCCCGTCTCTGTACAGGGAGTACAGACAGATGCCGAACCAGCAAAAGCAGCAGGAACAGTTTCTTCGTCGGACGCAACTGAGACAGTCACTAATCCACAAATCATCAAAAAGACAGTCGGTGCCATGCCGGCGAAACGTTCTGGGCGATTTATGGACGTGGTCCATCCTTCATCTGATATGACAAAGACTTCGATGTCGACTACGCCAAGCCGAGAAGCAAAGCCAGTGACACCGGCTGTCATCGTAGATCAAGTTGCTGCAACTGAACAGCCTTCAATTGGTGATCTTATGGACGCGCATCTTGCTGAAGACAAGGAGCAGGAAGAGCCATCGTTGGCGGTGGGTAGTGATACTCTGCCTCAACCTGACTCATTAGCTGATCTCTCATCTGAAGATCCTGTGACATCGACTGAAGATGAATCTAAGTCGGTTCAAGAACCTGACAAGCAAGAAGTCGAAGCACTAGTTGCGGATTCGGTTGCTTCTCCGTTTCTTGCTGATGCCAAGGTAGAAAAACGACCACTTGGTAGCGCGTTACCATCGACGGGCATAACAACACAGAGCGCGATGCCAGCACCGGATACTGTAGATATGGCGGTTACCCCTGAGCCGCTTCAGGCTGAGCTCAATCAAGATGTCCTGGCAATTGAAGCTGATAACTCTCACGAAGATAGCCCTAAGGAAGAAGCAGACTCAACTCCAGAATCTACCAACGACAAGCCTCAGGAGGGAATAAAGTCACCGCAATCACCATCGGCACTTACTCCTGATCACATGCTTGCGGCTTCGGCGGCCGGCGCCTCTATTGCGCAGCAGTACAAACAGCAAGAAAGCACGGGTGATCAACACCACGAAGCATTGTACGATACGGCTGTCAAAGATGCTCAAGCTTTGGCTCATCCAGCAAAGAAAAAGTCTGGTTGGCTTGTGGTGCTTTGGGTGGTACTTTTAATTGCACTCGGTGTTGGTGGTGCAGTAGCGTTGTATTTTCTTAAAGTGATCTAGTGAAGCTCCACTACCTCTGTTATTATAGATAAGATGAATGTACTCCAGGGGTTAAATGATGCACAGGCGGATGCTGTCCAGACGACAAAAGGTCCGCTACTTATTCTTGCTGGAGCGGGTAGCGGCAAGACGAAGACTCTGACGCACCGTATCGCTCATTTGATTGCTAACGAGGGAGTGTGGCCAGAGGAAATCTTGGCTGTTACGTTTACGAACAAAGCAGCTCGTGAGATGCGTGAACGGTTGAGCCAGCTCCTTGAGCAGCCTAACAATCGCAATTTTATGCCATGGATGGGAACATTCCATGGCATTTGTGTGCGGCTGCTTAAGATTGAGGGTGAGGCAATCGGTATTCCAAAAAACTTTGTTATTTTTGATGAAGATGATCGCCAAAGTCTCATCAAGCAAGCAATGAAGACACAAGGGGTGAGCGATAAACAGATAAAAGCACGCGCGGTCTCTTCTGCTATCTCCAGCGCCAAGAATCAATTGCTGACTCCTGGAGATTTGGCAGCTTCAGCAAACTACCCGTTTGAAAAAACAGTCGCCTCTCTTTATGCCGAATACGAACGAGCTCGTCAGGCTGCATCAGGGCTTGATTTTGATGACTTGTTGATCGATACGGTTCGCCTACTTAAAGATGCTCCTGAGGTGCGAACAAAGTGGAGAGATAAGTTCAAGCATATCTTGATCGATGAATATCAAGATACAAACGCGGCTCAGTATGCGATCGTAAAGAGCCTCGTGAATGATGAGCATAATATTTGCGTTGTCGGAGATGACTGGCAGTCGATCTATAGCTGGCGAGGGGCTGACTTCACGAATATCTTGAATTTTGAGCGTGACTTCAAGGGGGCAACAGTTGTCAAGCTGGAGCAGAACTACCGTAATACGGGGGCGATTCTTGAGGCGGCGCAAAATGTGATCACCAAGAATCACACGCGTACCGACAAAAAACTTTGGACGGCTGAAGGGGACGGTACCCCGGTTCAGATCCACGAGACCTATGATGAATCTGAAGAAGCGCACCTGGTTGCAAGTCGGGTAGGCACGCAAACGCAGATCGGAGCTCGGTCTCCAAGTGACTTTGCGGTCCTCTATCGAACTAACGCGCAGAGCTATACGTTGGAGCGAGCATTTCTACAGGCACGTGTCCCATACAAAATTGTTGGTGGAGTGAGATTCTACGACAGGCGCGAGATCAAGGACATGATTGCCTATCTCCGTTTGCTATACCAACCGAGCGACAGGGTAAGTTTTAGCCGAATTGCCAATATACCAACACGAGGAGTGGGAGCGACGAGTCTGGAACGATTCCTGACCTGGCAGTCAGACCAAGGGGTGGATGTTGTTACGGCGCTACTCAGAGTGAATGAATCACCAGTGACAGGCAAGGCAAAAGGTGCTCTTGAGTCACTCGGGGTGACGCTGCGTAGTTTACAATCTATGATCGAAGAAGGAATTGCGCCGAGCCAGCTGATCGAGCAACTGATCAGGGGCATAGGATACAAGAACTATCTTCAAGACGGTACACCGCAGGCTGAAGACAGGGAGGAGAATATCAGCTCACTAGTCTCAGATGCAGCATCGTTTGCCGATTTGACTGATTTTCTTGATGAAGTGGCACTTATGAGTAGTGCCGATGAAACAGCCGAGGATAGTGTCACGCTTATGACGCTTCATGCGGCAAAAGGGCTTGAGTTCCCGGTGGTGTTTATGGTTGGCATGGAAGAGGGTATATTCCCCCATGCTCGT
Source organism: uncultured Candidatus Saccharibacteria bacterium (assembly GCA_964619585.1). Taxonomy (GTDB): domain Bacteria; phylum Patescibacteriota; class Saccharimonadia; order Saccharimonadales; family Saccharimonadaceae; genus JASLCR01. Next base: position 80,939 of record CAZUCO010000004.1, on the reverse strand, counting down.
ATCTACGAAGCGGGGCCCGGGGAGCTTGAGGAAGAACGACGGCTTTGTTACGTTGGTATGACCCGTGCTCGTGAAGAGCTTCACCTTAGCTATGCTGCAAGTCGTCTTCAGTTTGGTCAGCGTGGGTATAATCCAAAGAGCCGATTCCTTGATGATATGGGCTCAAGCGTTATGATGACGGCTGCATCACAGCAGGAGCATCGGCTTGGTGAGGGAAACGAGTTTGATATCTTCTCGTTTGACATTAATGATCGCGTACGGTCATCGCAATTTGGCGAAGGAGAAATAGTGGATATCGATGGCCTTGCCGTGTCAGTCCGGTTTGATAATGGTCAGACAAAGAAGCTGAATGTCGAATATGCACGTCTCGAAAAGCTCAGTTAGGGACTTGGGGTGGTTTGTCCCGAAGAGCACTTTTGCTATAATAGATCATTAGAAGCGTTGATAAAGATGTGGATTATCACCTCTGACGCTCCATTTTCCAAAGTATAATGATTCATAATATTACATCACGTGGTGTGTTTGTTGGGCTAGCTGTCGGAGTTGCAGCGCTTTTTGGCTTGCTCTTCGTTATTATTCCTCGAGCCGATGCGGCGAGTGATCAGTTTGATGAACATCTCGTGACAATCCATGATCATGGCAAAGTGCGCAGTGTATTGACAACTCAGACAACCCTACGTGCAGTGCTCCGCGAGGCAAAGATCACACTTGATCCTAATGACAAAGTTGAGCCGGGACTTGATGAAGATCTTGTGGCGCGTGACTACCAAGTAAATATCTATCGGGCGCGTCCGATTGTTATTGTCGATGGCAACATACGGCAACTGATTATGTCTGCGTATCAGACGCCAAAGCAGATTGCGGAGCATGCAGGCATGGTGCTTCATGATGAGGACATAACAAAGATGGAGCTTCCAAAGAACTTGATCGGAGACGGTGCGTCATTGACGATGAAGATCGATCGCGCAACAGAGGTAAACCTTGTACTATATGGCAAGAAACGCACAGTATATACTCAGACATCGACAGTGGCTGATTTTATTAAGGAAAAGAACATCGTTCTCGGAAAGAACGACACGCTGTCCGTGAAACAATCGCGAAGTATAACAAGCAAGATGACAATTGAAATCTGGCGTAATGGCAAACAGACAGTGACGCATGATGAGCCAATTGCTTTTGAGATTGAACAAATCGAAGATAAGAATCGCCCGATTGGTTACAAGAAGATCACCGAGCCGGGTGTTCGTGGTAAAAAGACAGTTACTTACGAGATCGTTATGAAGAACGGTAAGGAAGTTGCGCGCAAGAAGATTCAGAGTGTTGTTATCGAAAGGCCAGTCAAGCAAGTAGAGATTGTCGGTGCTAAGCCAAACTTTAGCGGCGATTTTGGAGCGGCACTTGCTAAACTTCGTGCTTGTGAGTCGGGTGGCAACTATCAGATCAATACAGGTAACGGCTTCTACGGCGCTTACCAGTATGATGTTGGTACATGGGGTAATTATGGTGGGTACGCAAATGCTTCCCAAGCACCACCTGCTGTTCAGGACCAAAAAGCACGCGAAACATACGTAGCTCGTGGCTGGAGCCCGTGGCCGAGCTGTGGGGCAAGTCTGCCGGATACGTACCGCTAATGCCCAAAAAAGAACTTGGTCAACATTGGCTACATGATCGATTTGTATTAGGAGAGATTGCTGACGCTGCTGATATTGCGTCTAATGATACTGTACTTGAGATTGGTCCTGGACTCGGCACGCTGACGAGTGAGCTACTAGCGAGAGCTAAAGATGTGATCGCCGTCGAGTTTGACGAAGATTTAGCCCGTAAGCTGCCAGGCCAATTCCCGGGTAAAAATCTTATGGTACAGAATCAAGACATTTTATCTTTTGATCTCGACACACTTCCGGCAGGCTATGTGGTCGTGGCGAACGTACCATACTACATTACGAGTAAGATCGTACAGAAGTTGATGACGGCCAAAAACAAACCACGAATTACGGTACTGCTCGTACAGAAAGAAGTGGCTGAAAGAATTGCGGCGGGCCCTGGTGGTATGAGCATTTTAGCTATCTCTGCTCAGGTATATGCCGAGGCTGAGCTCGGTATCGAAGTACCGAAAGAGTTCTTTACTCCGCCACCGAAAGTTGACTCGCAGGTAATTGTACTAAAGACCCGCCAAACGCCGCTTGTCTCTGACGAAAAAGCCTTCTTTCGTGTAGTAAAAGCTGGCTTCGCTGAAAAACGTAAAAAACTCCGCTCATCGCTAGCTGGTGGATTGCATCTTGATAAATCTGCGGTTGATGAACTGCTACAAAAGGCTGATATTAATCCTGAAGCTCGTGCTCAAGAACTCTCCATCGAGCAGTGGAAACTATTGACAAAGTAACATACTTATGCTAATATAGATATATTCCTATCGGATGGCCCGGTGGGTGCACATTGAAAGGAAGTGATCTTTATGATCACTGTTGGAAGCAAGCTGAACAGCTTGTCGCAGATCAGCAAGGCGCTCAAGGGTGGCTTCGCTGTCGAAGCGATCCTGATCTTCGCTGACGTGTGCGAGGACTACCGTGAGTCGTGGGCTCACTGCGACATCATTCGCAAGATGACTGACCTGCACGAGTCAGCGTACTACTGGCTCGTCAGCATGGATTACACGGACTACGGTCCGCTTGACTCCCTCGACATGTACAACTCACACTGGACCTTCGTGGTCATCGAGGGCTAAGCGTCACGAGCAGTAGCAAGTAGGTACATCAAGCAACATCAGCAGAGGCTTCACAGCCTCGCCGCTTTAGGAAACTAAGGCTTGGCAGCTTCACCTTTCGCCGCGCACACCGCGGCACGCACCACCAGGTTCGCTCACCTGCGAACCCAGCCAGACGAATTAGGAACGAGCGCCCATGTGGCGCTCATTTCATTTTCACTTTATACTTTTAGATATGGTTGATGGGCAAGTTTTGATAAAGCTATCTACGGTTGCTGATGGCTCGATGAAAGACGACGAGAATGTCTTAGAGAATCGAGCTAGATTTATTGCATCGATGAATGCTGACCCTACGAAAGGGTGTCTTGTGCAGCTTGTCTACGAAGGCGATGATTATTGTCGCTATAGGATGGTGGATAGCACTCAAGGTGGTCAAGGCGTTTCAACCGAGAGCACAATTATTGCGGATGCTCTATTGACGCGAGAAAAAGGTATGACGTTATTTTTGCCACTGGCCGATTGTATCGGTGCGGTAATCTGGGATAAAAACCATACGGCATTGATGGTATCGCATCTTGGCCGGCATAATCTCGAGCAAGAGGGTGGTGGACATTCAGTCGAATATTTTGTGGCGCAAACAGGCATACCGCTTAAAGACATCCGAGTCTATTTGACACCTGCAGCGGGCAAGGATGCGTATCCTATTCATAGCCTTGGCGGAAAAGGTCTGCATGAGACGGCGGTTGAGCAGCTTATTTCGGCCGGCATTAATAAAACCGATATTAAAGTGGATGCACGTGATACGACAAAAGACGAGCGGCTATTTTCTCACAGTGAATTTCTCAAAGGTAATCGGCAGACAAACGGACGGCACGCAGTGTTTGCTATGCTGAAAAAATAACCTCTGTTATACTAGTAGCTAATGGGAAAAAACTTATATATCACTACCGCTATTCCGTACGTCAACGGCACGCCGCATATTGGCAACGCACTCGACTATGTACTGGCGGATATCTGGACTCGTTATCAGAAACAAAATGGGAAAGAAGTTCGTTTTCAGGTAGGTACCGATGAGCACGGCAACAAAATAGCAGCCAAAGCGGCTGAAGCCAATCTAAGCCCGCAAGAATATACAGACAAGATGTATGGTAATTTCGAAGTGTTGATGCGCAAAGTTGGCGCAGAGTTTACTGACTTTATCCGTACGACAGATGGCCATCATCGAGGTTCGGTGCAGTACATCTGGCAGCAACTGCAACCGCATATTTACAAAGACACTTACGAAGGTTGGTACTGTATGGGCCACGAAGCATTCTTCACTGAAAAAGAAGTGGCTGAGACTGAAGGCGTTTGTCCTGACCACCAGACACCATATGAGAAAGTGTCAGAAGAGAACTATTTCTTGCGCTGTAGTGATTTTAGTGAGCAAATCCGCGATGCGATCGAGAAAAACAAGATGAAGATTGTGCCAGAATTCCGCAAGAAAGAATTTCTTGAAATGATCAAAGACGGTGTCAAGGATGTCTCAATAAGCCGACCAAAGAAGAATCTCACTTGGGGCATAGAGGTACCAAATGATCCTGATCAAATCATGTATGTCTGGCTTGATGCGCTAAGTAACTACATCACTGTTCTTGGGTATCCAGACAGGGAAGACTGGCAAGATTTCTGGCCAGCTGACGTACAAGTGGTAGGCAAGGATATTTTGAGATTCCATGCTGGTATTTGGCCTGCGATGTTGCTTGGGCTTGGCTTGACTCTTCCACGAAAGTTGCTGGTCCATGGGTTTGTTAATGTTGGTGGTGCCAAGATGAGTAAGACGGTCGGCAACGTTGTCGACCCCAACGAAATAATTGACCAGTATGGTCTTGATGCGTTCCGTTACTACTTTTCGCGTCATATTCCGACACAGGACGACGGCGACTTTACCTGGGAGAAATTTGAAACAGCCTATAATACTGAGCTAGCGAATGATCTCGGTAATCTTGTAGCGCGAGTTGCAAATATGCTGACACGCTACCAGGCTGGCGTAATCGGCGATGGCGACTACGGTGAGCATGATATGGAGCCGTACCGAGAAGCAATGAACAATCTTGAGTTTAATAAAGCTATGGATGAGACGTGGACAATGATACGCTCTCTCAATAAATATATTGAGGACGTAAAGCCGTGGGAAGTGGCAGGAAAGCGCGACAAAGAACCGGATGCTGAGGCACACCTCGCAGATATTCTGGGGCATTGTGTTGCAACGTTGCTTCAGATCGCTGATCAATTAGTACCACTCCTGCCTGATACTGCCAGCAAGATCCAGACCATGTTCGGAACTGGCGTGGTGGTACCAACGGAGGGGGTCTTGTTCCCAAAGATCTACCAACACACTAGCGCAGATACCAAAAAAGTCTAATGTTTGTTGATACGCACTGTCATATTCATGAGTCGGGATTTTATCCAGACGATAGGGAGAATGTATATCAGAGAGCCATCGAAGCGGATATAAAGATGATCTGCATCGGGACGAATGAGGCGTATTCAGAGGAAGCGATCCAGTTTGCTGCTAGGCACGAGAGTACGTGGGCAACTGTTGGCGTCCACCCGCATGATGCAAAAGACGGATGGGCAAAAATCGGCGAAATCTTAGCAGAAAATGCACCACGAAATACAACACGACAGCCAAGCTCACCTAAACAATCCATTGTTGGGATTGGCGAAGTTGGTCTTGACTACTTCTATGACAACTCGCCGCGTGAAGTACAAATCAAAGCGCTCGAGGGACAGCTCCAGTGGGCGATAGATTATGATTTGCCAGTTTCATTTCATGTGCGAGACGCCTTCGAGGATTTTTGGCCAATTTTTGCAAATTTTCCAGGTCTTCAAGGTGTATTGCATAGCTTCACTGACTCTATAACAAGCATGGAGAGGGCGCTATCTGAAGATCTTTTCATTGGAGTGAATGGTATCTCAACCTTCGCCAAGGATAAACAAATGATGTTTGACGCAATTCCTATCGAGAAAATGCTTCTTGAAACCGATGCCCCATTCTTGACACCGGTCCCACACCGTGGTACAGTAAATGAGCCAGCGTTTGTGAGGAATGTGGCCGAGTATCATGCCGAAAGGCGTAGGGTAGAGCTCGAACACCTCGCGCGAGTCACATCAGCAAACGCATCTACACTGTTTGGAATATAGCAGTAATCTCTTTTAAACAAACACTAAAAAATAACTGTGACTTTTAAACAGGAGTTTTTATCGTGTCAGAGCAACCAAATATCTACTATCTTGAAGGCTATCGTGCGCCTGAGCAGCGAGCAGGTGCTGTTACTGCAAATGATGGCGAAACTGTGGAGCTTCATGCTGGACGAGACGATTTGCATTCACCTGCTGTTGGTCATCAACTGGCTGAAGCGGCAAAAGTTGGTTTGGAAGCGCAAGAACGAGCACATTTACAGCTCATGGATAATATTACGCGTCGTACCGATGACCTGAGTGCTGCTCGTGAGAAGACGGCAGCGTAAATTGGCACCATAATGACTAATGTTCTTAAAAAGGCACTGTCACTCATCACAGGCGTAGAGCTGAGTGATGCAAGTCTCAAGATGCCGAAGAAGGTTCGACCACTTAAGAAATTAAGTGAGCGTGAGCTTATTCAGCTTGAGAGTGAAATAGGGCGGACGCTATTTGGACCAATCCCTAAAGGTCACGCCAGAGAGTTCTTCAATCTCGACAAGGTGACCTGGATTTGGTACGAAGAATATGCAGACGCTAACAACAAGGTTCATACAAGGACAACGCGGTATGAAATCCAAGGGGATAAGATACTAAAGGCACAAGATGGTGCTCAGTATAGCTATGTCGAAGGGGAGGAGCTCCAAAATCTTGCCCTTGCTGTCGAGATGTATCATGAGCGAGTCATGCGCGAGGTTTACCAGCGGGATCCAGCAACTGGCGACAAACTGACTAGCTGATATAATAAGTATAGTGAAAACCTCCGACGATATTTATCTTGATTATGCTGCCGCTACCCCAGTAAGTTCTCGGGTACTTACGGTGATGATGCCATATTTTTCGGATCGTTTCTTTAATCCCTCAAGTCCCTACAAACAAGCGGTTGAGGTGCGGCGCGAATACGAAGTAGCAAAACAACGACTTGCGGAGACGATTGGTGCTAAGGGTGATGATCTAGTCATGACCGCAGGGGCAACCGAATCAATCAATTTGGCCTTTGGCGTTGTGTCTGGCCACGTTGTGACGTCCGCAATTGAGCACCCAGCGGTACTTGCGGTGGCAAGGCAGGGAAGCCATACGCTAGTGCAGCCAAACGAAAACGGACGTGTCACTCCAGAAGCAATTGACGCAGCCTTGCAGCCGGACACGGAACTTGTAAGTATTGGGCTTGCCAATAGCGAGCTTGGTACAATTCAGCCGCTGCGTAAGATAGCAGAAGTGATTAACAAACACCGGCAGGCAAGGAAAGAGCAGGGAAATTCTACTCCCCTGCTCTTCCATAGTGATGCTAGTCAGGGCTTTGGTGCTGTTGATATCAATACTGCTCGTTTGGGTGTGGATCTTCTCACGCTTAATGCGGCAAAGATCTATGGACCAAAGCAAGTTGGCTTGCTATGGATGCGACCTTCGGTTCATCTTGAACCAGTGATCCTTGGGGGTGGACAGGAGCGAGGTCTTAGGAGCGGGACGGAGAATGTAGCAGGGGTTGTTGGCTTTGCTGAGGCGGCTGTTAATGCGGCTCGGCATCGACGCTCGGAATCCGAACGACTTGCCGCTCTAAGGGATAAATTGCAATCTACTCTACAGACGAACTTTCCGGCTGCATATGTTGCCGGCACTGAGAAACATCGTTTGCCGGGTCATCTACATATTTCATTTCCTGGGCTCGATGCCGAACGATTGATTTTTATGCTTGAAGAAAAGGGAGTAATGGTGGCAACGGGTAGTGCTTGTTCAGCAAATAAACACACCGCTTCACATGTCCTAAAGGCGATTGGGCTGGAGGACGCGATGATAAACGGCAGTTTACGCATAACCCTTGGTCACTCTTCAACACCAGAGGTGATTGAGAAGGCAGGGCGTATTATCGTGTCGGCTATACAAGCTGAGTACCAAAGAGTTAGTGGGCGAGATGCTTAAATATATTGCCATAGGGCTTGCTGTGATTGCGGTGATCATCGCGGCAATTAGTAGTTTTCTCAGCCCCAATGACCTTGCTAAATGCCAACCAGAGCCGAATTCTGTAGGCGGCTGCCAGAAAGCGGACGCTATCATATCGATTAGTGGTGGCAATACTTCGGTGCGGGCTGCTGAAGCAATCAAGCTTTATAAAAACGGCTGGGCTAACCTATTGATTTTCTCTGGTGCGGCTCAGGATGAGTCGTCTCCAAGTAATGCAAAAGTGATGCGTGAGCAAGCACTAGCTGCAGGTGTGCCGGCTGATAATATCGTTATCGAAGAAGATGCTCGTACCACTCACCAAAATGCTAACAATATTAATGAGATCTTACGAAGTCGACAGATTAGCAATGTTATCATTGTTACTTCTCCCTACCACCAGCGGCGTGCTGGATTTGAGTTTAGTCGAAGCGTGAACGGAACGGTTCATGTTCGTAATCATCCCGCGCCAAATGACCCTGATTGGTCGGCCTTCTGGTGGCTGACATTCCGAGGTTGGTGGCTGGCTGGTGGTGAGCTGATAAAACTGATTGTCGTAAGTGCGGGAGGAAGCGCATGACAAAAGTCTTTGTTGGTATGAGCGGTGGAGTGGATTCATCGCTTACCGCTGCACTGCTCGTAGAACAAGGCTACGAAGTAGTCGGTGTGTACATGAAGAACTGGACGAAGGATTTACCTGGTATGAAATGTCCATGGGCAGAAGATCTTGCCGATGCCAAGCGAGTTGCTGTGCAGCTTGGTATTGATTTTCGTGTGTTTGATTTTGAGGATGAGTATAAGCACAAGGTAGTTGACTATATGGTTGCCGAATATGAAGCGGGTCGTACGCCCAACCCTGACATCATGTGTAACCAAGAGGTGAAATTTAAGCTTTTTCTTGAAACAGCCTTGCAAGAGGGTGCTGATATGATTGCCACCGGTCACTACGCGAGAGTCAAGGATGGTAAGTTGCTGCAAGCGCGAGATGATAACAAGGACCAGACGTACTTTCTGTACCGAGTCACAACTGAAGCACTTTCGAAAACACTTTTCCCTCTTGGTGAATTTACGAAACCTGAAGTGCGCCAGATGGCCAATGAGCGAGGGCTTACGACAGCTGGCAAGAAGGAGAGTATGGGGATCTGCTTTGTAGGGCAAATCGGTATCAGGGAATTTCTGTCACAGTATGTCGAGACTACCCCAGGAGATATTATCGACAAACAGACTGGTGTAGTGATTGGCCGTCACGACGGAGCGATCTTCTACACTCTTGGTCAGCGTCATGGTCTCAATCTCGGCGGTGGACTACCGTATTATGTCGTAGGAAAAGACATGTCGCAAAATATAGTCTACGTGTCGCAAAATATTGAAGACAAAGATATTTGGCGACGTCAGGTAAAGTTAGCTGATATCCACTGGATTGCTGATGCACCGGCTCCCGGAGATCCGGTGATGGCACGAACACGTCATCGCGCGCCACTAGTCCCCGGTACGTTACAAGATGACATATTGATTCTCGACGAGGCGCAACGTGCAGTTACTCCAGGTCAGTCAGTTGTGCTCTATGCTGGCGATGTATGTCTTGGTGGTGGGATAGTTGTCTAAACCGCTGCTTTAACTGTATTAGCTTGAGGCGCGCTATAGTGTACGCTCGTACGCCTTGCTGCTATAATAACGGGGATGAATGCTCAAGAAATACGTAACGCTTATATAAAATTCTTTAATGACCGTGGCCACGCCACTGTGAAACGGGCACCGCTTGTACTAAAGGATGACCCAACTACCCTGTTTACAGGTAGTGGCATGCAGCCGATGATTCCATATCTACTTGGTGAATCTCATCCCAAAGGACAGCGTATTGTCGACAGCCAGACCTGTCTCCGTGCACAGGATATCGAAGATATTGGCGACAACCGCCACACAACGTTCTTTGAGATGCTCGGCAACTGGAGTCTTGGCGATTATTTCAAACAGCAGCAAATCGAGTGGATGGCGGAGTTTCTTTTTGATGTCGTTGGGCTTGACCCAGCAAAGGTCTACGTGTCGTGCTATATTGGCAACGAAACTTATGGTATTCCGCGCGACGATGAAGCCGTGGAGTTGTGGAGTAAGGTATTTGAGGCCCGCGGTATTGATGCCAAGGTTGTTGAACTTGGTGCAGCCGAAAATGGTGATAAATTGGGCATGCAGGGCGGTAGGATTTTTCTATATGATGGCAGCGAGAATTGGTGGAGTCGCAACGGAAACGAAGAAAATACACCAATAGGCGATCCATGTGGCCCTGACAGTGAAATGTTTTATGATTTCGGTGAAGCAGCGCACGATCCGAGTTTTGGCGAGCCACACCCGGCCAGCGACAGCGGACGATTTATGGAAATCGGCAACAACGTCTTTATGGCTTATAAAAAGGTAGCTGAGGGTAAGTTTGAGAAGCTGGACAAGCCAAACGTCGACCACGGTAGTGGCCTAGAGCGCATTGCCGCTGCCAAGCTAGATAGTCCAGATGTTTTCAAGATCAGTCTGATGTGGCCGATCATTGAGAAGCTTGAGGAACTGAGTAGTAAATCGTACGATGTCCACACTAACGCCATGCGCGTAATTGTTGATCACTTACGTGCTGCAACCTTTTTGGCTGTCGATGGCTGCGTGCCATCAAACAAAGAACAAGGCTATGTAATGCGACGTTTACTGCGCCGTGCAATTCGGTTTGCCTTTGAGCTTGGCGTAGAGCAAAACTTCTTTGAGGAGATTATACCTGTAATTGCTGATCTCTATCACGCTGATTTTCCTGAAGTTGCCGAGAAGAGAGAAGAAATTATCGCTGTACTTGTAAAGGAAGAGAAAGTATTTCGTCAGACGCTTCGAAAAGGTCTTAAGCAGCTTGATAAGTTTGCTGAGGCTGGACTTACTGGTACAGAGCTATTCACGTTATATGACACATACGGGTTTCCAGTTGAACTCTCTACTGAGGAGGCATTTAAGCAAGACCTAACACTTTCTGAGAATTGGCGCGCAGAGTTTGATAGTAAAATGGCGGAGCAGCGTGCACGTTCACAGACGGCTGCAAAGGGTACATTTAAGGGTGGGCTTGGTGGCCAAACCTTGCAGCACAAGAAGTACCATACGGCTACTCACCTAATGTACCAAGCACTTCGTGATGTGCTTGGTGACCACGTCGTGCAGCGAGGTTCGAATATTACTGAAGAACGTCTTCGTTTCGACTTTTCTCACCCAGAAAAAGTTACTCGTGAGCAGCTTGACCAGGTCGAAGAAATTGTGAACCAGCAGATTGCAAAGGACCTGCAGGTTTCGTTTGCAGAATATCCAACTGAAGAAGCAACCGGCCCACTTGGTGCGTTGGGCCAATTTGGCGACCGCTATGGCGATACAGTGAAGGTCTACTCTATGAAAGATCAGAATTCACCTCAAGATGAGCGACCATTTAGCTTTGAAATTTGCGGTGGGCCACACGTCGACCATACATTGCAACTTTTTGAAGACGGCAAGAAGTTCAAGATCACCAAAGAAGAGGCCTCTAGCGCCGGTGTTCGTCGTATCAAAGCGGTTCTTATTTAAGACTTGAGCCAATGTGCTCAATAATATCGTGCAGTCGAAGCAGGTCTCCTTGGTCTGGGCTTTGCAGTGTGACTTCATTACCTGTTTCATCTGAGACGAAGAACTCAATAGCTTGATTGAAGTTTGCATGTGAGATGCGCGCACCAGACTTGCGCTGTTTATCTGTAGGATCTGAATTGACGGGACTGAGGATATCTATCTGTATTGCTCTTCCATTTTCGGTGATAGTTCGTATGGTATAGTGCACGCTGTCTATGGTGAACTCGTAAACTTGAGACTTGACTGCTGTAGCACCCTTCTCGATCAACACGTCTTCAATAAAACGAGCCACTGGGGGATGTTGCGGATCAAGTACGAGACTGCTAAGAAGCCGATGATACATAGCGCCTTCATCGCTAAAGACAATATCGCCGCGAGGTGTGATGAGGCATTGAAGAAGTCCGGCAACCGCTTCGCTGTTTAATTGATAGCCATATTCAGTTGCCTCTAGTCTTTCCCCAACTCTACCTAAAAAAGTCCCCTCGAGACCTTCATTAACTGGGTCAGCTTCACCTGATCGACTGAGGTGGCAAGTGTTATGTTCGTAGGAGGGACCTCCGCGAAAGCTAACGGAAAGAGAAGGTCTTTTATCAATACGTTGCGTTGCATAGGTTATTTCAACGGACCATTCCTCGCCCAAGTTGCTACGAAGTTCATCGGGAACATTCTCATTAGGGATTTGTTTGGTGAGATCTGAATGAACAGTCAATCTGGTCTCTGTTTGAGACGGTTGAACATCGTTTACTTCGATTTGGTCCGACAACTCGAGGGCGTCGAGTATCGTGTTTGAGAGTCGTTCAATTGCAGCACGTTGTTCGTGTGTTTCTGGCGTCGGGCCTGTACCGTTTGATGGGATACGCTCGTTCATAATCTATATTCTACAACATTAAGCTTATATTTGCAACTCTGTCTCTGTAAGCGCAAGTAGTATATAATAGAGCTCACTTATGGTATTAGAAAAATTGCGCGAACTGAAAGCAAGACGTGAAGAATCGGATGATCGACAACATATTGTAGCACTCGACATTGGTACCGAATTCGTTAAAGCACTGATCGCTAAGGTCGAAGATGACCAGATGAAAATAGTTGGTGTAGGCCGTGCCCGTCAGGATGTATCTGATATGCATGCTGGTGCGATTGCAGATATTGCTGCTGTTGTCCAAAACTGTGAGGATGCTTTATCCGAAGCTGAGGACCAGGCCGGCTTGCAGGCAAAGCGGGTAATCATTGGTATCGCTGGAGAGCTGGTAAAAGGTGTTACAAATACGATTCGCTATCGTCGACCACAGCCTGATCGTCCACTGGACGAGCAAGAGATGGAATTTATCATCGAAAAAGTGCAAGAAAGAGCTCAGGTAAAGGCTCAAAAGCAAATTGCTCTTGAAACCGGGAACGAGGAAGTTGAAGTCAAACTGGTGAATTCGGCACTCGTGTCGATCCACATAGATGGCTATAAGGTCTCAAATCCTATTGGCTTCCAGGGCAAAGATGTGGCAGTACAGATCTATACTGCATTTGCCCCGATGGTACATATTGGCGCTCTCGAACGAGTAGCCGATGAATTGGCACTTGAGCTACTTGCTGTTGCTGCTGAGCCGTTTGCAGTTAGCCGTAGTGTACTGGGCAACGATGCAAGCAGTACCTTTACGGCAATCTTGGCTGACATCGGGGGTGGAACTACCGATATTGCCGTCGTTAACGACGGGGGTGTTGAAGGTACCAAAATGTTTGGTATTGGCGGACGGAGCTTTACGCAGACTATTGCAAGTGAAATGGATCTTACGTATGGTAATGCAGAGAAGCTCAAGGTAAACCTTGAAAATGATAAGATTAAGGCAGCCGTCAAGAAAGAGGCCGAAGCGGCAATCGACAAGACATTAGATGTATGGCTGTCTGGGGTTGAACTAGCGCTGGCTGAGTTTGAATCGGTTGATCACTTGCCGAACCGTGTTTTGCTCTGTGGTGGTGGGTCTAGCTTGACACAGCTTGTTGAGGCACTGGCAACTAGAGAATGGTATAAAGAGCTTCCATTTACGAAGCGCCCAAGTGTCGAGCTCATTTCGCCGTCAGCTGTCGTAGGGATTGAAGATACGACAGATAAGGCATCGGATCACACATTTATCACCGCCATGGGCCTCTTGCGGGTTGGGTATGATACAATGATAGGTAGTTCTGAACAAGATACTGTAAAAGAAAAATTAAACCGATTACTTAGGATATAAAGTGTGAATAAAGACGTTATTTACATCGATGTCGAAGACGATATCACTGCTATCATTGGCAAGGTTAAAGCATCAAAAGAAAAGATTGTTGCACTTGTGCCACCAAAGCGTGTGGGCATATTGCAGTCTGCTGTTAATCTGCGTCTACTGAACCGTGCTGCAAAGCAGGGCGATAAGCACCTTGCGCTTGTGACAAGCAACCATGCATTGATGTCAATTGCTGCATCGGCTGGTATTCCTGTAGCGAAAAACCTACAGTCCAAGCCGGAACTCGCGGAAATACCTGCGATCAGTGTCGATGATGACAACGATATCATCGATGGTAATAGCCTACCAGTTGGGGTGCACGCTGCTATCGCAGGGAGCAGCCAGACTAAAGATGAGGCCGAAGGCGCGGCGATGGCAAGTGCTCTTGCCGAGGCGCCAAAGGAAGGTGCTGCGATGGCAAAACCTAAGGTAAAGTCAGGGCCAAAAGTCCCGAACTTCAACAAATTCCGTAAGCGACTGGTCATTATTATTGCAGGAATAGTGCTGCTTATTGCCTTTTTGATTTGGGCGTTCTTTTTTGCGCCACGTGCAACAGTTGTTATTAGTGCTAAAACCTCCCCATCGGCAATCAACATTCCCGTAACAATTGATAGAAGTCTTAGTACGAGCGCTGACAAAAATATAATCAAGGCAGCGATGAAAGAAAAGAGTGTCGATAAAACAACCGAACTTACCGCAACTGGGAAGAAAGACGCAGGTAAGAAGGCAGGTGGTACTGTGCGTTTCTCTAACAGTAGAGGGCAGTCTATTCAGGTTCCAGCTGGTACGGTACTCAAAACGAATGACCTAGGTTTCGCGACTGATGGCGCGGCTACAATTCCAGCGGCAACGGTATGTCCTGACCGTCCTGCTATCTGTCCTGGAACAGTCGATGTGGGAGTGACGGCAGCGGAAAATGGCTCAAAATACAATGCAGCAACCGGATCTCTTAGCGGGGCTCCTGGTGGTGCATCGGCAAGTTTTGCTGGCCCTACCTCTGGTGGTGTGACAAAAATGGTAACAATCCTGACAGCTGCAGATGTGCAGAAGGCCAAGACGCAGATTGCCGAAGAGTCAACGACAAGTGTTCGTGATGAATTGAAGCAGGAATTTGGTGAGAAGGCATTAGTACTCGACGATAGCTTTGCTGTAACGTATGGTGATGTCAAAACGAGTGTGAATGTTGGCGAAGAGGCAGACAAAGTCACATTATCTTCAAAGGTAATTTACCGTCTCTACGGGGTCGAGCGGGCTGAACTGAGTACCTTCCTTGACGACTATATGAAGAAAGAGCTTAAGAGCCGAGATGATCAGCGAGTTTATAAGAATGGTAGTGATGGCGCTCAGTTTGAAAGTGTTGAGGCAACACAGACAGGCGCAAAAGCAACCTTGGTAGCGACGGCACAGATTGGTCCTAAGATCGAGGATAAGGATGTAAAAGAGCAAGTACGCGGTAAACGTTATGGAGAGATCCAACAGAACCTTGAGTCGGTACAGGGCATCGATGCGGTTGATGTAAAGTTCTTCCCATTCTGGGTGAGTACAGTGCCCGATGATCTATCTCGTATCACTATAGAATTTAAGATTGATGAGTCAAACTAAGCAATACATGGCGCTTGACATTGGTGAAGTGCGTATTGGTGTCGCAATTGCTGATAGCGCGGTTCGTATCCCAATTGCGTACGACACGATTGCAATGAATCATGATACATTTCGTCAAGATATCGCGTCATTAGTAACGCAGCTCGATATAGATACAATTGTTGTTGGCTTTCCGCGTAATCAACAGGGCGAGCCAACTGCACAGACGGCATATGTTCAGGAGAGGGTGTCCGAACTGGCTGATATCGATGCGACGGTTGTGTTTCAGGATGAATCACTCACAAGTGTTATGGCCGAGGAGCGACTAAAAGCAAAAGGTATACCGTATGATAAAGGTGCGATCGATCAGGAAGCAGCAGCAATTATTTTAGATGATTATTTGGAGCAACATGCATGAATGACATTAGACCACCCAGAAAGCGACCTCTAAATCCCTCGGCACCAGCGGCTAGCCGGCCGTTGTCGCAGACTCCTGCTGCATCTCCGACGGTAGGGACGGTGGCTCAGCAGCCTATAGAGGCCGAGTCGGCCAAGAAGCTACTCATATCGTCAAAGCCAAAGCGTCGTGGGCCAAAGGTAGTCATTATGAGCGTGTTGACTCTCCTTGTAATTGGTATTGTCTGTGCTGCTGCGGCATATTTTTGGTATCAGGGAGAGCTCAAGCCGGTTTCAGTGGCGAGTTCTCAAAAAATGCGGGTGACAATCAAACCTGGTACAACGCCCGAAGAAATAGCAAATCTACTCAAAAAGCGCAATTTGATTCACAGTACAGCTGGCTTCGACTGGTACACTCGGCTCACCGGCACAAGTAATATACTTCAAGCAGGCACCTATAGCCTCAGCCAGAGTATGTCGTTGCCAGATATTATCGCACACTTAAAGAGCGGTAAGACAGATACATTTAGAATCACTTTCCTCCCTGGTGCAACGATTGCCGATGACAAGAAGGTACTCGTCAAGGCAGGGTATACCCAGAATGAGGTTGATGCCGCCTTCGAAAAGACGTATCAGCATTCACTACTTGCGACGAAACCAGCCTCGGCTGATCTCGAGGGTTATCTCTATGGGGAGACGTATGAATTTGCTTCATCGACATCAGTTGAAAACATTCTAGAGCGGGCCTTCGACGAAATGTACAAAGTTGTACAGGCAAATAATCTCGTAGCAAAGTATAAAAAACACAACCTAAGCCTGTACCAAGGTATAACCCTAGCTTCGATTGTCCAACGGGAGGTGCATGGCTCAACAGACCAAAAGCTAGTGGCCGGTATATTCTATAACCGATTGAAAGATGGAACGAGTCTTGGCTCGGATGTAACGTATCAGTATATTGCCGATAAAACCGGCCAGACTCGCAGCCCAGATATAGACTCACCGTATAATACCCGGAAATATCCCGGACTACCTCCAGGGCCAATTGCTAACCCTGGTGAGGCAGCATTACTCGCCGTCGGTGAGCCGACCACCAGTGATTATTTGTTTTTCTTGAGTGGAGATGACGATAAGACGTATTACGGACGTACCCTCTCGGAGCATGAACGCAATGTTCAGCAACACTGTCAGCAGAAGTGCCTCATACTATAAACAGAGGTAGAATATATATTAAAAAACTTATTGACATGTTGTGCAAGCATTGCTACAATAGGTATCAGCACATTTACTGAGAGGTTGATAACAAATACTCTTTATGAAAAACAAAAGAGACGGCGTGGGATCAACGTTTTAGTAGAATGCGCCTACCAGAACTGTCGCACGGACACCGAATAAGAACATTTTTCGAATATTAATTAATGAAATCGGTCGACACGCGTGTCCCATTCCTGCGAGAAGAAAGACAAAGTACGGTAGAACGCCCTTTCGGGAGTAATCCCAAGCGGCAGGAGAGAAACGATTCGTACCCAAAACGCATCAGGTGCATCTCATGCATCATCCATGACGCTTAAGCAGTCGATGCTTGCTAAGCATCCCAAAATACAGAAAAGATCTCAAAAAATCTCACTCCTTAAAGTCAGTGGTTATACTGCTGTATTTTTGGTGATTGTTGGAGTGATTGCTGCTGGCTACCAGGCACCTACCTCAAGCCAACAACTGAACCAAGTCGGTGCGGCAAATTTAGTAGTTACTGACAATCAAGTAGATGAAAAACCATCAGTTGACCAGATCGTGGCTACGGACGTTGCAGCGAGCTTGACAGAGAGAACTAATCTGCCAATTGCTTCAAGCGTTGCCAATACGTCTATATCACTTGCAACCAAGAATGAGCTTGCGCAGACTGATGATGCAACTATCTCAAAGCCGCAAATTCTTCAGCCAACTTCAGTCAGCCGAGACATGCGTTACTACACTACTGCACGCGGTGAGTCTGTTGAAGATGTTGCAAAACGATTTAATCTATCGGCCAACACAATCCGTTGGGCTAATAATCTGAGCTCAGATGCCCTTAGGCCTAATCAAAAGTTAACGATTTTGCCGACAGACGGTGTTGTGCACACGCTTGCACGCGGTGAGTCTGTTGAGTCCCTTGCTGATAAGTATAAGACGAGCGTTGCTCGTATTGTCGCCTTTAACGACCTTGAGCTGTCTAAGCCAAAGGCGGGTCAAAAGCTCATTATTCCAAGCGGTGTTCTTCCCGTGAGTGAACGGCCTGGTTATGAGGCTCCAAGTCAGAATATGTACGGCGGTTCATCGTACGGTGGCTCGTCATCAAGTACAATTCTTGATAACTCTCTACTAAAAGCTTCAGCGGGTAATCGCTACGCACCAGGTAACTGTACATGGTATGCCTACGAGCGTCGACAAGAGCTTGGTATGCCAGTAGGAAGCTTCTGGGGTAATGCCAATACGTGGGCAGCGAATGCGACAGCTGCTGGCTATCTTGTTGATCATACGCCAAAGCCGGGCGCTGTCTTCCAAACTGCCGGAGGTGGTGGAGGATACGGTCACGTAGCGATTGTTGAGCAAGTGAAGCCAAATGGCGACGTTGTACTTAGTGAGATGAACTACGCTGGATTTAATGTTGTCAGCAGTCGAACTATATCGGCCGGACAAGCAGCAAGTTATAACTATATCCATTAAGCCTTCCGCCCGACTCTTTGCTATACTGTAAAAGATATGTTTGTAGATACAGCGAAAGTCTTTATTAGTGCCGGCAAAGGTGGCGACGGCGTTGTTAGCTTTCGACATGAGATCTATGTCGATAAAGGCGGCCCAGATGGTGGTGATGGTGGCCGTGGTGGCAATGTAGTATTTGAGGCAACCGAGGGGCTTAATACTCTGATCGATTTTCGCTATAAGCCAGAGCTGAAGGCGAAGCCAGGTCAAAACGGCGCCAAACAGAACAAGCGTGGAGCAAGTGGTGACGATATTGTGGTGAAAGTTCCTGTGGGAACTGTTGTCAAAAGAGATGGAAGCATCATTGCTGATCTAACCGTGCATGGGCAAGAAGTGATTGTTGCCCGTGGTGGTGATGGCGGATTTGGTAATGCTCATTTCAAGAGTTCGACGCGGCAGGCGCCAAAAATTGCTGAACTTGGTGAACAGGGCGAAAGTTTTGAGGCAGAACTCGAGCTGAAATTGCTGGCTGATGTAGGTTTGGTCGGCTTTCCAAATGCCGGCAAGTCAACATTTCTCTCCGTTGTCTCAAACGCACGACCAGAGATTGCCGATTACGCTTTCACAACGCTAACACCGAATCTTGGTGTGGCTGACATTGATGATGGTTCACTCTTGATTGCTGATATCCCGGGACTGATCGAAGGAGCAAGCGCAGGGAAAGGTCTGGGGGACGCGTTCTTGAGACATGTGGAACGAACGGCTGTTTTGTTGCATTTGATCGATGCGTATAGTGATGACGTTGCAAAAGCCTATCAGACTATACGATTGGAACTCGCGAGCTACCAGCCTGAACTATTGGAGCGACCAGAAGTCGTGGCTCTGACAAAGACAGAAGGCTTAGATGAAGAGATTATCACCATGCAAATGGATAGCTTACAAGCAGTAACGGATAGTCCAGTATATGCAATTTCCTCACAAGCACAAAAAGGCATCAAAGAAGTGCTCCGCATACTCCGCGAGCAAGTAGTTGCTGCCCGGCAGATCAGTAATGATGCCATGGCTGAGGATGATGATATTCCGACAATATCGCTGACTGATACCGCAAAGCAAAATGCGTGGGAGATACGTGTCGAGGATGGAGAAGAGGACGAGAAGCGATATCGTGTTACGGGACGTAAAATCGAGAAATTTGCTGCCCGCACGAACTTTGGTCAGTATCAAGCAGTGAATCGTCTCCGCGATATCATGAAGAAAATGGGCATCACACACGAGCTTATGCGGCGAGGTGCGACCGGCGAATCAACTATACGTATCGGCACGAATAACTTCACCTTACTTGAGCAGGCAACAGACGAAGATTAGCATTGACAAGTAGAATGGTTGGGTATATAATTCACGTCAATACCATTGGTTGAGGTGTAAATCTCCCTTTAGAATGGTACATTAACATGTCGGATAGTGCTTCTCGGCTGAATTTGCGCTACGTCTAAAGTATGATGACGCAGCGTGTATTCAGCCGAGAACTGACTCGACTGTGTTTGGTAGATTCAGGAGGAACTGCATGCACGTCATGTACATGAGGGACGGACCCGCCCGCCGCAGGTCGTTCAACTTCATGGTCATCATCCAGGACGCTGAGCCCGGCGTCACCACCCCCTGACGGCCCACGACCCATCCGGGTAGGAGGTGATCTCGGCATCATGAAGAGGTGAGGGGCGCATCCAGCTGCGGCTGGAGTAGGGCGTCCCGAAGGATCAAGCAGCTTAACGAACTTCAGTCAGTCAGTGGATGAGGCAACTCATCCTTCCGGAAGGGTGAAACACTCCTTCCCGGGGATAAAGTACCGGGGACGTCGATGAGTGATCGCCCACAACAGGAGAGCACACGCTGCCGGTGTGTATCTCTGCCCCAAGGTGGGGTGGGGGCAGTGAGCTGCCCCCACCCCACCTCTGCGCTATCTGACATGTTCAACTTTGTTTTTTGCACCCGATCGGGTGCTTTTTGTTATGCTAGGGTTATGGCAAAGACTTTTTTCTTCTACGATCTTGAGACAAGCGGGCTGAGTGCACGTACAGATCGGATCATGCAATTTGCAGGACAACGGACCGACGAGAGCCTGCGACCTATTGGTGAACCATATAATATCCTCGTAAAGTTGGCTGATGATACATTACCGAGTCCCGATGCACTGATGGTGACGGGTATTTCCCCACAGGAAACAGTACGAGAAGGGCTTAGCGAGGCGGAGTTTTCTCGGATGCTGACAGATGAAGTATTTACCCCAGACACGATAATGGTAGGATTTAATAACGTACGATTTGATGATGAGTTTATCAGGCATCTACTATGGCGTAACTTTTACGATCCATATGAATGGGCCTGGAGTGATGGTCGTAGTCGGTGGGACATATTGGATGTCATCCGTATGACGAGAGCACTAAGACCAGATGGGATTAAGTGGCCTGTCGATGCTGAGGGTAAAGCAACAAACCGACTCGAACTTCTGACGGCTATCAACGGCATCGATCACATGAATGCGCATGATGCGCTTGCTGATGTCGAGGCGTTGATTGCAGTGACCAAATTGTTGCGTGAAAAACAGCCCCAGCTGTTTGACTACCTGCTCTCTATGCGAGATAAAAAGCGGGTACAGCAGCTCGTTAATCTCGAGGATAAGAAACCTTTTGTGTATACGAGTGGTCGCTTCGACAGTAGGCATGAAAAGACAACAGTGGCATTCCCGCTGACTAGCGCGCCAAATAAAAACGTACTTGTTTATGATCTCAGATATGATCCATCACCATTTGTGAGCTTATCAACTCAGGAACTTAGCAAAAAGGTATTTGCTACTTGGGAGGAGCGTAAGGCAAGTGACTTTGTTGCACTGCCAGTGAAGGTATTGCAATATAATCGTTGTCCTGCAGTTGCCCCGCTCGGTGTGTTGACTGAAGGTGAAGGCTGGAAGAAGGTTGGTCTTGATGCAGAGACGATCGAACGACACAAAAAAGTACTGCTCGACAATCCAGATTTCTCTGAAAAGCTACGAGGCATCTTTGAACAAAAACGTGAGTTCAAGCCAAGTAACGATCCTGAGGCTCAATTGTATGACGCGTTTGTCCCAGATATTGATAGGGTTCGCATTGAAGCGGTTCGCAATGCAGATAGTAACGCACTTGCCGACTTTCACCCGGAGTTTCGGGATGAACGTCTACCGGACTTACTTGTGCACTACAAAGCGCGCAATTTCCCGAGTTCACTATCGGAAGATGAGAAGACGTCCTGGGAGCAGTGGCGATCCAACCGGCTGAAATCACAGCTACCTTCATTCTTGTCGGCACTTCATCGCACTGCAAAGAATGCCAACGACTCACAGCAGTTTATACTCCAAGAGCTGCAGCTATGGGTTGAAGATGTTATGCCGTTTGACGACTACGCTAGTGGAGAATAGCGCCGTTTTGGAAGATGAGAATTTGCTTTTGCGTAGTTACGTGAAGCAGCGTAGAGCTTGTAGAGACCGATACAGATTGGGGCAAGAATAAGAATGCTATAGACAACGAGCATGGTAGTTGGTGAAAGACTGACGTCTGTGCCTGGGATTTCGCCCATAATAATAAAACGCACCAATGTTTCCTCGACGTGAAACGATAACATGATAAATAGAGCGGAAAGTAATAGGCAGATTTTAGTGACAGTGTATTTCATGGATAGGTGTGAGTTAATTTATGCATCAATATAGCCTAATAGTCAATTATATGCAATCATAAGCACCATATGTAGTGTCTGTGCTATCCGGCGGGGTGGTATAAAACATAAATAAGCGCTATAATAAGGTGTTATGTCAGATGTCTTACGTGTTGTTGGTGCAAGGGAGCACAACCTAAAAAATATCAGTGTTGATATTCCTCGTGATAAGTTAGTGGTTATCACCGGTTTATCTGGTTCGGGTAAGTCATCGCTTGCATTTGACACGATATATGCTGAAGGTCAGCGACGCTACGTGGAAAGTCTCTCAAGTTATGCAAGACAGTTCCTGGGATTGATGGAAAAACCAGACGTTGACCAGATCGAAGGTCTATCTCCAGCGATTTCGATTGATCAAAAGTCCACCAGCCGTAACCCGCGCTCAACAGTTGCTACGGTAACTGAGATCTACGACTACCTTCGTCTTCTTTTTGCACGTATCGGTGTACCACATTGTCCGGTTTGTGGTAAACCTGTCGAGCGTCGTACGGCGCAGGCGATTGTTGACGAAGTTATGAAAACGCCCGAAGGGACCAAACTGCTCGTATTGGCGCCGATTGCAAAGGATAAAAAAGGCGAGTTTGCTCATGTGCCAGAGCAGTTTTCACGTCAGGGATTTGCGCGTGCTCGAGTCGATGGTGTTGTGTATGCTCTCGATGAATTTCCAGTACTTGATAAGAAATATAAACATTCAATTGAAATTGTGGTTGACCGTGTGGCGATGAGTCAAAGCTTGCAATCACGTATCACTCAGTCTATCGAGCAGGCACTTGATATTGGCGGTGGGGTAGTAGAGTTGTTTGATGTTGATCATGATACGGTAACCACTTTGAGTCAGCGGTATGCATGTGTTGATCATCCAGGTGAAGATATTCCTGAGCTTGAGCCAAGACTGTTTAGTTTTAATGCTCCACAAGGTGCTTGTCCGGTATGTACTGGTCTTGGATCGCGTCTTGAAGTTGATCCTGATCTTGTGTTTAACCCCAAGCTGACGATAGCCGAGGGTGCGATTCGTCCATACAATCGAGTCAACTCTGATGCCTGGTATATGAAAAAACTTGCGGCAGTAGCTGATGCACACGGATTTGATATTAAAACACCGGTTGGTGAACTTGAACCAGATGTACTTGAGAAAATCCTGTACGGTACAGGTAGCCAGAAGTATATGGTAGAGCTTGGTAGTGGCCGGAGCTATGCTTCAACGTATGAGGGCGTGATCCCAAATCTTGAGCGCCGGCACAAGGAAACCGATAGCGAGTTTATGCGCCGTGACATTGAACGCTTCATGCGTGAACGTAAGTGCCATGCCTGTAACGGTGCTCGCCTAAAGCCGGTGGTATTGGCGGTAACAGTCCATGATCTCAATATTATGGATATCTGTAACCTTGGCGTAGATGAAGCGCTGGAGCTATTCACTCAGACATTGAACCTGACAGATGACGAACTGTTTATTGCCCGTCAGATTATGAAAGAAATTACAGATCGACTGAGCTTTATGAGTAATGTCGGTCTCACGTACCTTGAGCTCTCACGTGCTGCTAACACTCTGAGTGGGGGTGAGGCGCAGCGTATTCGTCTAGCGACTCAGATTGGTTCCGGACTTCAAGGTGTATTGTACGTTCTCGACGAGCCATCGATTGGCCTTCATCAGAGGGATAACGATCGCTTGATTGCTACCCTGAAGCATCTTCGTGACCTTGGGAATACTGTCCTGGTTGTTGAACATGATGAAGATACGATACGTGAAGCAGACTATCTTCTAGATATTGGTCCTGCCGCGGGAGTGCATGGTGGTCAAGTCGTTGCACATGGTACACCGGCGGAAGTCGCTAAGCATCCATCAAGCCTGACCGGAAGATATCTTGCGGGAGTAGAGAAGATCGAAGTACCTAAAAAACGGCGAAAGAAAGACTCAACTAGGAACCTCACTATTACTGGTGCACGGGAAAATAATCTAAAGAACATTGACGTTACTATCCCTCTCGGAATTATGACCGTTGTATCGGGTGTTTCGGGTAGTGGTAAGTCAACGCTTGTAAATGACATCCTAGCAAAAGAATTGTCTGCGCGGTTACATCGTGCTCAGGAAGTGCCAGGCAAACATGATAATATCGAGGGCATCAAGCAGCTTGATAAGGCAATTATCATCGATCAATCAGCGATTGGCCGTACGCCACGATCAAATCCCGCTACTTACACTGGTGTATTTACGCCGATTCGTGAACTCTTTGCTGGTACAACCGAGGCTAACATCCGTGGCTACAAAGCAGGGCGCTTCAGTTTCAATGTAAAGGGTGGCCGCTGTGAAAATTGTCAAGGTGATGGCGTGATTAAGATTGAAATGCACTTCTTGCCAGATGTCTACGTAACTTGCGATGAATGTAAAGGGAAACGGTACAATCGTGAAGCCCTCGAGATTAAATACAAAGAAAAGACGATTTCTGACGTGCTTGAGATGACGGTCGAGCAGGCAGCCAAGTTCTTTGAAAATGTGCCAAGCATTGCTCGTAAGCTCGATACACTGGTTGATGTTGGTCTCGGATACATCAAACTTGGCCAGCCGGCTACAACATTTTCAGGTGGTGAAGCGCAGCGTATCAAACTTGCTAGTGAGCTGAGTCGTCGTAGTACGGGCAAAACAATGTATATTCTCGATGAGCCGACCACTGGACTCCATTCGGCTGATGTGAAGCGATTACTCGGAATCTTGCAGCAACTGGTTGAGGGGGGTAATAGCATGGTGATCATTGAGCACAATCTCGATGTTATCAAATCGGCCGATCATGTGATTGATATGGGACCTGAAGGCGGTTCTGGGGGTGGTACAGTAGTTGCCGAGGGTACGCCAGAAGAGGTTGTAAAGGCTCAAAAGAGCTTCACCGGTAAATATCTCAAGCCGCTACTCTAGAAGAGAGCTAACGTTTTTTTCTACCAAGTAAAATAGCGATCTCTCGCTTGGTGCCTTTGATGAGTTTGCCTCGTCGGTCCTTTTCGAGCAGAATATGGAACAAGACGGGAGCCACTGAAATGCCAATGATGATGAGGGCAGCGTACTCTACATTAATGCCTTTGTCGATAAGAAATTTACCCGCAAAGTAGCCAAGGTAGGTGAAGCTGACTGTCCAGAGCGCCCCCCCGATGATATTAAAAGCCAGGAAGGTACGGTACGGCATTTTGCTCGAACCAGCAACAATAGGGGCAAATGTTCGAACTATCGGCACAAAACGTGCGATAACGATTGTCTTTGCCCCATGTTTTTCGTAGAATGCCTCAGCACGTTGAAGATTCTCTTTGCGGAAGAAGCGAGTGTTTTCTCGGTCAAATAATTTGCGACCAATCTTCTTACCAAAGGTGTAGCCAACGCTATCCCCAAGTACAGCGGCAAAAAACAGTACAACAACAAAAACATGAATATTAATAGGGAGAATATTCTGCTGTACGAGAAATCCTGCGGTGAAGAGCAGGCTATCACCGGGAAGGAAGAAGCCGATCAGTAGGCCACTCTCGGCAAAAATAGTAGCGGCGACTGCCAGCCAGCCAAGGTGAGTAATAAATTCTAAGATTGCTTCCACTTCCTTTATTGTAACAGATGTGGTACTATAAAAGTTAGTAAAAATTAAACTCCGTAAAGGTATCCAAAGAAAGGGAGAGAGATGGGAGATAAAATAGCCCTCGCGCTTGACGAGCGTACCGTGCACGGTAAAAAAGTCAAAACACTACGAAATGAAGGCCTGATCCCAGCTGTTGTATACGGCCCAGGCATTGACCCAATCAGTGTGCAGGTTGCAGAAGGTGTCATGCTTAAGACTTACAAGCAAGCAGGCACACACGCACCAGTACACTTAAATATTGGCGGTAAGAAAAAGATTGCTATGATCAAAGATGTTGATTTTGACCCAGTCAAGGGAGTGATCCGTCACGTATCGTTCCACGCGGTGAAAGCAAGTGAGCCGGTTGTTGCAGAGGTACCTATCATCCTTGATGGTGAAGGTGAATCTGAAGCAGAGAAGAATGGTCTCATCGTGCTACAGACGCTAGAGAAGATCGAGGTTAAGGCTCTTCCAATGGACCTACCTGATGCCCTTCGCGCTGATATTCGTCCACTCAAAGAAGCTGGCGAGAAACTGCTACTTGAGACGATTGCACTACCAGAGAATGTAGAACTTGTAGAGCACGAGAGTGGTCATGGTGACGATGATGAAGAGCACCATAGTGTGACCGAGCTTGTTGTCGCAAGCGTATGGGAGCCAAGTGCTCTTCAGGCTGCAAATGAAGCTGCAGCAGGTGAGGCGGAAGACGAGTCTGAAGTTGAGTCTGAAAATGGTGAAGCTGAAGCTCCGGCTGAAGGTGAAGCAAGCGAAGCATCAACCGACAAAGCTGAGTAACAATAAAGAAATCTTTTATTCCTCGATAAATCCACCAGACTGGTGATTCCAAAGTGACGCGTATGTACCACCTTTTTCTAGGAGTTCTTTATGTGTGCCATCTTCAATGATCTTTCCTTCACCAAGCACAATGATTCGATCAAGCTTAGCGATGGTCGAAAGGCGGTGGGCGACTACGATAGAGGTGCGGCCCTTCATAAGTTCATCAAGGCTAGCCTGGATAAGTTTTTCACTCTCCGAGTCAAGGGCCGCGGTTGCCTCGTCGAGTACAAGTATCGGCGCATCCTTTAGGATCGCCCGGGCGATGGCGATTCGTTGTCGTTGGCCACCACTTAGTTTGATGCCTCGCTCACCAACGGTCGTGTCGAGTCCTTGTGGCAGTTTGTTGATAAACTCCAGTGCATGAGCTTTTTTGGCTGCTGCGATAATCTCTTTGTCGGTTGCATCCGCCTTGCCGTAGGCAATGTTTTCACGCAGGGAACGATGGAACATGAGGGGTTCTTGTGGCACATAGCTGATATTTTCGCGAAGACTCTCCTGGGTGATAGTGCGAATATCGTGGCCATCAATCTTAATCAAACCTTTTGTCACATCACTAAAACGAAGTAGCAACTGCACGATGGTTGACTTGCCTGCACCCGAGTGTCCAACCATACCAACTTTTTGCCCAGCCGGAATACGGAGGGAGATGGTATCAAGTACATCAACAACACCATCTGGGTAGCGGTATGATACTTCAGAGAAGTCAATCGATGGTGATGATATCGTAAGACGGTGCGCCTGCTTGTCATCATTGACTATATTGTCTGTCAAAAGCATTTCAGTCATCGGTTGCGCATCCAAAAAGGCTTGGTCGTAGCCATTGATAATATCACCGAGTACAAAAAGCTGTGATCCGATACGTTGCATGTAAGCGAGTACGAAAATAGCTGCTGCGATACTCATAGAACCATTTGCAACCATAGTTGCTGAGATAACGATTGCAACAACCTGTATGATCACCATGATGGCAACACGAGAAGAACCTTCAGCGACAAGAAAACCAATATCTTTTTTGTAGAGCTTGGTGAAACGCTTAGTCATTGTCTGTAGGTGCTTGATCTCGCGTGTTTCGCCCGCAAATGTGCGCACCGTCAGATTGTTTGTGAGCGCATCTGCAACAGTACCGTGAATCTCGGATACCAAAGTTCTGCGCTCATGTCTCCATGGAGCACGCTTTTTTGTTCCCCAGCGGATTTCGATAACGAGGAGGACAATCATTGCTATGACAATCATTGCGACAATCCATGAATGTGCAAACAAAATAACAAGTCCGCTTCCGACGGTCATAATAAAACCGAGGGTGCGAATAATAAATAGGTCTTGGAGGGTGATGTGATTCCGTACAAAGTCAATGTACCGGCTGGTCATTGCCCCGATCTTCTGGTTAGTAAAGAATTGATGATCCTTCCGCATCAGGCTAACAAATGTAGATTCACGGAGATTAGCAAGAATATGCGCCTCGTGATACGCCATAGCCCGGAATCCAATAAAGTTTAAGCATGCTCCGACGACACCAATCATGGCTGCAAGTGCTAGGAGGGTATAGAGCTGGGCACTACCGTTGTTACTAATCGAACCAATTGCTTCACTGAGAAGATACGGCAGTATGCTATCGATTAACGTTGCACCGACCGGAATAGCTACCAGCATAATGACAAAACTGACCCGGTGACGACGCACTTGTTGCCAGTAGAGCTTCAATGTCTCTTTGTTGATGTTCAAATTGTCTCCCTCGATAAGAATTTCTATAATTATTCGTCAGTGGTTTGGTCCGTCCAAACATGCACGAGTAGAGGATTCAGAGTATGAATCATAGTAATACTAGTGTATCGATTGTCTATATCGCCGTCAATGTTTGCGTGAGCTGATTGGTTTTGTGGCGGCAACTAGTCCGAGTGCTAGGGCAACAAGCGCTGCATTTTTGATAATATACTGGCCTTCGAGATTTGGAACGAATGGCGCTGACCAAACAGCCTCAGGGTAGAGCAGGAGAGGTGCGGATACCAATACCATATGAAGTAGCATCAGTAATATAGCTGGACGAGTCAGTTTTGGGATCATGATCATCAGACCGATAACACATTCAGCAAAGGCAAGCGCGATGAATAGCTCATGGGCATACGCACCCATGCCCATCTGAGTAGCGAATCCAAGTGCAAGCTCACTAGCGGGGCTTGCGCCAACAAGTTTGAGGAATCCGAAGTAAAAGAAGATAACAAATAGTGCAACGCGAGCGATCCACCTAGAGTATCGTTTGGCGAAGCCTATAAACCAGTGATCAAAAGTTTGGAAGTTGCTCATGCTTTTATCGTAGCATAGAGCTGTATCCATTGTTCGAGTGTCAGCTGTGAGGGTCGTAGTTCGGCAGAAAAAGGTTTTTGCAGCTGAGTAAAGTATTTCTGGTCGCTAAAACAACGACGGATGAAATCACGATATGATGCAACCAGGCTGACCTTAATGAGAGAGGTCTCGCGCTGCTTCAGCTCAAGAAGAACGGTGTCAACAGCTGGGGGTGGGGTGAAATCTGTCTTTCTGAGTGGTTTTCGGATACGCACAGTAAAAAGTGGACCAATTTCTGCACCAAGCTGCGAGGTGAAGTGATCATCACCAGGTACGAGCTTGCGGGCAAATTGCTTCTGAGCGATGAAATACATACTCTTTGGTGGTTGATCTGCAAAAACGAATTTACGCACGATGTCTGCACTCAGACTAAACGGAATATTAGAGAAGATTTTGTAGGGCTCT
Organism: uncultured Candidatus Saccharibacteria bacterium; assembly: GCA_964619585.1. Taxonomy (GTDB): domain Bacteria; phylum Patescibacteriota; class Saccharimonadia; order Saccharimonadales; family Saccharimonadaceae; genus JASLCR01. Next base: position 51,642 of record CAZUCO010000004.1, on the reverse strand, counting down.
TCAGGTGGAGTTAGTTTCAGGATGTCTTCTCTGAGTATAGTAACGTTTGCTGACGCGCCAAGATTTGCCTCTAGTTTACTCAAGGCTGCTGGCTCAATTTCCACTGCAACAACATTTTTGCATCGTCTTGTAAGTACGCTTGATATAATGCCACTCCCAGCACCGAGATCATACACGGTGTCATTTTTGCGTATATTGGAATGACCAACTAGCTCAGCCACAAGTCGTGGGCTACGTAAAAAATGTTGAGAATATTCATGATGTCGAGGCATAGTCTCATTGTACCTCGTATACTAGAGCTATGGCGTTTAATCATTATGCAAAAATCAAACGAATTCTTGATACAGAGCCGCCTGGATGGGTGATCAGGCGTATCGACGAACCAACGACCGCAAAGAATTTTAAGGGCGAGATACGACGTTTTGACCACTACTACCGCATATACTCAGCCAATGGTCAGCCAATAAAATACTGTAAATTCCAGCAGCTGGATAAACTCGCAAGTGTTCTTGGCTATACGGAGCAAGAGCTGGCTATCATCTTCAATCTATAGGGGTAAATGTGCTATAATATTGCTTGATGCAAAAGATTCTGCTCTACTATAAATTCACGCCGGTGAAAGACCCGGAGGCTGTGAAGTTGTGGCAAAAAACACTTTGCGACAGCCTAAATCTGAATGGTCGAATTCTTGTCAGTCAGCATGGTCTGAACGGTACGGTTGGTGGTGAGGTGGATGATCTTAAAAAATACATTAAAGAAACCAAAAAGTTTGAAGGCTTTAAAAATATTGTTTTTAAATGGAGCGATGGTAGCAGAGAAGATTTCCCACGCATGAGTGTAAAGCATCGCCGTGAGTTGGTGGGCTTTAAGAATTCTGACAATGAATTTGATGTTGATGAAAACGGTGTGATTGGCGGCGGCAAACATATCAAGCCAAAGCAGGTACATGAACTGGTTGAGAAATATGGTGATGATGTAGTATTCTTTGACGGCCGCAATGAGCACGAGGCAAAGATCGGCAAATTCAAAAATGCGGTGGTGCCAAACACGAATACATCACGTGATTTTATAGCGGAACTTGAAAGTGATAAATACGACGATATCAAAGACAAGAAAATCGTTACCTATTGCACTGGCGGTATACGCTGCGAAGTTATCTCTGCCATGATGAAAAAACGTGGCTTCAAAGATGTCTACCAAATTGACGGCGGTATTGTGAAGTACGGTGAAGCGTACGGCGATGACGGACTATGGGAGGGTAGCCTCCGAGTCTTTGACGACCGTATGACGGTAGATTTTTCTGATCATGCAAAGACAATTGGCGAATGTACCCACTGCGAGGGCAAGACAAGCAATTTCGAGAACTGTGCACATATGGAGTGTAATGATCTTGTACTTATATGTGAAAATTGCAAAGAAAATCCCGACCTGCTCTTTCATACAAAAGAATGCAAAGAAAAGCACGAAGCAAAAATGGCCGTAGAGGTGTAGTAGCTAATCATTGCTCCCCTGCCTCGTCTTTTTGATGATATAAATACAACAATACGATCGTGTGAGAATCACACTATTTGTTGACATTAAGTTTATTTTAGATTATCATTTAACCATATGGTTGAATATACGTTGCAACTCGATAATATCTTTACCTCACTGAGTGATCCAATCAGGCGAGATATTCTGTCACAGGTTGCCCGTCGAGAATACTCCGTTGGTGAGTTAGTCGCCCGCCATGACATCAGCTTCGCTGGTATATCGAAACACCTGAAGGTGCTTGAAAAGGCACGGTTGATTAATAAGCGAAAGGAGGGCAAAAAACACATGGTGTCGCTGGCACCCGGTGCTCTAAAAAGCGCCGATGAATATCTTGAGCAGTACCGTCAAATGTGGCAAGGCCGCTATGACAAACTGAATACTATCGTAAATGAAATGGAGTAACTATGGCTGAAGTAAGTGTAAGTAAAGATCTCGATGCAAAGACGCTGACAATTGAATTTGTGGCGAATGGACCAAAAGACAAAGTCTGGAAGGCTTATGCAGATAAGGACTGGTTTGAAAAATGGTGGGGCCCAGAGGGATGGGAAACCACAACAAAAGAGTTTGATTTTCGCTCAGGTGGTCGCGTGCACTATGCTATGAAATGTGTTGATGAAAACCAGGGTGAGTGGTTCGGCCAAACATCATGGGGGTTGATGGAGATCGAGGATGTTGATAACGGCAATAGCTTTAGCTATAAGGACTATTTCTCCGATGAAAACGGATCTATTAACGAAGAGCTACCTGCGATGACCGTCACAAACGAGTTTATCGAACAGAATGGCAACACAAAGATCGTCAGTCGAAGTGTTGCTGATAGTGCCGAGCAAATTGAAGAGCTTCTAAAGATGGGTATGGTTGAAGGCTTTACGAGTCAGCTCAACCGCTTGGATGTGTTGGTTGCGTAAAGGGCGTATACTAAAGACATGACGATAAGTGATGTTGACGACTATATCGATCAGTTTGATGGAGTTGTGCGCGAGCGCCTGAGGCTGATGCAAAAGCTTATACGTGCTGAGGTACCAGAAGCGACTGAATCTATTAGTTACGGACTTGTAGGGTATAAGTTGAATGGCAAGCCACTTGTCTACTTCGGTGGGTTCAAACAGCACGTTGGATTTTACGCTACCCCTAACGGGCACGAAGCCTTTGCTAAAGAGTTTGCCGAGTATAAGCAAGGCAAAGGGTCAGTCCAGTTCCCTCTCGATAAACCACTGCCGGTGGAGTTAGTGAAGCGTGTTGTTGAATATCGTAAGGCTCAGATCAGTCCAGTATAGGAAAAGATAAGGGGGAAGCAAGATGGAAATGAGAATCGAATTAGTACCAGTCCCGGTGAGCGATACCGATCGAGCGATTGAGTTTTACACGCAGAAAGCTGGATTTAATCTCGATCATGATCACAAAGTACAGCCAGGTTTACGCTTCGTGCAATTAACGCCGCCTGGTTCTGCGTGTTCAATCGTTATTGGCGAAGGCATCACAGAGATGCAGCCAGGGACACAGGAAATTCAATGTGTAGTGGAAGATACTGAAGCTACGTATGTGTATTTGATCGAAAACGGCGTTGAAGCAACAGAGATCGAAAACATGCCTTGGGGAATTTTCACACGTTTTACCGACCCGGACGGCAACAAGTGGGCGATGCAGCAGCTTGTAGTACCAAAAGAGGCGTAATAACCAAGACTAGGAGGAAGCGGTATGAATATTAAGGGTGCATTTAGTGGCTACTCGAGCGACAATATCGATGCATGCAGGCAATTCTATGGTCAGGTGCTTGGTCTAGAATTGAGTGATGAAATGGGCGGCATAGGCTTTAACGTGAACGGCCAGCAGGTTTTCATTTATCCGAAAGAGGATCACCAGCCTGCCAGTTTCACAGTGTTGAATTTTGTCGTAGATGATATCAACTCAGCGATTGATAATCTGATACAGAAAAGTGTCGTTTTTGAGCGCTATGACAACTTGCCGGCCGAGCAGGATGAGCATGGTGTGCTTCGTGGCAAAGACGCCGGTATGGGACCAAACATTGCGTGGTTTAAGGATCCAAGTAACAACATTTTAGCGCTTATAGAGGAGTAAAGATTATGAGTCAAAGAATAGTTCCAAATTTGTGGTTTGATGGCAATGCAAAAGAGGCAGCTGATTACTATGTTTCGGTCTTCCCGGATGGTAAGATACTGAGCACGGAATATTACCCCAATACTGCGGACGAGGGTCTTGCTGAGTTTCAGCAAGAGTTAGCCGGTAAAGTCTTGACGGTTGAATTTGAGCTAATGGGAACACGATTTGTCGCAATCAATGCGGGACCTGAATTCAAGTTTAATGAATCAGTTTCTTTTTCTGTACCATGCAAAGACCAGGAAGAAATTGACTACTATTGGGAAAAGCTGTCAAAGGTTCCAGAGTCAGAGCAATGTGGCTGGTGCAAGGATCAATATGGTCTAAGTTGGCAGATTGTGCCCGAAAACATGGAAGAGTTGATGAAGAAGCCTGGTGCTTTCAAAACGATGATGGCGCAGCACAAGATCGTGATTGCAGAATACTAAATTGCGATTATTTCTTTTTGCTCAGTGCCCATTTGACTGACGGACTGATAGCCTTATCAGTACGATGAATGCAGCCGATCCAGCAGCAGGGCCGTCGTACACCTTCGGCTAGTTCGGTGTGGGTGCGTTCGATTCGTCGTTTTCGCGTCTCGATCAGCTTGGCATTTTCGACCCAGCAAATCCATTCGTTGCGTGCGAGTGGTGTGATATTCTCCCAGGCATCGACTGCTTCTTTGTCGGCAAGTAGTGCTTTGCCAAGATCTGCGGGCATTTTGTCATGAATCGTACCGACGGAAAGAGTTTTTGTAGACATACATTTATTTTACTACAACATCGAGAGGGTATAATAATTGCATACGAACAAACATGCTGAGTATATACTGAAAGGAATTATATGGGCGATTTGCAGTTTTCTGGCAAGGTTAAAAAGGTGATGGGTGAAGGTGGCTGGCATATTGTACTGCTCCCCGCTGATATTACTCAACAGTTACGAAACGATGCCGGCAAAAATGGTAACGTGCCGGTACTGGTGACGATAGGCAAAACCATCTACCCTACAACAATTATGAGTATGGGTGAGCAGCGATGGTTTTTTGCGGTGAGCGCAAAGATACGTAAAGCAGAGAATGTGGCTGATGGTGACGCGATCTCGGTGAGTATTAGACCTGATTTTGATAGGCTAGACAAGTAATGAGGTACGTCATACTACTTCGCGGGGTTAATGTCGGAGGGAATCATCGAGTTCCGAAAGCCGAACTGAAGACGGTACTTGAGGGGCTAGGCTTTCGTGATGTGACTGTATATATAAACTCTGGTAATGCAGTGTTTTCAAGCGATGATGAGCCAGATGCAAGTGTTGTGCAGCAGGCGCTTGAAGCACACTTCGGATTCCCTATTCCAACACTTGTGCTATCGGGTAAAAAGATACAAAAAATTGCATCGATGATTCCCGATGACTGGACAAACGATGCACCAAAACCTGATAAGTCTGGACAAAAGTCTGATGTTCTCTATCTCTTTGAGAATGTAGATGCGCCAGATATTTTAGACAAAATGGGGTATAGGCCCGAGGTCGAAACGATGATCTATGTTGAAGGTGCTGTCCTTGCCAACATCACAAGACGCAACCAATCAAAATACAGTCTTTTAAAGGTAATAGGTACACCACTATATCGTGAGATGACTATTAGAAATATTACGACAGCAAAAAAGCTCGCTGAGTTAGTCGACGCTTCAGGCGCATCTTAACCCAGAATCTTGAGGGCTTTGCTGTGGATCTCAAATTTGAGTGGTGAAGTAAATTTTGATACCTCACCATCATGAGAAACTGAGAGCTTTGATCGCTTTGTTTTGAGGGTAAATGCTTTAGGATGAAACTCATCGAATTCAGTGAGTTGTTTTGTCTTGCCAATAAGTGCAAAACAAGCAATCTTCAATAATGTAAGTCGTGATTGTGTCTTGGCGGCAAAAACGGTTAAGTGGCCTTTATCAAGGGAGGTGCGTTCTGTTCCTCCAAGAGTCTCAAGCGAGTAGCGGTTATTGCCTACAAAGATAAACGGAGTCTTAAAGGTGTGATCATCTATCGTTACGGTATATGTCTTAAATCGTATAAGTGCTCGGATCGATGCGATAACCGCTGCAGGCCACTTGCCCGTTGTTGTCTCGAGCTCTTCGCGATCATGAAGTGATGCAGGGTAAAGACCCATGCTTGAGTTATTGATAAAAAACGTGTTTTCAACTGCTGCAATGTCAATCGAACGCGCTTGGCATTTTTTAAGTCGCATCAGTGCCTGATCAATGTTTTGCGGTATCTTCAGGTCTTTTGTGAAGTGGTTGAGAGTGCCACCTGGAAGTGGTATAAGCGTTGCTTTTGTGTGGGCAAGCAATCCCGCAACTGCGCTGATAGTCCCATCACCACCGACGGCAGCTATCGTTTCACCATTTTCAATGTGTGACTTTAGTTTCTTTTCGAAACCGTCTTTGATAGCAATAAATTGCTCAATCTCTATGTCTGCCTTGGTACATTTCTTACGAAGCTCCTCTCTACTAAGTGCGGAGCCTGATTTTGGATTGTAGACAATGATTATTTTCATGCAAATGGCCTTATGATCAATATGATAACGAGAAGTCCAAGTATACCAAGCCCCCATCCAGCAACAACATCGCTTGGAAAGTGTGCACCCAGGTATACACGTGATAGTCCAATGAGTACGATGAGCCCAACTAGAAGGAGAACAACGATGTAATTCCAGGGTTCAGGAAGCAAATGCCACGCAATGTAGGCGAGCAGTCCGTATGCTATAGTGGCACCGCTTGCGTGCCCGCTTGGAAAGCTAAGGGTAGGAAAGTGCATGTTTGCAGCGTAATCGGTGAGAGGCCTCTCGCGTCCAAATAGGAGCTTTAAGATTGCACCGAGGACAAGTGTAATCCAGATAGTTACTCCTGCGAGTACGAGCCGGATATTTGCTTGGAAGTAGCCATAGACAGCAACAATAAGCCCTATGCCAATAGTAACGATAGGATCACCCAGCATTGTGATACCCAAAAAGAATGGCTTGAGAGAAATCGGCCAGCTGGTAACAATACTATTGATGCTGGTATCAAAACGATGAATAAATGGCCTCATAGTTCAAGTATAGAGTAATCGATCCAGGATGTTGAGCACTGATATGACTATTTTTTTCTTGGCAAGGGAATAAGGAGGCTGGTGCGAGCCTTGTATCGTCTGTATGATGCATTGTCTCCCCAGCGTTTATCAGCTGATTTTTCAAGTATTGGTACGCCACTGACAAAGAGTAATAATATGGTGATGAAGAGCGGGCTTACGAGTCCAATTACACTTTGTAGAGAACTCAGCGTCACCAGCGCAATGCAATACACGCCGATCCATACAAGGATTTCACCGAAGTAATTGGGATGGCGAGAATACTTCCATATACCCGACTCTATCCACTTATTTTTGTTGTTTGGATTGCTACTAAAAACTAGTTTTTGTATATCTGCAGTTCCTTCACATATTAGGCCAATAGCCCAAAGCGAAAGGCCAACAACAAGCATGACAGTTAATGATGGTTGTGCACTCGACGCGAATGCAAACATGCTCGGTATCATCATCACCCACACGGTGACCGCCTGGGCAAGCCAAAATTTACCGAATTTTATGAAGTTGCCTCGCATAGCATCAAATCGAGCATCTTTGCCACTCTTGATAACGCGATATAGTAGAAAACCACCGAGTCTTGTGGCCCATATAAGCACCATAGTCATCAGCAGGAGGTGATACCAGGTATGACTCGAGCTTACGAAGCCCCAGATGGCAATGGTTGCGAAGGTTACCGCATATGAAATATCTGTCAGCTTATCGGACTGTAGACGAAATGCAATGAGAAACATTGAAAGATTGATGACGAGTGACACGACCAGTCCAATGATGAGGGAGTAAAGGAGTTCGGTTAATTCCATATCTTTAGTGTAGCACTCCCCTGCGATTAGTTGGCGTTACAATGGGTATATGACAGATCCATTCAACGAGGTGTATCAGGCAATTTGCGATGATCCTATGAATATTGAAATGAAAGCCAAGGGATACACACCCGTGTATACAGCAGGTCCAAGAGCAAAGATTATCATCATTGGTCAAGCGCCAGGCAGTAAAGCGCAAGCCTCCATGAAGCCGTGGAATGATGCAAGCGGTATCTTGCTGCGTAAATGGCTTGGGGTTACTGACGAGCAGTTCTATAGCCCGGATCTCTTTGCTCTGACACCAATGGATTTCTACTATCCAGGAAAAGGAGTACATGGTGACTTACCTCCTCGAAAAGACTTCGCCAAAAAATGGCATCCACAGTTATTTGGGCTGATACCAGGAGTAGAATTAATTATCCTGATTGGTGCCTATGCGCAGAAGTATTACCTGGGCAAAGCTGCCAAGGTAAACCTGACCGAAACAGTTCGATCCTATGAAGACTATCTGCCACAGTACTTCCCGTTGGTGCATCCAAGCCCACTCAACTTTCGCTGGCGTGCCATTAACCCATGGTTCGAGGATGAAATAGTACCGGTGCTTGAAAAGCGAGTACATGCAATTCTAGCTAGAAGTCTATAACTCAGGTCAGATTCAATCGGCGACTCACAGGGTTGCAATTGAGCAGGTGCGTGGATCCTAAGCTTTGTAGGTCAAGACATGTCGACGATCAATGGCTGATAGATTATCTCGAAATTTTGAGGACCATTCTACATCATTTGCATCAACCAATTTGCGTTACAATGATACGAGTATTATTCAATATAAACAGGAATATTAAATGGACAATAAGCCGATTGAGAACCTTGAAGTTGCCGCCACTTCATTGCCGTTACCAACAGAATTACAGGTCGCAGAAGAGGCTGATTATGAACAATCGGATATATTTCAGTGGGCGAACAATATCATCCAGTACAAAGGTGAACTCCGCTTTGATTTGTTCTTCTTTAATCGCAACGGTGTAGTGTATCGAACAAGTCGCTCCCAAGACCTCGATAAGCAGATGGAGCCATTATTTATCGACGAAATTATTGAATATGTCCTATCTGGTGCGGAGATGGGCCTTGTTGTGCGACCATTCGAAGCTGCCGAAGCTGAGGCGAATGTTCTGCAATTTACGCGTGTTAGTAATGTGACAAAAGCTGCTGATGTACTTCGTTGGATCAAGACTCAAGAAGCTGAGATGGAGATATTTGATGACGAGGAGCATGATATTGCTCGCATGAAGGGTATCGTAGTGCGTATCTCGCATGCCAAGTTTAAGCAACCTTTTTATGTCATCAAGCAGCTTCCGGGTGGCAATGTAATGAGCGGTCAAAAGGGCTGGATGCTCAAAAATGGCAAGTTCGTATCGTTTGATGCTCAGGCTGCGCTTCGTATTCCCGACGACAACCATTTGATGGTGGTTGACCAAGATATGTATGTCTTTTCCCAAGCGAAGCTCAAGACGCTATTTGGCTATGATGCCAAGGAAGCATATGTGGCTGAGCAAAAGATTAAGGAGATCGAGGCAAACTTCCGTTTGAGCTTGGCCGAAGGACTTACGATCAATGGCCTGCTCAAGGGTCGACGATCAACTATCAAAAAATTGCAAAAACTAGATCCTCATCTCATGACCCAAGAGCAGCTTATGCAGCATGCCGATGATATGGAAGTTGATCTGATGCAGGATGATAGTGGCGCGATCATCATTATGGATGAGAAGGACATTGTTAAGTTCATCAATGTACTCAACGAGGACTATATCGAGTCACCAATTACAGGTCTTAAATATGAAATCAAAAGTAAAAAGCCACTCAAAATCTCAGCGGACAAAGCAGCTGATGACGCGTAGGGGCACTTTTTGTGACCCGTCAACTCATATAGGTGTACAATCAAGATAGATAAGTATAAGTCGGGGGAAAGTAAATGAATAGGTCTCAGTCTTCACGGGTGATTTTTGGAATTATATTACTGGTAGCAGGCGGACTGTTTTTGCTGCAGAACACCCAGCTAATCAATATGAACGATGCACTGAAAAACTATTGGCCACTTTTGATTGTGGCGGCTGGTCTACTTATATTACTCAACAATGCCCGCAGCTGGCTCGTAGCGCTTTTTCTCGTTATTCTCGGTGGACTCTACCAACTTCGCGAGCTCGATCTTGTGTCATTTCAGCCGTGGCCAGTAATTGTTTCACTGTTTATTATTGTTGTTGGGCTGTCATTTATTTTTCGTCGAAGCTATGTAGGTAAGACAGTGAGCAAAAGCCAGCGTGATGACGTCACGGCTATCATGGCAGGGGCTGATGCGACCAACACATCACAAGATTTCAAAGCCTCAAAATTGACGGCTATTATGGGTGGAGCAAAGATAGACCTACGTAAGGCAAAGATACAAGACGGGGCGGTGGTTGAAGTGTTTGCTTTTTGGGGCGGTGTTGAGATTCTCGTGCCAAAAGATGTAGTTATTCATAATCAGGTCAACAATATTATGGCAGGCACAAATGATCGGACTGAGCAAGATGCCAAGAAGGGTGCGCCGGTGCTGGTGATATCTGGGGATGTCATCATGGCGGGTGTTGATATCCGCAATACAGCAAGATAGGCCATTCTGCATTTTTTCACACAAGTAAACGGTTATAGCGTACAATCATACTAATGAAACACTTTTATCAAGTTCTACTCAACACATTGATCGCAAATGTGACTACGAGCTATCTATGGTTTGCGTTGACATTTTGGGTATATCTTGAGACTAAGTCGGTACTTGCAACGGGTATTATCGGTGGTCTCTACATGCTGCTAGTGGCTGTATTTAGCATTATTTTTGGCACGATCGTCGATCACAACAAAAAGAAAAACGTCATGGTATTTTCATCGATCTTTACCTTCGTGTGTTTTGCGTTGGCGGGGCTTGTATATCTCGCGTTTCCCAAAGAGGCTTTGATCGACTGGAGCGGACCTGTCTTTTGGTTGTTTGCGGGTATTATCTTGATTGGTGGGGTGATCGAAAACATGCGCAACATTGCACTGTCGACTACTGTAACGTTGCTTGTACCCAAGGAGGGGAGAGACAAAGCAAACGGTATGGTCGGCACAGTACAAGGCGTAGCCTTCATGGTAACAAGTGTGTTCTCTGGTCTTTCTATCGGACTCCTAGGTATGGGATGGACGCTTGCAATCGCGATTGCATTTACTGCAGTTGCCATGGTGCATTTGTTCTTTGTGAGCATTCCTGAAAAGAAGATTTATCATGATCCAGAACTTGAGGGCAAAAAGATTGACATCAAAGGAAGTATTGCGGCGATTCGATCGGTCCCAGGTCTTGTGTGGCTTATCGTGTTCACCACCTTCAATAACCTCATCGGTGGTGTTTTTATGGCGTTAATGGACCCTTATGGACTGACGCTCTTTCCGGTCGAGGTGTGGGGTGTTGTACTGGGAATCACGAGCACAGGGTTTATCGTAGGTGGAGCGATTGTTGCCAAGAAAGGACTTGGCAAAAACCCACTGAAGACAATGCTATTGATCAATATCGGCGTTGCTATCTTAGGGGGGCTATTCACGATACGAGAATTCTGGCTACTCTACACTGTAGGCATCTTTATCTTCATGTGTTTGATGCCAGCGGCTGAAGCGGCCGAGCAGACGATTATCCAACGGGTAGTGCCGATGAAGCGACAGGGTAGGGTGTTTGGTCTCGCACAAGCCATCGAGTCCGCCAGCTCGCCGATCAGTGCATTTATTGTGGCGCCGATCGCGCAGTTTATGATTATTCCCTTTATGCGTTCGCCTGATGGCAAAGCGACGTTTGGCTGGCTACTTGGCGATGGTGAGGCTAGAGGTATAGCGCTTGTTTTCTTGATCGCAAGCTTGATTATGTTGATCGTTGTACTCTATGCGTTTACAACCAAAGCCTACAAGAATCTATCGCAGTTCTACCAGAAAACATAAAAAATCCCCGCCGTTGTAAGGGCGGGGATTTTTTTAGAACGCCTGGCTGATGATCCAGATCGTCACCGCAATGGAGATAAAGAAGAGCCCAAGCCCAACTGGTGATCCCCAACTGAACCAGCTGCCCCAAGAACGCCAGTTCTTGTGGGACCGCTCGTACCAGTCTAATTGCTCCTCTTTTGTCATTTTTGACATAGCGAGACTCCTATTAATTGTTAATAAAAGTCCCCGGACTATAAGAGCAGTGCCGGTAGCGAGTTGTTCCCCCGAGGATCAGGACTCGCCGTTGATGCGGACTTATGTGCTGAGGACAGTATACCTCAAATACGAGATACGCAAAACTACCCCGCCTGATGGTGGGGTAGTGTTTGCCGTGTCTGAAGGACATCCTTCTGACGAAGAGGGAGCGGTCAGACTCGTTTAGCCAAGAGTGTTGCGGCGACCAATTACATAAGCAGCTGCAGTAACGATACCAGCAATGCTGAATCCTGTTACGATGCTGCCAAGACCACCAGTTTCTGGGAGAGCGGTAGGCATCTCAACGACTGGAGTTGTTTTACAGTCGCTTAGGTCTTTGCTGTGCTTGTTGCTGTCAAACTCGTTCTCGCGGATAGTGACTACTTTGCCAGTTTCAACGTCACATACGACGATCTTGCCTGGTTCAGTACAATCAGCGAGGTTTTTACTGTGCTTCTTGCTGTCAAAGTCAGCTTCGTTGATAGTAATAATCTGCTTTGATGTGAGGTCACAAACTTTGATTTTCTTGATTACTTCTTTACAGTCTTCAAGATTCTTAGAGTGCTTTGAGCTGTCAAATTCACTTTCTTTGATTGTGATGACCTTCTTTGTTGTAAGATCACAAACCTCAATTTCATTCTCTGGGGTAACAGTGAATGGCTTCGCACAGTTAGCGCTGGTAACAGTCTTGTCTTGTCCGTCCACTGTGACAGTGACGTAGGCCTGGACAGTGTATGCACCTGGCGTAGTTTGTGTGTAGCTTGCGTCTGTGCCACGGTACACTTCAGTACCAGCAGCGTTCTTAACGACGTAAGTAATGCTCTTGAGCGTTGCGTTCTCTACTGTATATGCAGTTGAAAACTTGAACTCAGTTCGAGACAGTTTCTGTACGCTGAGAGCGTCACAGGTATACTTTGCTTCTGGCTTACATTCGTTGCCGTCAACAGTAACTACTGCATCGTCATCTTTTGTTCCGTAATCGGTTGCTACAGAAGCAATATTCTTGAGCGTTTGTGGACCACATGGAAGTGCGTCCTTGGCCGCAACTTTTGCAGTGAAGGTAATAAATGCATTACCGCCGACTGCGTAGTCACCAATGTTTGCACCTGTACTAAACATAGTGTCTGGCACGGAGTACATGTTTGGATATTGGTAGTTGCTGTTTTGTAGCTTAGCAGTGCCGGCTACATAGGTAACACCAGCAGGGAGCTTATCTTTTAGGACAACGTCCTTGAGGGCAACTTCACCAGTGTTCTTGAATGTGATTCGGTAGTTAACCTTGTCACCAGCTTGAACTGCTGATGTTTGTCCGTAGGTTGTTGTACCATCTTTGCGCACGTCCTTTGTGACAGTAAAGTCAGGCTTTGCGGCAAACTGTGGCTGGACTTCAAAGTATACGTAGTTGTCATACTTGAAACAGCCTGGCACGATTCCATCTGGACCATTGTAGCCAATCTTTGCACCAGCACTTGTGACGATACTGTCAGGTAGTGCTTGGCCGTTGCCACCCTTTGCATAGCCGTTGTTGTAGATTCGTGCAGAACCTGGAACGTAGGCAAGGTTGAAGTCTTTGCTACTTGCAAAGTGGATGTCATCCCAGACCTCACCAGGCTTGGCGTTGTCTGAACTAACGAAACCGCTGATTGATACATTCTTGCCTGTTGTCGTTGGGACACTTGCTTTCACGCGAGTGTTGATCGACTTTAGGTTGAGGTTCTCAGCGGCGTTGTTGTGAACATACATTCGGACAAGGTATTTCTTGCCTGGTTGTACGTTTACAGTGTCCTGCCAACCACCATCCTGGGTGTTGGCAGCGTCTTTTACGTTAACGAAGTTACGCTCGTCACCATACACAGGATTGTCTGTGATTGAGTTGAATGTAACGTAGTTTGCAGGATGTGCAGTTGTGAATGTTTCACGGTCTGGTCCCCAAGCGAGCGATATTGCAGGTATAGCAACTACCGCAGCAGTTATCGCTACAACAGCAGCAAGCTTCTTAGGCGCCAGACGTAATTTCTTCAATAAATTACGCATAGTTATTTCTCCTTTTTGACTCGTCTCGCAGTTGAGTCAAATTAATTACATTGATCAGTAGTAAATTGGTCTAAGTTTATGTATAAGCCGCCAAATTGTTAATGTTCTTCCAAGGGACCGAATCAGACTATAACTTGATGTACTAAGGTGTGATCTCCAGAGAGATCAACTCAGATCGCGAGCAGTGCTCGAGCGAGAATTGATCTCTCTGGCTTGTTCGCGGAATATGAAGTGTGAAGTGGACTTATCCCCGGAGTGCAGAGCCAGATCGCTCTGGGTGCACTCCGGGGAGCCAGGCTCCTCGGGAAGAGGAGTCATGTCACCCGCAGGCCGGGTTGTCGGCGTTGGGGCATTCCGGGGTGTGCTCCGTTGCGGGAGGCCCAGAGGGCTTCTGCGTCGGAACCTCCTCGGGAGGCCGCGGGGTCGACGACGGCGCCGGCGGGGCCGGCGGCGTGTACTTCGGCGGCGGAGTGCCACCCTTGGGCGGACCGACGGGGTCGGTCTGCTTGGGTGCCTTGCCACCGCCACCGTCGCGGTTGTTGCCCTGCTCCTGGGTCCCCTGACGGGGGTCCTTGGGCTTCAGGCAGTTGGGAGAACCCGGGGGCAGGGAGGGGTTCCACGGGCAGGCCTCCTTGGGAGGCGTACCGCAGACCTTCTTCTTGCACTCCGGGGTGGGCGTCGGCTGCTTCTGCGGCGGGTAGCCCGGGGCGATGATGACGTCCGGGATCCAGAACAGGTTGTCGCAGTCGATGAAGACGCCGGAGTCGCTGTTGACGATGCCGACGATCTTGCCCTTCTTCATCTGAGCCGGGACCAGGGAGACCCTGACCTGGCGCGAGCCCGGCGGGCAGTACGCGAAGTCCTCCATGGCTCCGTGCTCCAGACCGCGGGTGTTGACGAAGCACGAAGGCTGGCGAACGATCCTCATGTTGTTCGCCGCATCGTCGCCCACCAGCAGGGCGGCACGCTTGCGCGCCTCCTTGTCGCTGATGTTGGGCCCGAAGACCTGGATCACGCGCACCTCAGCGAGGTCCGCGTTCTTGGCGCCCGCCCAGCGCTTGATGTCCGACCAGTCGAAGCCGGTCTTCTCCTTGCGCTGGTTGACACCCTGGATGTACCAGTCGAGGTTGTTGTTCTCGACGCAGTTCACCAGGGTCTTCCAGTTCTCCAGTGTCGGGCAGAGCCCGACGGGGAGGGTGGAAGGAGTCAGCGGGTCGTCCGTGGTGTCGGCCGACGGGTTGTCGGGAGCCTCGTCCACGAATGGAACGATCTCCTTCTTGCCACCGTCCTTCACTGTTGCGGACTCGCTGGGGCTGGCCGCTCCGTCCGTCTCGGCGGTTGCCGAGGTGGACGAGTTGGTTGCGGTCGGCTTGCCGGCCGTGGGCTTGGTGTCGTCGCCCCCCTTGAGCAGAAGAGCGGCACCACCCACAGCAACGATGAGCACAATGATCACGCCGCCGAGAGCGATGCGTCCGTTCATGCTCCTCTGCTTGGTGTCGGGCCCACTCGGGTTGTCACTTGCAGACATTGGTCCATCTCCTTCCCCCACGAGGGGAATCGTAGTTCTCGAGAACCTTTCTCGAGTACTGCCGCCCCCTTGTGGTGAGAGGCAGCGAGTCAACTCAAAATCTCTATTGGAATGTGAGCTGGCTCACTGCCTATCACAGACAGGGAAGGATAACTTCATATTTCACAAAATTGCTACACTAAAAAGTGCAGCAAGTTATAGCCTGATTTTTAATGTTCCCATCGTGGCAAAGCGTACTCTCTTATCTGTCGTATCCTCTTGGCTAGAGACAGAACCTCACACTCACCAGTGATACGTCGATAATATCACAAGAGTTAATAAATGTCAATACTTATGTCATCAAAATAGAAAAAGCGCTAGCGTTATATAAACAGGGGTGATGATCGCAAAGTCACGACATCTTAGAGTATTATGTGATTTAGGCCATAGAGTGGCCCTAGTGTTCATCTGTCTCTCTAGATTATAATGAGATTGTGAACAAAGCACTCGAGGAAAAATTAAAGACATTGCCACGCTCATCAGGAGTCTATTTCCATAAGAGTAAAGCAGGTGAGGTCATCTATGTGGGCAAGGCGGCAGTACTTCGTAATAGGGTTAAGCAATATTTTCAGAGTTCACGTAACTTGGACGCCAAGACAATTGCCTTGGTGGCAGAGATCCACGACACAGATTGGGTTGAGACGGAGAGTGAAATAGATGCGCTGTTTCTCGAGAGTGAGATGGTCAAACGCTATATGCCGCGCTTTAATATCTTACTACGTGATGACAAGAGCCAAAGCTTCGTGCGGATAGATATGAAGAGCGAGTGGCCAACGGTGACGCTCACTCGCAATCCGGCTGATGATGGCGCCGAATACTATGGGCCGTTCTACAATGGCTATGCGCTCAAAAAAGCCCTGCGCTATCTTCGTCGCATCTTTCCGTACTTTATCAAGCCTCCGGTCAAGGAAACTTCACGACTTGATCAGGACCTTGGGCTTAGCCCTCGTATGAGCGAAGGATCAGAGGCGTATAAAGTTAATCTCCGTAAGCTAATCAGCTACATCAAGCGTAATCGGAAAAAGATTGCTGCAGAACTCGAAAAAGACATGAAACAAGCAGCTAAAGCGCATAAGTTTGAGGAAGCAGCACATCTTCGCAATAGGCTAGGACATATGAAGGAACTTCAGCGTCGAGTGATGTTCGGTGATAGGGAGTTTCTTGATATCTCCAAAGACAAAGCGTTGAGTGATTTGATGAAGCTGTTCAACCTAAAGGGAATTCCAAAACGGATTGAGGGCTTCGATATCTCTCATCAAGGTGGTCTCAATGTTGTAGCAAGTATGGTGGTATTTACCAATGGGGTGTCAGATAGGGCAGAGTATCGTAAGTTCAAGACGAAAATAGAGAAGAACGATGATGTCGGTAATATGCACGAGACGCTGCTGCGACGATTCTCAGAAAAGAACATCAAAGCCTGGGGTCTACCCGAGCTAGTCCTAATCGATGGTGGTAAGGCGCAACTTGTAGCGGCACTCGATGCAATGAATACAAGAGGGATAAAGCTACCGACCATTAGTATTGCCAAGCGGGAAGAAGAGATACTACTGCACAAGACGCGCTCGCACATCTCAACTGAGGCACTTGAAGTATTACAGACGACACCGATTCCAGGAGTGGGCGTGTTCACGGAAGGTGATTTTTTGGTGGTTAATCTTCATCTGGGTCAGTCAAATGCAAGCTCTCATTCTAAGAATCTTGGTAGTGGTAGCTCACTCAGCCCCTATAGCGATATCGTCAAACTATTCCAGCGTATACGGGATGAGTCACACCGTTTTGCTGTCAGTTACCACACTGTACTAAAGCGTAAGAAGGCAACAGCCAGCGTTTTAGAGGAGATTCCAGGCATTGGCCCGGCTACCCGTAAGAAATTGCTAAAGACCTTCGGCAGCGTACGAGGTCTTCAGGCAGCCGACTACAGTGATGTTGAGGCTGTAGTAGGTGCAAAAAAGGCTGTTACGCTCAAGCCAATTCTTGATGAAAAGCACGAGTAGGATGCTATACTGATGTCATGAGTAATGGTGCTATTGCTTATCGACGCTTTGGATTCACTATTGTTGAGCTGCTTGTCATTATTGTAATCATAGGAATTCTTGCAAGCCTTTCAGTAGTAGGCTATACATCGTGGCGTACTCGTGCGGAAACAACTGCGGTAAAAAGTGACCTCGTGATGGCGGCAAACGCTATGAAGCAGCAGCGTAATTTCAGCAATAGCTACCCCCTGTCGCTACCTGCGTCGTTTAGCGCTAGCCCTAATATAACGGTTACTTGGAGTAGTGGTTCTGCTACCGCTTTTTGTATTACAGGGTCTTCTAAGGTTCAGTCAAGCGTGACGTACTACGTTACCAATACTAGTAGCCAACCAATCGCAGGAGCATGTACTGTACCAGCTCCAGCTACTCCGGTAATTACAAGTGGAAGTGCTGTATGTGCGAATAACGGCACTGGGGCTGCCTCTTGGGCTTCGGTGACCTTGACATGGAACGGCGAGCCAGCATCATCGGTGCCGACGTATCGAATCTATCGTGGGTCAACACTTGCAAGCACCTATAGTAATACGGGCACCACGGCCGGGTCTCGGACAACGACAGTGACAAGTGAGCAGTGGCCAGCTAGTTCACCATACACGCTTAGCTACACCATACGAGCGGTAAACTCTGCCGGCGCTGAGTCGCCTGACTCAAACGTCTGGTCACAGTCATTCCCTGCATATGATTGCTAGTAGGCAATCATAGCAGTACAAAGTATACTGAGACTGATGAAAGCAGACTTTTTTACGCGTAACCGCCAAATGATCGGTAGCCAGCTTGGCCTAATCATCCTGGCTGCGAACAGTCGCATGCAGAGTAGTGATGATGCTTTTTACCCTTTTGAGCAAGAGTCGAATTTTTGGTATCTCACCGGTATTGATGAGCCGGACTGGCTATTGATTATTGATGGTACGCGCAGCAAGAGTTGGCTAGTTGCACCCGATATTGAAGCGGTGCATGAAAGGTTTGACGGGACGCTATCGGCAGAAGGCGCTCAGATGATTGCTGGAGTTGACACTGTAGTCACAAGGGACGAAGCGCTCTCGCTATTTACGGAGCTGGCTAAGAAGCACAGCGTCGTATATACACTTGGTGATCACCCCCATAAATCACACTTTAATTTCTTTGAAAATCCTGCTCAGCGCCAACTTGCCAAACAACTTGGACGTACATTTCAGTCTGTACAAGATTGTCGCAAAAGTTTGGCAAAACAACGGGCGATCAAACAGCCCGAAGAGGTTCAGGCAATCAAAAAGGCGATTTCTGTTACTGCAACTGCTTTCAAGCACGTCAAACAGTCACTTGATAGCTATAAGTATGAGTACGAAATAGCTGCAGAGTTTGACTACCGTTTTCGTCAAGTAAACGCACGCCATGCCTATACACCTATCGTAGCCGGTGGAGCGAATGCCTGTACGCTACATTATGTAGCCAACACTGACAAGCTAAAGAAGCGGCAGCTTGTCCTCCTTGATATCGGAGCAAAGGTGAATGGCTATGCAGCTGATATCACGCGAACCTATGGCTATGGTCAGCTGGCTCAACGCCAGCGAGCAGCTCACGATGGGGTGGTGGCTGCTCAACGAGAAATCATAGGGTTAATCGGTCCGGGTGTATCAACGGCAGAGTACGCTGATAAAGTTGACATAATCATGAAGCGACTCCTTGTTGATCTCGGACTTATGGAGGGTAGCGAGGATGAAGAGGCGTATCGTCGTTATTTCCCTCATGCCGTAAGCCATGGGCTGGGAATCGATGTGCATGATAGCCTGGGAGGTGCTCATATATTTGAGCCTGGCATGGTGTTGACGGTAGAGCCAGGAGTGTATGTCAATCAGGAGGGGATTGGTATCCGTATTGAAGACGATATCCTTGTGACTGATTCTGGCTCCGTCAACTTGAGCAAAGCCCTCTCGACAGAGTACTAGGCAAAAGGGTATACTAGAGGTAATCATGAGGCAGCAATTCTTTGTCTTTTTAGTTCGTTGGCTTTTGAATACCTTTGGTATCTGGCTAACTATACGTTTATTTGGAACTGGTCTTGATCCAACCGAGACAACAGCCGGCATCGGTGCATTTTTGCTAGCTGGACTCATCTTCTCAGTAGTTAATAGTGTCCTGCGCCCAATTGTGATTATATTCTCACTTCCGGCGATTCTGCTCACTCTCGGTCTCTTTACATTTATTGTTAATGGACTTATGGTATGGATCTCGCTGGGTCTAGCGCCTGGTATCCAAATAACATTTTGGCACTCCGTTATCGCTGGAATGGTGCTAAGTTTGATAAACTATATAGTAAGTAGTGTGTTTGAAATTCACATTGAGAAAGTTAGGAAGGAAGTCTAAAAATGGATATCGCGACAGTTCTACAATATGCAAGCGTCGGTTCGGGTATATTGATGACGCTCTGTATCCTTTTGCAGCAACGTGGTGCAAGCCTTGGGGCTGGATTTGGTAGTTCAGGCGAACTATATACGACACGTCGAGGTATCGACAAAAGTTTGTTTGATGCAACGATTGTTCTTGCAGTTGTATTTGTACTATCTATTCTTGGGTCACTCCTCATTCCTTAGGTAGGACTGGCTAAGCAGCATTATGGATGACAAAGGTGGTTGGAAAAAATTTCACAAGCTGAAGTTTGATAGTACAACGCTCTCTAAGCGGGTCCGTAAGGCAGAGACGGCGACGACCCGTCATGCTCATAAGTTTATTATCGGCAAGTTAAATAGTATTCGTGATGCGCGTCAGCATATTACACTTTGGTTTACAGTTGTGGGTGTGCTGATTATTGCTGTAGCCGTGCAGATGGTATGGTATCAGTCGGGATATAAGCAGACAGCACCTGTGGCTGGCGGTGTCTATGCCGAGGCAACACTAGGTCCTATTAAGACGTTGAATCCTCTATATGCTCAGTCGATGGCCGAAAGGTCAGTGGCGAAACTGGTATTTTCAAGCTTACTTGACTATGACACCACCGCACACCTACGAAATGACGCACTGGCATCGATGAAGATCAGTCCTGACCGAAAAAGCTACACAGTTAATCTACGACAGGATGTGAAGTGGCATGATGGACAAACAATGACTGCAGATGATGTGGTTTATACGGTTGAACTCATGAAAGATCCGGACGTTCGGGCAGTAATGAGATCAAGCTGGCTTGATGTCCGAGTGCAAAAGATCGACACCTACACTGTCCGCTTCACACTTCCCTCAGCGCACGCGGCATTTCCTCATGCTTTAACGTTTTCGATCCTGCCGAAGCATTTGCTGGATACGACACGTCGAGGAGCACTGCGAGAGAGTACGTTTAGTATATCCCCGGTTGGTAGCGGTCCATTCAAGATGCGACTACTACAGTCGGCTAGTGCACCACGAGACCACAAGATTGCCCATTTGACGGCATGGGACAAGTATTATCGTGGATCGCCTAAACTTGCACGCTTTGAATTGCACGCATATCAATCCGAGGCTCAGCTTGCGGCCGCCGTATCGAGTCGAGATGTCAACGCCGCCCTTGGGGTTAATCCATCCGATAAGCTCCCGGCAGATGTAGTGAAAGAGGCACATCCTACCTATGCTGGAGTCTACGCGCTCTTTAACACAACATCGCCGATATTATCTGATAAGAATGTTCGTCAGGCCTTAGCTCGCGGCGTTGATGTCGATCAGTTGCGCACAAAGTTGCCAGTTGCTTCACCGGCTCTCAAGGGACCTTTTTTGGCTAAGCAGATTGATGATGTGGCTTTGCCTAACCCCCCTGTGTATGACAAGAAATATGCAGGGCAATTGCTGCGACGCTCTGGTTGGGTGCCTGCTGGTGAGCCGTCAATACGGCAAAAGCAAAAAAAGCCACTTGTCTTGAGGCTCGTTGCTGTTGATGGAGAATATAACCAAGCGGTGAGCGAGCTCACCAGACAATGGCGCGAGCTAGGTGTTGATGTTCAGGTCACTAAGATTAATTCATCTGAAGGCACAAATGATTTCGTCCAAACAATTCTTCGGCCACGAAACTATGATGTTCTGGTGACAAAGCTTGATATTGGAGCGGATCCCGACGTTTTTGCGTACTGGCATTCATCACAGGCAAATGCGACGGGACTTAATTTCTCGAACTATCAAAATCCAACGAGCGACGATGCTCTTCTTAGTGCTCGACTCCGGAGCGAGCCTGAGCTTAGGGCGCAGAAGTATCGTGCATTTACCAAGCAGTGGTATAGTGATGCGCCAGCACTTGGTCTCTATCAGGCAACTGATATGTATGTGCATACCAAGATGACGCGAGCAATGACCGATCAACAGGTCCTGTCGAACTATGTAGATCGGTTTAGCAACATTCTCTACTGGACTGCCGATCAGGGACAGGTTTACAAAACCCCATAGTTTCGGGTATAATTCCTCGAGTACTAATGTGCACCATGCAGTGGTGGCGGAATTGGTAGACGCGCTAGCTTGAGGGGCTAGTGAGCATTGCGCTCGTGGAGGTTCAAGTCCTCTTCACTGCACCAAAGAAAAATCCAGACAGGCGATGTCTGGATTTTTCTTTCTCAATCAGACTGCTTTAAGAATCTGCACTGCTGTTTTCTCTTCGACTGAGAGAGACTTGAGTTTTTCTGATGCCTGGAGTACGTATGTGCGATCACCGGTTTCGGCCACTTTTTCAAACAAAGCGATTACTTCAGACCAGCGTTTGGCAATCACTACAAATGCTTGATATGCCTCAGCGATTGTCTCGTTGCCGGTTAGTTCATGTGCTTCTTTGAGAAAATCTCGGTAGAGATTGCGAAATAGAGCTCCGCCTGTTCCGGCTCGCTCCATAATCATGGCGGATGTAGCAAATTCTGTTTTGATATCCTTTGAGCGATCAAACCATCTGATTATTTCCTCGCTAGCTTTTTCGATACCTTTGTAGCCAAGGTTTTTAATGGGAGGGTTTAGGTATGATTTGGTATTTGAACGGATGGCGGCAATAACCGCGTCTTTTAGTGGCGTAGTCTTGCCATCTTTCTCAATACGGTAGTAGAGGTTTCGTGATGACATGGGGCCTTTCTCGTTGCGGGCACGCTCAAGGCTCTCGAGGGATGAGATCACCTCCGATCCTTGTTGCTTTGTGTCGACCAAAAACGCATTTTTGTCATCGTAACCGAGGATAGCCACATAATGACCAGCAAAATGGATCGGATGGGTAAAGTACTCCAAGTGAAAACAGTCTAGCTTTAGGCCGACAGCTTTGCCACTGTCGAGTAGTTGTTTGACCTCTTGCCATGCCTTTGTTGTTGATGACGTTTCTTTAACAATCAACTTTAGGCCAAGGTTCTTGGCGATATTTGCAGTGAGTAGATCCGTCTTTACGCGTCCACCAATAAAAGGGAAGTCCATTATCTTCATATTCCATATGATAAAACTCAGCCCCTCGCCAAGCCCAAATAGCATTGGTTCACTTAGTTTGACATCGATCTGGTTGAGAAGTGTACCGGTTGCCGTGCTCTCACAATGCTGTCCGATGTATGGTTGAGCTGTTACTTTCATCGCTACTTGTCCTCTCTCTTTAATTGTTCATTAATCCAGACCAGCTCTGCCTTTAGGAGAGCCTCGCTTAGACTAAATAATTGCCGTGCAGGCTTTGGTAAATTTTCAGTCGCGGATAGTTTACTACGCACTGCTTGCAGGTCGGACATGAGGGTTACTTTGCGTTGTTCGAGCGACTCTACAAACTTTGATGCTTCAATGAATTGACTCGAAGCAAGCCCAGTCATAAAGTGTGTGTTGGCTGGCTTACGCTCGGTGATAAGATACGCTGCTTCTTTTCCAAGAGCTACCATACCATTCTTGGTGATTGAATATTGCTTCTTTTCTTTGCCACGAGTCTCGGTGCTGGTCGCTAGTCCTTTTGTCTCTAGTTTCTCGAGTATGTAGTAGATCGATGAAAAGCCAATATCGGTCCATTTTCTCATTCCTCGCTCATGAATAACTTTCTCCACATCATAACCATGCCGACTTTGTTCGGCTAAGATGCTTAGTATGAGCTGTTCTGACAAAGATAACTTCATGTCAGTATTCTAGCACTAGAATAGCTTGAATGCAAGAATATCTACCAATTAGATTCCTGTCGATGCTTATGGTTTATTTCTCAATGTTTTACTGTATAGTTTTTGTAGGACATAGGTCTTGAGGTGGAAGCACCTTTACAACCCACGAGAGAGGAGTGTCATATGTCTACGGAGGATACGTACACACGGATCATCTGGAGCGCTGATGTTCGTGATGATTCTGCGCTACTCAACATGCTCAGCAGGATCGAGCGCCCAATTCGGGTGAAGATCGATCGGGTGTACGTTCGCTGGCACGGCGATCGGATCTTCAAGTCGTTGGCTGAACGCGACTTCGAGGTGTTCAACGATGCCAAGCTGATCGAGATCCCGAGCAAGCTTGCTGAGCTGGCTGAAGTGGAGATCAAGCGGACGCGTCCGTGGATGCTCAACTGCATGGCGGGCGCGTTGTCCAACGGAGACTCTGATGCGGAGG
Source organism: uncultured Candidatus Saccharibacteria bacterium (assembly GCA_964619585.1). Lineage (GTDB taxonomy): Bacteria > Patescibacteriota > Saccharimonadia > Saccharimonadales > Saccharimonadaceae > JASLCR01. The sequence continues at coordinate 27,712 of CAZUCO010000004.1, read as the reverse complement.
ACCAGGACAAGCTCGACGGGCTCAAGCAGTTCGCCGACATCTGCCTGGAGCACGACGTACTTCCTTGCGCGGTCACCGTGCTCACCAGCAAGAAGCCTGGTGTTGTTGCCAAGGAGTTCAACGGCAGGGACGCCATCGAACAGGTGATGTTCTACGCCCATCGTCTCGCTGAGTTCGGCTTCACTGACATGGTGTGCTCACCGCTCGAGGCGGCGGCCATCCGTCAGGTACCCGAGCTCAACGTGCTCAACCTGAACACACCCGGCGTACGTATGCCGGGCGATGCTGTCGGCGACCAAGCTCGCGTGGCCACTCCAGGCCAGGCGATCAAGGATGGTGTCAGCCGAGTCGTCATCGGCAGACCCATCACCGACAGTGACGACCCGGCTGCGGCCGTCGAAGCCATCGCTGCCGACATCGAGTCGGTGGCCTGACAAGAAGGGATCCGCATGGACATTCTACAAACGCTGGCGGCGCGAAGGGCGATCCTGAAGGATCTGCACTTCGTGTACAAGAGCGGCAAGCACGGCCCGCACTACATCAACATGGATCCGGTCTTCCCGGATACCAGTCTGATGGTGCAACTGGGCGGCGATCTGGCGGCTGGGTTCAACGCTTCGGACGCGTCACAGCTCACGGTTGTCGGTGCGGCGACCGGGGCAATCCCACTCGCACTCGTGACTGCCATGCATCTCAACAACGGCACGCTCTACCCGGGCTACGCCTGGGCCGACAAGGATGGGGACGACTTCGTCTTCGAGCGAGCCGGCTTCATCGAGCAGCTCGCCGGCAAGCAAGTTCTGGTGGTCGAGGACCTTCTCAACACCGGTGACACCACCAAGAAGATCATCGCGCTGGTTCGCCAGCACGGTGGTGAGGTCATCGGTGTCAGCGTGGTCTGCAATCGTGGTAACGAGACGGCTGAGTCACTCGGTGTACCTCGGCTGGAGGAGCTGGCGTCGGTGGACTTCCAAGCGTTCGACGCCGACACCTGTCCGCTGTGTGCTGACGCCGTTCCGATCGTCGCGGACATCGGTCACGGAAGCGAGTACCTGGTCGGTCACCCCGACTACCTCGGTGGTTACATCAACGTCCTCACGTAGGTCATCTTGTCCAAGCACGTTGTTAGTACCCCAAAAGGGGAACACATCTCAAGGATACCGGCGCTCCAGCTTCTCCCTTACAAGGGCAACGAAGCAAAACCGGCAATCCATGACATTATCTTAATAGCACGATTTTCAGTCGTGCTATTAATTTTATCTATCAATGTGTGGTTGACATATATACCCCCTAGGGGTATTATTAAAACATGAGAAAAGACATTAAACCCAGAGCAGTACGTCGACTAAAAATTATTGAAGGTCAGATCCGTGGCCTGCAAAAGATGGTCGACGAAGATAAATATTGTATCGACATCATTACCCAAGCATCAGCTATCAAAGAAGCGCTTTCAGGAGTAGAAGACTTGCTGCTAGAGAATCATCTCACTACTCATGTCATCCATCAAATAAAGAATGGCAATGACAGTCAGGCAACCGAGGAAATCTTAAAGGTATATAAGTTAAAGAGAAAGAAATAACGGAGGGAACATGTGTAAAGATGGAATGTGTGAACATCACGATGGACATGAAGATCATAGCGCTCATGATCATGGTAGCGATAAGACAAGTCTGAACAAGATGGCTGCTAGTGCAACACTTCACTGTCTTACAGGATGTGCCATCGGAGAAGTGATAGGATTAATTATTGGTACTATCTTCGGCCTTAGTCCGTTAGTGACAGTACTTCTTGCTATCACGCTCGCGTTTGTCTTTGGATTTGGGCTTTCCACTCTGCCACTCAAAAAAGCAGGCCTTGGGTTCTTAGCAGCGCTATCAGTCGTTTTCGCTGCCGATACGCTGTCTATCGCCACAATGGAGATTGTCGATAATATCGTCATGCTTATGATACCTGGCGCGATGGCTGCTGGGCTTGTAGACCCACTGTTTTGGGTTAGTATGCCGATCGCTCTTGTTGTAGCGTATTTTGCAGCTTACCCAGTGAATCGTTACCTTCTCACCAAAGGCAAAGGTCACGCACTTGTTATGAAATATCACCGACACAATCATTAGGAGGAGTATCGATATGGAAACAAAATCATTACTATTTGGGCTCATTGGATTCTTTCTCGGTGGACTGCTTGTCTCGGCTGCTGCAACACTTGAAAAGCCATCTGTTCAGCAGAAGCATTCTGATACTACTATGAGTCAAATGACACAAAGTCTAAAAGATAAAAAAGGCGATAAATATGACAAGCAGTTTATTGCTGATATGATCACGCATCATCAAGGAGCGATCGACATGGCGGCCTCGGCTTCAGAGAATGCTAAGCATCAAGAAATCAAAGATTTGGCGAAAGATATTGTCTCGGCACAGGCAAAAGAGATCCAGCAAATGAAGCAGTGGCAGAAGGACTGGGGGTATGAGTCCAGTAGGCAAATGCATCACTGATTAGTACATATTAAGCTGTGCTATCATTAACCATATGCAAAATAAACTACTTACACAGGGGTATAGATTACTATTAGGTTTACTGGGTGTTGCCGCTATTATTACCGACATCGTCCATGGCCTTAGCTCTATTCCGGGTTTTAGTGTTGTGAATTACTTTAGCTTCTTTACGGTACTGAGCACGACGCTTGCTTCGCTAACGTTGCTGTATGTTGCGCTTCGAAAGAATATACCAATGCTACGTGGAGCCGCGACACTTTTCATGGTGATTACGGGTGTGATTTACTTCATTATGCTACGAGACCTACCTATTCAAATTTTTTGGGTCAATGCGTTATTCCACTATGTGTTACCGTTGGCGCTGTTGGTCGACTGGCTTACGCATTTACCAAAAAAGCCGGCTTCAGTTGGTATGACTGGTCTTTGGCTATTGTTTCCAGTAGTATTCCTACTTTATACGTTGGTGCGCGGTGCGATCTTGAACTGGTATCCATATCCATTTCTTAATGTCTCTACGTTTGGGTATGGTGAAGTACTGCGTAATGTTGTCATGGTCGGCGTGGGTATGATTATTCTTGGGGGTATTGTAGGTCAAGCACCGCGGCTATATGGCATTTTTGGCCATAAAAAAGCGTAGCAGAGTAAGTCCACTGATATCTGATATAATTAAACCTGTTGTGGCGCGTTGGCCGAGAAGTTAGGCACTGGTCTGCAAAACCAGGTAGACGGGAGCGTTACCCGTACGTGCCTCCACATGCGCAGGTGGTGGAATTGGTAGACACGAGAGACTTAAAATCTCTTGGCTGAATAAGCCGTGCGGGTTCAAGTCCCGCCCCGCGCACCACTTTGAGACCTTGTCCAATATCCGAGGTCTTTTTGTTTTGAAGTGATATAATTGAAGTATAGAATTAACGGAAGAGTAATAGGGAGACAAGAAAATGGAATTATTGTGGCTATGGATTGTACTAGGAGTGCTTGCTCTCTTGGTGATTATCTTTTTTGTTATGTACAACGGCCTTGTGCGTCTACGGGTACGTGTTGATGAAGCATGGAGTGATATTACCGTTCAGCTCAAGCGACGAGCTGATCTGATCCCAAATTTGATTGAAACAGTCAAGGGCTATGCTGCGCATGAAAAGCAAGTTCTTCAGGATGTCACTGATGCACGTGCAAATGTACTTGATGCAGCCAATAAAGGGCCAAAACAGGCCGCCCAAGCTGAGAATCAATTCGAGGGCGCTCTTAAAAGTCTGTTTGCGGTTGCTGAGTCGTATCCTGACCTAAAAGCAAACCAGAACTTCTTGCATTTACAGCAAGAGCTCGTTGATACTGAAGATAAGATCCAAGCATCTCGCCGTTTCTACAATGGCGGTGTGCGGGATCTCAATACTAAGGTCCAAACTGTACCAAGTAACTTGGTAGCTGCAATTGCAGGTATCAAAAATCGTGAATTCTTCGAAGTTGAAGACCAAGCAGCAATCGAAAATCCGGTTGAAGTTAAGTTCTAGACGTCGAGGGCCGGAGAACAAACATGTACGGAGCAGTTGCTACTAATAAACGAAATACGGTGCTTATCATGGCAGTGTTTATTGGTGTTGTAGCAGCGGTGGGCTGGGCGTTTAGTGCAATATATGGCGAACCGCTGATCACCCCATGGGTTATGGGCGGTGCGGCTGTCTACGCGCTGATCCAATATTTTATGGCCAGCAAGCTTGCTGTTGCGATGACTGGCGCAAAAGAGATTGAAAAACGTGACAATCCTCGACTATGGCGTATCGTTGAGAATCTCACGATCGCAACAGGCATGCCAATGCCAAAAGTGTATATTATTGATGATCCGGCGCCAAACGCTTTTGCTACGGGACGTGATCCAAAGCATGCCGTCGTCGCTGCAACAACAGGAATTATGGACATAATGACTGATCGTGAATTGGCTGCGGTTATGGCACACGAGATGGGTCATGTGCGCAATTATGATATTAGGGTGGGCATGATTGCATTTGGACTTGCAAGTGCGATTGGCATTTTGTCAGATATTGCACTCCGCATGATTTTCTTTGGTGGAGACAACCGTAATAACACTAACCCTGTTGTGATTGTGGTTGGTATCGTCGTGATTATTCTTGCACCAATTGCGGCTATGCTGATTCAAATGGCGATTAGCCGCCAACGCGAATATCTTGCTGATGCCACTGGTGCATTGACGACACGCGACAGTGAGGGTCTCGCCAGCGCTCTTGAGAAATTAGGAGACCATGCACGACCAATGCAGAAGCAGAATACGTCAACAGCTCATCTCTTCTTTGCAAATCCGCTCAAGCCAGGCATGCTTTCAAGGCTATTTAGTACGCATCCGCCCCTCGAAGATCGAATTGCTCGTTTGAGGGCTAACGCTAACAAGTTTTAGATTATGGCTACAGCAAAAAAACGTTCAAATTCAAAAAAGCAAATCTCAAAAGCGGTAAAGCCGCGCTCAAGTAATACCCGTGCCGCGAGCTACTTGCAGCAAATAAAGGTACGTAGTCAGAGTTTTCTCGCTCGTCGTCCGCATAGGAGTTTTCGACGTACAAGAAGACGCGACTATGTGCGACCACTATTGCTGCCTGGGTATATTTCATTTACAAACTACGTACTGCGAACATTACGCGCCTATACTTCGACGTACCTGTGGCTTGTCTTTGTGTTTGCTCTTGCGTCCTCACTCATCGTGGGACTTGCATCGCAGGAATCATTTCAGTCTTTGGCGGAATCAGTAAGTGAGGCGGGTCAGAATATATTTGAGGGTGGTTGGGGTGAGATTGGCAAAGCAAGTGTACTGTTGGTGGCTGGCATGGAAGGAGCATTCTCGACAACAAACAGTGATGTACAGCAAGTATTTGCAGCGATTTTGGGGCTGCTTGCCTGGTTGACGACAGTATGGCTTCTGCGGGCACAGCTTGCAGGCAAGTCTCCGCGACTAAGAGACGGACTATATAGTGCAGGATCACCGATTGTTTCTGTGACCTTACTTTCGCTGCTTCTATTAATTCAACTGGTACCAATTGTGATAGCCGTCATTGGTTACAACGTTGCTCTCGAGACTGACTTAATTGCAAATGGCGTGATAGCATTTTTGATATTCGTTATAGCTGCCTTGTTAACTGTATTGTCGCTCTATCTCATGACGAGTACGCTAATTGCCATGGTGGTGGTGACTCTGCCAGGCATGTATCCATGGCATGCACTTCGTGTAGCGGGTGACCTTGTGGTTGGCCGACGCCTTCGTATTCTACTACGTTTCGTCTGGCTTGCCTTCATTGTTACGTTAGCCTGGGCAATAATCATGATCCCGGTAATTATCTTTGCAAGCTGGTTGATTACAGTGCTGCCTCAGCTTGCCTGGGTACCGATTGTACCAATCATTCTTCTACTTGTTTCATCGGCGAGTATTGTTTTTGCGGCAAGCTATATTTATCTTTTGTATCGAAAGGTTGTTGACGATGACACAAGTCCAGCCTAAAGAGCGTATTGAGCAGCTTAGAAGACTAATCAATGACTATCGCTATCATTATCACGTGCTCAACGAATCAACAATGAGCGAAGCGGCTGCTGATAGCCTCAAGCACGAGCTTTCTGGGCTTGAGGAGCAGTATCCTGAACTTGTCACACCAGACTCACCAACGCAACGTGTGGCAGGTGTCGCGCTTGAAAAGTTCCAGAAGGTGACACATCGTGTACCGATGATTTCACTCAATGATGTGTTTAATCGCGAAGAAGTTGAAGCATGGGTGAAACGCATGGACAAGATCTTGCCTGGTGCAAAACACGAATTTATTTGCGATATAAAGATGGATGGACTTGCTTGCGCACTTCTATATCAGGATGGTGTGCTGGTGCAGGCAGTTACGCGTGGTGACAGCCGAGTCGGCGAAGACGTAACGATGAACGTTAGAACGATTGAAAACGTACCGCTCAAATTGCGAGAAAATCAAAAATACGCATACCTGCTTCGTGGTCGTACGGAGATCCGCGGGGAAATCGTGATGTATAAAGACGATTTTGCACGGCTTAATGAAAAACGCGAAAAAGCAGGCCAGCCACTGTTTAAAAACCCTCGTAATCTTGCAGCAGGTACGATTCGTCAACTTGATCCGCGACTCGTTGCTGAGCGTCCACTACATTTTGTTGGCTACGATGTGCTCCGAGAGGATGTTGATGACATCCCATCTAACGCGGTCGGCTATGACATGATGAACGAGCTTGGAGTGACAACGAGCGGTCAAACGAGAGTGATGACAGACCTGGATGATGTGATGGAGTATGTTGATGAACTTGATGAAAAACGGGCGAGTTTTCGCTTTAATACCGACGGTCTCGTGATTAAGGTTAACAACCGTGAACAATTTGCAGAGCTTGGTGTAGTGGGCAAAAGTCCTCGAGCAGCTGTTGCTTACAAATACGCAGCTGAAGAGGCGACAACCATTGTAAAAGATATCGTTATCTCGATTGGTCGTACTGGTGCGGCTACTCCTGTGGCGGTGTTTGACCCGGTGCAGATTGCGGGGACGACTGTCCAGCATGCAAGTCTACACAATGCTGATGAGATTGCGAGACTAGATGTACGACGAGGCGATACGGTGATTATCTTTAAGGCCGGCGATATTATTCCTCAGGTCCAGAGTGTACTGACCGAGCTGCGTCCAATTGGTACTAAACGGATTAATTACGAGAGCGAATTGCAGCGTCAGTATCCAGAGCTAGAATTTACACGACCTGAGGGTGAGGCGGTATATCGTGTAAAGGGAGCGACGGGGCCATTGCTGCTCAAGCGTGCATTGCAGCATTTTGCTTCAAAAGGTGCGCTCGATATCGACACGCTTGGTGAAAAGAATGTTGTTGCCCTAGTGGATGCTGGGTATGTAAAAGATCTGGCAGACATCTACAAACTGACAAAAGATGACTTACTCAAGTTGGATAGGTTCGCAGACATCTCAGCCGAGAAGCTGATTAATGCGATCACTGACAAGAAAACCCCACCGCTTGAACGATTTGTGTACGGACTTGGTATCCGACATGTTGGTGTTCAGACAGCAATTGATTTGGTGAATCATTTCGGGTCACTGCAGAAGTTATCGCATGCAACGATTGATGAGCTGAAATCAGTTGAAGGCGTCGGTGAAGTTGTTGCAGAGAGTGTAGCGGCGTGGTTTGCTGATGAAGATAATGAAACGCTACTTGGAAAGTTTAGTGAACTTGGTGTAGAGCCTCATTTTGAAGAGAGGTCCGGAAAACTTGCCGGACAAAACTTTGTTGTTACGGGCACGCTGGAAAGTATGAGTCGTGATGAAGCGGCAGAGAAGATTCGAAACTTGGGCGGCACGTTCCAGACGGCAGTCGCCAAAGATACGACCTACTTGGTTGCCGGAGGAAAAGTTGGTGCAAGTAAGTTAAAAAAGGCCGAAAGCCACGGTACGAAAATTATAAATGAAAAAGAGTTCTTAGCGTTGTTATGACGAACTGCTATCGTAATCAACCACTCCGAATATGGGATAATTTGATCAGGAGAACTAGCAAATAATGAGCATTCAAGACATCGTTAGACTTTCTGAGTTGCTTGGTGAAATGGGTAATGTTAAACGAGCAACAATGCTGCCGAATCATGAAAATGAGTCAGATTCGCATCATAGTTTTTCTCTAGCACTTATCGCATACCATATAGTAACGACAAAATGTCCTGAGCTTGATGCGAGTAAAGTGATGCTGTTTGCACTTTGTCATGACTTACTTGAGATTATTACTGGAGATGAGAATACAATGCATTTCACGCCCGAACAACATGCAGCCAAGCACGCTAAAGAGCAGACGGCACTAGCGGAGTTTGACCGTATATTTGTAAAATATCCAGCTCTGAAGCAAGCAATGTATGAGTATGAAGCACTTGATAGTGCAGAGGCCGCTACTGTCTTTGTACTTGATAAGGCATGTACGACCTGGACACATCATCCCCATAATGCCCAGTACGCTCGCCAAAACGGTATTCATACGAAACAAGATGTTGAAGCATGGGCTAAACGTCAGCGTATGAAGTTTGAATCAAGGCTGAAGGTTACGCCCCCAATAGCAATCTTGGACATTTACGAACAGTCTTTTGAAGTGCTGAAAGGTATCTACGATGAGTAGTCTAACTGAAATCCCGGGTGTTGGTGATTCAATTGCAGAGGATTTCGAGGGAATTGGCATCAGGACGGTTGAGGATCTTATGGGGCAGGATGCTGAAGATCTTTACGAGCGCCACAACTCGCGAGTTGATCGAACAGAAGACCGGTGCTTATTGTACGTCTTTCGCTGTGCAGTGTATTACGCCAATACCGCTCCGGAAGATCGCGTGCGTGAGAAGCTGAAGTGGTGGAATTGGAAATACTAGGAGGAGCATAAAATATGAAGGATATGGGTGATCAACCTCAGCTTGCGCTCGGTATGTACCGGCACTATAAGGGTGGCGTATATGAAGTAATTGGCCTTGCGTGTCACACGGAGACTCTAGAGTGGATGGTTATATATCGATCAGAAATGAGGGAGAAGCAAGGCATGTCTTCGGTATGGGTGCGACCTTACGACATGTTTGTTGAAGTTGTCGAGATTGATGGCCTCAAAGCGCCTCGATTTGAAAAGCAATAGCACGATTTCAACGAAGTGGTTAATGAATGTATGCGGTATGATAGTGATATGTCATTGCCAGTTCATGTAGCGATCCCGCACTACAATGCGCCCGAGCTATTACTACCGCTCGTCTCCGCTCTTGTTGAAGACGACTTTACTAGCATCACAGTCTTGGATGATCATTCGACTGATCAGCGTGTCCTTGAGGAGGTGAAAAACACTCTTCCAAATGTTGATATAGTTTTTGGTGAGCAAAATCGCGGCGCGGGCGGTAATCGTAACCGAGTACTTGAGCTTGGGAAGACGGGGATTGTGTGGTTTCTTGATTGTGATACGGAGCTGGTTACAACTGATAACGCGCAGACAATTCGCAGCTTGTTTGAAGAAAATCCTCACCAGCTGGTTGGCGGAACCATCCTAAATAAAGATGGTACACCGATGAGCTGGAACTACGGCCACGAAATGCACCCAAAGCGTGATGCTGAGTTTCGCAGACTTGTCAAAGAACACGATCAAGGTGGCTTGGAGCAACGCGACTGGGATTATCCATGGCTCGAGAAGGCAATGGTTGATACGGTTCGATCAGTTGATTGGGTGGCTGAGGGGAGCTTTGTGTTAAACCTAGACGACTTTAGTCGTATTGGTGGATACGATGAGGCATTTCGGTATCATGAAGGTCAGGATCTCGCTCGAAGACTGCGCGACATCGGGGTCCATGCGGTAGTAATACCGACAATAGTGACTCGACACCTTGAAGCCGACGTTCGGGGTGCGACTCGAAAAGACGAGATGGAGCAGAGCGCTGCATATTTCTACGAAAAATTTGCTATAGATAAATGGGAGAGCTGATATGCCTACATTTAAGTTTGAGAAACTTGTACGCAGCAAGCTACCCGCTATGTATAAGCAGCTTAATCAAAAGATTACTTCTCGGCAACTCTCCGATAAAGAGGTTTTACATGCTTTACGTGCCAAGCTAGTTGAAGAAGCGGATGAGATTCCGATCGAGAGCGGTGATACGCAGAAAATAATTCAAGAGCTTAGTGACGTGCAGCAAGTGATCGAGGATATAAAACAGCGTCTGGACATATCAAGTGAGCAGATCGAAAAGGCGAGGCAAGATAAGCTCGACAAAAAAGGCAATTTTTCCGATGGTACTTTTGTCGAAACGATAGCACTTGATGAATCTGACGAATGGGTAAAATACTACCGAAATGAGCCATCAAAATACCCAGAACTTAAAGAGGGTAACTAAACCTTCGGAATATTACCACGCTCATCGAGCCATTCGATGAGTTTTTCGTAATAGGGCGACACATAGTCAGATACTCGGATAGTGACCTTATTGTTACGTTCCATATCAAGCGTAACATTGTGCCTGTCCCAAAATACAGCCTTTTCACCAATATCAACCATAATAACTGGCAAGATTTTGTCGACTGCCTTTACGAATCGTGCTTCCTCATCGATTTTGTCCATGTAATCTTCTGCATGTTTGGCGAGTTCGGAAAAGTCAGGCCAATCACTTCTGACCTGTTCAAGGGCAGCTCGTTCGCGCTGCTCCTTGGTAGCTAACTTCTCCTCGTCAAAAATAAATGTATCTCCAGCGTGAAGCTCAACAATATCGTGCGCAAGCGCAAGCTGCAGGATTTTAAGAAGGTCAAGCTCCGGTGCTATTTTTGGCTGTAAGTACCAACATGTGAGCGCAAGTCCGAAGCTGTGCTCAACGTCATTCTCTGCTACACCGTTATCTCCTATCTGAGGGACGCGTTTTATTTTTGCAAAGTCAGCAATCATTTGTTGCAAGTCGGCCAAGCGGTCCATAGACGGATAATCCATAGGTCAAGTATACTATATGTGTGCAGAAGACAGTGTTTGTAACGGGAAACCCGAAAAAAGCAGAATACTTTTCAAAGCTCATTGGAATTGAGTTTGATCAGCATGCTATGGAGCTTGATGAGATTCAGTCGCTTGACCTAAAGAAGATCAGTGAACACAAGGCTCGTCAAGCATATCAAGTACTCGAGCGTCCTGTTATCGTTGAAGATATTGGGCTAAAGTTTACAGCGCTCGGAGATTTGCCTGGTCCTTTTATCAAGTTCTTTGTAGAGGCTGAGAGTGGTCTTAAGAAGTTGTGTAGGATGCTTGATGGGTTTGACGACCGGACGGCTACTGCGACAGTAGAGTACTGCTACTTTGATGGCAAAGTGTGTACGTTTTTCTCTGGCGAACAAAGAGGCTTGATCACAATGAACCCGGTTGGAGAAGGTGGATACGGCTTTGACCCGATCTGGTGCGTTGACGGTTATGGTGGCCGAACACGTGCTCAACTAACTGAAGCCGAAGACTATGAGACTTATCTAGAGATTAGACCACTTGATCAATTACGTGCATTTTTCGAGAAGAAGCATGGAAAAGTTTAGACGACGCAGCAAAAAAACAGCTATTGGTATTTTGGGTGGATTAGTGCTGATCATCGGTATTATCTGCATTCCATATCCAGGCCCAGGCTGGTTGATCGTCTTTGCGGGCCTTGGCATTTTGTCAACAGAATTCGATTGGGCCAAGCGACTACTTGATTTTGCAAAAGGTAAATATGATGCCTGGCAAGCCTGGCTAAAGAGCCAGCCACTTGCTGTAAAAACTGCTTTCTGGCTCCTGACTTGCGCAGTCGTAATCGTGACAATATGGCTCCTAAATGGCTATGGACTAATCAACGGCTGGCTGCATTTGGGTCAAGACTGGGTACAGTCACCACTGTTTCGATAAATGTGAATTACCAGATGGGCAAAGGTATCAAACAAAATAGCTCCGGTATCCGGAGCTATTTTTAGGAGCAGAAAAACTCTACCAGCTACGCTGACGGAATGAACCACCGCCGTTGTTGTCGTCACGTCGTGGACGATCCTCTTTTGGACGAGCAAGGCTGACGTTGATAGTACGACCGTCAAGCTCTTTACCATCTAGTTGGTCAATTGCTTTCTGGTTGTCTTCGTCGTTTTGCATCTCAACGAATGCAAATCCCTTTGAACGACCGGTTTCGCGGTCAGTAATCACGCGTGCGCTGACTACAGGACCAACTTGCTCGAAATGAGCCTTTAGTGCGTCATCAGTAGTTGCGTAAGCAAGGCTACCGATGAAAAGATTTTGTGAAGCCATGTGAATGGTTTCTCCCGTTTAGTTATTTATACACTCAGAGTGATTCTAGCGCCGCTACTTATACATAAACGTGAGCCATAATGCTTCTGAACAACTCTATTTAAGCATAAAATGACGTAATTTCCTAATGCACGAGGAGTCGGACGATAGCAACAAATGCCAGACAGATAAAAATTGTGTTGACGGTGAACGATTGAAAAGCACGGTGACGGTAGGTGATGACAGCCAGTCCCGCTGAGCCAAGGAGGAATATTATGTGGTAGATGATTGTGTTGCCGTCAAGTATACCTAGCCCCATCAGAGCGTAGTCGGCGAGGATTGCAACTGCGCCGATCCAGCCGATGGTCTCGCTCAGTGCATGTTTTTTCATGTGTTTTTGTTCTTTTTGCATCTATAAGATCGTATCATGCTTGCGCTTTTAAGAAAAATCATCCATAATGCGAGGCAAGCTGGTACGCATTGGGGTACCGATGCGATTAACATAAACATTCCACCATCACCACGTGCCCCGGGTGGGCGCGTAACAGCGAAAAACTCCACCTCTAGAAATAGGGGTGGAGTTTTGCTAAGATACATCATTGGGAGACAAAATTCTCCTGGAATGGGGCATTAGCTCATTTGGCTAGAGCGCTTCGCTGGCAGCGAAGAGGTGAGCGGTTCGAATCCGCTATGCTCCACCACACTGTCCTTATTCGAACCCCGGACCTCAAAGAGGTCCCGGAGTTCGGGCAAGGACGCATCCCGTGACGTGGTCGCGGGAGAGTCAGCAGGAGCCTTGGCCATCGGGTCGAGGCTCTTGCTGTTGTTGCGTGTGTGCCGATATGGCTCGTAGGCATCAACGATCTGCTTGAAAGCGGGCTTGAGACGGGCCTCGGCTACCTGACCGTGCTCGTTGAAGTAGAAGGCCTCGTGGAGCGCATCGTTGATGCTGCGTCGTACATCGTCCTCGGAGTAGAGATAAGTCCGGTGCGGCTCGGTCATCATGGCGAGGGACAGGTTGAGGGCGTGGCTGCCGATCGCGAGTTGCTTGTCGACGTCGACTGCCTGCTCCGCGAGACGAGCGCGGTCCGTCTCGATCTTGTGGAGCCGTGTGCGAACCTTCGCGCTGGGCAGCGTCCCATCGGCGAGGAGGTCGAGCAGTCGTCCTTCCTGGGAATCAAGCCGCGCCAGCCGTTCGTTGACCGATTGCTTGAGGTTCTCAACGTTCCGCTGAGCGTCGCTGAGTGCCTCGGCGAGCATGTGCTCGATGGTGTCGACAAACCCTGCTGGTGGCTGGGTGGTTTCGTAGTAGTCGATGATCTTGTTCTCGATCTGCCAAGCGGCCAGGGTTGGCATGTCGCAGCCGAAGTTCGTACGACCGGTACAGGCGAAGTACTGGTAGGTGCCGCCTCGGCCGGTGGATTCGGTGTAGATCAAGCGGGACTCGTGTCCTCGCTCATGGCACCGCTGACAGAACAGCAGCCCACGTAGGTAGTGGCGATGGATGCGCTCTCGTGAGCCATTCTTGGAGCGGTTCGCCAGGACGGTTTGCACGGCCGCGAAGAGTCGGTGAGAGACGAGAGGCTCGTGCCGCCCGGGAAACTGCTCGTCCTTGTAGGTGACGAAGCCGACGTAGTACGGATCCTGAAGCATGCGGTGCCACTGCTTGAACGTGACGGGCTGCTCAGCTCGTTTCGCCGATGGTCGTGTGGTGAGGCCACGATCTTCCATGGCAGTCGCGAGCCGTTCGAGGGTGTACTCGCCCGTTGCATACAGCTCGAATCCAAGTGCGACGAGTGGGCCACGCTTCGGGTCGATCGCAATGGTGTTGACGAGGAATCCGTCGATCTCATGACGTGCGTTCAGGTAGCCAACGCGAGCACGTCCAATGGTGCCCCCGTTCTCAGCCTTGTGTCGCATCTTGATGCTGATGTCTTCACCGCTCTGGCGGCTCTGAACCTCGTTGAAGACGTCGGTGATGGCTTCCATCGCCTCGGCAAAGATGCCGTCGCCGAAGTTCTCCCTGATCGAGATGATCTTGACGCCAAGCGCCTCTAGCTGGCGCTTGACGAGTGCGCCGTCGAAGTAGTTGCGGAAGGCACGTGAGCGGGCGTAGACGATGACGTACTTGACCTCGGGGTGGTCGGGTAGGTACTCCATCAGTTCTTGGAAGGCCTTGCGCTTCTCGACGCTTCTGGCCGAGATTCCAGGCTCAACGAAGGTCTTGCTGACCGGGGCGTTGAGCGACGCAGCCTTCTTCTCGCCCAGCACTCGCTGGGTGGCGATCGAGTTGCCTTCCGGGTCGATGTCGATGGCCGTCTTGGTCTGGCGAACGTCAGAGACACGGAGGTACAAGACGCTGGCGTCTGGCAGTTGCTCGCTTGTCCGTTGCTGGGTCTTTCGGTTGCGGGGTTGGGTCATGCGTACCTCCTGATCGTTCGGAACTGCTGGGTGGTGGTGCTGCGGATGGGGCGAGCACATCGGTTGCTTCCGGTGGTCAGTCCGGTTTGGGCGAGTCGTACGGTGATGGCCGGTACGGAGACGTTGAAGTGTTGAGCCAGTGCGTCGGGGGTTTGGATGCCGTTGCCCCAGGCTCGTTTGAGGAGTCGTCTTGGTACGAGCAGGCAGCCGGCGAAGTAGTCGGCGGCTTGCTCGCTTTGTGTTTCTGCGGAGTGGCGCCAACTGCCGGTGTAAAGCCGTGTGGTGCTGCCGTGGTCGATGATGTGCTTGTACTCGTGAGCCAGGGTGAGCCGTTGCCGGGCACGGGCTTCGTGGCGGTTGAGGGTGATGATCCACTCCTCGCCGTTCCAGTGGCTGGTGCCGGATACCGGAAGGTCGCCGTAGACGACTCGGAGGCGGGGGAGTTCGGTGATGAGTTCGCTTGGTACCGGTCCGTCGTTGATGTCGAACAGGCTGAGCAGCTTGGCGGCTTGGAGTTCAGCCACCCGGAGCGATTCGTTGAAGGCGATCGACTCCCGGGTGGGGATGAGTCGTCGGAGGATGGCCAAGGCACTGGGCTGCATCGTGGTTCCGCCCTGTGATCGGGTGATGGTGGCTGGTGATGGTGCGTCGTGCATGGTGGTTCCTCCTTCGGGGTTAGTTAGTGGGGGTTGTCAGGCTTCGTCTTCTCCCGGCTGCGGGCCGCCGGGGTGGTAGCCGTACTTTCTGGCGATGTCGGCGAAGGCGGCTTCCATCTCGGCGTGAGCACTCGGAGGCATGTCCTTGTACTTGCTGCGCATGTAGGGGCGGAAGGTCGGCAGTGAGCCCTTCTGCACGTAGCCCATGGCAGCGAGCAGATCGTTCAGGTTCAGCCCAACGGCTTCGACGATCACGCGGATCGTTTCGAGCCGGGGATTGCTAACGGTGCCTTGCTCCAGCCGCACGATGGTGGTGTGAGCGATACCGGTTCGATCGGCAACATCGCGGGTGGTCAGTCTGGCTGCTTTACGGGCATTGCGTATTGCTTCGGTCAATATCTTGACTTGTGTCTCATTCATAGTTGCGTGGCTTGTTCTCATATTCCCATTATATTCCTTTCCGGTGTTTAAGTGCACCAAAATGTGTATTCCGCAACGCTTTATCGGGGTGTTTATCTGGTGGAGTTTGTTGTGGCGGGAGCCGAGCAGCAGCGACGGATCATGTGGCTGCTGCTCGGGCTCCCGCGTGGGTGGAGGATGGGGCTCAGGCGGCGGGTGTCTTGCCCCGGCTGCGGGTGCCGGATGCTCCCGACGCTTTGGTGCTGCTGGGGCCATCACCGATCAGGGCGGCGATAGCCTGACGTTCGGCACTGACCTGTTGCTCCAGTTCGGCCAGGACAGCCTTGGCCTTGGCGGCAGTGTCCGGATCGGCGGCCAACTCGTTGAGCCGGTCGTCGATCGCACGACGGATCAGGTCGGTGACGGTGTCACCGCTGACCTTGGCCAGTACGCCCAGGCGGGCATGCTGGTCGTCCTCCAGTCGGATCGCCAGTGTCTTCATGACGGGCTTCCTCTTCCTGAGGTACTTGCCTGAACACCGCAGTTGTTCAACAGCAGCGGTGTTCAGCCACCCTCCTCGGGGTGGTGCAGCCGTCAACCCGGTTGGTGGGTTGAGAAGGCGGCTGCATGCTCCCGAGGAAGGAGCAGTCGGATCACTCCACTACGGCGATCCACGGGGCTGGCCACGAGCCTTGGCGATACGTGCATCGGCTTGCTGAGCAAACGCGGGATTGAGCTCGATCCCCAACCAATCCCGGTCGAGTGCTTCGGCGGCGATGGCGGTGGTTCCGGCACCCATGAACGGGTCGAGTATCAAGCCCGGTTCGCTGCTCGCGAGTGCAGCCGCTGGGGTGTCCGAACAGACACAGGTGGGGGCCAGCGCCAATCTGGTGGCAACGGCTCCCAACCGTCGAACGGGTCGTCGCCAGGGCAACCGGCAGAGGGTGCATCGTCGTTCGGGGGTTCCGGCTCGGATCAGGTGCTCGGCCAGATGCTGCGGGAAGGTGGCGAAGTGAGCACCCCGGTAGTTGGAGACGCTCATCCGTAGTACGTCACCGGGATTCTTGCCCAGTGGATGGCCGGGCAGTCCGGCGCGTTTAAGGGCTTCCAGTCCGGTGGCGGTTCGATCGGTGTTCGGTCCTCGCCATGACTCCCGCGACGGTGTATCGCGGGGTGGCCGGCTGCCTCGCGTCGATCGCGTTGGTGGCCGTGTCGGTGGTTTGGTCGTCCCTGATCGATGCGGAACGCGGATGGCATCGAGGTCGAAGAAGTAGCGCGGTGATCTGACCAGTAGGTAGATGACTTCCCACGAACAGGTCAGCCGATCGCTCGCCGAACTGGGTGCGTGATTGGTCTTGGCCCAGACGATCTTGTTTCGCAGCAACCAGCCATCTGCCAGCAGCATCAGGGCGACTCGTTCGGGGGCCAGGAGCAGACTCTTTCGGTTGCTGGCTCCTTGCTTGGTGGTGGTGCTGTAGGTGTCACCGAGGTTGAGCCACAAGGTCCCGGTCGGCGTCAGTACCCGAGCAGCCTCCTTCATGACCGGAGCGAGTGCCTGCACCCACTGGTCGACGTGGGTCTCTAGGCCGATCTGCCCCTTGGCGTCGTAGTCGCGCAGACGGAAGTACGGCGGGCTGGTGACGATCGAATCGACCTGTCCATCCGGGAGCCCACGAAGCCGTTCGGTGGCGTCTCCGATCAGGATCTTGTTTCGTGGCAGTGGGGTGTTCGGTGGGGTGGATGGACTCATGCGGCACCTCTGGCAATGAGGTCTGGAAGGTCCTCCATAGTCGTGATGCGGAACAGCCGCAGATCGAGCCCCGCAGCATGGAAGGCAGCATCGAGCTTCTTGCGTCGTTCCTCATGCGGGACGACCCAGACGACTCGCGGAAGCACCTGATGGCGGGCTTGTTCGATCCCGGTGGCGAAGTACTCCAGGTACCGCTGGCAGGCCCGGATGACCGTTGGTGGATGCTCACTGCCTCTGTCTGCTTCCAGCAGCCAGTAGTCATCGACCGGACCCTCGTCGGTGGCCACCGTGGTGACGGCGGCGAGATCTGGTCGCACCAGTCTCGGCTCTCCACCGATTCCGGAGTACCGGCGCCAAGTGTCTGGCTCGAAAGTCACGTTGGATAGTTCGATCCCGTACGGCGCCAACCCTGTTCGTAGCGTCAGGTGGATGTCGCCGATCATGAGGCAGTGATCGAGCAGCCGCTGGGACGGTTCGTGGAAGCGTCGCGGCTTTCCGCTGCCAGCCAGGTAGGCCAGCAGGCGGGCTCCAGTGGTGGTGAGGTGCCAGATGTAGCCAGCCGATCCAGCACGGACCCCACCGACTCGTCGTTCCAGGGTGTCGATCAGGTGCTCACGCTTGAGCCGTTCCAGTACCCGGCGGCTGGTTCGGGCAGCACTGGCCTTGCTGGCGTGATCGGTGAAGATCAGGACTTCCAGCTGCTTGGTAGTGATGAAGCGGGCCGACTCCGTGGCTTCAAGAATCTTTCGGTCACGAGAAGACAGGCGACCAGCCATGACAGTCAGATGCAGTCTGCTATGTCGGGGGTTCGGGCCGGGTGCGGGATGAGCCGGAGGCGCAGTATTCCCGTCGCCTAATCGCCCCTGTGCTACCTCTGACGTGTGGGAACGTGCTGGCTCCAGCGACGCGACCGGTAGAACGACCGGTAGACGCCTCTCAGTGCTGACGGGCTTCATGATTGCCTCCGTCGTCGGCCACTGGTGATCGCATCGCTCATGTTGCTGCTCGTGCCGCCGGTGGTGACCAGATCGAGCAGGTCGGCTTCAACCTCATCGAGTGGTTGCCCGTACTGCTGGCGGCTGGCATCACGGATGGATCGGCCGTCGCTGATCGGCGGTGAGAGTTCGATGGTCCTACCATACACGTATGGTGTTGCGGTGTTGTGGTCCATCAGGCTGGCGTAGACCTCGTAAGCACCCAACTTGGTGAAGTCGTCGGGGGAGATCTCGGGGTGTCCCTTGGCGAGCTCGACGGCATCACGGTGCCCGGTTTGGAAGATCACGCGGGAGCGAACCGTGCTCAGCATGGCTTCGCGTAGGTCTTTCGGGAGTTGCCCGATGTGCTGGTTGGCCAGTTGGAAACCGACGCCGTAGCCGCGAAACAGGGCCAGGGCTTCGCCCAGGTCACCGAGGTGAACGAACTGGTGCAGTTCGTCGATGGTGACGATGACCGGTGCCCGACGATGCTCGGGAACGGCAACTCGTCCCTTGATGGCTTGGAAGAGTTCAGCGACCACCAGTGATCCGAGTAGCCGGGCAGCGCTCTCACCGACGATCCCGGATTGGAGGGGTACCAGCAGGATCTTGTTCTCCTCGAGTACCTGACGCAGCGAGAACCTCGGTCGACGCTGCCCGAGGACAGCCCGGAGGTGGCGGTTGGTGGTGAAGGCTCTGACCTTGTTCAGCACGGGGGCAATCGCGGCAGTACGTTCGCCATCACTGAGGTTGTCGTACCAGTTCCAGTACGCACCAACCGCCAACGGGTCTTCCTTGCTGACCCCTTGGGTGATCGACCGCCGAAAGCCCGGGTTGGTCAGCAGCAGCGGCAGCATCGGCAGGCTGGCATCACCATGACGAGCCAGCGTCAACAGGCTGTTGTGGAGGATGTCGCGGGAGCGTGGCCCAATGGCATCGCCGTAGAGGGAGAGGAAGATCTCCAGCAGTCCTTCGGCCCGCACATCCGGTTGCCCGCCGATGAGTGGATTCAGGCCAACGGGTGCAGCGTCGGTGGGATCGAGCACCACGATTCGATCGTGGTGTCGGGCATCGATTCTCTGGAGTACGGCTTGGATTGCGTCGCCCTTTGGCTCCAGAAAGATTCCGCCTCGACCCGCCTCGACGGTCCGAAGTACCAGACTCGACAGCAGGTTGCTCTTGCCGACGCCTGGTGGGCCAAGCAGCCATGTGCCTCTGAGGCTGGCGGTGACGTCGAGCCCGATCAGGTCCATATGGCCAGGAGCAGCAGCCCGAGCCACCACGTAATCCGGTTCGGTCGCCGGCAGCCGTGCCAGTGGTGGCAGTTTCACCGGATGTAGGCCATCGACTCCGGCCAGATCACCGTCACCGGTCGGCCAGATAGTGAGTGGAGCCAGCTCCTCGACGTTGAGGTACTGCGGCCACATCCACGGCACCCGTACTTGGTGCAAACGGGCGGGTGATTCCTTGGTTGCACGAAAGCGAACACCAGCCGCTTGCAGGCTCGCCAATGCTTGGTAGATGGCCCGCAGAACTGACGTTGACTGGCTCCTGGAACGGTCAGTCGATCCGACGCGGATGACGCAACCAAAGGATGGCTCCGCCAGTTTGCTGCGGAGCGCGGATCGGTCATCGCCGGAAACGGGTCCTTGGCTAACGAGCCACGCGAGATGTGACTGCCTGCCGGATGGGCGTGGGGTGGGTGGTCGTCTGGCTGGTCGACGGTCTCCCAGCACGAGCTGGATGACCGAAGCCGAGCCCTTGGCGGCGGCCGAACCAGCAGCCGCAGCCAACACCGCCTGAATGGTGGCGTCGATCTGATCGAAGCGAAGCGGTCGCTCGGTTCCCCTGACCGCCAATCGAACGGCGTGCTGCATGACGACGCGGTTGACCGATTCCTCGATCACCTGGGTACCGGGCATCACGCCAACCAGGACGGCGGCTGAGGCGTCGATCGCGGCTTCTGGTGCACCCAGTAGGTAGGTTGCTCGGCCGCCCGTGATCCGGCACTCCAGCACCAGTGGTGGTTGAGCCGGATCGTTGGCCCACAGCCGCAGCACTCTGACGATCTGCTCGGACGTGATCGGGCGACGGAAGTAGAGCCGTCGCCACTGGAGGGGTGGCACCTTAGGCATCGTCGGAGGTCTCCAACGGGGGAGTAGCCGCGGCTGCTTCCGCTTCGGCTTCAGCCAGGGCAATCTGAATGACCGCCCGAGCCAATTTCCGGTAGTCGGGCTCCTTCCTCGGAACCGCTCTCACGGAGAGACGACGCTGACGACCACGACCCTTCGGCCGACGAATCTCGCGGCGAGCACTCCGATACGGGGCATTCTTGCCACGGTCCTGTTCATATTCTTCGTAGTTAGATTCACTGTGTTTGGGCATGACGAAACAAGCCTCCTTTCCAGCCGTGAAGGCACTGAGAGTTGATAATGAGTCGAACGCCAGTTGCAGAAAGAACCAGCGGACTACGCTCTACTATGTGGTGCTTTTAAGCACCAGTCAATGAACTAGGCGGCGATTACAACACCGAGCGGTACAGACGGCTCAGTGGTGCAAACTCAACGGAATCTGGGCCAAGATTCTGTAGTCGTAATCACCACGGCGAGCGTGAACGACGGCCCCACAATGCCAATGCGACAAGACCACCCACGACGACGCCACCGAGACAGAGCCATAGCCAGATCGACTGGACGATGAGCACGGCGCCGTACAAACACGCTGCCCCGAGGAAGCACAGCACGCAGGCGTTGAACAGTCGGACGATAAGGCTGACCGGTTCCTGATTCACGGCGACTGCTTCATCTTCGTGATCGTCTGCTCGTGGTCACGGGCCACCATCACCAGTGCGGTAACCACTCCCAGCACGGCAGCGATCTGCGTGCGGAACCAGTAGATGATGCACCCAGCCATGATGTACGGAGACAGCGCAAGCAGCAGCAAGAAGAAGATGACCATCACCGGCGCCGCCCATCGAGCTTCAAAGGACGAGCGATTCTCCTGTACGCAGTTTGTACGGTTAGATCGTACATAGCCTGATATTGCTCGAACCGGGCAGCCAGAAGCGGATCGATGTCGGGATTGACCTCACGAGCCGTTTCCGCCTGTGCAGCTGCATAGCGAATCGCCATCTCGGTTAGCAGGTGTGCTCCGTTGGCGGTGATGCGAGCCAACGTGGTGTCACTGATGACATCCAACGTCGTCTTCTCCACCATGTGCGGTTCATCCGGCTCCCGAGGCGGTGGCAACGCCGGGATGATGATCGGGGCTGGTGTCGATACTTGGTTCTTGGACATGGGTGGTGTTCCTTTCGTGGGTCGTTTCAGTCGACGGTGATGGTGTTTAGGTGGTCGCGGAGCTGCTCGATCCACTCCGCGATGTCTTGGCGGTGCAGCCCGTGGCTGTTGACGGGCTGGGCCAACAGGCGGCGAACCTCGCTGAGCACGTAGTCGGCGGCGAGAAGGTGGTCGAGAAGCAGGGTCTTCATGGCTGGCGGACCTCCCGGATCGGCTTTGAGAGGCTCAGCGGATCACAGGTTTGAGCCCTGACAGAGCGCGTGACGGAACGGGTCGCGTCATGACGTGTCATGACATGAGAAAGCCCGCTCCTCGTCAGAGAAGCGGGCGTGGGTTGGCCCCGATGGATAGGTGGTGTGTCAGTCGCCGGGAGCCGGCGACCGTGTTCAAAATGATGCGCCGCGATCCGTGAGGATCGAGGGTCGGGCTAGCGAGCGTTCTTCGCGCTCATGACGTTCCAGAGCGTCCGGTTGAGCGAGTCGTGCATGACGACGAGGTGGGAGCGGTAGTCGGAGGAGTCGGGGAACGTCGGGTCGACGCAGTAGACGCCGATCCGTTGCTGTTCGCCGTTCGGTCCCTCCCAGTAGTGGAGTTCGCCGTCGCCGCGAGTCCAGTAGTCGGTGAGCACGATCACTGCCAGCAGGAAGTTCTCGTAGGATCCGCAGACATGAGTGGCGTTCCCGTACAGGACCCACCCGCCGATGACATCCATCAGGCTGGGGGGCGTCTCGCTGTCCCAGTTCCTGCGGAACTCGCGGAGCGCCTGCTTCTCATCCTGCCCGGCCATGTAGTCCAGGAAGGGGATGAAGAACTCATCGACCAGATCGTTGAAGCATCTATCAAGGGCCATGAGTCGGCCTCCCTTCAGAGTGGGGGCCAACCCAATGGCTCTATTATAACAAGGTTTAGTTGATTTGTCAACTAAACCTACGCCCGGGAGCCCCGGAGGCGAGGACGATTGGGAGGTAGAGCTCTGCCTGTTCCTTGCTCCTCCTGGGAACGTGAGCCGTTCGACTGCTGGCTGCCCTCTGCTCAATGAGATGGTCAGGCGCGCCACTGGGCTTGTTGCAGACAACGATGTGGAAGGAGCGGCGTGGCGATTAGTAGAACTCGCGGTGATCGACGCGGTTATACGGCCCGCTGACGAAGAGAACCGGCTCCTGGCTGCCCGATATCTACTTGCGCTTGGTGATGACCTACCGAGAACGCTGGACTCTCTGATCTTTGATCGGAGTAGCGGGAAACGCTGGAAGTTCGGCGCCTTGCTTGCTGAGCGGTACGACAAGTCGATAATCCATGAGGACGGGCGCTGGAAGAAGTCTGCGGCGGTCGACCTCGACGGGTCTGCGCGGCATCGTCAGGTTCTGGCGGGGACGACATCGAAGCAGGGCATCACCCCTGGGAACTGGTCCAAGCGTGCAACTCGGATTAAGGACATCGTTCCGGTGTTGTTGGCCCGGATGACAGAACTGCTCGCGGACGCGTCCGTATTGGAGTCTCTGATTCTGTTCGCCAGAGAATCGAATCGTCCTGCTGGGCGAGACCTGCCGATCAAACCGCCAGAAGGACCTCCGGTTGGCGAAGTCGAAGGTCCGGAGGATGAACCCGATCTAGGGCGCGATGAACCAGAACAATCGTCTGGGGAGACCGAGCCGGAAGGCGACGTCCGCGATAAGGTTCATCATTCTTCTCTCTCGGCGTTTCTCCTTGGGCGGTACGCAAAGAGGCGGGGTCAACTAGCTCGAGCCTTGCCGTTGGTGGTGATGGCCATTATGGCCTTCCTATTCGCGCGAACCCCTTTCCCGGGGGATCGGAATGATCAGAACGAGGCAGGTGCTGACCGCCACCAGTCCTTCCCGGTTGAAGCTGCACTGGCTGGACGAAACCTAACCACCGGGGCGGACGGAGACTACTTCAATGTCGGGGTGGGCGAGGTGGCGGAGTACACGCTGTCACTCCGAAACACAGGAATGACTCCTGTGAGAGGTGGTCACCTCTCAGTTCGTATCGATCGCCGCGACGACTACGTCTCGCCGGGCTGGTATGGGGAATCTCCATTCGAGATTGGGGTCGACCTTGCCGATAGTCGAGATTGGATAGACGGCAACCCTGCGAAACTTGTCCAGCAGGTCCTTCCGCTCTCGGAGGAAGTTGCCTACCCGTACGGTGACCGATGCTTTGAGAACAGCAAGCCTGAGATCGTGAGCATCTCGGAGGAGACTGCCGAGATCCCCGGAAGGGACTCAGGCACTATTCCGGTGAGCGATCTCCCCGACCCCTTGGTCGCGAAGGACGCGCTCTCGCAGGTTGGATTCGGTCTTTCTGACTGGAACAAGGATCTGCGTATCGTCAAGATCCGGGTGGCGGTGCGCTCGGGAGTTGAGGCGACACCTTCAACTTTGGCTAAGGGCGGCGACGTCCTGACGGTCAGGAACGCCCGCGGCGAGACCGGACCAGTGGTCAGCGCGCGTGCGGGCGAACAGCTTCTGGTGACCACCGAACTCGCCGACTCGTCGTGTAGCGCTCGAACTGACGGCATGAACCCGTTGTTGCGCTTGTCGGTCACGGGCGACACAAAGACGGGAAGTTCCCGACTGTCAGCGCAGATCACCGGTCAAGCGGGCGGCCGCGTAGGCAAGCCAATCGAGATCGACGAAGCGTTCATCAACTATGCCGACGGCCGGCGGCATCGTCTGGTAGTGGTTCCGGGAAGCACGGAGTTCCTTGGCTTGAAACAGGGTGACTGCAAGACGCCAACGAAGCTCGATCGTCTGCCTGACGGGATCCTTCAAGCAGGGATCACGGTCGGGCCGATCTTTGGGTACGTCCCTCGAGACCAGTGCGATGGTGACAGTTCAGTTCGGTGGGTCCGATTCCGAGTCCGAGTGGAATAGGCGGGTCCTGAGCCAGATGAATCCTTGGGCGTCGTGACCGGTTAGGAACGAGCCAGCGTCGCGTAGCAAGCCAACAACTGGCCGCCGCTCCCCTCGGGGATCAGCGTGTAGTCACTAGCCTCATGCTCCGAGATCGTCGTGTGTGTCCCCGTGATCACCAGCACCTCGCCGCCGGATAGCACTGCCTCCCGCCACTGCACCTTGAAGTCGTCAGTCGGATCGATCTCGGCGAGTAGTGACGAGAACCCGTGTCCTTCGACGCTGAACTGCAGGGTGACTTTCAGTCCCTGCACGGTTGCTGATGTCATGGGCGGTCGTGGCGCTGACTCCGTGATGTGGTCGAGGTCGTCGGTGAGGTACAGCTCGAAGCCAGCAGCCAACTTCGTAGGCACCAGCATGTCGACGATATCGCCGTTGGCCTCGACGCCGCTGACCGTTGACTGTGGCGCCATTACGCACATGGGGATCAACCGACCGTCGTCTGTTGTTCCGAGCAGCAAAGTCGTAAGGAACGGCTGCTCGGTAGGCGGCCGGTCGCTGCTGCGGGTGATGATCAACTCTGCTCGCTTGCATGCGGTGTGCGTAACGATGGCGGCAAACTGCCGGAACTCGGGTTCGCCCGTTTCGACCGACAGCAGTTTGACCTCGACGGACAGGCTGCGCGGCTCGCCAGGTTGAAACGCTCGATCGCACATCACGCAGAAGCCTGCCCGGTTGATCTGCTTGTGGACGTACGCCAGTGTGTCGTTGCCTCGCCACCGTTCAAGTTCGCGTGGCCAATCGAACGCATCAGGCTTGAAGAACACGATCGGTACCCCCAGATCCAGCCGAGTCGGGCCTGCGTGGTTTCTCAGTCGCTCCACGTTAGGTCATTGGCCGGGGGCAGCAACTCGCCTGGCGAGATCTCCAGTGCCTGAGCCAGGCGCACTAGCAACTTGAGTGAGGGGTTGGACGGCGCGTTCTTCTTCCACGAGCCACGTTCGAGTTGCTGGTAGTGCGTGCGCGTCATGCCGGCCCTGTGCGCCAATGCTTCCTGGCTGAGTCCTCGCTGCAGCCGGTGACGCTGCAACTCGACGCCGAGGGCCCGGGCGTACGCCGGCCACGTCGACGGAACTGGCGGAGAAGACACCATCCCACGTTGGTGCCCATCGACCGTGGCGTCTGCCAGAAATATCTGGCATTCTCCGTCTGGCCGGAAAGATCTCAGACGGGGGTATGACGTGTTCGAACATGCTCGGGTGAACCGAACGGACCGGGGAGGCGCCGATCGGGCGCGAATCCGGATGGCGGCATGCGGGATCGTGGTCAGCCTGTTGCTGGCTGCCTGCGGCAACACCTCCACCGACGACCCGTCAGATTCGATCCCCTCTGGTGCGGAGTCCTTTGACATGGACACCCCGAGCTTCTCGCCCTCAGAGTCGTCGACGACCCTGCCGCCACCCCCGCTGACCGGGCAGCAGGACTACGTCGGCATCCAGGAAGACACCCAGGGCTTCCGCATGCGGATCAACCTCACGATCTACGACGCCATCCAGGGCTCCGACACCGAAGCCATGCAAGCCGGCTGGGAAGAAGTTGGCGGTACGGGGGAACCTCCCTGCCTTGATGTTGACCTGGGTGGTGCTGGCACCATCGACACCCAAACCGCGGCCTACGCCTTCGGCACGATCGAGATCTCCAACCAGACGACTGACTTCGCTCCACCCGCAATGTGGTGGAACTTCAGTGTTCGTCGAGCTGCTGGCGCGGCCATGGGCGTTGGCTTCACTGACGGTGCTGAATGCGGCGAGATGGAATACCGCCTCAAGCCGGACATGAGCACCATCACCGACGACACCTGGGGACCCGTGCCAGTGGTATTCGCCTACGACGACGTCTACACCCCCAACAACCCCAGTGGCGACACCGAGCAGATCGAAGCGTTCCCCATCTATCTCGGAGGGCTCTCCATCCCGGTCGACCTGACCGACAGCAGCGGCGAGGAGATCGAGACCATCCCGATCCACCTGGCGCCGCTGAGGGGACTGCCGTCATGAGCGGCTTCACTTCGAGGCGATCCAGGCTGCTGGCTGGGGGAGTAGTTGTCCTTGCCCTGCTGGCTGGTGGCTGCGGCAGCAGCAACAACGGAGGGTTATCGACGTCACCTGACGACGACCGGGCCGGCTACCGGCGGCCGGGGAGCGATCTCGACCTGAGCCAGTTCGACAAGCCATGCCCGCTACTGCTGCCCGACCCAGTGGTCGCGTTCTTGGACAGCGACGTCTATGTCGAGCACATGGGCCCGGACCTATGTCGGCTCTACGACTCCGACAACCAGGACTACGTCAGCGTGTGGCTGGGCTTCCTGGTCGGCGACGAAGGAACCCCCGCACAGACCTTCACCGAGATGCGCGGCCGAGTGACCGATCCCGAGGACCTAACCGGCATCGGTGAAGCAGCCATCTACGTCCCCTACGACTTCGGTGAAGGCGACGGTGGCCCCTTCGCTGCGGCCCTGGTCGGTGAGGTCATCGTGAAGATAAAGACGAGCAAGGGCACCGCCGACTCACCTGAAGCCAAGGCCATGCTGATCGAGGAGCTGAAGCATGCTGTCGAGGTGGCGCCGACACTGGGGTACTGACCTGTCTCCAGCCTGATTGTGCTGGCAACCTCGGTGTGGGAGACTCGCCGCCCCGGATGTGGTTCAGGGTGCCTCGTCCGGCAACCATCACCGATCAAGCGCCCTGACCTATCCGTTGTCAGGAGTCACAAGTGTCGTCACGAACATTGCTTACGGGAATGGTTGCAGCAGCGGTAGCCACTACCTTCCTTCAGACCGTCGCTGAGTCACCGGCCTCCTCGGCCAAGCCGCAGGCTAAGAGCTTCATGAGCGGCCGAATCACCGAGACCCTGGGCGGCGGCTCCGAACCGGTGGACGGCGCTTCGGTGACGCTGTGGTGGGTCCCCGGTATCGATGATGCGAAGCCCGGCGACGTTCTTCCGGTACGCCCGATCGCCGTAACGGAGACTGACGCCAACGGCGGCTATGACCTCTCGGTCAACGCCACCAGTGAGA
>CAZUCO010000003.1:0-131898 GCA_964619585.1 uncultured Candidatus Saccharibacteria bacterium | reverse complement strand
TATACCGTAAGCGTTATATAAGAACAATTGTTTTATCTTACCAAAGTACATAAGAACTTTTTTCTAAATTACTATTACGCTATACTTGTACTCATAAGGAGAGGTGGCCGAGCGGTTGAAGGTACCGGTCTTGAAAACCGGCAAGGTGTAAAAGCCTTCGAGGGTTCGAATCCCTCCCTCTCCGCCATAGAAAAAGCCCGACGAGAGATCGGGCTTTTTCTATGGTATGGTAATTTTTGCTTAGACGTTTGTGCCGCCGCCCCTACCACCAGTGAAGCTGCCAAGTACAAAGTTGATAATCGCGTAGCTAAGCAGTGCAATAATCACGCCAACAATCGCATACAGAATAGTGTTTTTGGCTGCGGTGACATTGGCTGAGTTGCCGCCACTGATGACGTAGCGGAGACCACCAATGATGATCATGATGACCGATACAGCTCCTAGGACGAAGAGGAGTACGTCGGTAATTGTTTTGAATATACCGCTGTTACCAAATAATTCAGGGTTCTGGCCTGTACCTTTGGCTGCATTGGCACCACCCTGGATAGTACCATCAAACGCCTCAACAGACGGAGTAAGCAAAACAAATGTTGCTATGAGGGCAAGTATGCCAAGTACGGGAACGAGAGATTTGATGATATTTTTTATCATAAAGTATTCCTTTTGTCTAAATTTACCTATATCTAGTGTAACAAAATGACCATAATTGTCTACTCTTCGCCCCTGTTCTGTGCTACAATTGATCGAGTTGGAGGAGTACTCTAAGAGGCTGCTACGTGAAACGTGAATCAACGGACGGTTATTGTCCCGACGATTTGCTTCAAGCGTATGGCAGTAAAGAGTGCGAATCTTACGTCAGTACGGAGGAGTACCCAAGTGGCTGAAGGGGACGGTTTGCTAAATCGTTAGTACGGGGAGACCTGTAGCGGGAGTTCGAATCTCCCCTCCTCCGCCAAATATGAGAATTTCACTCACAAAAACACCCCTTTAATAGGGGTGTTTTTGTTTCCAATCAGTAGGATTTAATACTTGAAATAAGTTGTGATGCTATTTATGACAGCATTTAGTCATTAGTGTATGACTAATTTGTCTGCCCAGTCAGAGCGCATGGCTTTCTCGACTGGTTGCCGAGAAGTGTGCGCTCTGACTGGGTCTTGGGTGGTGGGGTTGCCGCGCAGCTCAGCGCTGCATCTTGTCGGGGCGGATGGCGGCTAGGTAGATCAGCGCGCCGAGTGCCGCGAAAGCCGTATATCCTGCTCGCGTGAGGTCGATGAAGACAAGCGCGATGAGGTATACCACGAACATGAAGCTAACCACGATGAAGTAAGCGACACTCCAGACGCGTTCCATGGCAATCTCCTCTCGAGAAGACTTAGCATTGAATAGATCCAGCGTCTTCAATATTGATGACATATCAAGAATTTTGTGTCAAATGTACTTCTGTACGAATTCTCTTTTCAGAAATTGAACAGTGCCTCCCGCGAACCCCATCCCTGGGGCTGCGGAAGGCACTGAGATGAACATGTCAGTTCTTGGTAAGTAAAGAGACACCTGCTGGAGTGAACAATATTTGACTCACCACATAAGCCTTTATTGCGCTCATACTCCTCATGCTATAATTTCAAGTATGAATCCTAATGATCCAAACAACGGGCAGCAAGTACCTACACCGTCTGAGTCGCCACTTGCACCTCAGCCAGTCGAGACTTTTCAAGATCAGCCTGCCCAGGTCTCTCCTGTAGAGGCAGTCGAACCGGATCAATCTGTATTTGACTCTGAAGAGGACGGAAGCGGGCTTGACCAGCCAACGGCACTGCCACCGATTGAGCCTATTCAGTGGCAAGCCGCGGAGTATGTACAACAGGCCAAACAGCCTCTGTGGTATATCGGATTTTTTGCTGTTGTGATCATTCTTATGCTGGTTGCGATTTTGCTGATGCAGGCGTGGACATTTGCGGTACTCATCCTTGTGATGGCAGTAGCGTTGATGGTGTATGTACATCGACCAGCTCATGAGCTCAACTATGTTCTCAGTGAAAAAGGCCTCTACATCAATGACCAACTACACCCACTCGGTGAGTTCAAAAGCTTCGGTGTGTTTGATGATGGCAATCAGCACACTCTCTTCCTGGTGCCAGTCAAGCGATTTCGCCCTGCTCTGAGCGTCTACTTTCCCACTGAGGTTGGTGAGCGAGTCGTGGATATACTTGGCGCGTATCTGCCAATGCAAGACGTCAGGCTAGATGCCTTTGACAAAATCGTACGCAAGTTACGGCTCTAGTCTTGTTCTCTACACCTCTGTTATGGTACACTAACATTTGTTCGTCTTATGGGCGAAAGTACCTTTTAGTTACACTTCGTGAACATTTGTTCACGAGTTTGCACCCGTAGCTCAGCTGGATAGAGCGTCGGCTTGCGGAGCCGAAGGCCATAGGTTCGAATCCTGTCGGGTGTACCATGTAGCTAAATCATAAGAAACCTCGCACGAGGTTTCTTTATTTTTGACAAATCATTTTGTTACGATACTTACATGAATAAAACTCTCAAACTTATAATGATTACTGCATCTGTCGGGGTGTTGCTGGGTGTATTTACCTCATTTGGGCAATCAATATTACCTCCCCCGTTTACGCAACTAGCAAATTCCTATTCGATGTGGCTTATTTTCTCTTTTGGGGTGGGCTACGTGCTTAAGTCACATTCTCTGATAGCGGTGGCCATCGCGGGAGCTGCGATCCAATACTTAGCAATACTGCTCTACTTTATCGTAAGTGCGGTTCGATTTGATATGGCGTACACGATGGCGGACTTGATAGCGGCAAATCTCATATGGATTATCGGTGGAACGCTTGTTGGGCCTGTTGCGGCAGTCGCGGGCCGTAATGCAGCGAATAGAACTAAGCTGATTAACGTCTCGGTAGGCTTCATGGCTGGATTAATTGTATCTGAGGCCGGATATCAATTCCTCAAGCTTGGATATGGCGGCGAGGGTGTCGTCTTTACTGTTGTCGCACTTATCTTCTTGCTCGTGATGTATTATCTGGTCAAGTATCATGTCTGGTGGACAGTCCTGTATACATTTATATGGTCGGTAGTTATGTATATCGGCTATGCCTATGTTCTAAATGCCATCTTTGGCTAGAATTTTGTATAAAATCAATAATGTTATGTTATATTGAAAATATATTAAGGATAACTGGAGAATGGCAGTGAGTACACCAGAGGCTGATAGCCGATTTCCAATATTAGATTCTGAAGCTCGTAGGGAAAGAGCCTCTTCCCTTGCGCAACTTACCCTACACGTGACCCAAATAACTGATGATTTTGCACATGTTGAGCGTATACCAAGACTCTCAAGTAGTCGACTAGAGAATGACGTTGAGCATAGTTATATGTTGGCGGTGCTGGCGCCAGAGCTAGCACGAGCACTTGGATTAGACTTAGACATTGCAAAAATTAGAGAGTTTGCGCTTGTGCATGACTTGCTTGAGCTTAAAGTTGGTGATGCAAATACGTTTGATCTTACACCAACAGAACTGGTCGAAAAAGAACGGCGAGAGTTGGAGGCATTGGAAGAGCTGCTCGGAGAGCTTCCTGAGCTAACAGCTGCAAGTCTGAAGGAATATGAAGCTCAAGATACTCCTGAAGCTGTGTTTGTCCGTATGGTTGATAAGCTTCTCCCACTGGCTGTTGATGTTGTCGGAGATGGAGTCCGTGTGCTTCGAGAAGACTTTGGGGTTGATACTCTAGAAGAGCTGGTTGATTCACATGATAAGCTTCATGGTCGTATTGCGGATAAGTTTGGGGAAAGATTCCCGGATCTTGTTGCTGTTCACGCCGCTCTTTGTGAAATTGTCGAGAAGAAGTATGCGGCAAGTGCTCACAACGATTTGAGCGTAGAAAAGACAAGAGGACCTAACGAGACAGAGCTAAAGTATCTTATCGATTTAGATAAACTGCCAATTGATATAGACTTGAACGAGACAAAGAGTAAACAACTTCGTCAAGGATATATCGCAATAGGCGCAGATGGCTCGGAGACAAGAGTTCGAGAAACAAACAATGGTGAAAAGTTTGAGCTAACTATTAAATCACCCGGTATGGTCAGCCGACCAGAGCAAAATATATCGATATCTCAAGAGATGTTCGAAGGTCTTTGGCGGCAGACGGAAGGCCGCCGGATTTTCAAAACGCGTCACTACATCCCTTATGATGAATATACGATTGAACTAGATATATATGAGGGCAAACTCGCAGGCCTTGTCACGGCTGAAGTGGAATTTGACGGACGACCAACCGAAGCCATGATCCGTGCGACTACCTTTGAGCAAAATCCGCCAGAATGGTTTGGTGAGAACGTAAGTCGAGTGCTGAAATACAAGAATCACATGCTTGCACAGCAGCCACCGCGTGGCACACTCGAGCTTGGTTCAAAAGAAGCGTAGCCAGTTTAGACTGGCCTGGGGCACCTGTAGTATATACTGAAAGTATGAAACAACGGCCAAACATACTGAAGATGTTGATCATTATAAGTGCTGTCGTACTTGTCGTGGTGATGAATATTCTCATAGTACTCGCCTTACTTAAGCCGCAGCCGCCTACGGTATCGCGTGAAGCCAAGCTTGCGACTTTTATGCCTAAGCCACCGAAGGAAACGCAACTTGTC
Organism: uncultured Candidatus Saccharibacteria bacterium; assembly: GCA_964619585.1. Lineage (GTDB taxonomy): Bacteria > Patescibacteriota > Saccharimonadia > Saccharimonadales > Saccharimonadaceae > JASLCR01. The sequence goes on along the minus strand of CAZUCO010000003.1, from coordinate 127,232 downwards.
AAACAAGGTTACAACCCTCGTTCGAATTGTTTTGATAAGTGCGGCTACCTCTATCGAACTTATAGCTATACCAAACAGGAAACGGTATGTCGCGCCTTGTTTGAAGCGCTCGAGACATTTGGTCATAAATCGATTATTGTCGATGGGTTCAATCGAGATATAACACAGAAGCAGTGCGAGGATAAGGTGAGGCAGTATATGCAGAAGGAGTCCGCCACCAGCTACCTTAACCTGGACGTACGCGCTCGTATGCAGACGGAAAATAGCGATTATCATTACACCAATCCATCTATTGTGGCGAGTGTGGTAACGTCGTTTAGTGACAAGACGATTGAATACCAGGTCTCTCAGACAAACGAGAATATGATCCTCAGCTTCTAAGCCGGCATTTGAGACTGCTATAATCTACTCTATACGGAGAGGTGCAGGAGTGGTTGAACTGGCTGCTCTCGAAAAGCAGTAAGCCCCTAGGGCTTCGAGGGTTCGAATCCCTCTCTCTCCGCCAGGTTGAAACTATTTATGACTGTCAAAGTTGAAAAAAACGTCGTCAATGTTATTTCGCAGAATATACTGCATGACCGAACACGAGCGGAAAAAAAGCTTATATTATGGCAAGATGATCGAGTTGTGTCTCTTGCTGCGACACTACAAGCATATCCTGGTCAGTTAGATATCGTAGGTATCCAAGAAGCATACCGGAGTGCTGATCAGCATAGCGGTGAGGTGTTGGCTGAAGACTGTGGTTATGGCCCCGGATTTTGGATTGAACACAACCAAAAACCTCACAAGGATTCCAAAACTGGTCGTGCGGGCGAACATGTTGGCCTCTTTGGGGCAATGGTGAATGATGCTGAGCTAGTAGAGCTAGGTGATCACCGGCGAGCCGCTATGACAGTAGTTGATAATGTTGCATATGCTACTTTTCACCTGAGAGCTGGACGTAAGGCACGGCAAGCTCGTTACGGACAAGCGTGTGAACTTGTGAGATCACTCAAAGACTATGACAATGCTGTAATTTTCGGTGACCTGAACGAGCCACCGATTAGGGGCATTGCTTTGGCGCGGGCTGAATTGGCTCGCGCAGGTTTTCGGTCGGTCTTTTTCCTTACAAATCAGCCAGCGCCTGCTACCTGTCCTATTCCTGCATATGCTCCAGCTATGAGCAGGCCGAGCTGGCTTGAGAGCCAGTTTGTAAAGCGTGCATGGCCCATCGATGACATACTAATACGCGGAGATAGGGTGCGTGCTATTGCCGCAGGCGTACTTGAGCGAGTCGTAATCGAGGACGAGTCGAAGGTTGAAAAAAATTCAGAGATGGTGCCTCGAGAAGGAAGCGATCACGATGGAGTATGGACAAGACTTGAAATAACAAGTGCCCAAATATGACTGAACCCCCGGCGAGCGGGGCTCCAGCCAGGGGTGTTACTTGATCTCGATCTGCGAAGTGAATCGAGGGTTGAGCACGCTGACTCGCAGCCAGTTGAGCGTGATCTGGTTCTCGAGCGGAACGAGGGAGAGCCAGTTGACCCGATCGGTCTTGAGTACTGGCACACCCTCGCTGTCGGGATCGCACTGAGCCAGTAGGGTCGGGATGACCTCTCTGACTCGATTCTTGAGATGAGCGTTGAAGGTCCCCTCGAGTTCGTTGTAGCGGTTCGTGTCTCTGAAGTTGAACGCGACTCGACACAGGTTCTCGATGGTGGCTTCATCGGCTCCTTCTGGCAGGCAGAACTCGATGGACAGGTCGTAACCGAGACGTCTGCCCCGGTACATGCACTCCTGATTCTCGACGTTTAGTACTTCGAGGAGCCAGCTTATGGTGACCTGATCGCGAAGCTTCGGGATGACGTTCTTCCCTTGACCGGCCCGCCTGATGATGAGCTGGCCCTTTCTGCGTCCACGCTTGTAGCGGCGCGGCTTGCCGTTCTTGACGATGAAGCTGATCTCGCCGTACTCGGTGACCTTGCGCTTGAGAGCATCCTTGTTGATCAGGAGGTAGACAAGACCTCCGATCAGAGCGAAGACGGCGCTCCACTTGATCGTCGAGCTGTTGAGTAGCCCGTCACCTGCACGCATCACTGCGTTGTTCACACCGCCGCCGAGGGAGAGACCTACGGCGGCGAGTGCGGTTGCCCCTGCTACTCCCGCAATCGCTACACTTCGTCTTGAAATGTTCACCGTGACTCACCTCTTTCGTCTAGTTGAACGGTCTACGGCATATCTTGACGATAGCACGCCTTGCGCTCAATTGGAAGATATTTTTTAGTACTTATCTTATTGATACACCACCAGAGGTATTTACCTCTATTGTTCCTCAACATTGAGCCTCAAGGTATAATAGTTGTATGGAAGACTCAATCTTTACAAAGATCATCAACGGGGAGATACCGAGCCACAAGGTATACGAAGACGAGCATGTACTTGCATTTCTGGATATCCATCCAGTGCAGCCTGGGCATACGCTAGTGATACCGAAGCGTCAGGTTGAGTTTGTGTGGGATCTTGAAGAAGTAGAATATCAACGACTTATGCAAGTGGTACAAAAGATAGCACTGCAGCTCAAGCTAAAGTTGGGAGTACCGTATGTCGGTTCACAGATCATTGGTGTCGACGTGCCTCATGCTCATGTTCACCTCATCCCTTTTTCGGCCTCTGAAGAGTTTCGGCAAGTGCCCGATATGAATGCTGAGCCGGATCACGAACTACTTGCCTCAATTGCTGAAAAAGTACGGCTCTAGACAATGATCACTATTATTGCGATCGGAAAAAAACACGAAAGCTGGATACAAGAAGGCCTAGAACGCTATCAGAAGCGCCTGAAGCAGCCATGGAATATCGAATGGGTACTTTTGCCACATTCATCGTTTGAGGGTGCTAGAGCACGTCAGGAAGAGACTGAGCGTATATTATCTCGCCTTGATGCTCGTGACTATGTGGTTGTGCTTGATGAACGAGGCAAAATGCTCGACTCCCCTGCTCTTTCCACTCTGGTTGATGAGCAATTTGTCAGTAGCAAGCCGATTGTTTTTGTTATTGGAGGCGCCTACGGTGTTGATGAACGTCTGTATGGTGGCTCGCAAACCTCACGGGCAAATATGATCTGGTCACTATCGAGCCTCGTTTTTCCTCATCAACTTGTGAGACTTCTTCTGGTTGAGCAGTTGTATCGAGCACAGGAAATTGCCAGTGGTGGCGCTTACCATCACCACTGATATAGAACGATACATTATTGACAAATAAACAATATCGTGCTAGTATTGTAATTGTTATTATCAAAAAATAAACAAACAAGAAACAATGAGTATTAGCACATTACGAAATAAATTTAGTTCAAGCAACCTCTCGTCTGCCTCGGTACTAGTGGCATTAGTTACGATACTTGGTATCGCAGTACACGACACAAAAATCGATAGCCTGACTGCCACGATGGTGGCACCACTAGCTGTATTTGCAGCCTACGAAGGGATTGGCTTGAGCCTCATCCTTGCTGGTGACCCTCATACACATAGTGAAGCTGGCTCATTTAGTCGAGTAGCACAGCAGAGCACGTCATGGAATCCACGTCTCCCAACAAGGCATGGTCGTACGAAGAAATATATGATGCAGAAATACACACCAAAGGGTAATCAACCGTTTGACGTGTATGAACTACCACTTGCTCGTTAAGAGATGACGTTGAGTTCTGCTTCGAGACGGTTCACGAGAGCCTCGGTCGATTCTAGTTCGGTTTTTGTCTCCTCGACTAGGTGCTGCGGGGCTTTGCTGACGTAATTTTCGTTTGTAAGACGTGCTTGGAGTGACGCGATCTTGTTACGGGCTTCTGCGAGTCGTACCTCAAGGTTTGACTGGTGCTCGTAGATGGTCTCTGTGTCAATGTCGAGCCATGCTTCCCTGCCTGAGTTTGCCAGTCGAAGCCCACGTGGTTGGTCAGTGTGAGTAATACTTTTTACGCGCGTCAGGGCCTGAATAAGAGCGGTGTTGTCTTCGACCAAGCTATCGCTGCCATAAAGGAGCGGATACGTACCGTTACCCGGAAGGTCATTCATGACAAAACGTATCTCACTAATGAACTCTTGTATTCGACTGAATTCATTTGCTGCAATCTCGTTGAACTCAAATGCTTCTGGCCATGTTTCGCGGATCAAAAGATCGTCACACCATGGTAGTGTTTGCCATATAGTCTCGGTGACAAACGGAGCAAATGGATGAGCTAACTTGAGGCTGGTAGTGAGCGCCCATGCTAGCATGTCTTGATTGAGAGCAGTCTTGCTCGCCTCGATATACCAGTCGGCGAGACTACTCCAGATGGTGTGATACATCGTCTCAGCGGCCTCGGCAAAGCGGTATTGCTCAAGTTGGGTTGAGATTTTTTCGCTCGCCTGAGTAAGCTCACTGATGATCCAGTGATCGGCAAGCGACTGAGGTGCAGGAGCCTTGAGCTGGTAGTTGTCGCCAAGTTTGCCTTCGACAAAACGGGCAACGTTCCAGAGTTTGTTGCAGAAGTTACGACCTGCTACGAGTGAACTTTCAGAGAAAGCTTGATTTTGTGCTGCGGAACGATTGGCAATAATACCTAGTCGCAGAGCATCAGAGCCGTACTCAGCGATCTTTTCCATTGGGTTGATGACATTTCCCTTCGACTTGCTCATCTTTTGGTTGTGTTCATCATTTACCATTCCATGGAGGTAGACGTCGTTAAACGGTACCTGATCGGTACGATAGAGGCCAAGCATGATCATGCGGGCTACCCAGCGATCGAGTAGATCTGTTCCTGTTTCCATAACACTGCTTGGATAGAATCGACTAAGGTCGCCGTTTGTTGTAGCGTCAGTAACGATGTAAGGCCATTGCCCGCTTGAGAACCAAGTATCAAACGTGTCTTCTTCTCTTTGATATGTCTTTCCATCAATGACAACTGTTTCTTCTTCAACTTGCTCGTTGAAGATCCAATCGTTTGGATCGGCCGTATTTTGAAATGCTGGGATAGGAATGCCCCATGGGATCTGACGAGAAAGGTTCCAGTCTTTAATCCCCTCGAGGTACTGCAAGAGTACGCGCTTACGAGAAGCAGGGTAAAAAGTGACCTCACCACTCTCGAGTGCCTGTGTAGCCCGTTCGGCGAGCGGTTTCATACGTAAGAACCATTGTTCTTTAAGCATAGGTTCGATAACGCTGCCGCACTTATAGCAGTGACCAACGCTATGCTCAATAGCCTCTTCGCCTCTAGTAAGCTCAGCCGCTTCGAGCGCGCCGAGGACTCGCTTGCGTGCTTCTGAGACGGTAAGACCAGCAAACTGGCTTGGGACATTGATCATATGCCCGTCAAAATCAATGACACGGATCTTCTCGAGATTATGTCGCTCCCCTATTTCGAAATCGTTAGGGTCATGGGCAGGGGTAACCTTGACTGCACCTGTGCCAAATGAAGGGTCAACGTAGTCATCGGCAATGACAGGGATTTCCTTCTCCACTATCGGGAGAAGAACGTGGGTGCCGATGAGATGCTTGTAGCGTTCATCATCAGGGTGGACGGCTACGGCGACATCACCCAGCATTGTCTCTGGACGAGATGTGGCAACGACAATTTCGGTAACTTGATCAACTGACGGATACGCTATCTTCCATAGTGTGCCCTTCTCTGCCTTGTGGTCTACTTCAATATCGGCAAACCCTGTCTGGTGAACTGTACAGTAGTTAACGATACGCTTACCCCTGTAAACGAGATTATCATCCCAGAGCTGTTTGAAGGTCTGATAGACAGTACTAATTACCTTTTCATCGAGTGTAAAAACGAGATTTTTCCAGTCTGCACTGAGTCCAAGTGCACGAAGTTGGAGCTCCATATCACCCCGTCTTGCTTCGACAAAGTTCCAGATCTGGCTATAGAGTTGCTCACGTGAAAAATCGAACCGGCTCTTGCCTTGCTTCTCTAGCTCCTTCTCGTAAACGACCCATGTTTCGAATCCTGCATGGTCGGCGCCTGGAATAAAGAGAGCATCTTTCCCTTTCATACGCTGGTGACGAACAAGGATATCTTTGAGGCTCATGTCGAGCGCATGACCAATATGGAGGTTACCATTGGCATTTGGCGGTGGCATAACAACACCATATGGCTCACCTTCACCGGTTGGTGCAAAGGCATCTGCGGTTTCCCACAATGCATAAGCTGTTGGTTCGTACTGATCAGGGGTATAGGCTTTTGCTAGCTTCATATCTTCCAAAATTTATCACGTGAAAAGTGATGTATCACACTTGATATTACCCATCAGTATAGCATGAAGACTAGAGGTGATGCCATGCAGTTTGGGTCATCGATATGCTTGGAATAGTCTTGAGCTGATAAGGACTCGTAGGGCTAAGGGCTTGAGCGCGGTAATAGCCCAAACAGGCAATCATCGCAGCGTTGTCGGTACAGAGTTGAATGGGCGCATATTGCATAGGGAAGGGTAGACGCTCTGCAAGTTGGTGGCGAAGCTCTTGATTTGCGGCCACACCACCGGCAATTACAACTGATTTGGGCTGATGTTGCTCGACCGCGCGCATGGTTGTGTTAACCAGTGTTTTGACGGCAGTATATTGAAAACTTGCTGCGAAGTCGTATCGCTGAGCATCGCTAAGGCGCTCTCTGAGCTCATGCGAAGGAAAAGTGGTATCGACACCTACTTCGCGCTGAACGGCCCTCAGAACAGCTGTCTTAAGGCCTGAGAAGCTAAAGTTGTATGGATCACTGAGCTTGGCAATAGGAAGTTGATACGCAGTTGGATTGCCTTGTGAGGCCGCTTCGGCGATCGATGGCCCGCCAGGGTAGGGGAGGCCCAGTATCTTCGCTACTTTATCAAAGGCTTCTCCGACGGCATCATCTTGAGTCTGGCCAAGTAGTTCGTAGTCGCCATGATCGCGAAAAAGCACCAGCTGTGAATGACCACCAGAGACGATAAGAGCGAGCATAGGGAATACAGGCTGTGATGATGGCAGAGTGAAATGAAGGTTGGGCGATTGTTCTGTAATGAAGTTGGCGTATACGTGGGCTTCGACGTGATGAATAGGATAAAGTGGCTTGTTGTGAAGTAGAGCAAGTGTTCGCGCGGTGAGTGTACCGACGAGAAGGGAGCCAATGAGCCCGGGCGCATGAGTAACCGCGATTGCATCAATATCGTTCCATGTTAGGTGCGCTTGATCGAGAGCTTGACGGATAACGGGGTTAATAACCTCGAGATGACTACGTGCCGCCACCTCTGGTACAACACCACCATACTCTTTGTGAATGTCTATCTGTGAGTTGACGACATTTGAAAGCAAACGGTTGCCGTCCTCGACAATCGCAGCCGCGGTCTCGTCGCAACTTGATTCTATTCCCAGTATTTTCATTCTTCTAATAGTATACCAGTGCTAAAATAGATCATATGAAGGATAGGTTGGTGAAAATTGTGCGTCAGACGCTGCCAAGTGGAGTAGTGCCAGTTATTGAAGATCATTATCGTAAGGTTCGTTCTCGTGCAATAAGTTTGCGTTACGGCAATCCTGCCAGAACTCTCAAGGTGATTGGCGTGACAGGTACGAACGGCAAGACGACTACGGTGAATTTTATCAACGAGATACTGAAGGAAGCAGGCTTTAAGACGGCGATGTTTTCCACAGCTATGATCGAAATGGTTGGTGAGTCGAAGGTGAATGACCTCAATGCTACGGTCGGTACCACCTCACATATGCAGCGGTTTTTTAGAGCTGCAAAAAAAGCTAAGGTTGACTATGTTGTGATGGAGTTTCCGTCACATGCGATCGATCAACACAAGCTTGACTCTGTTCCGGTTGAGGTTGCCGTGATGACCAACCTTACGCAAGATCACTTGGACTACCATAAGACGATGGAACAATACGCGGCTACTAAGGCAAAGCTGTTTGCTCGTACACCAAACTATATCGTACTCAACAGAGATGACGAGTGGTTTGAATACTTCGATACATACGCAGCGGGGATCCAGAAGATTACCTATGGCAAATATCAAGATGCCGAAGCGCGACTCGATAAAGTCAAGTTATATCGTAAAGGTACCGAGGCATTTGTGACAATTGATCATCAGACAAAGCTTGAGCTTGCGACAAATCTCCCGGGTGAATTTAATGCGTACAACATGGTCGCCGCGGCAAGTGTCGCGTATCTCCTTGGTGTCAAACTTGCTGATATTCAAGAAGGTGTTGCAAACCTTGAGGCAATTCCAGGTCGGTTTGAGAGAGTAGAGGTGGATACTCCGTTTGATGTCGTTGTAGACTACGCGCATACTCCCGATGCGCTTGAGAAGTTACTGACTGCTGCCAAAGAGGTGACTAAACAAAGAGTTGTCCTAGTGTTTGGCGCGACTGGTGATCGTGATAAGGGCAAGCGTCCGATTATGGGCGAGATTGCGGCCAAAGCAGCAGACAGGATTATTTTGACTGATGAAGAAAGTTACTTTGAAGATCCAGCTGCGATTCGTGCTCAGGTTTATGAAGGAATTGAGCAGACAAAAGGTGGGGCGGTGAAAACAACTGAGATTGCCGATCGTCGAGAAGCGATTCAGAAAGCGCTTGATGTGGCTAAGAAGGGCGACATCATCCTTATCACTGGCATGGGTCATGAACAGTACCGGATCATCAATGGCAAGAAAGAGCCGTGGAATGATGCGGCTGTGGTACGTGAGCTTGTGGCTATGAAAGGTCATGACAAAAAGCAAACTACAGATTCTGATACCGGGGAGTAGAGGAGCAGTAAGCTACTTGAGGCGTCGGCGAAGCGTCTGATACGTACGATAGACGTGATAGGCGAGTGGCTTGAGGGGTAGGTCCCAGGTACCGCCAAAGCTAACCTCGGTACCTCCAAACGATTTCTTGAATTTTGTGAAGCCTTGCCATGGATGATTCTTGGCATCAGGGGGAGTGATACCATAGAGATCAAACTGCTCTAAGCCACGCTTTTTGGCATCAAGAATCATATAGCCGACCAGTGCTGTACCGGCTGATAATTTTCGGAAAGCATCATCTGCAGCGGCATGTGCGTAGTAGCGAGTTGTATTAGAGTCGTAGACAAGTGCGGCAGCAATTGGTGTTCCTTGGTGTGTGACGTAGAACAATCGAGCGGCGTCGAGCGGGAAGAGTACCTCCGCTTGCTGTATGAAGTACCTATCGGAGTGGGGAGTGATGCCGTTGCGACTAGCAACACCTCTTAAGAGTGAGGTTAGTATTGATACATCCTTAGGATCTTGTGATTCGATGATTTCGAGACCCTTATTCTGGTAGTTTCTGGTTAGGTTGCGGCTGTTTTGGTTCATCTGCCTCAAGATGTCTTGTTCTGACTGGGCGAGATCAATTACCAGAGTGTGACTAGGGTTGAGTTGCTGGTAGGTGACCGGCTTGAAGCCACTATGACGAAGCAGTGCTCGATCGAGAGGGAAAGTTGGCTCTATCCTTAGGAATGTGGCATCGCTCTCAACTGCCTTTTTCTTGAGGGAGGAGAGTGCATCTGGGAACTTTTCGGGAATATCAAGACTAGGGCCGTATGGTACGTAGAGTCGAGTGTTTCCTGAGCCCTTTTCAAGGTAGGCAGTATATGACCAGCCATCACCGTGATCTGAGACCGGTGTACGACCAATGGCCTGCTGGAATTGCCGCCAAGCATCGGATTGGAGAAAATGCTGCATATCTATCAGTATACTGCAGGAGGGCTTCGACTGCGACATTAGCACTCGCGCTTGACGAGTGCTAAATTGTTTGGCTACAATAAGAGTACAAGTTGTAAAAAACGGAGGATAAATCATGAGTTCACCTATCAAACCTCTGGCTGATCGTCTCGTGGCGGTGCGTGAAGAAGCGCAGACAAAGACTGCTTCGGGGCTTTATCTTCCAGATAATGCAAAAGAGAAGCCGGTAGTTGCAAAAGTTGAGGCGATTGGACCTGATGTACAGACAATTAAAAAAGGCGATCGTATTCTATACAAAGAATACTCCACAACTGAGATCAAAATCGACGGTACAGAATATTTGATCGTTAAAGAAGAAGATGTACTTGGGACGCTATGACACTTGAAATACTACAGCAATTCTTCGTCGTCGTATTTTGCGCAGTATTGATAGTGGTGTTGAGCGCAATATTGGTGATGGTACGTCGACAAAGCAAAAAGATTGCTGACCTTGAATTAAAGATGAAGGCTCACGAAGCGCAAGAAAAGGAGATATAAGAATGGCGAAGAAAGTGTTTTATGATGATGATGCAAGAGAGCGAGTGCTCGGTGGCGCAAAAGCGTTATACGACGCGGTAAAGGTCACTTATGGTCCTAAGGGTCGTAATGTGGTGATTGCGAAGGGCTATGGTGGTCCGACAGTGACACATGATGGTGTAACCGTCGCTGAAGGTGTGGATCTACCAGAGAATGATGACGAAACACTCGGGTACAAAGTTGGCGCTGAGCTCATCAAACAAGCTGCTTCAAAGCTTAATAAAGTTGCTGGTGATGGTACAACAACCGTGACCGTGCTGACCTATCAGATTCTCAAAGAGGCAAACCGCCTCATCGCGGCGGGTCACAACCCGATGGAACTGAAGCGAGGCATCGAAGAGGCAGGCAAAGAAGTGGTTGCTGCGCTTGATGGTTTGACCGAAAGTATTGAAGGCAAAACCGAGCGCGTAGCCGAAGTGGCGACTATTTCGGCAGGTGACGAGACAATCGGAAGGCTTATCGCCGATGTTATTGAGAAGGTAGGCAAAGACGGTGTCGTGACTGTTGAGGCTGGCCAAGGTCTTGAGATGGAGAGTGAAGTAGTTGAAGGCTTCAGTCTCGACAAGGGCTGGGCATCGCCGTTCTTTGTCACTGACGCTGGACGTCAAGAGGCCGTGTACGAAAAGCCATCGATTGTGATCACCGATAAGAAGATTTCGACTGCTCAGGAACTACTACCGCTTATCGAGAAGCTAGCGCAGGCTGGCAAGAAAGATATTGTGTTGGTTGCCGATGAGGTAGATGGTGAAGCGCTCAGTATCTTGGTACTCAACAAACTCAAAGGTGTTCTCAATACCGTTGTGGTGAAGGCGCCAAGCTTTGGTGATCGCCGCAAGGAAGTTATGGCTGATATGGCTGTACTGACGGGTGCTCAAGTGATCTCAGAGGATCAAGGACTGACATTTGAAAATGTTGGCCTTGAGGTAGTAGGTGGCGCGCGCAAGATTATTGTTGGCAAGGATGAAACGACGATCATCGAAGGTGATGGCACAGACAAGGCTATCCGTGCACGCATCACACAGATTGTTGCTCAGGCTGAAAATGCAACCAGTGAGTACGAGAAGGAGCAGTACGAAAAACGTGCAGCAGCTCTCTCTGGTAAGGTGGCCGTGATCAAGGTTGGTGGTGCAACCGAAACTGAGATTGATGAAAAGAAATTCCGTGTTGATGACGCAGTTGCCGCCACAAAGGCTGCTCTCACTGAAGGAATCGTGGCTGGTGGTGGAGTGACCCTGGTCAATCTGTCGGACAAGCTGAAGGCTGACGGTGCAGATAGTGTTGCGGCTGGTCGCCAGATTCTCAAAAATGCGCTGAAGCAGCCATTCCTCCAGATTACAGCCAATGCTGGACTGAACAGTGAAGCATTGCTTGCACAAGTTGAAGGTGGCAAAGCTGGGTTTGGTGTCAATGTCATGAAGCCAGAAGCGGGGCTTGTCGACGTCAAAAAAGACGGCGTCATCGATCCAACTCGAGTTACCAAGGAGGCGGTGCAAAACGCAGTCTCTATTGCCTCAACTGCTGCGACCATGGGTGCGCTTGTGGTGGACATTCCTGAAAAGGAAGAACCGCAGATGCCAATGGGTGGTGGCATGCCTGGGATGATGTAAGCTAAGTAATAGTTATCAAAAAAGACTGCTGTGCGCAGTCTTTTTTGGTGAAGAAAGCTCTTATTGTTTTGGCTGAGAAAGGAAGTCAATTTCCTTGATGATATCAAGAAGTGCCTGAGCACGACGAGCTTCATCAGCGATGCCTTTGGCGGCTTCGTGAGCTGGTGCGATGAGATCACGATCGTCGGTAGAGCGGAGTAAGAGTAGGTATGTATCAAATTTTTCCTCAGGGCTGACATCGAGCTTGTCGACGAGTGGACGAAGTTCGTTGAGCGCCTCGAGCTTAATGCCATCGAGGTCACCACTAACGGCAGGAGTAGCTGACAGAGTAGGCTCGGTGACCTCAGGTACTGTTGGCTCAACAAGAGGTGTCACGGGCTCTTCTGTGGCTGGCTCATCAACAACAGGATCTGGCAATGGAGCCGGCGGAGTAAGCGGTTGCACCGCTGCTTCGTCAGCTTCTTGAGAGACGCCAGCAAGAACTTTTGCCAATTCTTGGTCATCGCTCATCGGTTGTTGTGTTTTTGGTTCGTCTGCCATCGTTCCACCCCTAGAATATTCTTATGCTTCTTTATGTAGTACTGTATCACAAAATCGCAGAGCGAGTAAAGTGATGAGTACTACGGGTGGGTTTAGGGGCGAAGGTTCGATATACTAGATAAAGATTAGATGAAATTGTGGAGGATAGTATGCTTGATGATATGAATGTAATTGCCCAGCGTGACCGATCGGGTGCGCTTGGACTTGCTGCGGCAACCCCTGAGCAATTACTACATGATTTTGGTATTGGTACACTTACCCCAGCTCGTGAGATCACAAAGGTTGTCTATAGCGGTATGGGTGGCAGCGCCTTACAGGCGGAGTTGGCAACGATTTTTCCAGTGATACAGGTGCCTTTTGTGCTCTCGAAGCAATATGATATACCAGCATTTGTTGATGAAAATACGCTGGTGATAGCGGGTAGTTATTCAGGGAATACCGAAGAAACTCTTGAAGCACTTGGTAAGGCTCGTGAAAAGGGTGCAATGATAGCCGTACTTGCAGGTGGTGGAAAGTTGCTTGAGGATGCTCGTGCACACGACGATACATATGTTGAAGTACCAAAAGCTGTGCAGCCAAGAATGGCAGTTTTTTATGCGTATCGTGCGCTGGTCGAACTACTTGTTGGTTTTGGACTTGCCCCTCAGCAAAGCCTCGATAGCTTGGCGGCTGCAGCTGAGCATTTGAAATCTGCAGTAGTGCAGTGGGAGGTGACGACGCCTCTTGAGAGCAACCCGGCAAAACAGCTCGCATTGCAGCTTGTTGGCAAAACACCAATTGTCTATGGTGGTCCAAAGATGGCGCCGGCTGCGTATAAGTGGAAGATTAGCTTCAACGAAAGCAGCAAAAACACTTCATGGCATGGGATACTGCCTGAGTTTGACCACAATGAATTTATTGGGTGGAGCTCACACCCTGTAGAGAAGCCGTTTGCGGTGATTGATCTCATTTCATCGTTTGAACACCCCAGAGTATTGCAGCGATTTGAAGTTGGTGATCGTTTGCTATCTGGTATGCGACCGAAGGCGATTCGTGTAGAGGCTAGGGGTGAGACGGAGATTGAGCAGCTGCTGTTTTTGGTGCTGTTTGGTGACTTCGTGTCACTATACCTCGGCATTCTGAATGGGGTTGATCCAAGCCCCGTGGAGTTAGTAGAGAAACTCAAGAAAGAACTCGGCTAATGTCGGTGCCTATTATTGCGGCAGATGCAGACAAGGCGGAAGCCTGCAAGATCATGAGAGACATGATTGATGCCGAGGGGTATCAGCTAGTTGAGATAAACGAAGACAAGCCTTGGGGCGCGTACTACCGGTTCGTAAAAGAAGATGCAAAACGTTTTGTTGAGCAGTTCTTTCCGGGGCTTTCTTATGAGGAGGCGTGTCTCGGCGATCCTACTATTGAGCTCAGTCCGAAGTTCTTACTTTTTCTACCGCATCAACGACTGAGCTGGCAGTATCATCATCGTCGTGCTGAACGCTGGCGCTTTCTAACGGGCGGTACGTATAACAGATCACTGACAGATGAGCCGGGTGAAACCCATCAGGCACAGATAGGTGAAAGTGTGCAGTTTGAAGCGGGGGAGCGACACAGATTCCAGGCCGGTGATGAATATGCGATTGTGGCCGAGATCTGGCAACACGTTGACTCGGCGCGTCTATCTGACGAAGAAGATATTGTACGTCTTGTAGACGACTACCAGCGACCTTAGTGGTGTCTTCGAAGTGACTCGATCGGGTTTTTGCGAGCAGCTTTGACTGCTGGGTAGGTGCCGAAGAGGACGCCTACTATCAATGAGAGGCAAAATGCACAGGCAGCGATCTGCCAGTGGAAGGCAGGGTCATATGGTAGGAGTAGGCTGATAAAGAATGCGATGGTGTAGCCGCCAACATAGCCTATAAATCCACCGATCATACTGATGATCAGCGCCTCAATAAGGAACTGAAGGACGATTGAGGCATTGCTGGCACCGACCGCTTTTCTGAGGCCGATCTCGCGTGTCCGCTCCGCCACACCAACTAGCATGATATTCATGATGCCAATACCGCCAACTAGTAGCGAGATGCCAGCGATAAAGACCATCGTGGTGTTGATAAAACCGAGGAAGCGATTGTTTGGAACGGTGATATCACTACCAGTGAGTACACTTGTATCTTGTTCGCCATCATGACTTTTTTCGAGAGCTTTTTGGAGCGAGTGCTTTAACGTATTGATTGAGACGTCGGGCTTAGTCTCGATATTGATCTGTTGGATCTGAGCCACGCCACCATTAAATAGTTTGCCACTCTCGAGGGTAATGATAGCTGCACGATCCAGGTCGACATTGTTAATATTGACCGGGTCGTTTTGTCGCTTAAGCACACCAATTGCGGTAAATTCTTGACCACGGATAAAGAAGCGTTTGCCGATGGCCTGGTCGGTGCCAAATAGATCGATTGCGAGTTGTTTGCCGATGACAGCGACATCTGGCTGACTGGTAGCATCGATGAACTGGCCACTCTCTACGGTGAAGCGAGTGGTTTTTGTGAACTCAGGGGTTGTTGCGAGTATAGTGCTATACTTTGGTCGTTCATCACGGCTTCGCACACTTCCGCTGAGAGTCATAAGTGGAGTGGCGCTATCTACACCTGAAATTTCCTTGAGTGTACCGACGTCTTGCTCTGTGATGGGGCTTGTTGAGAAGGCGTTAGTCGGGGTCGGGTTGGTCAAGTCAATAAGTCGTGATGCATCTTGAAGCGGACGTACAATTGCAGTTGAAGCACCGATCTGATTGACCTGTCGACTCAGTATGTCAACGATGCCACCAGAAAGTGCCAAAATCGAGGTGATGCTCGCGATACCGATAGCAACGCCACTGATTGTCAGGAGAGTACGAGTACGAGTACGTCGTAGTGATTCCCGGGCAGTATGGAAGTGTTCAAAAAGCAGCATTACTTAGTTGTCCTTTTCTTTGATTTTGAACGAGACTTCTTGGGTGCCGCACTGCCAAGGGGACGCTTATCACTCGAGGGAGTCTTTTTCACCTTGGTGTCTTTTGTGTCGCTGGCGATTTTACCGTCGAGCATGGTGATGACGCGTGAGGCGTATGTTGTAAGGTCGGGGTTGTGAGTCACCATGATGATTGTATTACCGCGACGATGGATAGCCGAAAGCTCCTCCATGATGACATGACTTGATTTTGAATCAAGATTACCTGTCGGCTCGTCGGCTAGGATGATAGACGGATCGTTCACAAGTGCACGTGCGATTGCGACCCGTTGTGTCTGACCACCTGATAACTGCCAAGGCATGAAATATTCTCGCTCAGAAAGATGGAATGTCTTGAGTATTTTGCTTGCAACCTGGAGTCGTTTGGTGTGCGGCATGCCACTATAGGTGAGTGGAAGGGCGACATTTTCGATAACATTCATGCGCTCGATCAAGTTGAAGTCTTGAAACACAAAGCCAATTTGGTCGGCGCGGATTCGTGCGTGGCGGTGACTACTCAGGCGTTCGACCGGTGTTCCATCGAGCAGGTAGTCGCCACCCGTAGATCGGTCAAGTAGGGCCATGATATTGAGAAGGGTGGTTTTGCCACAGCCACTAGGGCCCATGATGGCGATGAACTCGCCTTTTTCAACTGTTAAATCAACTCCGTCCAGAGCATAATGCTCAGCATCACCAACTCCAAATCGTTTGGTGAGCTCGCGAATTTCAATAACTGGTGTACTCGCAGATGACGCCATTTACTCTATTATAAAGAGGTGGTGAACCGAATGGCAACCGTAAGCGGGTCGTATTTTATACAACTGCTACAATGGAAGGACTGGAGAGGTGCAGGAGTGGTTGAACTGGCACGCCTGGAACGCGTGTAAAGGAGCAATTCTTTCGAGGGTTCGAATCCCTCTCTCTCCGCCAGAATCGAGCTAAGTCGCTATGAGATTATTTCAAAAACGTCGCACTATTGAAGAAGGACAGCAACTGCGCTCTGCGGCCAACCGCACAGCTGAGGAGTTTTTTGCGATCTACCGTCGTTCAGATGCTACCTACCGTCGCTCGGATGTTAATGATCCGAATGCGATGCTTGGTCGGGACCTGCTACGAGAAGCCTTGATGAATACGAACTCTAGTGCGGACAAGATTGCCATCGCCAACCGTCTACTTGATGATGGTGCCGACCCTTCATTGGATGCTAGGCCTCGTGGTCTAACGATGCTACATGTGTTTCTTGCCTTTGGCCGGGACTTCGAGGCGGAGGCCCCGCTTCTGCAGCGACTCCTTGATGGAGGCGCGGACATCAACAGGGTGGCCGGCAAGGCGGGTACACCATTAGAGACATTGGCCGAGAAATTCAAGTACAGCGACGAGGTGCTTGCGCCGTTCTACGACGTACTTCTAGCTGATCCGCGGCTCGATCCGCTGCAGCCTAGTTACTTTAAACGAACGGTGTTGGGTAATATTCGCATGTGGTCTAAGAGGCGTCCAGACTTGTTGGCTAGGCTTGAGAGGTTACTTGAGGAGCGAGGGATTCCGATTCCTCCGGATGATCAGCAAACTAAGTAGTTGACCACGTATTTTATAATTGACACTCTTCTAGAAGAAACCCTATACTTCAACCATGAGCATTACTACAAGGGTTAAGCAACAGGGGTTTACTATCGTGGAACTTCTTGTGGTCATTGTTGCTATCGCTATATTGGCAGCCATAAGTGTGGTTGCCTACAATGGTGCACAGAAAAGAGCCCACGAAACTGCACTAAAAAGCGACATGGCTCATGCATCAAAGCTCCTTGCACTTGATAAAGCAGGAAATGGCTCCTACCCAACAGATCATACGCAAGCTGCTGGAGGGAAGGGATTGCCCTCAAGTGGGGGACAAACGAGCTGGCAATATACATCAGACGGAATAAGCTATTGTCTGACCGGTATTCGTGACTATCCAGGCGTCCCTGCATATCATATCTCGAGCGATCAAAGTACTGCACAGGATGGACCTTGTACGGGACACAGTGGACCCTCTAGTGGTGGGCCTGGATCCGTGGGAAGTAGTTGGACATCTCGCCCGGTTTCGACAGAAGTACTCAGAGCGGTAACGTATGGCAATGGACTATTTGCGGCGCTGGGCGGACCATTAACGAGTTCCGATGCAACGACGTGGACGAGTCGTTATTCGACTGCGCCGTCAGCCGGCATGTACAATTGGATGTCCGTGGCGTACGGCAATGGCATGTTTGTTGCAGTTGCGTCTGGAAAGGTAATGACAAGTTCTAACGGTATTAACTGGACGGTTGCTAACTTGACATCATCGAGCGGTGGTTCAAATAGTTGGCAATCTGTCACCTATGGCAATGGACTTTTTGTAGCGGTTGCGTCGGGTAGTATCATGACTAGTCCAGATGGGGTGACATGGACTGACCGTACAACAGTAGGGTGTCACTGGCAGTCGGTTGTATACGGTGGTGGTACCTTTGTTGCGGTTGCTAATTCAGGCACAACTTGCGTGACTACCAGCTCCGATGGCATCACTTGGACGACTCGCACCGCTGCTGCGTCGAACAACTGGAAGTCAGTCACCTATGGCAACGGACTTTTTGTAGCGGTTGCTCGCACGGGGACTAATCGAGTGATGACAAGCCCGAATGGCATAACATGGACAGCTCGGAATGCTGCTGAAGCTAATAGTTGGATGTCCGTTGCTTTTGGCGGTGGTACTTTTGCCGCTGTTTCTCAAGACGGGACTAATCGAGTGATGACAAGTACAGATGGTATTAACTGGACGGCCCGCTCTGCGGCTGAAGCTAATAGTTGGCAATCTGTCACGTACGGCAACGGAATGTTTGTTGCTGTTTCGCTTGATGGTGCTAATCGGGTCATGACTTCTCAATAAGATAACTGCGAACTATTCGAGTAAAGCGCTATATATAGCGTTGTAAAAAAGCAACACCACGCTACAAGGGGTTAGAATTTTAAAACGTGCTTGTGGTAATAAAAACCATAGAAAAAGTATTGCATATGCTACATGTAGGGTCTATAGTCGTATGCAGACCACTACATATGTAGTTGATCAATAAAATACACATTAACGCAAGGAATTATCAGGGGTGACTTGGTACCCACCGGGTATAGTTCTTTGTTGTTGGCCGGAAATATGGCGAGGAGGTGCGCCAGCCGGATGTGTAGAACATAAAACATAACATACTAATAGGGGATTTTCATGAACGGAATTCATGTGGTCAAGCGAGATGGCACCCGCGAACCATTTGACGCCAATATGATCAACCTGGCTCTTGTGAAGGCGAGTGAGGGACTGCCGGATCAGATCAGCAAGGTTGTACAGGTAGCAACAGAGCTACAGCTAACACTTTTCGACGGCATCACATCGGAGCAGCTTGATGAGGCGGTGATTCACACGGCGCTTCAAAATGTCAAAGATGATCCAGACTTTGACAAGATCGCAGCGAGGTTGCTGCTCAAAAATATCTACAAGAACATTCTTGGTGACTATACAACAGATGTTGAGCTTAAGAAGCTACATGCCAAGGAATTCCCAAAGTTTGTAAAGCAAGCGGTGAAGGACGGGCTTCTCGACGAGCGCATGGGCGATGGTCGGTTTGATCTAAAGGTACTCGGTGAAGCACTTGAGCCAGCTCATGATGAACTATTTAAATACATCGGTGTCGTAACAAACAAGAATCGTTATGCACTTCGCAAGAATTCTGGCACACCGATTGAAACTCCACAGTTTACCCACATGCGTATCGCCATGGGGCTTAGCTACAACGAGAAAGACCCAACCGCGGCAGCGATCGATTTTTATGAGCACATGGCTCGTCTCGAGTACGTAGCTGGTGGCTCAACTCGAGTGAACGCTGGCGGTGCATTCCCGCAACTGTCGAACTGTTTCCTGATGGAAGTTCAAGATGACATGGAATCAATCGCCAAATCAATTCGCGACACAATGTGGATCGCAAAAGGCACCGGTGGTATCGGTATCACGATGACCAAGCTTCGTGCGGCTGGCTCTCCAGTCAAGACGACTAACACCGAGTCAACCGGTCCAATTCCATTCATGAAAATGATCGACACGGCGCTATTTGCTGTTTCTCGTAAGGGTAAAAAAGCGGGCGCAGCGGCTATGTACATGGAAAACTGGCACCTTAACTTCCCGCAATTCCTTGACCTCAAGCAAAACTCAGGTGACCCGTATCTTCGTACTCGAATCATGAATACGGCTGTATATATGAGTGACGAGTTCATGAAGCGCGTACAGAAGGATGCTGACTGGTATCTATTTGACCCAGCTGATGTGTCGGATCTTCCTGAGCTGTACGGTGAAGAATTCTCGAAGCGATACAACGAGTACGTCAAGATGGCTGACAAAGGTGAACTCAAGGACTTCGCGAAGATCCCTGCTCGCCAACAGTTTAAACAGATCTTGACGGTACTCCAGGCGACAAGCCACCCATGGCTGACCTGGAAGGACACGATCAACGTTCGTGCACTCAACAACAATACCGGTACGATCCACTGTTCAAACCTCTGTACTGAGATTACCTTGCCGCAAGACGAGAAGAATACCTCGGTCTGTAATCTCGTATCGATCAACCTTTCTCGTCACCTAAACGAGAACAACGAATGGGAATGGGATAAGCTCGAGAAGTCAGTTCGCTCAGCTATTCGCCAGCTTGATAATCTCTGTGACATTACAAACACACCGATTCCTGAGGCTATGAACTCAAACCTCTCGAACCGTGCGGTTGGACTTGGCCTGATGGGCTTTAGTGATATTCTCGAAAAGCTCTCACACAGCTACGAGAGTAATGAGGCTTACGACATCATCGACCAGCTGACGGAGTTTATTAGCTACTATGCAATCGATGAGTCAACTGAACTTGCAAAGACTCGCGGTAGCTACCCAGAGTACAAGGGTAGTGGCTGGAGTAAGGGTATTCTTCCTATCGACACAGTTGACGAGCTAGCTCGTCAGCGCAAGGTCAAGGTTGATGTCACTCGCAAAGCACGTATGGACTGGGAGGCTCTTCGTAAGAAGGTGAAGAAGGGTATGCGTAATGCAACCGTGATGGCGATTGCGCCGACCGCAAACATTGGTCTTGTTGCTGGTACAACTCCAGGCCTTGACCCGCAGTTTGCCCAGATCTTTAGCCGAAGTACGCTCAGCGGTAAGTTCCTTGAAGTGAACGTCAACATGGTGAAAGCTCTCAAGGAGATCGGCCTCTGGGATGAAGTGAAGGACCAAGTGCTCGCAAACCAGGGTGATATCCAGACAATCGACGTGATCCCGCAGCACATCAAAGATGTCTACAAGACGTCATTCCAGCTCAGTCCGTATTCATTTATTGAAGTCGCGGCGCGCGCACAGAAATGGGTTGACCAAGCAATTTCACGCAACATGTACCTTGAGACTCGCAACATCGACGACTACGTAGATATCTACACCGAGTGTTGGAAGCGTGGCCTCAAGACTACCTACTACCTACACGTGAAACCACGGCACCAGGCAGAGCAGAGTACAACCAAAGTGAACAAATCTGAAGAGCTTGCCAAATCAAGTGGCGGCGCTCGCAAGACCGGATTTGGATTTGCCAAGAAACAAACAGTAGGGAGCGGCGTATGATCAAACTTGATGGATTTGAATGACAAACGCATAAAGACAAGCAAACAAAATAATAGGGTATAGGGGAATAAGAATATGAACTCAAACGCAATCATCAACGACGAAATGACACTCGAAGAAAAACTTGCCGCAATCGACGCTGCAATGGCAAACGCGGTAGCGCAGGCCAAGGAGAACGATGCGGATGCACCAGTAGATCCTGCTATGCTTACTATTTGTGATGGTTGTGAGTAATGACTTGGGGCTCTGTTCGGCACTGGGTTGACCAAAATGAGTTTACCTCGGTGCTTAGAGCGGAAGACGTGAGAGATTCTACAAAGAAGCAACTGTGCTCATTGGCGCTTGAAGGAGCAATCGGTATGGTTGTAGGTACTAGTGAGCAATCGATGAAGTTGACACCAATAAGTGAAGTAATTGCCGATATAGGGCTTAGGCTCGTATCGGTAGAGGAGGAGATAGCGTAATGGCAGGAATACTTGGAACTGGTATCCAGGACGGATTGTTACTGAAGCCGGTTCATTATCAGTGGGCAATGGATTTATATGATCAAGCAGTTGCAAATACATGGTTCCCGAACGAGATTCAGCTCGGTCAGGACCTAAGCGACTGGAAGAAAATGACTGATGAGGAGAAGCACGCGCTGACGTACCTCATGAGTTATTTCAACCCAAATGAGCTACTGGTGAACAAAGCGCTTGCCTTTGGCGTCTATCCGTATGTGAACGCTGCTGAGTGTCACCTCTATCTTGCAAAGCAGATGTGGGAAGAAGCTAACCACTGTATGAGCTTTGAATACGTCCTCGAGACATTCCCGATCGACCGCGACACTGCCTACAATGCACACGTTGACGTGCCATCGATGGCTGCGAAAGAAGAGTTCGAGACGAAGTTTATCAAGCGCATGACTGAAGACACGCTCGACATCACCACTACTGAGGGTAAGAAAGACTTTGTTCGTAACCTTATTGCCTATAACATCATTCTTGAGGGCATCTGGTTCTACTCTGGATTCATGGTGGCACTGAGCTTCCGCCAGCGTAATCTCATGCGTAACTTTGGTTCACTCATGGACTGGATCATCCGCGACGAGTCACTGCACCTTAAGTTTGGTATCAACCTCATCCTGACTACTTTAGAGGAAAACGAGGATCTTCAGACCGAAGAGTTTGCAAACGAGATCAAGCAAATGATCCTCGATGCCGTTGAGATGGAAGAGCAGTACAACAACGACCTCCTGCCAAAGGGTATTCTTGGTCTCAACGCCGACTATGTCAATCAGTATGTAAAGTACCTGACTGACCGTCGTCTTGAGGAGCTTGGATTTGATCCACACTACAAGGTGTCCAACCCAGCTAAGTGGATGGCGGCTGCCAACGACACACTCGAACTCGTGAACTTCTTTGAGAGTACCAACACCTCATACGAAGTTAACGCTGGAACAAGCAAGAAAGAAAATTAATAAAATCAATTGTTCGAAGCAGGGGGTGCGGCTGTCTGGCTGCACCTTCTTGCTCTCAAGAATCAAGGAACTACCATGAAAACACGTTCGATCGCCAAGACATCATTTCTTATCACCGCATTGGTGGTGATGTACGGTATTATTTTTGCAATTGAGGTTGGGCGGCGAGGCTTGTAATGACAACTCACGAGCTCATTGGCGACCACCGACAATTCATCGAGACTATCGATGCAGGCTTAGGGCGTCTCGGCATCGCTACGAGTGAGCTGTCGATGATGGATCACGTGTGCTACCGAGTAGAGACACTAGAGCGCTATCAGGAAATGCTGGTCAAAGCGGCCAGCGTCGGTACACTACTTGGCGAGAGCGAGATCAATGGTCGACCTATTGCCACATTTGAGTTCGATGAATATCTTGAAGCAGCCGGTTGGACGGTGCCATATCTTGAGCTGCCTGCACCGAAAGAGGGCTCGCCATACACGGAAGGCCTGGAGTATGCTGAGCTTGTCGTTGTCGGTAGCTTGGAGCGATTTTTGGAGCGTCACAAGGAATTGCCGTTTACCTACGGTGGCATAGGGAAGTCAATCAACCCTGAGGCAGTTCTCAAGACTGAAGGCATTTCAGTGAAATTCCACGAGCAGCAACTCGGAGCAGTTGTGCGGATCGAGAAACAACTAGGGATTACGAAGGTAGAGCAATAATGGTACGAAAAGCACAAAGAGTCCTCCTACTTCTTGGGCCGGCTTTCGTGGCGGCAGTCGCCTACGTAGACCCGGGTAACTTCGCAGCTAACTTCTCTGCGGGTGCAAAGTATGGCTTTCTGTTGCTGTGGGTACTCGTTGCCGCCAATCTGATGGCGATGCTGGTGCAGTATCTTTCGGCAAAAGTCGGTATTGTGACAGGCAAGAGTCTGCCAGAAGTTGTCGCTGAGAAACTCGGCCGCAAATCACGGCTAGCCTATTGGCTGCAAGCTGAGCTGGTGGCAATTTCTTGTGACATCGCTGAGATTGTTGGTGGTGCAATTGCGCTTAACCTGCTATTTGGACTGCCACTAGTAGTAGGTGGACTCATTACGGGTATAGTTTCATTACTCCTACTGCTGATCTATCGTCGCGGGGCAACCAAATATTTCGAACGAGTGATCATGGCTTTGCTGCTTATCATCCCGATTGGATTTGTTGTGGGTCTGATCATGAAGCCGGCCGATCCAATCGCGCTCGCGGGTGGGTTGCTTCCACGCTTCGATGGGGCAGAGACGATCTTGCTGGCTACGGCTATGCTCGGTGCAACTATCATGCCACACGTGGTGTATCTGCACTCAGCTCTTGCACGTGATCGTCATGGCAAGGTCAAGAAAAAACTCATCCCAAGCTACCTCAAAGCTACACGCTTTGACGTCGGTATAGCCATGGTTCTCGCCGGTAGCGTCAATATAGCCATGCTTGTACTAGCGGCTAC
The DNA here is from genome assembly GCA_964619585.1 of uncultured Candidatus Saccharibacteria bacterium. Classification (GTDB taxonomy): domain Bacteria; phylum Patescibacteriota; class Saccharimonadia; order Saccharimonadales; family Saccharimonadaceae; genus JASLCR01. The sequence goes on along the minus strand of CAZUCO010000003.1, from coordinate 103,307 downwards.
TGCGCTACGAAATCTGCCGGGTACAGACACGCTAGAAGGCATTCACTCAGTACTTGGTACTGTCGTCTCGCCAGTTGTTGCGTTCTTGTTTGCTCTGTCGCTACTGATATCTGGGTTTGTCTCTACCTCTGTAGGTTCACAAGCCGGTGCTGTGATCATGCAGGGACTTCTCAACAAGAAGATCCATGTGCTTGTACGGCGTTTGATCACCCTTGCACCAGCACTATTTGTACTGGCAATTGGCGTCGATCCGACTCAAGCACTCATCGTATCGCAGATCGGCCTGAGCTTTGGGGTACCCTTCGCACTCGTTCCACTGGCTATGATCACTTCGAGCAAGCGCATCATGGGCGAGCACGTCAACATCCGTCCGGTGACCTATGCGGTAGGTGCGATCGCAGCAATCGTCTCTGTGCTGAACCTCGTGTTGATTTGGCTGACTTTTACGGGACAGTAACGGAACTTTTTACTGTAAGCCGTTAAAACTTTGTTTTCGCTTTTGAAGAAACTTTATCGTTCTGGAATGTCACAGTAATTGAGCCGTTGTCGCCAAGGCTTCCATAGGTGCAGATTTCTGTTTTACCAATATATTCGCTGCTACTCTCGCTACAATTGTCGGATCTTTTACTAAGTGCTTTTTCAACTTCTACTTTTGTCATGCCATCTTTAATATTGGTGTAGACTTTTTCTACATCCCATTTGGGCTCTTCCTTCGGCTTTGGTGCTGCTTGCTCAGTTGGTGTGTTTACTGGAGGAGTAGTTGGACTACTATTACTACTTGCTGCGCCGGCGATACTGCCAAGAATGACTACAGCAAGAACTATGCTTAATATTTTGTGACGCGCAAACCAATTCTTATCTTTTTCTGTCATGATATCTACCTATACTCCTTGTTTAAGTTATATCTGTAAATATACAACACAATTTCATAAAAATAAACAGACAGTTTATGTAACTATCTGTTTATAATTCCTACGCTAGAGATATGACAGACACAGTGGAGCAAAAACTTATGAAACAATTCGGTAAGCGGGTTGCTGAAGTACGTAAAAGCCGCGGTTTTACGCAGCAAGAGCTCGCAGAAGATATTGGTATGAGTGTGGTCGCAATCGCTTATATTGAAACAGGGAAGCGATGGGCGCGACTTGGGACATTACGAAAAATCGCAAAAACATTACAAGTGGATATAAGCGAACTGTTTAAGGGTATTTAGTAAGATTCTTAGAGTCTAGACCCTTCGCGTGCCTTGTTTGCCCACTTGTCAGCTAACTCATTGCCTTCGTCACCGTTGTGGCCGCGTACCCACACGAGAGTAGCATTGGAGTCTTGGAAGAGAGGGTATACTTCCTGGACGATGTCGAGATTTTTGATCTCACCGCCTTTTTTCTTCCAGCCTTTGGCTTCCCAGCCTGGTGCCCACTTGGTGATGACGTTGATCCAGAACTCTGAGTCGGTATGGATAGCGCATTCCTCGCCGTTTGCATGCTTAAGCGCTGCGATGATCGCATGGCCTTCCATGCGGATATTTGTTGTGTCGCCATCTTCGCTACCGAGCGCTACTGGCTCGCCATTGAGAACAGCTGCGTAGCCCCCTGGACCCGGGTTTGGACTGGCCGACCCGTCTGTATAATATGTGTTCATTCTCTCTAGTATAGCAGTGAATGGCATGCGATGATTTACTATATATGGTGTAGTAACAAAACTACAACACCCCACCTATGGCGTTTTTGTGAAAAAGGTTGCTATAATAAAATTCCATGGATACGTTGAAACGAAATGGGAAAACACAGAAATATATATTTGTAACGGGGGGTGTTCTCTCGGGGGTAGGGAAAGGTATCACCGCAGCAAGTATAGGTGCAGTCTTGCAGGCAAAAGGTGAAAACGTTTCCATTCAAAAATGTGACCCGTATCTCAATGTAGATGCGGGTTTACTTAATCCCGCAGAACATGGCGAATGTTTTGTGACAAAAGACGGGGCTGAGACCGATCTCGACCTCGGACATTATGAACGATTTTTAGATATTGAGCTGACACAGAAAAACGCGAGTCTAGCCGGACGAATCATGTCGGAGCTTATCGCTGACGAGCGGGCGGGTAACCTGCGCGGCAAGACGGTGCAGGTAGTGCCACACTTTACCAATGCTATTCAGGACAAGATTGCCGAAGCCGCCAACGGTAGTGATGTGCATATCGTTGAGATCGGTGGGACGGTCGGAGACTATGAGGGGCTGGCATTTGTTGAGGCAATTCGTGAGTTTTCTGCCCGAGTAGGCCGCGAGAACTGTCTATATATCCATGTGGTGTACGTGCCATTTATCGGTACGAGCAAAGAGTTCAAGACGAAGCCGGCACAGAATGCGATGCACGATCTGAGGAGCTTTGGTATCTTTCCAGATGCAGTGATTGTACGTACTGAACAGCCAGCACCAGAGAGTGTGGCACGCAAGATCAGCCTACTCAGTGGTATCCCGCAAGACCACATCGTCGACATGCCCAATGTCGATACCGTCTATAGAATCCCGCCAACTATTGCCGAGTCGCCACTTCATGATCTCTTGAGTACATTTGTTGGTAACACCACCAAGCCTGATATGACTAAGTGGCAAGGGCTTATCGAAGCCGTTAACGGTACACCAAAAGCAAGTGTCAAAGTCGGACTGGTGGCAAAGTATATGGACAATGAAGACACATATATTTCGGTAGTGGAAGCACTCAAAGCAGCCGCCTGGGAAGAGAAGGTAGGACTTGATGTAGTGTGGATCAATGCGGAAACGGCAAGAGATGATGATTTTGCAGCAGTCGATGCGCTGCTTGTACCTGGCGGCTTCGGTGGTAGAGGAGTCGAAGGAAAGATCGCTGCCGCGAGCTACGCGCTCAGTCATAAAACGCCTTACCTCGGCATCTGTCTGGGGTTACAGGTCGCCGTAGTCGCTGCGGCTAGAAAAGCCGGGCTCGAAGATGCGCATTCGACGGAGTTTGATGAAAAGACACCACACAATGTTGTGTATATCATGGACGGTCAGCAAGGGAAGGAATCGACTGGTGGTACTTTGCGACTGGGTGATTATGAGGCAGAGCTCAAGCCTGAATCTCTAGCTGCGAATGTCTACGGCGTGAACACAATTGTTGAACGACACCGTCACCGCTACGAAGTGAATAGGGAATTTGAACACCAGATCCAGGACGGCGGCCTGACTATATCGGGTGAATCACCCGATGGTCGTTTGGTCGAGTTTGTTGAAGCGGCTGATCATCCATACTTCATCGCGACCCAGGCTCATCCAGAATTTCGTAGTCGGCCGTACAAAGCACATCCGTTGTTTGCGGGGCTCATACGAGCGAGCCACTCTAAAATAAGCTAGTGGCTTATAAATCTCTTAGTGACATATAACATGTTGTTACCGTGCTGGTACGACGCCCTGATTTGACGCCATCTACCCAGTTGGGATCTATCCGGAAACGGCCAGTCGAACCAATGCACTCTTGGTCGGCATTGACTTGCCATAGCAATGCAGGTTCTCCGTAAAACGATGAACTATATACCAGGTGCGTATAGCCACCTTCTATTCCTGGCTGATTCGGTACGCCATACCTTTCCAGCAAACTTTTGGTAGTAGCAGTTGAGGCCGCTGAGGCAGTTTGGCCAGCTACGGCACAAGGGCTAGGCTGTGGTTCCGGGCCAAGGCATGATGAGTTACTGTTATTTCCTGCTGGTAAGCTACCGGTATCGGCTTTCATGAGCTGCAACGCTTGTACATAGTTTCTGACAGCTGTTTGATTTGCCGTTTGCTTCGCGCGCGACTGAATGCCGTTGTAGGCTACCATCGATATCGATGCAAGGATAGCGATAACGACTATCACAATTAGTAGTTCAACGATGGTGAGTCCAACAGTGTTCTTTTTCATGATTATATGCATCCTGGGGTTATGTTATTGATCTGAACAAGATAATTGGGGTCGTAGGCCGCTGCAGAGCTCGTACCGACATGAGGATATCGATAAGCTGACACAATATCTTTAACGCAGTAATTTCCACCGACATTTTCACCTTCTGACTGGTCAATTAAGTAGGGCCTTCCGTAGGGATCGACAATTCCAGTAACTCGTATACCAGAACTATCAGTTAGAATTTGGAGAGTCTCGTAGTAATCGGTCCAGCATTTATCCGTCTTTGGAACTGCGGCAAGGTCGGTACTGTTTGGCTTTGACCAGCAGTTTCTTCCGGTGCCGGTATTGTTGCCTCCAATTGTCGGAGTCGAGGTCAGTTCAACGATTGTTTTACTAGTAAGTTGTTTTGCGGCTGCCATAGCTTTTGCAATATTGGATACATCCGCCTTGATTTTTGAAGCCCGCGCCCTATCTTGTATGCCATTGAACGCAACTACCGTAATGGCGGCGAGAATTGCAATCACAACGATGACAATGAGCAACTCAACTATCGTAAACCCGTACTTGTTCTTCATACTGCTTATGATAACAACAATAGCAGAATTAATACAGTCAATGCATACAGTTTTCATATTTACGCACATTGACAAATATCTGTTAGCATGATAATATTTAGATACAAGTAACCTAAAACAAAAAAGTATAAACCAATGGCTGAAGAACACCCAACTTACCAGGACTCCACCATGATCGGTGGCGATGATATGAGCGTGATGCGTGTACTGCTCCAGACCGTTCGTGGTTTGAGCCCTATCTCATCTGCACCGGCACGCGAGATCGCTTTAGGCGATGAATAGTCATCATCATTTGATTTGAACACTCATTTCTATCGCCTCTGTTATACTAGAGGGTGATGGAAGCAGATATTGCAAAAATTATTAATGATCTTTTTGGTGTTCAGGAAGCGCCAGAGTTTTCACGTCCGGAGCCTCAGTTTGGTGACTATGCGACCAACGTGGCATTGAAACTAGCGGGCAAGCTACAAAAAAATCCACGAGAAGTTGCGGAACAAATCGCCGAGAAGCTACGTGAGAGTGAAGAATTTTCAGAAGTTAGTGTGGCGGGGCCTGGTTTTATCAACCTCGTGCTAACTGACGACGCAAAACTGGCGCTCGTGAGGAAAGAGCCACTTCCTTCGAGAGCCGGACAGACGGTCGTAATCGAAACCAACAATCCCAACCCGTTTAAGGCCATGCACATCGGCCATGCTTACAATGCGGTTATCGGTGATACCATCGCAAATCTTTTGGCGCTAAGTGGTGCTCGAACATACCGAGTTAGTTATCATGGTGATGTCGGTCTCCATGTCGGTAAGAGTATGTATAGTTTGCTGCGTTATGCGGATGGTGATTTCTCCAAGATTGAATCAATTCCTGAAAATGAGCGCAATACCTTCATGAGTAAAATGTATGCAGCTGGGTCAAAGGCGTACAAGGAAGATGAAGCTGCTAAAGCAGAGATCAATGACTTGGCTGAGCAATCATTTGAGCCAAAAACAGGTCTGTATATTCAGATCTACGACCTCTGCAAAGCGTGGAGCTTTGAGCAGATCGATGCAACGGTTGCTCGACTTGGTAATATCCCAACTGAGCGACGATTCCTCGAGAGCGATGCTGATATGCGAGGTGTCAAAACCGTCAAAGAGCATGTACCAGCTGTATTCCAGGAGTCAGACGGAGCGCTCATCTTTAAAGGTAGTCAATACGGCGCATTTGATAATGCATTTGTAGCTTCAAATGGCCGCGGTCTCTATGCTGCTCGCGATCTTGGTCTGATGCAGCTGAAGAATGAATACTACCACCCTGATCATAGTTATATTGTGACGGGTGACGAACAAGCCGCGTATTTCAAAGGTGTCATTGCTGCGGCAGGACAGATTTGGCCAGAGCAGAAGGATCAGACGGTTAACATTCCGACGGGTCTTGTGAAGCTTGCTACAGGCAAGATGAGCAGTCGCGATGGTGATGTTGTTGAAATTGGGTGGTTGTTTGATGAATTCAAGAAAGCGATCGAAGCGCGAGGCGGCGAAGCGACCGATGAGATCATCGCTGGAGCACTTCGGTACCAGTTCTTGAAGGTAAAAATTGGCGGTGACGTCGTCTTCGACATCAATGAGGCGGTGAGTTTGAGTGGAAATACAGGTAGTTACTTACAGTATGCCTTTGCTCGTGCCAAACGTATCCTTGAAAAATCCGCAAGCTCGTTTACAATCCCTACGACTCTCTACGAAGAGGATCGTGCACTGGTGCGAAAACTTGGTGAATATCACGAGATTGTGCAAGTAGCCACGCGTCAGCTCGAACCACATCATATCTGCACGTATTTGTTTGAGCTTGCACAAGAGTTTAACCGTTATTACGAGAAAAATCAGGTAGTAGGCGACGAAAAAGAGGTGCATCGAGCTGGACTCGTGTCGCTGTACGCGGATACACTTAAGGCTGGACTCACTATACTTGGCATCCATGCTCCTGAGACGATGTAGTTGACACCTGTGTATGAGAAGTGTATCATCTGGTGCAGGAACTAACTATGTCGAAATATCAGAGTACAATGTGTCACAAGCTCATTCTCGTACTCTTTGATAGTGCCTCGGCAGCGTAAGTTTCATCGTTTTGATTCTTGGCCGCCGAGGGGAACCTCGGCGGCTTTTGATTCAGAACGAAGCAGGATGGAAGGCAAGTTACACAACATGTTTTCCAGGCACATGCCACAACCAACCAGGAGGAATGATGGGAATCCGGGCAATAATCCTTCGCAAGCTCGCGGAGGGACCGATCTTCGGGCGCAACTGGGAGGAGCTTGCTCCGCAGTTCGGGCTTGATGACGACCCGACTCGGCAGTACCCTCGCACCGACGCACCGGTGGTTCTGAACGGGCTCATCAGCCAGGGGCTCGTCAAGTACGAGCCCGGCGTGCCCGATGACCCGATGTACGACCCCCGTTCGGGGCCGTGCAAGGAGAGGACCCAGGCGTACTCTCTGACGGAGAGCGGCGAAGAGGCCTTCCGTCAGGAGCTGGCGATGAGCCAGACGATGCCTACCCCCTGAGCTGCAGCGCGTTCGTTCTCACCTCTGACGGACGCTCTGTACACCCCCGCGAGGGGCGACCAAGAAAGCGGAGACCCCGCCTACGGTCGCCCCTCGCGGCGAACGTTTCTTATATTTGACTACACTTGATGTATAATTCTAATCAGCCAGCTACTAAAATAAGGAGGAGTTAATGGCAACAGCAAAAGAACGAGCTGCCGCGGCACGAGCACGAGCAGCCAAAGCATCAAAAAATCATGGTGGTGGATTCATGACATTTATTCGTGAGCAAGGTGTTGTCGGTCTGGCAGTCGGTCTAGCTATCGGTACAGCAGCAGGCGCCAGCGTCAAGGTGATCGTTGACAACTTCGTATCACCACTTGTGGCTTTGATGACACGTGGCGTTGATCTCAATAGCATGAAGTGGGTGATCATGGCAGCTGAGGGTAAGAATGCAGAAGTTGCTATTGGTTGGGGTGCGATCGTAAGTTCGCTTATCACTCTTATTGCTACAGCCTTTGTGATTTATCTTGTGATTCACATCGCAAAGCTTGACCGAATGGACAAGAAAAAAGACTAGCCTTTAACAGTAGTTATAAACACCTCCCGGTGCAGGGGGTGTTTTATTTTGGAACGATATAGTATACTATATAAAGTATAGCAAAAAACAAGAAGGGAATATGCAATGAAACTTGCAGTTATCGTAGGAAGTACGCGTGCTGAGCGTGTCAGTGATCGACAGGCAAAATGGACGTTAAATGAAGCCAAGAAAATCAGTGGCGAGCATGAGTGGGAGTTGATCGATCTAAAGGAGTTTGATCTACCATTTATGACTGAACCGCTCCCACCTATGGCGGGCAAGCGTCCGGAATTAGACGAAGGTACTAAAAAGTATCTTGAGAAGATGGGTGAAGCCGATGGATTTATCATCGTTACCCCAGAGTACAATCACGGTATCCCAGCACCACTCAAGAACGCAATTGACCTGCTTGACTACCAGTTAATCAAAAAGCCAGTAGCGATCGTGAGCCATGGTGTGGTTGGTGGTTCTCGCGCCAACGAGCAGGTACGACTGATCGTCAATAGTAACCTCGGTGCTGTACCTGTACCGGCAAGTCATACGTTCTTTGGCAAGATCCAAGAGCTGATCAGCGAAGATGGTGTGATCGTTGAAGGTCAAGAAGTCAACGAGCAGGCTGTTCATGGTGTGATCGAAAGTCTTGTCTGGTACGCTGATGCGCTAAAAACTGCTCGTGAGCAGTAGGCGTATACTAATAATATGAACATGCTAGAGAGTGCACAGGCGAGTATCACTCGTGCAGCCGAGAAGCTTGGCTGGACAGATGACACGCTGCGTGCCTTTCTAGCGCCTCATGCAATTCATACCGCAACGCTGTCTGTTGGTGAAAAAAAGCTACCGGCCTACCGTGTGCAGCATAGCAACGCACGTGGACCGTTTAAAGGTGGCGTGAGATTTCATGCTCAGACCACTCAAGATGAAGTGCAAGCACTTGCAACGCTAATGAGTATCAAGTCTGCAGCTATTGGTATCCCCATGGGAGGTGGTAAAGGCGGGGTGCAGTTTGATCCACGCGAATATGATACAGCAACTGTCGAAAAGATTGCTCGAGACTATGTCCGGGCGTTTAAAGATCATATAGGTCCAGAAAAAGATGTGCCGGCTCCTGACATGAACACCGATGCTATGACGATGGACTGGATGGTGGATGAATACAGTAGGCTGACGGGAGATGAAACAAAGGCGAGCTTTACCGGTAAGAGTATCCACAATGGTGGGTCACTTGGCCGAGAGATGGCGACGGGTCGTGGTGGCGTGATTGCGCTCAGAGAATACCTAGCCGCTGAGAGTATAGAACCACGTGGCTTGACGGTTGCCGTGCAGGGCATGGGAAATGTTGGGTTTTATTTTGCAAAGCTTGCTGAAGCAGAGCTTGGAGTGCGTGTCGTGGCAATGTCTAATTCTCGTCATAGTTACAAACATACCGAAGGGCTTGGTATGGCGCATCGTGTCTTTTCTCGACAACTTGGCGAGGAGCTGGAGTACAGCGGTGCAATCCTCGGTGCACCTGAAGAATTACTGTACGAAGATGTTGATGTACTTGTGCTGGCGGCGCTTGAAGATGTGGTGACGGGTGATAATCAGGATCAAATCAAGGCACAAACGATCCTGGAGCTTGCTAATGGCCCAATCTCGTTTGAAGCGAGCGAAGCACTTTGGGTTCGTGATGTGACTGTCATCCCAGATGTGATCGCCAACGCAGGTGGCGTTGTAGTGAGTTATTTTGAATGGCTACAAAACCGAGAGGGTAAGTCGTGGTCAGAAGATCGAGTCAACAAGCAACTTGATGATCTGATGACACAAGCGGTCAGTACTATACTTGAGAGAGCAGAAAGCGAAGGTTGCTCACTCAAAGAAGCTGCTTTTATGATAGCGCTGGAAAGGATTGGGCGATGAACAAAACTGATGCTGAGTGGAGGAAGGAGCTTACTCCTGAGCAATACGCTGTACTTCGTGAAAAAGGTACCGAGGCACCGTTTAGCGGTGAGTACGACAGTGTATTTGATCCTGGTACCTACACTTGTGCCGCATGTGGTGCGGAGCTATTTGATAGCGAAAAGAAATTTGATGCGCATTGTGGCTGGCCGAGCTTTTATGATGCCAAAAAAGGCGCAGTAGAGTTTCATCAGGATGATTCGCATGGTATGAGCCGAACTGAGGTCACATGTGCAAACTGTGGTGGCCATCTTGGGCATGTATTTGAAGGTGAAGGGCTTGATGTGCCGACTGACCAGCGATATTGTATCAATTCGGTGAGTTTAAAGTTTAGTAAAAATCGTAACACTTAAGCTTTCATTTACACCAGCAGGAGACTATCATCGTATAGTATGAAACGAGAAGCTTACTCGAGCATGAAGTCCGAGATCCGTGTATTTCAATCTGTTTTAAGAAATGCTGTTCAAGATTTGGAAGACAGATCCTATGAAGCTACTCTAACAGGCAGGCTATGTGATGACGTGGCAAATCTTGGTTTTGCCCAAGACATGGTTATCCAGGATATCTTTAGTCCTCGTGTGGGCGTTGTAAAGAGACGGCTTGCTGCTCGCGTGTGTGAGAGTTGCGTAATGTGGGTGGGCTGCAGTCAAAGGGTGCGTGGCGGGCAACGTATGGACGAAAACGACCCTTTTATGGTATTTGAAAGTGACCGTAAGCCATCTGGCCACGGTCTTAATTCAGTTGTGACACTTGTAATGCGACAACATCAGAATAGTCGTAAGAATAATGCTTATCACCCGAAGGTGAGACGAGTTTCCCGTAGAGCGTAATCCTATGCGGCGCTCATCGTAACTGTTAATCTCGTCTCACCCTCAGAAAAATTGAGTTGGTGGGGGTGTTGTTGTGCCGCCGGCTCAGGCGGCGGTCAGTTTGTAGCCGTAGTCCTTCTCGGCAAGAACCTTCCCGTCGAGAAGTTGGTGCAGGGCCGATCTGATGATCTGCCTGGAGTGGCTGGTCTCCTTGAAGAGGCGGCCGACGGCGTCCTTGAAGTTCGCCGCGTACAGGAAGCCGTTGTGTCGGTTGCGCACCGTCGCGACGATGTCGCGGCGGGCGCGGGCGACGATCTCCTTGCGCGACGGCCTGTGGTGCGTCTGACGCGTGCGTCCCTTGTTGGGATGCTTGATCGGCTCCTGCGTCACCGGCTGCGTGCGTGCGGCACGCTTTCCGTAGTTGCTGGACTGATAGCGGCTGGCCGCATAGGACATATACGGACACCTCCCAAGATGTGCTCCACTTTGGTCTCGATCGGTTGATCGAGATATCCTGTGGTTGCCTCCAAAATACTATGAATTGTACTATTTGTCAATATATTTGAATGACTGATATAATACCAATAATGACAAAAGCCACTCTCCTTTGGATTGATCTTGAAATGACCGGTCTTGACCCACTAGAAGACCGAATTTTGGAAGTAGCTGCGATTGCAACGGATTGGAAATTCAATGAGATTGCCACGTATGAGGCGGTAAAAAAGGTTGGTCCAAGTCTGGTAAAAAAGCGGATGGTGGGCGAGTTTTGGGAAAAGTTTCCTGAGGTACGGGCGGCGCTTCAGGCGCAAAATTTGACAGGCAAAAATGGTCGGTTGGTGGAGAATGAATTACTCGCATTTATCGACGAGTATTTTGATACCGATAAGCCAATTCTCCTGGCGGGCAATTCGATTCATCAGGATCGTAAGTTTATTGACAATGAATGGAGCAGACTGGGCGCGAGACTGCATTATCGTATGCTCGACGTTAGTGCATGGAAAGTTGTCTTTGAGGGGAAGTTCAAGAAGAAGTTCTCCAAGCCAGAGGCGCACCGAGCTATGGAAGATATTCGTGGTTCGATTGAAGAGCTACAATATTATCTCACCAAGCTAAAGTAAGTGCTACAATGAGCACATGCGAAGTTTGGCGGAGACTCATGGGCTCAGGCGACGGTCGGTAGTAATTATCAGTTTTGTGGTGGTTTTAGCCGCAGCTGTACTAGGAGCGGCGATGATCTACCTGCTAAATCGTTCGACACTTCCAACTAGCGATACGTCGGCTGCTCCAACAACATCAATCAAACCAGTAGCTACTACTAGAGTAACCTCAAACATTCTTGTTACCGGTAATTCATTTTGGGGGCGCTATACAAATGATTGGTCAATGGCCAGTCGATTAAAATACGCCTATCCTTTTTCGCGCCTCAGTGACTTCCACCGGGACCAATATGATGCTTGGGTGTCTGGGCTGGAGTGTCCCACCGCAGATGGCGTACATATGACCTCTGCCGAGATGGAGGCGAATCTACAGTTTAACTGTGATCCTGCGTATCTTGGTGAAGCGAGTAAATGGTTTACGGCCTTTACGCTCGCAAACAATCATAGTGACAATCAAGGTCCTGAAGGCTTCTTGCAAACCAAGAAGCATCTCGATGAGCACGGTATCCAGTACTTTGGCAGTTATGATCCAACAGTGCTTGATGATGTTTGCGATGTGCTCAGTATGCCCGCGACGATCCATCGGGACAACAAAACGACTCAAAAAGGCTACTTGCCAATGGCTTTCTGTGGGTATCATGGGGTATTTCAAATTCCACCCAAGGCTGCTGTCGATCAGATCAAGCAGTATGCCAAATACATGCCTGTGGTTGCTATGCCACATATGGGAGCCGAGTACACACCAGCTCCTGATCAGATCAAATCAGACTTCTATCACAGCCTCATCGATGCCGGAGCAGATATGGTTCTCGCAGACCATCCGCACTGGATCCAGAATGCCGAAGCGTATAAGGGTCATCTGATTGTTTACAGTATGGGCAATTTTATGTTTGATCAGCAATTCAATAAAGAAGTAACTCGTTCGGCTGCTATCCGTGTCAATGTAGCAGTTGCTGCAGACAAAAACTCACATCTCGACAAGTGGCTTGCAGTTAGCAGTCAGTGCAAAAAGCTGCATGATGACTGTTTAAGTAAGATACAGGCTGAAAAGCTACCCAAGCTACAGGCGACATACCAGTTCGATGCGATAGGTACGAGTGATGCCGATAGGATCACCAAACCTGCTACATCCGCTGAAAATGCTGAGATTTTACAGCGACTCAACTGGCCGCAAGTAGTCACCGGCTTGCGTTCCCCCTATGGAAGTTTGTAGGATAGAGGTATGACACACAAAGAACTTGAAGAATACCTGCTGAACTTTCCTAACACCTGGCTTGATTTTCCATTTGGCGAAGGGACAAGTGTCTATAAGGTAGGCAATAAAACAGCTGGTGAGGGCAAATTGTTTGCGATTATTGCCGATGATTCAACGCCGCTAAGAGTCAGTCTCAAATGCGACCCACAACTCGCAGAAAATCTACGAGAGAAATACGAGACAGTTGTACCTGGTTACCACCTCAACAAGAAGCACTGGAATACGATCATTTGTAGCGGACAGTTATCAGATGATGAAATCAAAGACTTAGCTCGATTGAGTTATGATCTCGTGGTTGGCTAACTCTGAGAGTCTTTGTATTCAGAAAATTGTTTGGTGAGAGGCTCGAGATTGTCATCAGTAGTTACAAGAACACTTCGTACATTACTTTTCTTGGTTTTTGACAGTGAAGTGATCTCGTTTTGAAGAGTTGCAAGTTGGTATGCCATTTGCCTGGCATAGGCTTCATCGAACTTGGCGTTTAACTGGGCATCTTCGAGTGTTGAATTAACTTCAGCAAACTCACTGAGGATGGGTGAGTTCTTGGGGGGTTCGGCTACCTCTTTGCCACTTGTGGTTGTGAGGCCGGTCACATCGCGATTAGCACCGCTGAGAATGGCAATCAAGCTGCTGTTGAGTGCACGTAGATCAGAGCTTTTAATCTTATCACCACTTTGCTCGGCTAGTTGACTGACTGACTGGAGTCGCCAGCCGAACTGCTGAAGACGCTTGGTGTATGAATCACCACCTGATGCCAAAGCAAAGACAGCGACAATCACTATTAGGAGCACACCACCAATGATTGTCCATAGTATCCAAGGCTTTACTGTCTGCTGCTTAGGCGCAGTAGAGATCTGATCAAGGTAGTTGCTATCTGGGAGCGGAGCTGGCTGATAAGAGTTTTGGTCCATGTATATTGATTTAAGCATAGATACTATGACTGGTAAAGTGGGAGGCCTATAGGTGACAGACTGCGAGAACAGAGGTAGTAGTGATACAATGAAACTATGCAAGATGCAAAGGAAGAGGTTCGCGCTCGGCTCAACATAGAAGATGTTGTCGGTGAGTATGTTCAGCTCAAGCGTGCTGGACGAAACTTCAAGGGACTAAGTCCGTTCACGAACGAGAAGTCTCCAAGTTTTGTGGTCAGTCCTGAAAAACATATCTGGCATGACTTTTCGAGTGGCAAAGGTGGCGATGTCTTCAGTTTTGTGATGGCTGTTGAGGGTGTCGATTTCCGTGGTGCACTTGAGCAGTTGGCTCGTAAAGCTGGCGTCGATCTATCGCAGTATGCCAATCAGCAATCAGGTGAGCTCGCTCGTAAGAAAAAGCGTTTGAGCGAGGCCAACGAATTGGCAGCACAGTACTACCAGCAAAGTTTGTTGCAGAACAAGCACGCACTCGAGTACGTATTCAAGACTCGTGGCCTGAGTAAATCTATTGTGCAACAATTTCGTATTGGGTACGCACCACAGGACGGCGACGCCCTGGTAAAAGTTCTTGAAAAACGAGGTTTTAGTCGCAAAGAGCTCGGCGAGGCCGGGCTAACCAACCGATTTGGTGGGGATATCTTCCGTGGACGTATGACGGTTCCTTTGATGGATACCAATGGTCAAGTGATTGGTTTTACGGGTAGAATCATTGTCGACGACCCAAAGGCTCCCAAATACCTCAATACTCCACAGACATTACTTTATGATAAGTCGCGACATGTCTTTGGACTATCGCAGGCAAAAGAAGCAATCCGACAGCAAGATGCGACTGTTTTGGTCGAGGGTAATCTCGACGTTGTCAGTAGTCATCAGGTAGAAGTAAGCAATGTGGTGGCGACGGCCGGTACGGCGCTGACCGAATGGCAGCTAAAGAGTCTATCTCGTCTATCATCAAATGTGAAATTAGCATTTGACGGTGATAGGGCGGGTGTAGCGGCTACAGAACGAGCAATTCCGATTGCCGACCGGGTTGGCGTAGAGCTTACCGTCGTGACACTGCCTGAGACGGTCAAAGACCCAGATGAGCTTATCAAGCTTGATCCGATGCAGTGGCGCCAAGTAATAGAAAAAAGTGTTCCAGCGGTTGATTGGATCATCGATCAATACGAGGCTCGAGAGGATCTTTCAACAGCAGCCGGTAAGCGTAATTTTACTTCTGCCAGCCTCGCTGTAGTGCGGACTCTTAGCGATGAGGTCGTCGCAGAGCACTACAAGCAGCGCATTGCTTCATTAGTTGATACCTCACTTGATGCACTTGAGCGTAAATTCAAGAAAACGCAGCAGCCCGATACTCCATCGATGAAGAAAGAAGTTAAAATTGACGAATCCAATGAGACGGAGTCGTTTAATACGATTCAGGACAACGTACTTGGTCTCTTGGTACTATGGCCCGACACGAGAGAGCAGTTGGCTGACTTTGATACGACATTGTTCGATGGTGCGACACGACAACGGCTTGCGGGTTTCTTTACCAAATACACCAAACCCATCGAGCCATTACCGAGTGAGTTGCAAGAAATCGAAACCTATGTCAGAATAGTAGAACTGAAGGCCGAGACAAGGTACGAGGCGTGGACTGATAATGAACGTTCACATGAAGTAGCCCGTCTGCTCCGCCATATGATCACTGAACGCAAACAGCAAACCAAACAAGAATTACTATCACGGCTCCGTGATGCTGAGGAAGTAGGCGATGACACTGCCGCCGCAACATTACGCCAAGAGCTACACAAAATAATTAAGGAGACTGCTCGTGGGTAAAGACGATATTGTACTAAAGAATGATAATGCAACTGATGATTCAGTTGATCCGATGCTATCACTTGATGCAGTCGAAGAGCCAGATGTTGCCGATCTAGATGACGAAGAGCTTGATACTGACGAGGATACACTCAACGGCAACCAGTACCTCGATGATGTGTCAGATGACTCGGTTCGATTGTACCTTCGTGAGATTGGTAAGATTCCACTGCTGAACGCCGAGGAAGAGCTTGAGCTTGCTCAAAAGATCGTTGCTAACCGTGACGAGCTAGAAGAGGTGCTAGCGAAGTTGTCTGAAGATGATCTAAAGCCAAGCGAGCGTGAAAAGCTTGAGTCAAAAGCGACAAAGTTGAGTCGACCAAAAGACAAAATGGCTGAAGCAAACATGCGACTCGTGGTCTCGATCGCCAAGCGATACTCAGGCCGTGGTCTCGATTTCCTCGACCTTATCCAAGAGGGAAACACTGGTCTACTGCGTGCTGTCGAAAAATTTGATCCAGACAAAGGCTTCAAGTTCTCAACCTATGCGACATGGTGGATCCGCCAGGCGATTACTCGTGCGATCGCTGACCAGGCACGTACAATTCGTATCCCTGTGCACATGGTTGAAACTATCAACAAGCTCCTCCGTACGCAGCGACGTATGACTCAGGATCTGAACCGTGAGCCAACCATCGAAGAACTGGCCAAAGAGCTCGAGATGGAACCAGAGAAAGTCGAGTATGTGATCAAGATCAAGCAGGACATCCAGAGTCTTGATGCTGGTGTAGGGCGTGATGGTGATGATGAGGAGACGACGCTTGGTGAGTTCATCGAAGATGAAGACTCAGCAACGCCTGAAGAGTCAGCGGCTAGTCAGCTTTTGCGTGAACAAGTCCAGTCGGTGCTGGGCACCCTATCTGATAGGGAGCAAAAGATTGTCAAAATGCGTTTCGGGCTTGACGGTGGTAAAAGTCATACACTCGAGGAAGTTGGCCAAGAGTTTGCGGTCACTCGTGAGCGTATTCGCCAGATTGAGGCCAAGGCTCTCGCGAAGCTTCGCAAGCACAAAGATGCGAAGAAGCTTCACGAATATTTGAAGTAAGCCGGTATTTAAGAGTAAGATTGCCGCGATTTTGTCGCGGCAATTTTTTTGGGAGTAATCTTGAAGAACAGCTTGCTAAAAATCAATCTCTTTTAAAATAGCTTTGAGCTGAGTCTCAAGATTATCGAGGTCTTTGTCATTGTGGACGAAATAGTCGGCGATGGCGATAGGACCGCCTTTTTCGATATTTTCGATCTCAGCCCAGTCACGTTTGTCGACCTCCTCAGAGTTGAGGGGACGGATTGGTCGTGAGGCCATCCTATGCTTTCGCATGTGTTTTGGTGTGACAACTGCAACTACCGTAAGTTCTCCAGGAAACTCATGCTTCAAGGCTTTGTATTCTGTCCAGGTATACAGTCCGTCGGCAACGATCCGATGTTGTCCAGCACCGATCAAATCATGGATCTGGGTGATGATTCGCCTAACGACAAAATCCTTGCCTTCTTTTTCTCTCAGTTCTTCGCGAATTGGTTGCTCGTTCTCTTGTGTCAGCTCGAGGCCGCGACGCTTTACCTCATCGAGCACGATCCCACCAAAATAGACTTTTGGGTAGCCTCTCTCGGTCAGGTAGTCGACAGCTGTACTTTTGCCACTTCCGGTCAGGCCGACAAATGCAATAATTTTTACGTTTTCGTGGTTGCTCATAGAGATAAGTATAGCAAACGGATATCTCTCATGCTTGCGTATTTATAGATGGCTCGCTACTCTAGCATGTAATGATGAGACGACCGGAAGTGCAGCCATATAACGCAGAATCTGAGAGAGCGTTTATGAACCGAGCCAAGAATGTTAAAAATATTGGCCACTGGAACCTCACTAACGTACTCAATCTCAAAAATGGGTCCCACTATGACCGTAGACTCTACATTGATGCGATTATTGGGGCGGCTGAAGATGCTGCTATCGCAGAGTACGGTGAAGAGAGTGAACTCTACTATCAACATCTTGCTCTTCAGGCAGAAACAATCGAATATCTTTTTACCAACAATGCTAGCCAACAGGTTGCTGTAGATGGATTAATGCGAGGGGCACGTACTAGAAAGGACGCTAAAAGTGTACTGCTAAGTGTTGCAACCAATGGTGCTCAATACGTTCGTGACATTCTATCTCCTGGTTCCGAAGAAGAGAAGAGATCTCAAAACTCTGCTCCAAAACGCATAGACACATACGATCGTCTTATGGGCGATTTAAAGCGTTCTGGTGGGATTGACTCAGAGAAGGCCGAGCACCTCCGAATCTTTTTTGGAGAACGTAAGATTGATGAACAAAACGGTGAACTTGCCAGGATTCAGTATGAGATGCGACAACTTGCCGAGGACTTGATGGCACGCATAAGTATCCTGGGTGGGGCAGAAGGCCTTAGTGCGAATGCGCAAGCTGGTATCGCCTGTATCAAACGCATGGCTGGTCCTTCGCAAGCAGGAGTATGGACTCCAGATGCTAAGGCGCAGCTAGCGGTGATAATATGTGAAAATCCAAAGTATAATCATGTCTCGAGGACTGAAATCAAAAAGAATATCAATCTCTCAATCATTGCAGCATTACGTGAACTCTATAGTCCACGACAGACAAGTATCGTTGAGTCAGATGGTAGTCGTCGTCATAATTACGCATCATGATCTGCCAGCCCCGATCAAAGCTCACACTAAGTGTATACTGGTAACATGACAAAACGCCTGGTGCTAATCGATGGAATGAGCGTATTCTACCGCGGCTACTTCGCGATGCCAGGTCTGAGCCTGTCTGACGGGACGCCAACAGGCGGTGTGTATGGCTTTGCCAGCATCGCTATCGAAGTGATCAAGAAGCTTGAGCCTGATTATGTGGCAGTGGCATGGGACAAATCAAAAACTGCGACCAGGAAGCGAAAAGAGATCTTTCCAGAGTATAAAGCCGGACGTAAACGTCCACCAGAAGACTTTTTCGCCCAGATCCCACTGCTACATGAGCTGCTTGGCAGTTTTGATTGGCCAGTACTTGAGCTGGACGATTACGAAGCCGATGACATCATCGGGACTATTTCAGTTGAGGCAGCCAAAAAAGATATCGAAACGTGCGTGGTGAGTGGTGACTACGACATGATGCAGCTGCTTACACCTCATACGAGTGTGTATATCAACAAAAAGGGTAGCGACATGATGCGCTTTACCGAGGCGGAGTTTGAAGAAAAATATGGGGTAAAGCTGCCGCAATTTATCGATTACAAGGCGCTTGTTGGTGACTCCTCTGACAATATTCCAGGCGTCCGCGGTATTGGACCAAAAGCTGCACAAACACTACTTGGCGAATACAAGACACTTGATGGGATTTACGAGCATCTTGAAGAGCTCAAGGGTGCGCAGAAAACGAAACTCGAAACAGACCGAGACAATGCGTTTATGAGCCGTGAGCTTGCCAAGATCTGGTGTGATGCGCCGATTGAGCTTGATTGGAAAGAAGCAGATATTCACAATACCGATCTTCCGGCGGTTGCCAAAAAACTAAAAGAATTTGAATTCCACTCACTTATCAAGCGATTGCCAAAGCACATGCAAGAAGTGGCTGACACGAGTCTTTACTTCCACGCTTCTGAAGAAGTGAATCTGAAGGAAGTCGAATGGCCAGAGCAGCCAATGATCGAAGGGCCAATTGTGCTCCATACATCTGGTGATGAGCTTTGGGTCTCACTGGCTCAGACGACGCTTTCACGTAAAGCGATCGACGAAATCCCAACCAGTTTCTGGCGCGCGATCGAAATGGGTTTGGTAGTAAGTTACGATGTGAAAGCGGTCTATCACTTGCTCGCGAAGCATGGGGTGAGCGTGCGGTTCGATGCAATTCATGATGTGCGTCAGGCGGCCTTCTTGCTAGACCCGCTGCGGCGCGATCGAAGCCTGGCTGGGCTTTTGGGCGGTGAGCTATCGTCACCAACCGAAGAAGTGGCAGCTACCTGGCAGGTGTATGGCTGGCAGGTGAATGCCTTTGATGAAAAGCCAAAGGTAAAAGACATTGCAGAGCGCTTTGATTTTCCGCTAATCTACCATCTGTTTATGATGGAGCACCGTGGTATCAAACTCGATCCAAAGCTACTTGGCAAGATGAGCCAGGAGTTAGGCAAGAAACATGCTGAGCTTGAACAACAAATGTATCAGGTGGCTGGGTATGAGTTTAATATTGGATCACCAACGCAGCTTTCTGAAGTACTCTTTACCAAGTTGCAGCTCCCAACTGCAGGAGTAAAAAAGGGCAAGAACGGCTATAGTACTGACCAAAAAACACTCGACAAACTTCGTGGTCAACATCCAATCATCGAACTGATTGAGCAGACGCGTGAGCTTGCGAAGCTCAAGAATACGTACGTTGATCCGCTACCAGAACTTGCTGACGACGATCATCGCCTTCATACGACATTCAACCAGGATGTTGCCGCAACAGGGCGACTGTCGAGTACCAGCCCGAACCTACAAAACATCCCGATTCGTAGCGACTTAGGGCGCAAGATCCGCGAGGCCTTTATCCCAGAAAAAGACAATGTATTTGTCAGTGCTGACTACTCGCAGTTTGAGCTTCGTCTTGCAGCAGTGCTGGCTGGCGATCAGCAAATGATCGATGATTTCAACAGCGACATTGATATCCATGCCAAGACGGCTAGCGACGTGCTGGGGGTACCACTCGACCAAGTGACAAAAGGCCAGCGTCGTGATGCCAAGGTGATTAACTTCGGCGTACTCTACGGCATGGGTCCACACGCACTGGCACAAAACACCGGCATGACATTTGGTGAAGCGAAGAAATTTATTGATCAGTATTTTGAGCTGCGAAAACCAATTCGCGAATACATTGATGCGACACTTGAAAAAGCAAAAAGCGAGGGCTACGTTGAGACGTATTACGGTCGCCGCCGCCCAACACCGGATGTAAGTAGCAGTAATTTCATGGTGCGTGAAGCCGGCAAACGTGCCGCTGCCAACATGCCGATCCAGGGTACAGAGGCTGATCTTATGAAGCTGGCGATGATCGCAGTCGATGAAAAGATGGGCGATCTCGGCGAGCAAATCCTGCAGATTCATGACTCAATCCTCATCGAATGCCCAGAAAAAAATGCCGAGAAAGTTGGCAAAATTTTGCAGGAGACTATGGAAGCAATTGCACCTGAACTGCCGATCAAGCTCAAGGTTGATGTGAGTGTGGGCAAGAATTGGGGGGAGGTATGATGACGTGGGGTTCCGATACACCTCCCGCTTTTGTTGTAAGAAATCGTCTAAGTAATGTTTTGGAGCAAGGTAGAGTAGCTGACTTTTACCAAGAGTCTGATGCACGACTGTATATTGGTGAGGTGAGTGTACGAAATTCGGGCTTAATCGATATACCTGCAACTGCGGAAAGACTCGGTATAGTTGTCGACTATGACCCTACATTGATAAAAGGTAGTGGCCTGTATGTGCCGAGGCTAGCATGCCCAATGGATTCGGGTGTGGCGCAAATTAAGCTTAATCCCCAGACTGAACCTTCAAAGCAACAACATGTCTTTAGTCATGAAGTTGGCCATCATTTTCTTGAAGAAGTGCTTTTTATGAGGTTTGCGGCAACGGCACACAACGATATTTCAGAGGTATTTTGTGAAGTGTTTGGTACTGAGATGGAAAAGCCAGGGGCACAACCTCTTGAGGAGACAGAAGCACGTGCAAAACAGGATTACCGCATACCTGCTGACTATATAGAGCACATACTTAGTTTAGATACGGGCTACTATAATCCGGGATATTATTAAGATGGACCAGAAGTGATAGGGGCAATTATATACAATCAATTTTTAACCTTAAAAGATACCTTAGAGAAAATGATATGATGACTGATCAAAATTACCTCAAGCGTGCAACGGAAATCGGCAATAAAAAGGCCGAGCCATACAATTTCGGTGCAGTAATTGTGAAAGACGGCAAGATTATTGGTGAAGATTTCAATCATGTTCATGAAGAGCACGATCCGACACTTCATGCAGAAACCTCAGCGATCAAAATGGCTTGTAAAACGATCGGCTCACACAACCTTGACGGTGCAACAATGTACGGCAGCCATGAACCATGCCTGATGTGCTTTAGCTGTGCGGCATGGGCTGGTGTGGATAGAGTTGTGTATGCTGTGCCGGCAAATGAACAGGATTATATGTATGAATTTAGAGACTATAGCTTGCAAGATATGGCGAATCATCTGACTCGTCGTACAATAAGTATTGAATACATACCATTGGAGAAATAACTATGGACGACAACGAAAAAGCAAAACAATTTCTAAAAGATCAACAATTCATGGTGCTTGCGGTTGCGCTTGATGACGGTACGCCATGGGCGGTGCCGGTGAGAATACGCTTACAAGAGGGCAATGTGTTTGAATGGGATTCGGTACTTACAACAGAGCATAGCAAGGCACTTGAAGCGCGGCCAGAGATGGCAATTACTATTTTTCAAAAGCTAGAAGATTCACAGATTGGTATATATGCTCAGGGTCGAGGAGAACTTGTAGAAGAGTTCAAGCCTGGTTTTGGTCGCTACCGCTTTACCGCAAAAAAAGCTTGGATCAACGACGAAACATTTCGAAAACGAGAAATAGATTTGTGAGCGGGCGGCGGTGGCATCATTGGCGACCTCGCTGGCGTCGTAAGCGCCGGCACCCAAGTGCATGGCAACCCACTGGCGTTGAACGACTCAATCCAAAGATTGAGCAACTCAAGCATCAACTCCTGGCTGCAAAAGGCGAAGAAAAAGTAAAACTACTTGAGAAACTGCTCGTACTGCAGACACCGCGAGCGGCACTGGCTCAGGCACAGATGGATATTCATCCTGGTGGCTATCATCATCGGGAAAAACGACTGTTTGAGCTGATTGATTTCAACGATACGTTTGTTGATCTTGTACTGGCGCTACCTCACGAAAGATTGCAAGATTTTGCTCAGCGCATAAAGGTAGTAATGACCAATTTTTGTCGGGCTGAGAAAACGCCGATGTTTACTGATGAGCAGTTTGACGCAATCGTTAGAGGGCTCAGCAGGGAGATCGCCGTATTTCTTGGCGCCCGAGCTGAAGGCTTCAGTGTAACTATGACGTCACGTGTTGAGGACGCATTTGGCATAGACATGGTCATTATCGAGAATGAGAGCGGCACTTTGCTCAATATTGATTGCAAGACACCGAGTGCGTTTCGTCATCGGCTTGAGGATCTTGAGCACGAGCATCGTATCACAACAGAGGATCTTCTGCAGGCTGACCAAGATGATTTTATCCTCGTGAGAAATCGTAGTGATGCTGGCTATGTGCCAGTGACAATCCTTTGTGTGCGTCCAGAGCGCCTGGGAGAAGTAAAAGACTTTCAGTTTGCTGATACTCGTCCGCTCGGAAGACTGCTGCATGAAATCTGTCTCTATAGCGCTCGACATCAGGGGTAAAAGGTGGTATTTTAAAGTCATGAATCGAAACAATACTCGACTATTCCCACTCTTCATTACGATGATTGTTATCATTGTAGTGATTGTTGCAATTGTATCGATTGCGAGAGCAATCTTTTTTTCGGGTGACCGAACGACCACCACAGAAACAGCTGTCGATCAAGGTCGAGAGGAGCTACTGAAAACAACCGAAGACCACTCAGTTAGCTTGACTGTTCGTGGTCCGATTGTGGCTCAAGAAGAGTTCAAGTCATACCGCGTGATCGTATCGCCAAGCTCGCGTGATCTATCAGTTTACAGAGGATATCTAGAGGATAAAGAAAAGACTAAGCAGCTAACAAACAACCGTGCCGCTTATGAACAATTTGTGTATGCACTCGATAAAGCCAACATGATGAAGGGTACTGTACCGACTGACGATGCCAAAAACGATCTTCGCGGTATTTGTGCGGGTGGCTATGTCTATGAGTACTCAGTGCTTGTGAACAACGACGCAGTCAAACGACTATGGACTTCAACTTGTGATGGCTCAAAGGGTTCACTCGAAGCAAGTGTCGAGCAGCTAAACGGTCTTTTCTATGCTCAAATACCTGGTGCTGAAGACTTGATTCCTTCTGAGCGTCCTGGTTTGCGTTTACAGCTCTAAGCGACTGGTATACTAATACATGATGATAAAAGCTGTTATTTTTGATTGTTTCGGTGTACTGACAAATGACGGGTGGCTTGCGTTTAAAGATCAGTATCTGTCTCGTGATGATGCATTGCAACAAGAGGCGGTTGAGCTCAATAAACGTGCTGATGCACGACTCATAAGCCAAGACCAATTTGAAGAGGCACTGGCAGAGCTTGCAGAGGTGAGTATCGATGAGGTACGTCGGGTTGTGGATATACATACGCCAAACAATGAACTATTTGATTTTATTGCGGGTGAGCTGAAGCCACATTACAAGATTGGTTTACTCAGCAACGTGGCAGCTGACTATACTTCAGAGCTTTTTGCCCCAGAGCAGAACGCTCTATTTGATGCAAAGACCTTCTCGTTCGAGCTGGGTGTGGTGAAACCGCACCCAGCTATGTATGAGACGATTGCCGCGAAGCTCGAAGTCTTACCAGAAGAATGCGTATTTGTTGATGATCGTGAAGTATTCACGACAGGTGCAAAAGAAGTGGGTATGCATGCGGTATGGTTTCGAAGTAATGACCAACTACGTGCCGATTTAAGGGCTTTTTTGGAGCAGTATGCCTGAGCTACCAGAGGTTGAGACGGTTCGTCGTGGTTTGGACCGGCTGATTGTCGGGAGAGCAGTCAAGAAAGTCTCACACGATACAGAAAAATCGTTTCCTAATGCAGCAACCGACGTAAAAGCATTTCTAATAGAAGCCAAGATCTTGACGGTTCGTCGTCGTGCCAAGGTATTGATCATCGATCTTTCAAGCGAATATAGCCTCATCATTCATCTCAAGATGACAGGACAGCTTGTGTTTGTGGGCGAGGAGCGTTTTGGTGCGGGACATCCAAACGATAGTCTCATCAACGATTTGCCTGACAAATCGACTCGAGCAACAATCGAATTTGCCGATGGATCGAAGCTTTTCTTTAACGATCAACGTAAGTTTGGCTGGATACGGCTCTTGCCAACCATTGAGGTGCCAAACATTGATTTCATGCAGAAGGTTGGTCCTGAACCTCTTGATGCCGACTTTACCTGGCACGAGTTTCGAGACAGGTTCAAACGGCGCGCCAGAACAAGTATCAAGGCTGCGCTTCTTGATCAAACGGTTGTTGCTGGAGTGGGAAATATCTATGCCGACGAGAGCTTGTGGGGCGCAAAGCTTCATCCAGCACGTCTTGTGGGTACGGTGACGGACGAAGAATATGAAGCGCTCTTTAAAGATCTGCGTGCTGTCATGAGTCTTGCTATCGATAAGGGTGGTTCCTCGAATCATACGTACATCAATGCCGAGGGCAAAAGGGGAAGTTATATGGATTTCGCCCGTGTGTTCCGTCGAGAAGGTCTGGCATGTCCTCGCCATCCAGATGTGTTGATCGAGAAGCTCAAGGTTGCCGGCCGAGGCACACACATTTGCCCGGTGTGCCAGCCGACACCGGTAGTATAAATGTATTGACAAAAGTACTCTAAAAGAGTATAATAAAACTACTATGAATCTGAATCACGACCGACCCGTGCCAGAGATACCACTTAGCCCAACTATCAAAAGTGCGATTGCCAAGCAAGTAGTTCGGCTTGATGAGCAATATATAGAAGACCAAATTCCGACGGCTTTCATACCAGATGAGAGGCTAGGTAAAACAAAGATATTGCCCGAGCAGTCAGTGGATTTTGATAAAACACAAGAAGGAAAAACGATTGCAGCCCTCAAGGAAAAACTATGGGCTTTTGGGCAAGCTATAGGGGTGAATAATTTAAACTACGGTGTACAGCCCCACTACGCACGTAACCGAGATCTATATGATATTCCAGGTTATCAAGACTGGGTACAAGATAATAAGATTGAAATTGATCTTGGACAAGCCGAAAAGCGTCCAATTGATTTTGCTCGTCTAAGAGAGGAGACGCTACCTGGTACGTCAAAAGACGAATCAGAACTTGCCATTCAGGCTGTGAGGGATGCGGACATCAAACTTGAAGAACTTCGAGAAGAGCTTATCCGTAATCCACAATTTGCTATCGGTAAAGAAGTAACAGTATCTCGTAATCCAAAAACCGAAGATGGGGAAGCGTATCTTGAAGGAGGCTGGCAGGTACGTGCGTACCTTGCATCAGGTCTCGTACGGGTGTACTTGCCTAGCGAGAAAGTTCAAAAAGATGTCCCCCTCGATCGCTTGAAGGCATGGTCAATTTAGTTTGTTGGTTTGTGTAGGTACACAAAACCTGCACGAGGGGTGTCGTAGCGTATAATATAGTCAGTGATTTATCTTCTGACTGGTGAAAATAGTTTTGCAATTGATAGGCTGCTCGAGCAGCTTGTTGCTAAGTTTGGTGGGGTGCCCGAAAAGATCGATGGGGCCGAGCTGAAGCAGGACCAATTGTCTGATCTGTTCATGGGTCAGTCATTGTTCGCTGATAAGCGCTTGATAGTCATCAGACGACTATCGGAAAATACCACGATCTGGCCTGAATTGAGCGGTTGGCTTGAAAAGGCAAGTGATACTACAGATATCGTTCTCATGGAGCCATCGCTTGATAAGCGCACCAAGACATACAAATGGTTGCAAAAGCACGCCATAGTGCATGAGTGTGCAGAGTGGACGCCGCGCGATCATGGAAAGGCTGTCGAATGGGCACGTGTCGAGGCGAAAAAAAAAGGCTTTGAGCTCTCAACCGTTCGTAGCTCTCAACTTGTGGATAGAATCGGTGTTGTCCAGGGGCAGCTAGCCGCTGCGCTTGATAAGCTGGCGCTTGTTGACGGCGAAGTGACACAAGAGATAATTGACGATATCGTTGAGGCAATTCCTGAGAATCGTATCTTTGAACTATTTGGTGCGGCACTTGAAAAAGACACACGTAAGGTTCGTGAGATTATTGATCAACTTCAGCGTGACGAAGATCCGTACCGAGTGTTCGGGCTGTTGAGCTCTCAGGTTTTGCAGTTTGCGGCACTTTGTCTCGGCAGAAAATCCCCTCGTGAAGTTGCTACTGATATAGGCGCTCATCCGTTTGCGCTTTCAAAGCTCGCACCGTATGCCCGCACTTATGGTCAGGCCGATGTTGCGGTGTTGATGCAGAAATTTGCCGAGACTGATCGCAGTATGAAAACAACCAGCGTTGATAGCTGGTTGTTGATCGAGAAGTTACTGCTCCAGATAGCTACTTTGTAGTTTTCTTCGCAGGAGCTTTCTTCGCTGGTGCCTTTTTTGCGGCAGGTTTCTTGGCAGCTGGCTTTGCTTTTGCTGCAGCGGGCTTCTTTACAGGAGCTGCTTTAGCTTTTTTAGTAGTCGCAAGCTTTACGCCAGCAGCTTTTGCTTGGGCACTGACTGCGCTTTTACGACGAGCAACTGTGTTCTTTGGAAGCAAGTTCTTCTTTTGCATGCGGTCGAGTTCGCTGTGCACGGCAGCGAGAGTGTCAGCACTTGGCTTTGCCTCAAAAGCTTTCATTGCTGCCTTGAGTGCTTTCTTTGACGCGACATTGCGACGACGGGCAACTTCTGCCTGCTTAACTCGTTTAATAGCGGATTTGATAATTGGCACGTTTTGTTCCTTTACCTCTTAATCGTTGATAATACAATCAAGGGTGAATTATAAAGGAAAAGAGGTCAAAAGTAAAGACTGCTACATGTGACGTGGTGTTGCGAAACAAAAAAGGAAACACTAGTTGTATTAAAATGCATATGGTATAATTTTAGGCAAAGTCTTTTAAATACAAAAATAGTAGGAACTTACACCATGAACGACGCCACCAACGTCAAGCAACAAATCATTGAGCATATCAAGCAGAGTGCAAATATCCTGGTTACAGTGAGCCGTGACTCATCGGTTGATGAGTTATCAGCAGCGCTTGGGCTGACCCTGATGCTCAATAAACTGAAAAAGCATGCGACGGCGGTGGTGAGTGGTGCAATACCGCCGGCAATCCAGTTCCTCGAACCTGACAAGACATTTGAGGGTACGGTCGATAGCCTACGCGACTTTATCATCGCTCTCGACAAGGAAAAGGCAGACCATTTGCGGTACAAGGTTGATGGTGATGTCGTAAAGATATTCATCACTCCATACCGTACGACGATTAGTGATAAAGACCTACAGTTTAGCCAGGGTGACTACAATGTTGAGTTGGTGCTGGCGCTTGGTGTTACTAACAAAGAGCACCTCGACAAGGCGCTCGAGTCACATGGACGGATCCTCCACGATGCGGTTGTTGTAGCACTGAGTTGCGGTGAGACAACAAGTGAGCTCGGTAGCCTCAACTGGCATGAATCATCGGCGAGCAGCATGAGTGAGATGCTTGTAAGCCTTTCGGAGGCTCTCAAGGGTAGTGAGCCGGTACTCGATGAGCAGGTTGCAACAGCGTTTTTGACAGGTATTGTCTCAGCGACTGATCGTTTCAGTAACAACAAGACAAGTTCAAAGGTAATGACAATGGCAGCGCAGCTGATGGCAGCTGGTGCCAATCAACAGTTGATTGCAGCCAAACTTGAAGAAGCTCATGAGATATCATCTGATAATGCTACTGATACAGAAGATGCTTCACCGGAAAACAACGACGGTACGACTGATCTCGCCGAAGGCGCGAGCAGTAAAATTGATCGCCAGAACAAATCAAAGAAGTCAAAAAAAGCAGCTAAAGCGGAAACGCCCAAAGAAGATGGTGCACTAGCTATCAACCATGAGCTCGAGGGTACTCCTGAGCAAGTCGCCGATCAAGTGCAGCAAGAGCGTTCAGCTGAAGCGGCTGAAAAAGCTGAAGACATACTTGCTTCGCAGCTACAGTCTGTTGCTCAAGAAACCGGTGGTACCGTCGCCGCGGCTACTCCTTCCGTAGCTGATCTGCAAAAAGACTTGGCTGCTGCGAGCGCTGAGGTAGAAGAGGCGGCTACAGTAGATTCAGCCAAAAAGGAGTCTGTATCAAATGAGATTCCAAAACCAGACTACGAACCTACCTTTGGTGGAGTGCTAAACGCTACTACTGAGCAGGCCGCGCTCGACAAGCAGCACGAGGCTGAGCAATCAAGAAATCGTACGATCCTTTCGCACGATTCTCCTAGCCAGCCAGCTAGTAATTCGACAGCATCTACTCCGCCTTTTACTGCTGCTATGCAGTCTGATCCTGACGAGCAAAATATTGAGCCACTCATGTCAGCACCTGAGCCAGCTCCCGGAGTTGCTCCGGCGATTGAGCCTATCCACGAGACGTTGGCTGATCTTGACACCAAGAATCGCTCTTCTCATGGTGATGCCATGGCAGCTGTTGAGGCAGCCTACGGTAGTGCGCCATTTAACCCGGCAAATAACCCACTCGAGGCAAGTGGTGCACAGCAGCTTGGAGAAGTGCCGCATGACACGGCGCCAGCTCCGGCGTCGATGCCACTACCTCCGCCACCATCAATTGCTCCACCAGACTTTACTGCGCTACCTCCGCCACCACCTCCACCAATGCCTGGTAGTCCTATCACCCCAGCTGAGCAGCTAGGGCAGGTGTTTGGCGATATGCCAGCCGTACAAAGCCCGGCATCACCTGTTCAGCCTCAGGCAGCTGATCCCGCTCAGTTCAAGATTCCTGGCCAGAGCTAGCGATCAATATGGAAGCACTCTACCGAAAGGCGCTCAGCACCGAGCGCCTTTCTATTTGCGCCATCTTCACGTTGCGATACATGAGCGTCGATCATTCGGTATATATCTGGTAGGTAGACAGATACATCGATTTTGTCGGTGATATATTCGTCGTCGCGCGCTTGGGGTTGATAATAAGCAGTGTCTTCTAGAGGTGCCTGTGTACTGTCGAGACAGAAATACCAAACAGTGCGGTTGTTGAATAGTGCCGTCATCCGCATCGTGAGCTCTGATGCTGCGATGTGATCGCGGTGGCCAGTCAAGCCACGGGGCTCAAATGTCATAAATGCTATCTCTACAGACTCGGTGTAGGTTTCGATTGTGTGGGTAATGATACTGGTAACTGTTTCATCAAGTTCGGTGCTAGGGACGTTTTCTAGTGTGCCGTCAGGATAGTGAAGCGCATGAGTCGACGAAGCACCAAGGATGTTTGCTGAGGCTTGCCACTCGCCCAGCCGTGTCAAGCCAAGATCAGGGACGTTATCGATATTCACTCCTGCATCACCATCGGTGAGCAAGATGAGATGAATATCGTAGCCTTCATCTCTTAGTTTCAGTAGTGTCCCTGCCGGACCAAATGCTTCATCGTCTGGGTGGGCAAAAATGCCAAAGAGGACTTTCTTCATGTCTCCAGTATACTCTAGCTGTACTATCACCAGAGTTGATAAGCAGAGGCTTTGCTATAATATGGCTGATGCAATTTGATCTCTCAAAATCCCAAGATGGCATTTTGCTCGTCGACAAGCCAGCCGAGTGGACAAGTTTTGATGTGGTCGCGAAGATTCGCGGGCAGATCCGACATGAGTACCAGGAAAAGGGGATCAAGCCAACCAAGCGTCAGCTGAAGGTTGGTCATGCCGGCACGCTCGATCCGTTTGCGACCGGACTTCTCGTTATCTTACTCGGGGATGCGACCAAAAGGGCCGATGAGTTCCTCAAGCTCGACAAGGTATATGAAGCAACGATCTATCTGGGGCAAACCAGTACGACTGGCGATCCGGAAGGCGAGATGACGAAGGTATCTGATCGCGTACCAACAAAAGAAGGGGTGGAAGCTGCCCTCAAGGAATTTACCGGTGAGATCACGCAGATTCCGCCAAAATTCAGTGCCATCAAGATCAATGGGCAGCGGGCGTATAAGCTGGCACATCAGGGCAAGGATGTGGAGATCCCGTCGAGAAACGTAACGATTTATTCGATCGAATTGATTGAGTATACCTATCCAGAGGTAAAGATTCGAACACATGTCAGTAGTGGGACGTATATTCGTACATTGGCAGAGGATATTGGGGGTGCACTGGGGACGGGAGCATATTGTCAGGTGTTGCGGCGCATATCAGTTGCAGACTACGCGCTCGACCAGAGTTAATAATTGCTTTTTACAGTCCAATATGCTATAATATACGTTATGTTAATTGATCAGCCACCACAGTCTGATGAGCAGCAAGCAGCTGCTGAAGAATTCAAAGAAGCATATGCACTTCGGCATCCTGATGCTGGTGAAGTGGAATTGCAGAGTTTGTATGAGAACAGCGTGACCAGACGCATGGTTGATGGAGAAAATAGCCCTGAGGGATTCTTGGAGGGCCTTTCCCCAGAGGCTCGTTTGGAACGCGCACGAAGAATAGGAAGAGAAATTGGAAGATCAATGAGTGTTGAGCGTGAGTATGCACCTGAAGTTCTCCTTGAGGTAGGTACTGTGAATTCGGGCGGTATACCTTATCACCCTGGCTTTAACCTTTCGGAACTTACGCCGGATAGTGTTGTGTATACGGTTGACCTGCTACAGAAATTCCAAGGCGAGTACCAGTCGGAAGATGACCCGTTAACTGATACAGGAAAATTGAAGACCCTTTATACGAATGAGGTTGAAAGGTTAAGGCGAATGGGAAAAGAGGTTCCCGAGCTGACTCATATACCACTACTTGCAGATGGACGGGAGTTGCCCTTTGCCGATAATACATTTGATAAGGTACTTTTCAATGATGTGATTGGCGATCCTGCTGTTAGGTCATGGAATATTGCGAAGCTGATTGAAGAAGCACTGCGTGTGGTGAAAGTCGGAGGTGAGATATGGGTTGTTGACGACCGAGGGTCTGGAGCCAACTTTAAGGCATTTGAAGAACTTTTCCCAAATGGAGAAGATAAGCCCTATGTACGCTCTGAGGACCTGAGGTTTTGGCACTTTGATATTGATGTATCTCCTGTCGAGTTGTGTCGGCTTCAGCGGGAATATGATGCTCTGGCAAATAGAGTCATTGCTGATGAGCCTGAATTCTATATAATGAGGAAGACAGCAGATATACAGCAGGGTGGAAGAGTTGCCCGGATAGAGTCGCACAATTCAGCAACAGCAGCTCGGCCATTTCGCTCTATTTTAGACATTCTCCGCCGAAGAGGGTAGGAGCATTGATTATCTCTTTGAGACATGCTATAGTACATCATTGATGATTACTAAAGAGAACAAATCACAGGCAATTGCTTTGACTCAGGTCTCGAAGAACGATGTCGGTAGCCCACAGGCGCAGGTATCGATTCTTACGGCTCGTATCAAAGAGGTGACAGAGCACCTAAAGGCCAACAAGCACGACCACATGGCTCGTCGCGGGTTGATCCAAATGGTAGGTAAGCGAAAGCGCCTTTTGAAATATCTCGAGCGTAAAGACTTTGAAGCGTACAAAGCCGTTGTCGCAAAGCTAGGTCTTCGTAAGTAGATACCTTCTACAGACGGACGGCCGTACAAAGAAGTCCTAGACGAACAGTCTAGGACTTCTTTGTTTGTTCAGACTTTTTTCTGTTGATTTCGAATGTAGCTGTCGTGAGAGTATTGAGTTCGTCGACAATTGTAGGGCTGAAGTGATCGGCGATTTCTAGCTGTTCGTAGTAGGTCTGGAACTTATCTATGAGAGATTTGCGCAACTTGATGCCAGTGGAACTAAGCATCAAAGTCTTTGTGCGTCGATCGGTTGGTGAGTCTTGGCGATAGACCAATTCCAGTGTCTCGAGCCCATCAACAATACTCGTGACGTACGAGGGATCGCAGCTCAGGAGGCATGATAATTGTCTCATCGATGCTCCTCCCTCTGGCTCGAGTAATAGTAGGGCATGGAATTGACTGGGAGTGAGATGGTTCTGCTCTGAGAACTCAGCAATATAATGCTTGAGGTGGCTCGATAAGAGCCAGATGAGCCACAGCGGGTTTTGCCTTAGGGATTGATCCATAGTATTAGTATTTTATCATTTTACTAAATAGTTGACAATATAAACTATTTAGTAATACAATCAATTGCAGATGAGGTATTAGTCATACCAGGAAAGGAATTCATGTGGCAAAGAAAAAATTAATAATATTGATACTACTTGCGCTGACACAGTTTTTGGTGGTGCTAGATAGTGCAATTGTCAACGTAGCGTTGCCGGCAATCCAGGAATCCCTTGGGTTTAGCGATGAGTCGCTTCAGTGGGTTTTGACGGCCTACATCCTTGCCTTTGGTGGCTTTTTGCTCTTGGGCGGCCGAGCCTCGGACCTGTTTGGTCGTCGCCGTGTATTGATGATTGGACTCATAGGGTTTACGACTACCTCGCTGCTTATTGGTCTATCGCAGTCTCCACTGATGTTTATCGTGCTTCGTGCGATCCAAGGTATCGCGGCGGCATTTATGTCACCAGCGGCAATGTCGGTCTTGCTTGCGACATTTGCCGAAGGTAAAGAGCGAAACAGGGCGCTCAGTGTGTGGACGATTGTAGCATCTGGAGGCGCGGCTGCCGGGACATTACTTGGTGGTATTATCACCCAACTTATGGGCTGGCATTGGGACTTCTTTGTG
Organism: uncultured Candidatus Saccharibacteria bacterium; assembly: GCA_964619585.1. Classification (GTDB taxonomy): domain Bacteria; phylum Patescibacteriota; class Saccharimonadia; order Saccharimonadales; family Saccharimonadaceae; genus JASLCR01. Next base: position 70,219 of record CAZUCO010000003.1, on the reverse strand, counting down.
AATGTACCTGTGGGCATATTGGCTGCCTGGGGGATCATGAAATATCTACCTGCCCACGCGAAGGAGGAGAGTGATAAAAACCTCGATGTACCTGGTGCCGTGCTCGGGACAGCAGGAACGATACTGCTGGTCTATGCGATTAGCGAAGCGCCTACAATTGGCCTGACTAGTTTACCGGTGATAAGTATGATTATTGGGGCGATACTCCTTCTTTGGATATTTGTACGTCATGAAAAGCGTGCCAAACATCCGCTGATGCCGCTATCAGTCTTTAAGATTCGGAATGTCGTTGGAGGCAATATCATTATGGTGCCAGCATTTGCGAGTATGCTGGGGATGTTCTTTTTCTTGTCTCAGTATCTTCAGGATATGCAAAAGTTTTCGCCAATCCTGAGTGGCCTTTCCTTCCTCGTGTTTCCAATTATATTGGGATTTACTGCGTGGAACGCGCCTAAGCTGGTCGATAGAATTGGCATCAAGAAGATGCTTGTACTGGGAACGACTTTATCAATCATCGGGATTGCACTCCTGGCATTTCTACCCGAAAAAGCCAATTACTTAGTTAACCTATTACCGAGTATGGTGATCCTGCCGGTAGGTATGGGACTATTCTTCCTCGGGACTATATTGGCGGCAACCTCGGGTGTGCCCGCACGGGAGTCGGGGCTCGTGTCTGGTCTGATCAACACTTCGCAGCAGGTCGGCGGTGCGGCTGGTGTTGCGGTACTCTCAAGTGTGGCGATATTTGCCGGTCAAACCTCGGACGATATTACTCGTCAACTTGGCGGATATCACGCAGTATTCACCACAGCAACAGGGCTTATGATTGTAGCGCTTCTGGTCGCATTGTTTGTCATAAGAGTGCCAAAGAAATCAGTGGGTGAAGCAAACGGAGCGACCGTTACGGCACACTAGCAAGGGTGTCTTTAGCTGTGCTGCTTTGAGTCAGGTTTAGTGGGAGTTGCGATGATTACCTCACGACCATCGTTGGCACCGGCGAGCGTACAGGAGTAGAGTGTGAGTTGAGGGGTATTGGTACGCTGCTCGATCTCGACAGCGTTTGGCTTGACGGTGAAGATACGACGGATAGTGTAATGATAGCGTTTTTTCTGATAATCGATAGTGATCTTATCGCCAACTCTTAATTTTCCGATGTTGTAGAACGGCGATTTTCGCACGGTCTCTCCAGGCAACCAGCCAATCTCCAGGCGGTGTGCTGCAAGGACAAAATTACCGCCCGTCTCTGGATCCCCGTTTTCGGGATGTCGCCACCATGCACCAGTCTGAAGTGACGAAGCGTCAGTCGCGAACGATACGCTAACATCGATGCTTGGAATGTAGAGTTGGTTGGTTTTTGGTGTTTGCTTTTTGAGGAGCACTTTTGTCGTGGGGTTGTCGTGGGGATTGATGATGACACCACTTACTGCTGGTGAGAACGACTGGTAGAGGAGATATAGCCCGACCCCGATCCCGGATAGCGACGCAATGGTAAACAGAAGTGTAAGTATGCGTTTTGTGGGAGACGATCTGGAAAATTGAAGCGACATGTATTTATTGTATCAAGACAGTGACTGCACTTATATTTTTTTGCAGCTTGAAGACACCAATGTGATTGAAAGCGCTCGTGCTATACTGTTCACAGTAAAGGGGGAAGCATGATATGGTGCTCAAAGTCACCCATCTTGTAAAACATTTCGGAAAAACAAAAGCATTAAATGACATTTCGTTTCAGGTTGAGAAGGGTGATGTCGTCGGATTTGTTGGCGCCAATGGTGCCGGTAAGACAACTACTATCAGCACTATTCTAGGGTTTATCGTACCGACGAGCGGTAGCATCGAGCTATTTGGTAAAGCAATAAAACCTGCCTCGGCACATACGCTTCACAAGAGGATTGGCTACGCGGCAGGGGACATGGAACTTCCACCTCGTCTGACTGGCGCACAGTATCTGCATTTTGTTCGCAGGCAGTCAGGTAAGAACCACGACAAGCTATTTGATGATCTTTGTGCACGTTTTAAACCTCAGCTGAACAAAAAGATTGGTACTCTCTCACGTGGTAACAAGCAAAAGATTGCGCTGATTGGTGCGTTTGTCACCGACCCAGAGCTGATTATTCTCGACGAGCCAACAAGCGGCCTGGACCCTGTGATGCAAGAGGTGTTTTTACAACTGGTACGAGAGAGCCAAGCAGAAGGCAAGACGATCTTTATGTCTAGCCACTATCTCAACGAAGTTGCTGATGTCTGTAACCGTGTAATCTTGATGCGTGAAGGGCAGGTAATCAAGGACGTGTCTGCGGAGGAGTTACTCGCAAGTAGCGGCAAACAAGTACGAGTGGTGACGAGACAGAAAACAACCAATCCGCCAAAGGATGCGACCGAAGTTGAGCGTACGACAGAAAAAGACGGGTATGTGTTGAGTTTTGCATTCCGCGGTGAAACAGCCGAGCTCCAGCGTTGGGTTGCAGCTTTGAAGCAGCTCCAAGATATAGAGATTACGGAGTACAACCTCGAAAGCGCATTCAAAGAGATGTATGAGAATGAGGAGGCACGGAAATGATACGTTCTGTTTACGCCAAGACAATGTATGAGCGTCGCTGGTTTGTGTTTGGCTGGACGCTTGGCCTAATTGCGCTGGCTGCACTGATGACGACGTTTTATCCGGCGATGCACCAAGACGGGGCAATCGACGAGCTGGTCAAGAATATGCCAAAAGCTTTTGAAGGCTTGATCGGAAATCTAGCTGATCTGCAGGAATTTTCAACCTATATAGCATCGCAACTGTTCGATATTCGCTTGCCGCTGATTGCGGGCATTATGGCGATTATCCTGGGCATTGGGCTCAGTAGCTCCGAGGAAGAATCGGGAGAGCTACGTACAATTACTGCGCTGCCGATTAGCCGCACGAAGATTTTACTCGAAAAGTGGCTCGCTATGGTGACGATCACATTTATTGCGACGATTGGTATCGCCGTAGGTATTTATGCAGTACTTCCGTTTCTTGATGATGCGTCGATCGAGTTTAGCCATTTGGCACAGCTACTTGGCTTTAGCTGGCTGCTCATGGTCACGCTGGGATCAGTACCGTTTGCTGCTGGCATGGCACTTGGTAAGCGGGCTTTTGCCACGATGATCGGTGTTGTGGCAGTGATCGGAAGCTTTATCCTCTCGACATTTGGTGATGCGGTCGACTGGCTCAAGAACTACGAAGGGCTATCACTACTGCACTATTTCCCAGCGGTTGACGTGGTAAAAGGGGGTATCGAGTGGGCAAATGTGGCCGTACTTGGAGGAGTGACACTGATTGCGCTATTGATTGCCATCGTTGTTTTCCGGCGTCGAGATATTGGATAGCGATATAGCAGTGGTTGTGTGGTGTAACAGCTCGATTAACGCTTATGGTTTAGCTTGATAGATGTCTATGCTATTTTATAGCAAAGGAGCTGAGTTACTATGGCAAAAGAATATAATCCGACAGCAAACTGTAATCGAATATCTGGCGAAAGAGTAAGGACTTTGTACAGTGGAATCGCAGGTGGACTTGCGGCTATCTGTCTTGGTGTGACATTTGGGCAAGATGCAGTAGGCACTAGTGGTACGCAGCTACCTCGTGCTGAACAGGAGCAAAAGCTTATCTCTGAGGTCCAAGAAAGTTTTGAAGAGGCCTCGGTTGAACGTAAGTACGAGATTAGCTTTATTGCGCCAATTATTGAACGGTCCGATCGGACACACACCGACAGCCATGGTATAAGAGCGCTATTACCTCAAGCGTTTGATGCAGTGACTATCCGAGCTGGTCGATCTTGCCTACGAAACACTGTTTATGATACAAAGCAAGACGCTGAATTTAAATTTGATGGCAAGGAAGTGACTATTGACGCAACTAAAACAGATGCAGCATCGCTTACGTTTACAGTTGGTGAAAGTGGTGCTCTTGTGCCATCGCGTCAGACAGCAGACGCGATAAAGGCGTACTATAACTGTCGCTACTTGGGTGGTGTGCCTGTGCGAACATCGTTTTCTGGAGGTGATGATACTGAATGGGAATATAAAGGCTCCCTCTTAGATCAGTAAAAAGTGTCCAATGCTCTGATATTTATTAGGTGATTTCCCAAATCTCTTCGAGCCAACGATACCCTTCACGAGCAGCGCCTGCATCGTCCATACCCATGCCAACAAGCCAATTATCTTCAAAGGTAAAGCCTTTGTAGTCAGCTTCGATTGATTCTTGGCGACTGACTTGTTTGTCGCAGAGAACGGCCAATCGTAGTGCGGCCGCACCTCGGGCGCGAAGGTGCTGAAAAACAAAACTGGCGGTAATGCCCTTATCGAGAACATCATCGATGACGATGACCTCCCGCCCATTTACGGTTGTCGATGGCGCAAGGTCGGTGACGATATGCGGCTCGCCAGCGTGTTGTCCGGCACCATAGGTACTTACCATCATGTAGTCTAGCTCTGGATGGTAGTCGGGAGATTGCTTAACGATTTCAGTCATAAGTTTCGCACTGAACGGTGCTGCTCCACGCAGGAGCGCAACGAAAAGCGGTGTTTCTTCGTGGTCTTGTAATATCTGCGTGGCAATTGCACTGATTGATTGATTAACTTCATGGGGGGTGGCAAGCTTGTTGTAGTGTGTCATAAAGCCACTCTAGCATGCGGGCCAGCCCAAAGGAATCATATAATTGAGAATAGAAGCTGGCGAGTCTTGTTTTGGGCAAGCGTGATCGTGATTACACCAGGCCCGACAGAGTACAATTTATTGCTTTATATTATATCTTGTGTTATAATAAATGTTTGTGACAATCACCCGAGAACTACCAGAATCAGATGTGGTAACCTATGGCACTCATCTTGAAGAACAACTCAGTCAGAGCTTGGCTACTAATGCTGAGCTTGAAAGTCGTGTCCGGAGGGCTGAAGATGAGCTTCGGCTGGCAAATGAAGCACTTCGTCAAGCGAAAGAAGATGCCGAACGAGATGATCTTATTCCTGAACTGCTTAGCAAAAAAGCCGTTACTGAGAGGATTGAAGCATATATCGCTAAGCGTGAAGCTTTTGGCCTGTTTCTTATTGATCTCAATAATTTTAAGGCATTAAACGACACCTATGGTCATCGACACGGGGATAAGGTACTCCGCGATATAGGGGTGCTATTGGCGCATAGCTTTAAGCGCGTGGCTGATAGTGTGGGCATGAGTGGTGGTCGTATCGGTGGTGATGAGTTTATCGTTTTGGTAAATCTTGATGACAGCGATCGAAACGCTGTATCGTCGTATCAGGAGCAAATGGACAATACATACGAATTTATCAAGGATTTAGAGTATCAATTTCTTGCTACCAATACATTCGCTGCCAAGGTTAATATGGGATTTGCAATCGGCAGTACTTACTATGATCCAAAGGTTGGGACTAATCTTGAGACACTTCTCGATCAGGCCGACGAGGCTATGTACGAAGAAAAAGACAGTAAGCGCTAAGAGTTGTTCTACCCTATATCCCTAGCAGGTATAGAGCAACTGTAGAATGAGCAGGAGAAGGGGTGAAGTATAGTAGTACTATGGATATCATCACAAAAATACAATTTGATGAACATGCCGCTCAGGCTAAGCTACGTAAAAAGCAGCGTGAGCAGCTACGTTATCAACCAGAGCTGATCGATCATTGGAGTGATCGGGATTTCTTGGCAATATTCGACCGAACAGGCAACGCGGGTGTCCTAATATATCGAGAGAATATGATTCCGTTTACATTCGCCAAGCGAAGGGCAAATTCTGTTGGTAGGGTTGAGGCAGTTATCTGCGATATCTGTGCCACGTGGCGACGAGGGACTGGTTCCGGTATATTGACTCTCAAGAAATCAGTAAATGGCTCGGTATCATACTTAGTTTGTGCGGATCTAGACTGTTCACTTCATGTAAGAGGAATCACAGAAGCAAGTAAGATATCGCGGACCCAGCTCCGCGAGAATATCGATGTAGAAGGACGAGTCACACGGCTACATGAACGACTTGAGAAGATACTGGAATCAGTACATATTTAAATAGTATATTGAATGCATTACTTCTCTCAATGATGCTATCATAAATCATATGAGGAAAAACACAAGAGGATTTACCTTAATTGAACTTCTCATTGTAATTATTGTGATAGCAATTTTGGCGGCAATAGCTATCGTTGCCTACGACGGTATACAGAATAGAGCAAGGATATCAGTGCTCAAGGTTGATCTTGGCAATGCAGATAGAAAGATGAATGTGTATTTCGTAGCAAATAATACACTTCCAGCTTCACTGGATGATCTTAAGTCGAATAATTTTGGTGGGGTTGCAGACAAGGGCATAGAAGCATACGACGGGTCGGGCAGACGTGTGGGACGGAACCAGTATGGGGTTTCGAGGATATCAACAGATATAGATGTAAGATTCTTCGTTTATTACTGGGATTATGCTTCTGGGAGTTGGCGAATAAGAACGTATCAATTGAATACTGCAGTGGCAAATCCAAGCCTTACCGTCCTAACAGATGATATGCTCGATGAAGCGAGTGACGGGTCGGGTAGGAATGTGTCTTGCACTAAGGAATATCTTAATGACTGTCGACCGATAACCCTGTAGTCATAAGTATTCAACAGTGACCAAGGGACGGAGACTACGAGTGCTCCATGCTATAATAAAGCTGTTAGCAAACGCGGAAGGTGATAGAGACGAGAATTTTCAGACGAGAATTTTCACCCCTGTTACTCTCCGCACAAGAAAGGAGACAGTTATGTCTACAATAAACCCTAATGGTAAGGAAATTACCTCTGTTTCGACTGAGTTTTTGGGTCGTACTCTGACACTTGAAGTAAACCGTGTTGGCTTCCGTACAACTGCTAGTGTACTCGTAAGGTACGGTGAGACGGTAGTGCTTGGTACGACGCAAGTTGGCTCACGGCCAATCCAGCTCGACTATTTCCCGCTATCGGTCGACTATGAAGAAAAAATGTATGCAGCTGGCAAGATTAGCGGCAGCCGCTTCATTAAGCGTGAAGGTCGTCCAAGTGACGAAGCAATCTTGATCGGTCGTATTATTGACCGTCCGATCCGTCCGCTCTTCCCGAAAGGCTACCGAGCCGAGGTGCAGGTAGTTGCCAGTGTACTATCGATGGACCCTAGCTTCCGTCCAGATATGATCGCTATGACAGCGGCAAGCGCGGCGCTATCTATCAGCGGTGCGCCATTTGATGGCCCTGTAGCTGGTCTACGCGTAGGCCGAGTAAATGGTGAGTTCAAAGCCTTCCTTACTCCTGAAGAGCGTGAGCAAAGTGACCTTGACCTCGTTGTGGCCGGTATCGAAAGCGGCGTGGTGATGGTTGAGGCTGGAGCCAACGAAGTTGATGAAGAAGTCGTTATCGAAGCCATCGCATGGGCGCACAAGGCGATGCAGCCAGCGATTGCCCTGCAGCGAGAACTTGCCGAGAAGGTAGCCAAAGAAGCAATCGAGTACGAACTGGTGCTGCCAAACGAAGAAATCCAGGCTGCGGTAGACGAATGGGCACATGAAAAGCTTGGTGAAAAGCTCCGTCATCCATACCCAGAGCGTAATGAAATGATCAATGAACTTCGTTGGAAATTCCACGAGGAAATGGCTGAAAAGATCGGTGAAGACTACGCTGAGCAGCGTGATGAATACGATGAAGCGTTCACTATGGCACTTCACAAGGACGTGCGAAAGGGCATCGTAGATTCACAAACTCGTCCGGATGGTCGTAAGCTCGATGAGATTCGCCCACTTAGTAGTGAAACGGGTATTTTGCCACGTGCGCACGGTTCAAGCCTGTTTACGCGTGGTGTAACGCAAGGTATGAATATTGTGACACTGGCTCCGCTGAGCTTTGCACAAATCGTCGACACGATGGAAGTGACTGACGGTGAGCGTCGTTACATGCATCATTACAATGCACCTGGCTACACTGTTGGTGAAGTGCGTCGTCTCGGCAGCCCAGGCCGCCGCGAAATTGGCCATGGCTACTTAGCCGAACGCGCGGTGATTCCAGTACTTCCAACAGAGGAAGAATTCCCGTACGCAATCCGAAGCGTCACTGAGATCATGAGTCAGAACGGCTCGACCTCGATGGCTGCTACTTGTAGCTCAGTGCTTGCCCTGATGGACGCTGGTGTACCGCTCAAACGACCAGTATCTGGTATCGCGATGGGTCTGATGATGGATGGCGACACTCCATATGTACTTTCTGACATTGCAGATGCTGAAGACTTCGCAGGTGACATGGACTTCAAGGTAACTGGTACGGAGAAGGGCATCACGGCTGTACAGATGGACATGAAACTTCATGGTTTGCCAGTCGAGGTACTTGCACAAGCGATTCGTGCGTCGGGCCCCGGCCGAAAGCACATCCTCGAGCACATGATGAGTACACTGGCAGCTCCAAAGCCAAGCCTCAGTCCGTATGCGCCTCGTATTGAGAAGATCAAGATTAACCCAGACAAGATCGGTGCAGTCATTGGTAAGGGTGGTGAAGTGATTAATAAGATTACTGCCGAAACAGGCGCACAGATCGACATCAAAGAGGACGGACTTATTACTGTAGCAAGTCCAGACGGCGAGCATATCCAAAAAGCAATCGACTGGATTAAGAGTCTGACTGAGGAGCCGGAAGTTGGCCGCACCTATACGGGTAAAGTTGTATCGATCAAGGATTTCGGTGCGTTTATCAACATCATGCCTGGTGTTGATGGCATGGTACATATTTCACAGCTTAGTGACCAGCGAGTTGAAAAAGTAACTGATGTACTTCACGAAGGTCAAGAGGTAAAGGTCAAGCTGACTGGTATCGATGAGCGTGGTCGGCTCAGCTTGAGCCTTAAAGACGCTGAGTAGTAGCTATCTACGAACCCAGGCGTATAATGGGGATTATAACCAAGGAGTGTAGTGATGAATAAGAAGACGAAACTTTTGTTAGCTGGAGGAATTGCTGGATTTGTACTACTAGTGGGCGTGTTGCTGCTTGTCCTATGGCTTACGCTATGGATGCCGCCAAGCAAGGCTGATTTTGCTACGGCCAAGAAAACAACTGACAAGATAAAAGAATACAAAGCCCTCGATCAGCTAAGAACATTTGCAAATGCAACGACTATCGAGTCTCGAGTCGGTAAGTCGCAGCAACAGCTGGTTGATGCGGTAAGCAAAGATCGACAAAAGGTTATGGACCTTGCTGACAAGAGAAACAAGGCTGTAGAGGAGTTACGCGGAAGTAAGGCAGTACGCGATGCAGAAGTCAAAAAGGCGTTTGATACCTATGCGAAAGCAGAAGCACGTTACCAGAAGTATCTGCACGATTTCTCAGAGGTTTATCCGGTCTATCGCTCATCACTTGTGACATGTCAGGCGATTTATGAAATAGGCAGCAAGGTAAAAAACGTCAAAGAGCTTGCCGCTGCTCACTCGACGGCTTCAAAAAATTGTTTGGTTGATCTAGGAAAGCTTGAAAAGTCACCACTGCCATATGCAGCCTATGCGACAAAGTTCAAGGCATTAGTCGCCGAGCGTCAAGTAGTGTTTGATGCAGTGAATAAGGGTACGCTAACCGTGCCTCAGGCTGCTGTTCGTCTTGATGCAATTGGGGATAAGTACAGTAGCAGCAAGATTAGTCCATCGAGTGCCGTAGTGAAGTATGGTAATGACGCTATCTTGCACGGAGAACTGACAAAGCTCATTGAGTTGCTGAATAAAAAAGCCAAATAGGGACCAGACAGGAGGAAATTATGGAAAGCAACACACCAACAACATCTGCACCCAAGGCCCCAGTGCCAGCGAAGCTGCCCCCTCAGGACCAGCCGAATCCAGATGATCCAAGTAAGAAAGTAATCGTCGGTTTAGGTATTGGCCTTGGAATTGTTTTTCTACTGATCGTAGGCTTGATTCTTGCAGGGGTAGTATTTTGGTCTGGGGGTGTTTCCAAGAATGATTACAGAAAAGCAGCTACGGCTGTTACGTCAGTACGTTCGAGTTATTCCTCGATGCGTCTCAACCTCTCCCTCTATGGGAACGGTATTGGTGGCTACAACTCATCAAGATCATCAGTCGAGCGATTCAATACCTCTTTTGGTCGCTACAAGGCTCAGGCTAAGGAGCTTGGTGAACTAAAGGCGCTTAAGGACGACGAAGTAAAGCGTGCGTATGACAATTTTAAGACAAAGAATGATCTTTTCCTCGCCCAGATAGACAAACTCCTTCCGTCAATTGAGGTGCTCAATGATGCACATGATAAATGTCAGTCATCAAACTTCAGCTCATCAATTTACTCGTCGTCTTTTCGTGGTGCAGCGGAAGATGTGACACGTTTTGATCGTGCCGTCCAGCCTTGCCAGGCAGCACTAACTCGTTTGAAGGATGCAGATAGCAAGACGTTTGGGGAGGCGGTGGATAAGGCATCGGCTAGTATCACTAAGATGCGTAGTATTCTCGTACAAATGACAGCGGCGAGCAAAGCCGACGACCGAACCAAATACTACACACTTCAATCTGATATGATCCGTGCATATAGTGACGTGCGGAGCGCAAACTCAGCAATTGATACTGCATTTCGTCAGCAACTCAAACAATCGGACGTCGAGGGTGCACTTGGTCTACTTCACCGAGTTGTGGCAACAAAAGTAGCTGAGCAGTACTAACTATATGGGAGATCAAGCGAGTCGTCTGGCTGAGCTTGCGTCCGAGATAGTGAAGACGGGCGTCTGTAATGATCTTGCGTCACAGGCTACAAACTTTGTGATGGGGGATGGCAACCCAAATGCCGATATCGTATTTATTGGTGAAGCGCCGGGTCGGGCAGAGGATGAACAGGGATTGCCATTTGTTGGTGCAAGTGGCAGGTTTCTCAATGAGATGCTCGCGGCTGCTGGCATGAAGCGAAGCGATATCTATATCACGAACATTGTGAAGTACCGACCCCCGAACAATCGTGACCCAAGTCCGGAAGAAAAACGTGAATTTTGGCCTTATCTTATGCGTCAGCTTGAGATCATTCAGCCAAAAGTTATTATTACGCTCGGTCGGCACAGCGGCATGTGTTTTATTCCGGACCTTGTAATTTCACGCGATCACGGTCATGGGCGAGTGGTGAAGTACCACGATAGTGAATTCCTCGTTATACCGCTCTACCACCCAGCTGCTGCGCTATATAACGGGGGTATGCGACAAGTCCTAATCGACGATTTCCTAGCAGCGGCAAAGCGTGCCGATCTTGGATAGCACGGAAAAATTATACTTTTTAGTTACCATCTCCCTCCGTTTGCAGGTAGCAGCGGAGGGCTTCTCCTTGTAGATGATCTTGCCAAAACGCCGCAGATTTGCTATAATGAGACCACTGTAGTCAGGGGAATGATCCAATACTATTCCGAAATACCCCTGTAAGTCCTACTTATGAAATTATCAATTTTTCTAATCAAAAAGGAGAAAAACAATTTATGGGTCAACGACGACTCGCGAAGCCGCAGGCAGATGATATGTCAAAGCGGCCTGGAACGCAAAAGAAAAAATCAGACAACACAGTTCTGAACAATACGAATACTCGCCGTGGTGAGGTATTCCGTGCTCAGCGTCGCACGTCTGAGGATGTTAATCTGCGTGCTTCGCAGCACATCATCAATGTTCCGGTAAACAAGAGCCTATACAACGGTTACGGTGGGCGACAGTTTAGCCTGGCAGACCAAAAAGGTCAGCGTCCGACAAAAGGTCCAAAGCTAAAGATTATGCCAATTGGTGGTCTTGGTGAAATGGGTATCGGTAAAAATATGATGGCGATCGAATATGACAACGATATCGTCATCATTGACATGGGATTCTTGTTCCCAGGCGGGGACTACCCTGGAATCAATTACATCACTCCGGATATTACCTACTTGCTCGAGAACAAGCACAAGATTAGAGGCGTCGTATTTACTCACGGGCACCTTGACCATATTGGTGCATTCCGACACTTGATTCACCAGATTCCAGCCCCAGTTTATGCAAGTAGATTCACCCTTGGCATGCTCAAGCGTACAATGGAAGAAAGTCAGAGTGGCTACGAACCAGAGTACTACGAGCTGAATCCTGAAGCGCATGAGCGCGTGCAGCTTGGTGACTCATTTAGTATCGAGCTCGTTCGTGTGAACCACTCGATCCCTGATGCAACTGCAGTTGTTGTTCGTACACCTCTCGGTGTACTTGTTGACACGGGTGACTGGCGATTTGAGGAGAATCCAGTCGACGGCAAGAAGTTTGACCTTGAGCGACTCACAGAGATCGCAACCAAAGAAGGTATCTTGCTTCTTATGAACGAGAGTACTAACTGCGAAAGCGACGGTACTCATACTCATGGTGAATTCGATATTCAACACAGCCTGGGTGAAGTGATGACAAAGTATCCAAGCTCTCGTTTGATTCTAAGTTGCTTTAGCTCTCAGATCCATCGTATGCAGGTGATTCTTGAAGAGGCGAAGAAGCATGATCGCAAAGTAGCATTTGCTGGATACAGTATGATCCAGAACCTAGAGGTAGCACTACGCGCTGGTGTGATCAAGGTGCCGAAGGACGTTGTCGTCAAGATGGAAGACATTGTGAAATTCCCTGACGGAAAGGTGACGATTGTTTGTACTGGTTCACAGGGTGAATTCAACGCAGTACTTAACCGTATGGCGTCTGGAGCTCACAAGTTTATCAAGATCAAAAACAGTGACGTTGTCGTGTTTAGCTCAAACCCTATCCCAGGTAATGAAAAGTACGTTGTTCGTACTGTTGATGGACTCATGCGTGAAGGCTCTGAAGTGATCCAAAACGGCAAGACCCACCTTACGGGTGTTGGTCCGCTTCACCTTTCTGGTCACGGCTACTACGATGACCACGTTAAGTTAATCAACGCACTCAACCCAACCTACTATATGCCAATCCATGGTGAATTCCATATGCTCGTACACAATGCTCGTCTGGCTGAAAAAGAATGTGCGATTCCGCGTGACAACATCTTTGTATGTGATAGCGGTGATGTTATTGAGATCACGGCTGAGGGCGCCAAAAAGGCTGGCCGTATACCTGTGGGCGGTATCATGTATGATGACAGCGGTGCGATTGTAAGTGAGGTAGTGCTAAAGGACCGTATTCACATGGCTGCTGAAGGTATGTTTGTCGTAGTACTGACCGTACAGCGAGGTACTGGACGTCTCTTGACCAGTCCAGATATCATCAGTCGTGGCTTCATCTATTTGCGTGACTCTGAGGAATTGATGGGTCTGATCCGTCAATATCTCAAACAGAAGGTAGCTCGTAGTTTTGGTGGCAAGAAGTTTGACCTCGACCAGATCAAAAAAGAGCTTAAGGACGAGATTACTCATATTCTCTACGACCAGACTCGCCGTACACCAATTGTAATCCCTGTGATCAACGAGATTGGTGGTGGCCAGAAACCTCAAAACGGTCAGGGTAAGTCAAACGACCGACAAAATGGCTCATTCCAACGTCCAACGGCAAAAAAATTTCCACCAGCTCAGGTACCCGACAGCGAAGTGACTATGCCGCGTCGTAACGCCGAGAACCGCGGATATTAAATAAGGAGGAGGCAAAACCTCCATTTCCTTCTCGGGGTAACATGATATCTTGCAATTTGTAGTAAATTATGCTACAATAGATTTGTAATACGCTAGTCGACAGGTAGATGTCGAGAAAGGTATAATTGTTTAATAGGTTAAACAATTGAAACCCAGCCTCACTCGGAAATGAAAGTAAGCTTTCATTTGTCTCGTCTCATTGGGTTATAATCAAAATAGTTATGGCAAAGAAAAGAAACACCTCAAGAAAGAGAAAAAGCACCAAGAAAGTCGCTTCGCCACAGCACACATTGCCGGCGGGTTTTTGGGGCCAGGTTGGTGCCGTTGCACTGATCGCTTTTTCGATCTTGCTGATTATCGCGTGGTTTGGTGTTGGCGGGCCAGTTATGGAATGGCTCCAAGGAGCAATGTTAACAACATTTGGATGGGCTACTTATACGCTTCCATTCATCTTTAGTTATGTCGCTATTGAGATATTTCGCGCGGAAGAAAACCGTCTCCCGTTTGTTATGAAATTTGCCACTATTGCATTGATCGCTTGGTGTGCGGGGTTATTCGGGGTGATAAAAGGCGGAGCGTGGCAAAATGAAGGTGGTGGATTCGTCGGCATGATACTCAATAGTGCCATGCTGTCTATGGTCGATAGCGGAGTAGCTATCTTTATCTATATTCTTCTCATCGCTATTACACTGCTATTTGTACTGAGGATATCGCCAGCTAGTATCATCGAAAAGGTTCGTGAGCTGAGTAGAGTGAGTGAGGAAGACGCTAAAAACGTGGCCGTGATGAAGAAGGCCGCAAGCGCTGATGCACCAAAATCAAGCGATATTGGTGAGTTTAAGCTCAATGCTGGTGTGCCGACGCTTGATCCAAACGAAAGCAAAAAGGCAGCACGACTATCGAGCCTTAAGAGCAGTGTGGCGAGTGATAAAGCTGCTGAAGAACAGGCAGCTCTTGTTGCGGTTACCGATCCAAACTGGAAATCACCAAGCCTTGACCTACTCGAAAAGAAGCAAAATCCAGCTGATGCGGGTGACGTACAGCACAATGCTCAGACGATCAAAGACACTTTGGCAGAGTTTAGTATCGATGTTGAGATGGAAGGTGCTAATATTGGACCAAAGGTAACGCAGTATACACTGAAACCGCCGGCTGGTGTGAAGCTTACCCGTATCTCGGCACTTGAAACAAATATTGCTCTCAACTTGGCTGCACAAAGCCTTCGTATCGAGGCACCAATTCCTGGTCAACGAGCGGTTGGTATCGAAGTGCCGAATCGCAAGGCAGCCGATGTCCGTCTTCGAGGAATCCTGGAGTCGAAGCAGTGGCAAACAGCGCATGAACCACTTGGGTTTGCAATCGGTCGCGATATTTCTGGTGATGCCGTGGTTGGCAAGCTCAACAAAATGCCCCACCTTTTGATTGCTGGTCAGACTGGCTCTGGTAAGTCGGTGATGATCAACACACTCCTTACCAGCCTCCTGTACCGAAATAGCCCGAGTGAAATGAAGCTGATACTTGTTGATCCAAAGCAGGTTGAGATGGCGCCGTATGAAGATATTCCGCATCTTCTCACCCCAGTAATCACCGAACCGGAGAAGACAATCAGTGCGCTCAAGTGGGCGGTTAACGAAATGGAACGACGCTACAAGTTACTTGCTGAAGAAAAAGTGCGCGATATCGCCAGCTACAACAAAAAGGTAGCAAGTGGTGCAACCAAAATTGCGGTTGAGGACGAGGAAGGCCACAAGCAGCAAGTCGAAGACGGTGCGATGCCGTACATTGTAGTTGTGATCGACGAGTTGGCTGATCTTATGATGGTGGCCGCACGCGATGTCGAGGCGCTGATCGTACGACTGGCGCAGAAAGCTCGTGCAGTTGGTATTCATCTTGTACTTGCCACGCAGCGCCCAAGTGTTGACGTCATTACCGGGCTTATAAAGGCAAACGTGCCGGCACGTATCGCCTTTACCGTTGCGTCGCAGATTGATTCAAGGACTATTCTTGACCAGGTTGGTGCCGAGAAACTCCTAGGACAGGGCGACATGCTCATGAAGACCGCCGATATGGGCAAGCCAAAACGTATCCAGGGTGCGTGGGTAATGGACGAAGAAGTTATTAAGATCACTGATCATCTGCGTGATCAATCTGCGCCGCAGTACAACGACGAGATTGTTTCACAGCCCGTACAGCTCAATGGTAAGGGTGGTGTTGTAATGGACTTTGATGGCGGAAGTGGTGACGATCTCTACAAAGACGCCCTCAGGGTGGTAGTTGAGAGCGGCAAAGCTTCGACAAGCCTGCTCCAGCGGCGACTACGTGTGGGGTATGCAAGAGCAGCAAGGATTATCGAGGAGATGGAAGAGCAAGGTGTGGTGGGTCCTGCCGATGGTGCTCGGCCGCGTGAAGTATTGATCTCGAGTATCGATGAGTCAGAAGACAGCGGCGACGGATTCTAAGCGTAGTCGGACTAGTGTTCTCGAGGTAGTTATGGTAAAATAGCATAGTTATCAACTCAGTTTACGTTTGAGCGTAAACATCCATAAGGATTCCAGAGGAGGAAAACTATGCGAGAATACGAGCTAACAGTTCTTATTCACCCAGATCTTGAGGCTGATCTTGAAAAAAGCCTTGCGAAAGTACGCGATCTCGTCACAACACACGGTGGTGAGGTTGTTAAAGAGAACAACTGGGGCAAGAAGCGACTTGCTTACTCAGTAAACAAAGAAGAATTTGCTGTCTATGTACTACTAGATGTGAAACTTCCAGCAGATGCACCACAGAAGATTACTAATGCGCTTACGATTACTGATGACGTCATGCGTCATCTTCTCGTGAAAGTTGAAGAGAAAGAACGTAACAAGCTTGCAGCTGCACAGGCAAAGTCAGCTGAAAACGAATCAGAAGAGGAGTAGAGGGTATGGCAAAGAGCATCAACCAAGTGATATTGATGGGACGTCTCACACGCGACCCAGAGATGCGCACAACGACTACAGGGAAAACTATTGCAAGCTTTAGCCTTGCGGTTGACCGGGCTGGTGCAGATGACCAGGCGGACTTCTTTGACGTGACAGCGTGGGAGAAGCTTGGTGAGCTCGTAAACCAATACCTATCAAAGGGACGCCGCTGTCTTGTGCAAGGTCGTCTTCGCCAAGATAGCTGGGATGACAAAGAGACTGGCAAAAAGCGCTCACGCATCGAGGTTGTTGCAACTGATGTAACATTTCTTGATGGACCAAATGGCGGCGATGCTGGTGCTAGCTCATCAACATCAAGTGCGCCGCGCCCTGCAGCACAAAAAGATGTTGCTCCAAGTGACATTGATGATAAACCAATTGATTTAAGTGAAATCCCATTCTAAGAGGATGGTTGAGGAGATATGATGAAACGATACAAGAAAGACAAAGTAACTTACTTTGATTACAAAGACGTAAAGACCCTACAGCGCTATATCAACGCATATGGGCAGATCGAGCCAATTTCAAAAACTGGCCTCAGTATCAAACAGCAACGTCAGCTTGCTGTTGCAATCAAGCGTGCGCGTCATCTTGCGCTACTACCATTTGTCACTCAGGGATAACGTAGTATGGTTGCACCGGAAAGTGTAGAGCCCGGAGATGGCAGCTACCCGGATACCGCTGGCAATATCGACGAGCAGGGGTTTGATTCCGCTGAACAGCCGAGAGTTGCTATCCCAGAAGCTCCAAGCACCCCCAAAGGTCACCCAGATTATCTTGCTACGTCAGTGCTTGGGATGATGGGGCTAATAACTATAGGGGTAGGGGTAAAAATTGCAACTCGGCATAAAAAGCATAACGCAGGAGAGTAACGTATGTACCAGCCAACTGATCTAAAAAAAGGCACAGTCTGTCAGATAGACGGCATCCCATATCGAGTCGTTGAGTATGGCCAAAAAGTCATGGGTCGCGGCGGTTCGATTGTGAACGTGAAGCTCAAGAATTTACTTGATGGGAGTCTGATCCCCAAGACATTTAAGGGGCAAGACAAGATTGAGCCGGCAGATGTGAGTACAAAAAGTGTTCAGTATTTGTACAGCGATGGTGACACCTTTTTCTTTATGGATCCTGAAAGCTTTGAGCAATTTGAGCTCTCACGCTCTATTGTCGACAGTGCATCGAACTACCTGAAAGAAGGCGATATGCTTGGGCTGCAGTTCTTCGGTGAGCGTGTAATCAATGTAGAACTTCCCAAGAATCTATACCTTGAAGTGACATACGCAGAAGATGTCGTAAAAGGTGACACAACAAGCGCGGTAATGAAGGACGCTACGCTTGAAACTGGCCTTACTATTCGTGTGCCGGCATTTATCAAGACGGGTGACATCGTCAGTGTCGATACCTCAACAGGTGAGTACCGAGAGCGAAAGAAATAGCAGTACTTCTTGGCAGGTTGCAAGGTTTGTTACAATAGTGCTATGAGCGCTAAGCAGCGAGCTCTGCAGCTAACAAAACCAACACGACAACATCATTGGAAGAAACGATACTGGTTGGTTCCTGTTTGTGTGCTGCTGGTTTTGGCTGGCGGACAGGTTGTGTGGCAACTATGCTATCCGGACCACGTTGCCGTACCATATGCATCGCTTGCTGGTCGTTCCGTCGGCGGTGTGAGTAAGGTCAAGCTAGCGGCTGATTTACAGAAGAAATTCCAGCAGAGTAGTGTCCGACTTACGACATCTTCAACAGAAACAACGCAATTACTCAGTGTTGCAGGTGCATCAGTTGATGTCGACAGTCAAGTCCAGGGCCTAATAGATTATCCACTGACGCAACGGCTGATTCCTTTGTCTGTGTTTTGGCAGCGACCCGTAGTGGATGAATATAAGGTAGTATTTGCGTCTGAGCAGCTGGGGGCTAGTGCCAAAAAGCTTGCTGCGTTGCTATCAACACCACCTAAAGATGCGAGCTTAGCCATCAAGAATAATCAGCTAGTCGTGACAGCAGCGAAAGACGGCCAAAAAGTCACAGTCGATAGTGTTACTGCGGCACTGACTGGTGCGCGCTTTCATCTGGGCGAAACAAAGGTTACGGTGCCGTCATCGAAGCAGGCGCCAACTGTATCGGACAGTGCTGTCGAACCTATCAAACACAAGGCTGAGACAATCATTACTCGCTCGTATCAATTACTCGCACCAAATGGTGTAAAGATCATACCTGATAAGAAGGCGATCATTTCTTGGTTGGTGGTGAAGCGTGAAGGCGATCATTATCTGCTTTCCATTAATCAATCAGCACTAAAGGCCTATGCTTCTGGTCTAACGGCAAAGATGGGCAAACAACCTACACCAACGCGAGTTGTTCTGGTCGATGGGGCTGTGAGCACACGTCAAAAGGGCAAGCTTGGCCAAGCCGTCAATGCAGAAGACTTGGCTCGTAAACTAACTAATGCGATAGAGAGTGGAGAGCCAAGCGTTGCACTTGATGTATTGTTAGTTTCAGTTCCGTCTCCAGAGGTGTATGAACGTCGCTATAGTTCGTCGCAGGCTGGTCTGTCGGCGTATGTTCAGTACACGACGAGTACACAGAATATTCGTATAGCAGTTAAACAGCTCGGTGGTAAGGGATGGACAGCGGGTGGCCGTGCTTATGAAAGTACGGTGAGCGCAAGTACGTACAAACTCTATGTGGCATTGTGGCTGTTTGATCAGATGAACAAAGGTAAGATACATTGGGGTGATCCGTGGTTGGACACGACCGTGTCTGGCTGTTTTGATCGGATGACGATTGCAAGCACCAACCCTTGTGCTGAGGCGTGGATCAAGCAAGCTGGACGAGACAAACTAAACGCATTTATCTGGGGGCAGGGCTTTTCGAGAGGAACTACATTTACAAACCCTACTGCAAATCATACGACTGCTGGCGACTTGATGAACTATATGACGAGGCTTGAGCAGGGAAGTCTGATGTCGGCGAGTCAACGTGACCGCCTGCTGCACTCGCTCAGTGTACATCCATATAGATCTGGTGTTCCAGCTGGTGCTGGTGGCACTGTTTACGACAAAGTTGGTTTTTTGTGGGATTATGTACATGATGCTGCAATCGTTCGTCATCCTAAAGGGACGTACGTTATTGTGGTAATGACCAAGGGGTATTCGTATGCTAAAATTGCCGAGATTACTAGAGATATTGAGAGGATTATGTACCCATGAGACAACGGCTCGATGAACTGCTCGTCACGAAACAACTTGTTCAGTCACGTTCACAGGCGGCTAATCTGATACGGCTTGGTCAGGTGATGGTCAATAATAAAACAGTGACAAAGCCAGGATATATGGTAGATAAAGAGATTGCCGTAAAGCTTACGGCCAGTGAGCGATATGTTAGTAGAGCAGGTCTCAAGCTTGCAAGTGTTGCGGAAGCACTCGGAGTAGATTTTGGTGGTAAAGTGATTCTCGACGTGGGAAGTAGCACGGGCGGATTTACGGACTATGCTTTGCAACACGGGGCAACTAAGTCGATTGCTGTCGATGTTGGCACCGAGCAGCTTCATCCGAGTCTCCGTGGTGACAAGCGAATCGAGCTTCATGAAAAGACGGACATTCGGGACTTTACTCCTGCTGTACCTCCAGACGTGGTCGTTATGGATGTGAGCTTTATCAGTTTACGCGAGATTTTGCCTCACATTGCTGCAATCTCTAATCGTGATACGAAGATAGTTGCTATGCTGAAGCCGCAGTTTGAGGCTGGTAAGGAGCAGATCAACAAAGGTGTTATCAAAAACGATGCAGTTCGTCGTGCTATCTTGCGCGATTTTGAAGCTTGGTCGAAGCGTTACTTTATGACTATAGACAAAAAGGATAGTGAAGTTGCCGGCGCTAAGGGTAATCGAGAGCGGTTCTATCTTCTGAGAATCGTTTAGCATCTCGTTCGTCTTGTTGCGAGACGAGATGCCGGACCTTTTCCATATATTTACTTTCTAAAAGATTATGCTATAATTAATCTCGTTGTGCCGTGACTGTAAACGCGCGCAAAGAAGTGCTCGGAAGTTTTTCTGAGCGCGTTTTTACATCACCTTCCCCCTCAACACCCAAGAAAGGTGGTGAGTCAGTGATGACTCGCTCAACCAAGATTCGCCTCACCATGATCGGAGCGTTGTTGCTTGTAGCAGCGCTACTGGTTGCAATGTGTTCGTCTCTGCGTGAGACGGGCCAGCCAGTGATCATGGCCAAGGTGGCTGCGGTGTCGTCGGCTACCGACGACTCGTCCCATCTCCCCGACGTGCTGGTACCGATGAAAGTTGACCGGAAAGGCCGCCCGCGTGTGCGGGTGGTCACCGGCGACTACTCCGTCCAGCTCGCGTTCGGTGTATCGGAGAGCGACTTCGGTCCTGACGATCTCACCGTTCCTCAACTGGCCAACACGGCCATGGTGTACCACCTCCCCGCGATCAAGCGGGGGAGTGGTGTCGAGTGGTACATCTTGGTCATCGATCCGGCTACCAAGCGGACCCTGACCAAGCAGCCGATCGTCTTCGACTGGTGGCGGCCGGCCAGGTGGACCAAGCGGTTCGTCTGGAAGACGAACTCGATCCCGCCCGGTGAGTGTCAGATCCGGGAGTACCACTTCTCACTGCAGGAGCGGCCCCGTACTGTCAACCTGACGCCGAAGTCGAAGTTCCGGGTGCGGATCAAGCAGGCCAACGGTCAGGTGGTCGTGCGACGCTACGACCTCAGCTTCGGCGACGGTGATCTGGTGCTCGTGCTCGACGATGAGCTGGCGCCCGGTGAGCAGGTCCTCCGGGTGGCTATCACTGCGACCGGGAAGTACCGCCTTCCGCGGAAGGATGCCAGGCTGTACTGCCTGCCGGGGTCGTGATGTTCGCGGGGTGTTCGCCGGAGTGGATCAGCCAGAAATGGCCGGTCTGCTCTGGCGGACGCTCCGCTAGTTTAATTTCTAAAGAATTTTTATAACGAAGTGTAAACTGAGCAAGTCGACAGTCGCCATAGGCGATGGAGACTTGAGGGTGGAGTGATTTTTTGGATTTACTCCAAAAATGAAACGGAGGGGGCGGGTGAACCCCTCCTTAAACGTTAAATCTGAATTCTACGACATCGCCGGGCTGCATGACATAGTCTTTGCCCTCAGTGCGTACTTTTCCAGCTGCCTTGGCTGCTTGTTCGCTGCCGGCAGTCACGAGATCATCATAATCAACAATTTGTGCAGCAATAAAACCTCGTTCAAAATCAGTGTGGATCACCCCTGCAGCTTGTGGTGCAGTGTAGCCTCGCTTGATCGTCCAAGCTCGCACTTCCTTTGGTCCGGCAGTCAGATAGCTTTGTAGTCCCAGCGTCTCATATGCGGCATGGATCATCTGTACAAGACCAGTATCTTCTACTCCATAGCTCTCAAGCAGTTCTTTGGCATCGCTTTCATCGAGGCCTTTGAGTTCTTCTTCGAGCTTGGCGCACACAAAAAGTGTTCGGGCTGGCGCCACGAGAGTGTTTAACTTTGCCTGTGCTTCGCTATCAACCAGTGTCGCCTCGTCAACATTGAATGCGTAGATAACCGGCTTGGCGGTTAGAAGGTGGAGGTCTGCGATTGCTTCAGTATCAAGAGAAGGGAGGCCAGATAGTGGCGTGCCTGTCTCGAGATGACGGATAAGACTCTCGAGGTAGCTGAGTTTTTCACGTGCGGCTGGTTTGGCCTTGGCTTCTTTTTGCAGGGCAGGTACGCGTTTTTGCAGTGTTTCTAGATCGGCCAAGATAAGCTCGGTATTGATGATCTCAATATCTGCTTCGGGGTTTACCTCACTGTCGTCGTGCCGGAGGATATCGCTGCTATGAAAAGCACGTACGATGTGTACAATCGCATCACACTGACGAATATTGGCGAGAAATTTGTTGCCGAGACCTTCTCCTTTGCTTGCACCTGCCACCAGACCGGCAATGTCAACAAATGTGACTGTTGCAGGGAGGATCTTCTCAGAGTTATATATATCTTTCAGGACGTTGAGTCGCTCGTCGGGCACTGGCACGATACCAGTATTTGGCTCGATCGTAGCGAATGGATAGTTGGCGGCCAAAATCTCGCTATTAGTAAGCGCATTAAAAAGCGTCGACTTGCCGACGTTGGGGAGACCTACGATGCCGATCGAGAGTGACATATGTGAGTATTATAACAAAACAGGGGTAGGATCACCATATCCGTTCGTATCCAATGAAGCGTAAGGGGATTTGGCTTATTTGTTAAGTGATCTGAATAAGTATCCACAGCTTCGTTGTAGATTTAATCCTTGAATAATCAAACTACTTGTGCTTTCTATTTGTGTAGCTTTATGAGATAATTTAGGTAATCTGTACACCGTATGGATCGCAGTGTCCTGGAAGCGTTGATGTAATTCCGCTTTCCGCGGGGGCACATTTAACTTTCAGGCTCTACGATTCATCCTACCTACCGGAAGGACCAACATGAGGAGATTTCTCGTGCTCTTGGTTGCTTTGGCCTTCGGGCTGACGACCTACGGCACAGTGCCTGCCCGAGCCACTCCGTGTGGCCCGGGCTGCGTCCAGTACGTCGCGGGCAAGTACGTGATGGGGCAGAGCGCTCCGTCGGACCGGCTCACGTTCCAGAGTGACGTGCGGGACTACACCACCAAGATCGAGATCAAGTACAGCGATCCGACCTACGGCTCCCAGTCGGCGACAGTCGTCGGCTACGGCAACGGAGTCGTCCTGTGTGCCGACGAGGCCTACCAGGCCACGAACTTCGTCACCATCACCTACGGGGTCGGCACTGCCAACCCCCGGACTGAGACGGTGGAGTACTACTCGTCCAGTGGCGGCGGCAACGACGACGCCACCACGAAGCAGCAGCTTCTCGTCAACGCCATGGCTCAGTTCAACAAGGCCATGGCTCAGTTCAACAAGGCCAAGCGGGCCGTCGTCAAGGCCCAGAAGGCGCTGAGCAAGGCCAAGAAGGGCAAGAAGCACCGCGCGGCCAAGAAGGTCCGCAGGGCCAAGGTCGCCCTCCGGAAGGCCAAGGTCCAGCTCAACGGCGCCAAGGTCATGGTGAGGCACGCGAAGTCGGACGTCGTCGCGTACCGGGCGCAGCTCCGGGATGCTCGGGAAGCGACCTCGTACTGCGCCGCCCGTCGGCTGCAGTGAGCCTGGAAGCAACCAAACCCCGCCTCTCGTGCATCATCGCACGGGGGGTGGGGTTGCTTCATTTCAGGGAATCACCACATGTGTTTGCATGTACGTTGCACTTGCTGTTTAATATAATACATATGCTTATCCGAAGGCTGAAAACAAACTGGCTATCACGAATTTTTCTCATCGTGGCAGCTAGTGTGGCTTTTTTTTCTTTTCTGTTGGCATCGCAGCCGACTGAAGTTGCACAAGCTAATACGATAATCACATCTAACGGAGGTACTTTAACTGCCCGCGTGGACAGTGTATCACCAACTAGTCCTAGCGGTAAGCTCTGTTCAAAAGGACGCGATAAGCCAAATTTTGAAGCCTGGATCACGGGTGCTGATATCACTATTGGCTCACCAGAAAGCACGCTGAACTTTATAACGAATGTACAATGGCGCGAGTGTGACAAGAGCACTGAATCCTATGCTATTTTTAGTCCCAAATTTTGTCCAAACGCTGGATATTATGGAGGTGGACAAACAAATGTTGGTGGGGTACTTGAGAATATTGCCTGGGACTGCGTAAAGTACATCGACAAAGGTACGAGTAATGACAAGGTAAACCCGTCGTTGGGGTGCGCAGTTAATGGTAAAGCAGCAGAATCGCCAACTGATAAACGACACCGTAACATACCAGGTCATAACCATGACTGCACAACGGGTATATTCAAATCGTTGATTATGCAGAAGAAAGACCGGCCTGCGAGTGGAAACCCTAGCAACAATGATCAAGTCCGTTCACTACCTGTCCCTCGTCTTACGGGCAAGGTACATAGTGGCACCAGGTCGAGTGGTAGTGACAGTCTAAGCGGCGATATTTGTCAGTATTTTTGGTATACAGGTCAAGGCGCTGGGCAGTCAGACACGAGTGTTTGTCGAACGGTGACAGTTAACTACTCATGGAGATACTCTGGCCCCTATAATTTAGTTCCGACTATCAACTCAATCCCGCGCTACTCCACTGACCCGATGAAGTTCCAGACTAGAGGTAGGGTAACACAGGCCCCTGGGTCGGGTGATGTGTATGGTAGCCATCCATGGGAGGTCGCGCGGCTGAAATTTAAGACCTGGCCAAAGGACACTGCACAAAATGCCGCCTATACTGATTCTTCTAGTAGCCCATGTACCTATGCTACGGCAGCCGCTCGGGCTTCTGGAGATATGGTGACATGTGACGACGCAATCAAGAGTGGCCCTGCATCGCCAGCAGATACCGGTAACTTTTCGGATGAGCCAGACGCAGCTTTAGGTGAAGTGATCTGCTATATGACTTCTGTCCGGAACCCTACCCCTCAAAAGAGCGGGTGGCGTCATAGTAATATGACTTGTTCAATGTCGGGTAGACAACCCTCTGTTCAGGTATGGGGTGGTGACCTGCGTGTTGTGGGCAACGCAAGTCTGCCAGGCGGCAGTTTAGCTATATCGACAAGTCTGACAGTTATTACCCAAGCCGGTGTTAATGGTATATATGGCAGCTGGGGTGAGTACGGTGTATTCACTAATGGGCTTATTCACAACGAGACTAAGAGCGGCATAGCAACCAGTGGAATGGCATCTGGCGCTGGACTTAATAAAGGCAGTAACTCGACTCTAGCGAACAGAAATCTCCTAACCTTTAGCAATATTAATGATTCATGTGCTGCGATAGGAGCTACATCGCCAAGTTATGGCTGCTTTGGCAGTGTGGTGACGAATCGCCCTACGACGCCACAGGGTGCCACCTCAGTCTGTAGTAGTGGCAATGTAAACTTGACTGGACGTAACGATTACGTGTGTGACGGTATATTTACTATCAGTAATGATCTGAAATATGCAAATAGTTACACCGGTATCTCAAAGCTCCCTCGAGTACGGATCTTTGCGAAGAGCTTTGATATAAGTGAAAACGTTGAACAGATTGATCCATGGCTGATAACTACAGGCACGGAAAGTGATGAAGGTTGGATCAATACATGTTCGCAAATAGATCGTAATAATCCAGGGGCAAAGCTCTCAACAGAGGTTTGTGGTACGCAGCTTCGATTTAATGGTCCCGTGTACGCTGGAAAAATCTATCTTTTCCGAACCGCAGGAAGTACGCTTGACGGTGCTTCTAATGAGGAGAAGAAAAACAGTATGAACAAATCCGCAGAAGTATTTAATCTGCGACCCGATGCACATCTATCGTCGTTCGGCAGTGGTAGCGGCACGCCAGTCGCCACTACTGACTACGTGAGTGAATTGCCGCCACGATTCTAAGTGGTGAAAATCGCTTGCTCCTGTCAAAACGCTTATGTATAATGAGGAGTATTATGGCATTACTAAAAGGGGCGGGCGACTTTTTCGCACTCGATATTGGCACCAACGCTATTAGAGTAGTGCAGCTTGGACGTGCAGGCAAAGATAGCTGGACACTGCAACACTATGGCTACGCTCCTGTCGACGGCAAGCTTACAGCGGCTGACTCTCCAGAGGCGCGACAACGACTTGGTGAGGTGATCATGACCGCAGTTGGGCAGAGCGGCGTCAAGGCGCGTGATGTTGTGTTTGGGCTGCCATCACAAAAGACCTTTACTACTGTCATCGATGTGCCGACTATGAGCGAAGCTGAGCTTCGAAGCACTATCAAGTACCAGATTGATCAATATATCCCGATGGCAGTTGATGAGGCCAAGGTCGACTGGCGACTACTGGGCCAGAGCTTGCATGATCCTAAACAGCAGGAGGTGCTTCTGACGAGCACTGCGAATGAATATGTTGAAGGCCAGCTTGATTTTGTTGAATCACTTGGGTTCAACGTGATTGCCGTCGAGCCAGACCCGATCGCTATGATACGCTCGCTCCTGCCTGCCAACATCGCTGATGCACGACTGATTGTTGACATGGGTGAGCAGGCAACAGATATTGCGATCACCTATGGCGATGCACCTCGTCTTGTTCGCACAATACCAATGGGACTCAATGCACTTGTCAAAGCGGCAGTGCAAAACCTGAACGTCAAGGATGATCAGGCGCGCCAGTTTATATTGAAATTTGGCCTTGCCCCAGATCGTCTCGAGGGTCAGGTCTACCGGGCGGTGGAGAGCGTGCTAGAGAACTTTGTGAGCGAGCTCGTAAAGTCCGTCAAGTTTTTCCAAACCCGCTACCCAAACACTCCTGTGGGTGGTGTCCTGCTATCTGGTTTTGCTGTCACGGTGCCACGATTCGGTGATTACATCAGTTCAAAAGCAAATATCCAGGCGTCTGCAGCTAATCCATGGCAAAAAGTGAGGGTGTCTCAGGCTGATCAGCAACAACTTCTGCCAATAGCCAACGAGTTTGCGACTGTTGTGGGTCTCGCGCAAAGGATGAACAACTTATGATTGAAATTAATCTAATCCCCGACGTTAAACTGTCGCTTCTCAAGGCACGCAAACAGCGTACCCTAGTAACATCGATTGCTGTCTTGGTATCACTTGCAGCGGGCGGTGTAGTCGTGCTACTTGCTGTGTATGTCTTTGGTGCCCAGTCAGTGCTGCAGCTACAGGCAGACGGCGCTATCAAGGATGAATTCCAGAAGCTTAGCCAGGTCAAAGATCTTCCTCAAACGCTAACGGTCCAAAGTCAACTGTCGGAGATCGACTCACTGCATAGTGAGAAGATCATTAGTTCACGCATCTTTGACGTTTTGAGTACAGTTGTGCCAACGGGTAAAAACCGTGTGGTGATCAACAAGCTTGCCATGAACAGTGAAGACGGAACAGTGACGGTAGATGCCACAGCTGAGAATGGGTACGAAGCGCTCGAGGTATTCAAGAAGACTCTGGCTCAGACAAAGTTTGAGTTCAACGAAAATGGCGAGACTCGGTCAGTCGACCTAGCTTCATCAATCACTGATGGCGAACGACAGTCGGGTGAAGACGTAAATGGTAAGCGCGGGCTAAACTTTAGTATCAGCTTTACCTATGCATCTGAACTTTTCAGCGCAAACGCCAAGAATGGTCGGGTCGTAGCCCCACAAAAACAAAATGCGACTGACTCCGCTACAGGCGTGCCATCGAGCTTATTTGGTGGGAAAGAAGGGACACAGTAATGGCAACGAAAGACGCTGGACTTCGAAAACGACAACAGATTGAGAACGCTGGTCGAAAGATGTTTCTATGGATTGCGATTGCTGCAGCACTTGTAAGTGTCGCGGCCGTTGTTTCCTACTCGCTTTGGCAGCAGCTTGTATTTAACCAAAAAGTGATTGGTAGAAAACAGGAGACAGTCAGTAACTTACGCCACAACAACGAAATTGTTGATAAGCTAAAAGATGAAACACGTGTTCTTAATACCAACTCAGCACTTGGCGCAACGCCACGCTTGGACGGGGCGGAACCGATAACAGTGATCCTCGATGCATTGCCAGCTCAGGCAAACTCAGCGGCGTTTGGTGCCTCACTCGAGCAGAAACTTCTCAGTGTTGGTGGAGTAACGATTGAGTCAAGTGACGTAACACCTGCCGCCGAAGAGGGGAGTGGCGAAGCGTCTACTTCTGAGACAGCTGTTGGCGAAAACCAGATTGCCTTCCAGTTTACTGTCCGAGTAGATAGTGCGCAAGTAGGCAAACTCAAGGATGTCCTGACAAATCTCCAGCGTTCAATCCGACCGGTTATGGTGACTAGTATCACCATTGAGCGACAGTCAAACCAGATGACGATGGATGTTGAAGGTCACACCGTGTATGCCCCCGCAAAGAAGGTTGAGTTAACTGAAAAAAGTGAGCGTCCATGAAGAAAACAGATATAGCTATGATCATCCTCATCGTCTCGGTTAGTGCGGTGGTGGCTTACTTTGTTGCATCAGCGATTCCATTCCTCAAGCCGCCACAAGAAGCGGTCAAGGTCAAGACGATTGATCGATATAACGAGACAATCGGTACTCCAAACCCGGATATATTCAATAGCCAAGCGATCAATCCTACTGTCGATGTGACAATTGGTGGCAATTCGGGTGAAAAATAGGGGAGGCACAGTATGGCTCTCCTGACAACAGAACTCCAAGACAGAATCCTGACACTACTGGTTGATGAAGGTTTGGTTGCGCAGGCTTCGATCGATGAGGCCGCTGATGAGGCTGCCAAAACTAATCAACCTATTCTGGCGGTACTGACAAAAAAAGGTTTGATTGACGAAGAGCTTTCAACTCATGCCACTGCTCAGGTATCGGGCGTACCCTATGTCAATTTGAGCAACTCAGTGATTGATGAAAAGATCCTCAACCTACTGCCAGAAGATATCGCGGAGCGTTTCATGGCCGTGCCGCTTGCAGAGATACAGAACCGTCTCGCTGTAGCGATGATCGATGCCAACAATGTGCAAGCAGTCGACTATCTGGCTAACCGCATCCAACGACCAATCAAGGTACTTATGGCCTCTGAAGCGGGTGTTCGACATGTTCTTGACCAGTACAAGGCTGACTTCTCGACTGTCGATGCTGCCGCTGAACAGAGTGAACAGGATGTTACACGGGAAGAATCAGGCAACATCAAGACACTTGTCCAGGATTCACCGATATCACGGGCGCTAAGTACTATTCTGGAATATGCAGTCAAGACGAGGGCGTCTGACATCCACATCGAACCTCTGGAGAAAGCCCTAAAGATTCGTGTGCGTATCGACGGTGTTTTGAGAGAGATCATGCAGCTACCAAAGAGTATCGAACCGGCGCTTGTCAGCCGCATCAAGATCTTGTCGAACCTAAAGATTGATGAACACCGTACTCCCCAGGATGGGCAATTTGCTATCAAAGTGAGCGACAAAGAAGTGGACCTTCGTATCGCAATCAGCCCAGTGGTGTGGGGTGAGCAAGTAGTAATCCGTCTACTCGACAAGACGGGCAACAGTTTTGATCTTCAAGAGATGGGATACGCTGGCCGTGCCCTAAGAGCTATTCAAAAGGGAATACGCCGTCCAAGCGGTATGATCCTGACGTCTGGTCCGACTGGTTCTGGTAAGTCAACGAGTCTGTATGCGCTCATCAAAGAAATCAAGGATGAGAGTATCAATATTGTGACACTCGAAGACCCAGTTGAGTACAAAATGGAAGGAGTCAACCAGATACAGGTTAATGCCGATGTTGGCCTGACATTTGCCTCTGGGCTTCGCTCGATACTACGTCAGGACCCCAATGTCGTGATGGTGGGTGAGATTCGTGACGCTGAAACGGCCAACTTGGCTGTGCAGGCGGCGCTTACTGGTCACTTGGTGTTCTCAACCCTTCACACCAACTCGGCAGCAGGGGTGTTGCCGCGACTGCTCGATATGGGGATCGAGCCGTTCCTAATTGCAAGCACGGTGAATACAATTATCGGTCAGCGATTGGTGCGTCGAGTGTCGAAAAAGCGAGATGTCTACAACTCCACTCCTATCGAAACGCAAAATATTACCACGACAGTCGGCCATCTGTTGCCGAAGACAAAAGCTGATGTCGTAAAGATTTCAGAGGATTTGGGCTATCAAGACTTGCCACTTGCCGGGCAAAACGCTTATACTTTAGTCAAGGGGAAAGATACTCCTCAGACGCCACGAGGATATTCGGGTCGAGCTGGGCTTTATGAGGTCATGGATGTGACTGAAGAAATCCAGAATCTGATTGTCAAACGGGCAACAAGTGCTGAGATTCAGCACAAAGCCATAGAGCAGGGAATGATCACAATGCGCCAAGATGGATATCTGAAATCGCTGCAGGGTCTGACAACACTAGAGGAAGTGAATCGCGTAGCTGCGGATACAGCATAAAGGAGAAGGTGGGATTATGAATAATCAGGATCTACGAATTGAGATACTACTTGAAGAAGTAGTGAAAAAGAATGCCAGTGACCTTCACCTTCAGGTAGGTTTGCCACCTATGCTACGTGTTGATGGTGCGCTCGTGCCAGTTGCTGGTTATGATGCGCTCGATGAGGCGAAAGTTGAGGCACTTATCTTTGCCATCCTCAGTGAAGACCAGCGTCAGATTTTGACAAAGGACAAAGAATTTGACTTCAGTTTCGCATTTGGTAACCTCGGTCGTTTCCGTGTAAACGCCTTTAATGAGCGCGGCAACTTAGCTGCAGCACTTCGTTTGATTCCAAACGAAATCAAGAGTGTCACTGAACTTGGTATGCCACAAGTAGTCATGAATTTTGCTGACTACCCACGGGGGTTGGTGCTGGTGACAGGTCCGACTGGTTCTGGCAAGTCAACAACGCTTGCCGCGCTTGTCGACAAGATCAACACCGAGCGGGCTGATCATATCATTACCATCGAAGACCCTATCGAGTTCACGCACAAGAGTAAAAAATCTGTTGTGGTCCAACGAGAAGTTCACTATGATACGTATAGTTTCTCTGCAGCGCTTCGTTCATCACTTCGTCAGGACCCTGACGTTGTCTTGATCGGTGAGATGCGTGATCTTGAGACGATCTCAGCGGCGATCACAATTGCTGAGACAGGTCACCTTGTGTTTGCAACCCTGCACACCAACAGTGCTGCTCAATCAATCGATCGTATGATCGACGTGTTCCCGCCGCATCAACAACCACAGATCCGTGCCCAGCTTGCCAATATTTTGATGGCGATCTGTTCACAGCGTCTTGTACCGGCTATCGGTGGTGGTCGGGTGGTAGCAGCGGAAGTATTGATCGCTAACCCAGCAGTTCGCAATATTATCCGTGAAGGTAAGAGTCACCAGCTTGATGCAGTGATCCAGACCGGTGCCGATCAAGGTATGCAGACGATGGATCGAACACTTGCTAGCTTGGTGCAGAGTGGTACAGTCACATTTGACGAGGCGCGCAACTATGCGGTAGATCTAACTGAGTTTGAGCGACTGATGAGAGGATAGAGCAGGCTCCATGAAACGTTTTAATTATGAGGCAAAGGACCAGTCGAGCGGCAAGATCGTAAAGGCTAGTGTGCAAGCTGATAGCGAACAAGCAGCTGCAAAGGTGTTGCTGGCGCAGGGCTTCATACCTCATAACATCAAGGAGGCTGATGATAGCCAGAGCTTCCTCTCGAAGCTCACCGGCCGCATCACTACAAAAGACAAAGTGGTGTTTACAAGACAGCTCGCTACGTTGCTGGGAGCTGGTTTACCGCTTACGCAGAGCCTGAGGACAGTGCATGACCAAACTGCCAACAAGAAGCTCAAGAATGTTATTGAGGAAATTGTTGCCAGTGTTGAGGCTGGTAAATCGCTCTACGACTCCTTCAATAAGCACCCTGATGTCTTCAGTAACGTATTCTTGGCTCTGGTCAAAGCAGGTGAGTCATCAGGTACGCTCGATCAGTCGCTTCGCCGTATCGCAGCTCAGCAGGAAAAAGACGCGGCTATGATCAGTAAAATTCGTGGTGCCATGGTGTATCCAGCGATCGTACTGGCGGTTATCGTCGGTGTGGTTGTCTTTATGCTCCTTGTTGTTGTGCCGCAGATCGAGGATCTGTACGTCAACCTCAAGGCGCAGTTGCCACTACCAACGCTTATTATGGTCGGGATTGCTAGATTCTTGATTAGTTTCTGGTGGGTGATGATACTTGTCATTGTGGCGGTTATTTACTTCGGTAGACAATACTTTGCGACTGAGGCGGGTATCAAGACCAAAGACACCCTTAAGCTCAATGTGCCGCTGTTTGGAAAGATGTTCCGTAAGCTATACATGGCACGATTTGCTCGTACTGGTGAGACGCTGCTCAATACCGGTGTACCGATGCTTGACATGCTCAGTATCACAGCCCAAGCAGTCAACAACTCGGTCGTCGCCAAGTCGATAGTAAGTTCAGCAGAGAAGGTCAAAGGCGGTAAGGCGTTATCGGCCTCTCTGAAGGATGAGGACTATATCTTGCCATTTGTGCCTCAGATGATCAACATTGGTGAACAATCAGGTAAGGTCGATGAAATGCTTGGAAAAGCAGCCCAGGTCTACGAAGATGAGCTCGACGAGGAGATTAGGTCACTCTCGACCGCCATTGAGCCGCTGCTGATGGTGGTGCTGGCGGTTGTAGCGGGAAGCCTCGTTGGTGCCATCTTGCTCCCGATCTATGGTCTGGTCAACAGCGGTGTTGATCTAAAACGCTAGACATACAGCAGCAAAGCGAGTATTATAACCGTAAGCGTAACAGTAACGACTCAGTAAGAAAGGTGGGAAATTCCATGAGTACAGATAAAAAACAGAGCGGCTTTACTATCATCGAGGTGGTACTTGTGCTGGCGATTGCCGCACTGATCTTTCTGATGATCTTTATCGCACTGCCTGCGCTGCAGCGTGGTCAGCGTGACAATGCACGTAAGCAAGATGCAAGCAACGTAGCTTCAGGACTTAACAGCTATCGTGGTAACAAACGGGGTCAGTTGCCAACTGCAGGAACTGTCTTTAACCAGTTTAAGACTGACTATATTAAGAACCTTGGTCAATACGATGTTACTAATAATGTTCTGGGCGCAACTACCTATACAGCACCTGATATTAACACGGTCCGCGTTCAACTCGGACGGGCATGTCCATCTGGCAACCAGGCTGATGGTGCAGGTGACTCATCGACACGCGCCGCAGCGGTCTATATCCGCCTCGAAGCCAACAACGCTATTGTTTGTACAGACGCGTAAACCTGATTCGATATAGGACAAGAAAATACGGCGAACTCTCGCCGTATTTTTGTCATAAGCTGTATACTGTGTAGATATGGATTACGTATTGGTTGGCTATATCATCAGCATTGTCTTGGGGCTACTTCTTGGTTCCTTTGCTGGTGCAACTGTTTGGCGCCTGCGTGCTAGGCAACTAGTAGAGGATAAAGCTGCGGGCGAAGCGGTGCCGAAGATCGAGTACAAGAAGCTAAAACCACTGACAAAAGATTCTCTGACAAAAGATCGCTCGAGGTGTCTATCCTGCGGCCACACCCTCGAGTGGTATGACCTGCTGCCACTCGTGAGTTGGTGTAGTACTGGCGGTAGATGCCGTTACTGCAAGCAACCAATCGGTTGGTTTGAGCCGCTGACAGAGATCGTCACGGCAACTGTGTTCTTGCTCCTGTATCACAACTGGGTGATGACACATGGCTTTGCCGACCTCTGGCTGCTTGGGCTCCTCGCCATTGCACTACTTGGTCTGATTATTTTGTTCTTCTATGATCTGAAATGGCTCTTGCTGCCCGATGTGGTGATGTGGCCGGTGATCGTTCTCTCGGCAATTATAAGCGCTGTTCAATGGTCGCAGTCGTCTTATCCGTCGCTGTACGCGGTCTCGACTTTAGGGGCGGTTGCGATTCTA
The DNA here is from genome assembly GCA_964619585.1 of uncultured Candidatus Saccharibacteria bacterium. Classification (GTDB taxonomy): domain Bacteria; phylum Patescibacteriota; class Saccharimonadia; order Saccharimonadales; family Saccharimonadaceae; genus JASLCR01. Next base: position 36,232 of record CAZUCO010000003.1, on the reverse strand, counting down.
GCTGGTCTTTACTTGGTGTTATGGCTTGTCTCAAGGGGAAGATGGGTTGGGTTCGGTGACGTCAAGCTAGGACTTGCTCTTGGGTTACTGCTTGGTGACTGGCAGCTGGCCTTTTTGACACTTTTTTTGGCGAATCTTATCGGTACATTGATCGTGCTACCTGGGCTGATATCGAAACGGCTCACCAGAAAGAGTCAGATACCCTTTGGTCCATTGCTGATTATTGGCTTCTGGCTGTCTCTGTTCTTCGGCACATTTATCCTCGATTGGTATAGCGGCCTAATTACTGGTGCCACTACTACTATGCTTATGCTATAATTGACCCCAAATGGGCATGAATAAAAAGTCAGGATTCACAATCATCGAGGTTACCATGTTTGTAGCAATCTCTGGCTTGCTGGCTGCAACCCTTCTTATTGGCTGGTCGATGATGATCAGTACGCAGCGTTACAAGGACAGTGTCGATACAACCTATGTGTTTCTGCAACAGCAGTACAATCTCGTGTTTAACGTTGAAAACGGCCGCACCAACAACTTTACGTGCAATAATGGCGTACCTCAAGAGATTACTGCCGGTAACACAGGCGGCGAACCTCGTGGCCAGACAGACTGCGTCTTGCTAGGACGATATGTTCAGCTCGATGGGGGTCGTAACTTTACAAGCTGGGCCGTGATCGGGACTGAACCGACTGGGCTTGCTGACAATGCCGATGCGATCACTACTTTTAAGGCATACAGGCCACAGGTGGTACGCCAAAACATTGGACTTTCCTCGGATGAACTAGAAGTGCCATGGCAAACAGCGATCAAGGGCACAAAAGATGCTGTTGGGGGTACCGGCGAACGGGATACTCTCCTCAACCGGTCGATTCTGATACTACGCTCTCCTGAGGATGGTACCGTCCATACTTATACAGCTCGTGGTTCCAATGTCGCGATTGCAGCTGATAACCCACAGGCTGATAGCTTACTGCAGCCTTCAAAGGAGAATCAGGATGTAACACTTTGTTTCGACGCGGGGATTGCGATACGCGGGTCGCGTCAGGCGGTAGAGATTAAGAAGTTTGCCTCTAGCCAAAATGCAGTAGTGTTACTGGGAGACAGCGACAAATGTTAAGAAAAGCTATCCAGCGAGGGGACACATTGATCGAAGTGCTACTTGCAGTGACGGTTTTTAGTGTGATCGCGGTCGGAACGATGGGTATTATGAATCAAGGAGTTGCCAGTGCGCAGCGCTCTCTTGAGATCACGCTGGTGCGTCAGCAAATTGACGCTCAGGCGGAGGCGCTTAGGGCAGTACACCAGGCATATACAGCCGTGAAACCTTCTGACCAAGCCGATACGGAATGGGTCAAGATCAGGGGTAATAATACAGGAACTATCTCTGTGAGTGATACACAGTGTCCAACAGCAGATGACCTGAATAGCAAACCGGTTTTTGCTATGAACCCAACTGATGCAACTCAACTCTCTGGCGACAAAATCCGGCCAATTGACCATAGCAATGCTCCGGTCTACGCACAGTACCAAGGTGGAGCAGTATACGGGCTATGGATTGAGCGGGAAAAGATTTCACCGCTTCCAGGGAGTACTACTGTACCAAATGCCTATGATTTCAAAATTCGGGCATGTTGGCAGAGTACCGGTGAGGATAGAGTCCCTACGCATATAGAGACGGTAGTGAGGTTATATGACGTATCGTAATAATAAAGATCAGGGCTTTACGATCGTTGAACTGACGCTTGCGATGACATTTATATCGATTCTTCTCTTGGCGATTGTCATGCTTATTTTTCAGATCGGCGATGTCTACACCAAAGGGATGACACTGCGCGAAGTTGATCGGGCCGGCCAGGTAATCAGTAGTGATATTCAGCGTGAGCTGAACCAGTCGGGTAAGAACAAGGACGAAGTGCTGTCCGTACTGAAGCAAACGGGTGGAAGACTGTGTGTCGGTGCAACTGTTTATGCGTGGAATTATGGCAAATATCTCAAGTCTTCGACTCCTGGGGCTACTATCAATCAGCGCGATGGAGACGCAAGCAATAACAAGAGTGATATTCGTTTTGTGAAGTTTGCCGCCGGTGCTGGCAAGTATTGTGAAGTCGATCAGCAGTCGGGAAGATATTTACCCATACCTGCCGATGCGAGTGAGCTACTGGGTGAAGGCGTCGGTGACATCGCGATCCACACCTCAACATACGGTGCCGTCTCTCTTGTTGGCGATCAAACTCTGTACAGTATCTCTTTACGGGTTGGCACTGAAACCAACAGTGTGAACCAAGGTGGTGTAATAGGGTGTCAGCCTGGCCTTGATGTTGATGAAACGCGTTGTGCAGTGAACGACTTTAGTTTTACGGCACGTGCGGGTAAAAAAGATGATGGAGGGCAGTAGCAATGGGCGATCGACGTAGTAGAGAAAGAGGAGTTGTTTCACTTTTCATAGTTATCTTTACGGCTCTCCTGGTTACTATTGTGACGGCAAGCTTTGTACAGATCATGATGCGTAATCTTCAAGCTTCAAGCAACAGTGACCTGTCACAGAGTGCCTATGATGCTGCTATGGCGGGCGTTGAAGATGCCAAGCGTGGTCTCGTGGCACTCAGGACCTGTGATCTTGAGAGTAGTAATACAGCTGAATGTAACCTTCTCCGAACTGAGTTCAATAAAAGCTACGATACGCAAAAATGTACTATGCTCGGTGATGCGAAGGTGGCTCAGTTTGACAACGGCGAAGTACAGGTCGGTACGCCAGATAGTAATCAAGGCTACACCTGTGTCAAAGTGCAGATGGATACCGACTACCAAGATGGTAAGCTAACGACCGATGAACCTGCGACTATTCCTCTCAGATCAAAGGGTGCATTCGATAAAATTCGTATCTCATGGTTTAGCAAGGATGATCTAACCAGAAGTGGAGGTATAGGTGCAACAACCCCTACGCTTCCGGCTGGTCCTGCCTCTTCGCTACCGAATGATACCCCTTCGGGCTGGCCGGCAACAGCACCTGCTTTGCTACGTACGCAGCTTATTCAGTTCAGGAAGGGAAATCTCAAACTCGCAGAATTTGATAAGGAGGAGACCACTAACGCTCGCACGCTATTCCTCTATCCGGCAACAGGGGCTTTATCAGGCACAGACTTTTCGATTGATGATCGTCGTAAGACTAAGTCTGGAGGCTCTATTCCGTCTCAGTGTAGCGATAACTGGTTTAACGGTGCCAGTAAATACGCTTGTCAAATGGTGATCAATGTCCCTACCCCTGAAGGTGGTAGTGAAGCAAATCGTGAGGCATATCTGCAGCTTCAGGCACTCTACAATGATAGCAGTTACAAGGTGGAGCTACTGAATGGTACGCGAGTTGTGAGCTTTGATGGTATTCGACCGATGGTTGATTCTACAGGGCGGGCGAGTGATCAGTTCCGTCGGGTGCGTGCTCGGGTTTCCGTCTCAGATGGAGGGCTACCAATTACAAGCCCTCAAGCTGCTCTCTCGCTTGATGGTAACCTGTGCAAGAACTTCTTTATCACCAAAAATGTTGGTGGCTATACAGCAAACAATAGTTGCCGACCTTAGAAGCTAGCTACTATGAAACTTCTCGTGTATTTCACGGAGGTGCTCATCAGTGACATGAGTGTAGACTTGTGTCGTCGAGATATTACTGTGCCCAAGCATAGACTGTACACTACGTAGATCGGCGCCATTCATGAGGAGATCAGTTGCGAAACTATGACGCATCGTATGTGGCGAAACATGTTTGGTGATACCGGCGAGACGAGCGTACTTGTTGACCATACGCTGTACGCTGCGAGCACCGAGCCGACGGTAATCTCCACTACGAGACGCAATATTGTTGCGACTATAACTTAGAAAAAGTGGTGGAAGGTTGTCGATTCGTTTTGCTAGATATTCTTCGACCCATTTTGCAGCGGCATCACTCACAAAGACAGGGCGATCCTTTTGGCCTTTCCCACGTACCATGAATTCCCGGCGCTTGGTATTGACATGACCTCGGTCAAGATTAACGAGCTCTGAGACACGGAGGCCACTCGAAAAGAGTAGCTCGACAATCGCACGGTCGCGTAGGCCCTCTTCAGTGTTTAGGTCGATGGCGTCAACAAGTTGCTGTACTTCTTCAAAATGGAGGAAGGTAACTTGTTTGCGACTTACCTTTGGGAGATGGATCTTGTCGGCCGAAAGTGATTCGATGTTACGTTCAGAAAGATACTTCAGGAACCCTCTCAGAGCGATCAAGTGGTAGCTTTGGGTAAGGGTTGAGAGTGTTTCACCGTTGTTGTTTTTATGACGATTCAACCATAGCCGATAGCGGCGGATGACCTCCGTAGTAATTTTATCAACCTTTATATCGTCGCTGAATTGCGTGAAGCGCTCAAGATAGAGTCGATAATTTTCGGCCGTTTTTGACGATCGTCCACCCTCGACTTCGAGCGATTCGACAAAATCGAGAATTAACTCAGACATATACATGCCTCTAGTATACGGCTAATGCTACAATGGGTCTATGAATATCATCGAAGTGATTATTCTTGGCATTGTCCAAGGCCTAACTGAATTCATTCCAGTCAGTAGTTCAGGCCACCTTGTGATTGCGCAAGAGCTACTTGGATATGAGTCAGACCACCTACTCCTCGAAGCTATTAATATCGGTACTTTCCTTGCTCTCCTTGTTTACTTTTGGCCACGTATCATAAAGATCCTCCGCGATATATTCGTGAACAAAAAATATACTCTCGCTCGTAACATTTTGCTCACATCGGTACCAGCTGGTGCTATTGGTTTCATCGCCTCCGATTTTATTGCTACGGCACCATTCTTCGGTAGTTTAACTGTAGTCATGGTAACTCTTGCACTAGTGGGTGCTCTGATGATCGTTCTTGAGAAGTTGCCTAAGCGTTCAGCAGTTCGAGACGGTGAGGCATTGACGGCTCCACGAGCACTGACGATTGGTATTGCCCAGATGGTTGCTCTTATTCCTGGCGTGTCTCGTTCGGGCAGCACGATTATCACTGGTAGATTGATGGGGCTCGGCGCCAAAGAAGCTGCAGAATATAGCTTCCTCGCCAGCTTGCCAATCATGGCCGGTGTGACTTTGAAGGTGTTCCTTGAAAATGGTGATTATCTTGCGGCAAATGCAGGCAATCTTATTGTTGGCAATATCGCTGCGTTTGTTTCAGGTATTGCTGCGGTTCATTTTCTCCTGAAATTCCTCTCTCGTCATGGTCTAGCCGTCTTTGGCTGGTACCGAGTTATCCTGGCTGCTATTATCGCTGTGTGGCTTTTGGTACAATTGTAAGAAGAAGCTGAGATAATTTAAGGAGAACTATGAGCAAACAAAACCTCGAGCAGACTTTAGTATTGTTTAAACCTGACGCTATGCAGCGCGGCTTGGTTGGTGAGATTCTGACACGCTTTGAGAAAGTCGGACTAAGGATAGTTGGCACCAAGATGCTTGCACCAGAGCGTGGCCACTACGAGAAGCACTACGAGGAAATCGGTAAATTGAAGACACGTGCAGGTGAGCATATCTTTGATATCACACTCGACATGATGAATGGTGGTCCAGTTATTGCAATGGTGTTTGAGGGCGTCGAAGCGGTGAGTCTTGTCCGGAAACTTGTTGGTAGTACAGAGCCGAAATCATCAGCACCAGGTACGATCCGTGGTGACTTCAGTCATATGAGCTATGGTTACGCCGACACGGAAGGTAAGGGGATTCCGAATCTCATCCATGCATCAGGTGATCCAAAGGAGGCAGAGCAGGAGATTGGTCACTGGTTCTCAGACAGTGAGCTATATGACTACGAGGCACTTCACGAGAAGTTCACGAGGTAGTCGGGTTTAACGATAAAATAACTCCACGTAACCGTGGAGTTATTTATTTGGTACCCCGGGCAGGAGTCGAACCTGCAACCTTTTCCTTAGGACGGAACTGCTCTATCCAATTGAGCTACCGAGGCATATTGTAGGTAAGAAAAAGCGGACCTTACCTTGATATTGTATACTAGTAGCACAATGCGAAAAAGGGTACGAGAAGCAGAGGGCGAGTTTGATGGCCAAAGAGAGGGCGAGGAACTACTATTCATTTTCCGGCGCCACATCATTGCAATGCGAAAGGGCTTTTATGGTCTGCTGATCCCATTCGCTGTCTTGTCGATACCGCCTCTTGTGTGGCAGGACAAGATGGAGCTCTTTCTGTTGCCTTTGATTGGGCTTGGAGTTGGCCTGCTGATCTTCTCTTATCACTTCATCATGTGGTATTTCACTATTTATATTGTGACAGATGAGCGGCTACGCCAAGTGACGCAGCGTGGCTTCTTTGGGAAGGATGTCGTGGAGCTTCGCCTCGCTAAAATCCAAAACATAAGCTATAATATACCTGGTTTTAGTGGAGAGATTTTTGGGTACGGTACCCTCGTTATCCAGACATTTGTAGGTGATCTTGTCATCCATAAAGTAGAACATCCAGATAAAACATACAACATGCTCCAAGATGCAGTGTTAAAAGCAATTGATAAACAAGGGACACATGAAGAAACTCAAGAAGAAAATTCAGCAGAGGCGTAAAAGCACCGATCAGCCCCAGGAGAGTCCAGCCCGGATTACCAATGAAACTGTTGCCGAACATAGGGAGCGTATCCTTGCTGGCGGTAGGAAGTTTAAATACCCACATCAGTATGTACGACATAGACTGGTTATCAATGCGATTATTATTGGTGTTGTTGCGTTGATCGTGACAACTGCGCTTGGCTGGTGGCAACTATACAAGGCACACAACACAAGTGAATTTGTTTATCGGATCACAAAGGTCTTGCCACTTCCTGTTGGTTCAGTAGACGGCGAGACGCTTAGATATAGCGACTATCTGATGCGGTACCGAAGTACTGAGCAATGGCTTCGCAATCAAGGTCAGCTTGGGCTCAATGGCAATGATGAAACAACACAGCTTAATTTCTATAAACGTCAGGTGATGGACGAGTTGATTGCCGACGGCTTTGCCGAGAAGCAAGCTCGCAGCCTCAAGATCTCCGTAAGTGATCAGGAGATTCAGTCCGTAGTCGACGATATTCGTAAGACCTCAACTGGCGAGGTGAGCGAGGATGTCTACGAGGCGTCAGCCGAGAGCGTGCTTGGGTATTCTTCAGATGAGCTGCGACATCTTCTTGGCCAGTCGTTGCTTCGTCAGAAAGTAGTATATGCAATGGACACTAAGGCTCGCGCTGTCAAAGATGAAGTCGCAACCGCTCTGAAGGCAAAGAATGTTTCTCTTGAAAAGGTTGCTGCGGCGTTTAAGAAGCAAGGCAAACTGGTTGAATACGGTGCATCTGGTTGGGTGCCGCGAAACAACCATGATAACGGGCTTAGTCGGACTGCTCTCACTCTCAAGAATGGACAGATTTCCGATGCGATTATGTCAACAATTGGTGACGGCTACTATTTCGTACAACGACTGGGTGCAAATGACCAACAGGTCAATTACCAGTACATCAAGGTGGGGCTATCTGAATTCAATGCAGCACTACAGAAGATAAAAGCTGAGCATAAGGTGCAAGAATATATTGAGATCCCAAAACAAGGAAGCTAATAGAAGGGAGAAGGTTCTATGAGTCAATTTACACTACCGCCACTTGAGTATGGATACGATGCACTAGGGAAGTATATCAGTGCCGATATCATGACACTTCATCACAGCAAGCATCATCAGACGTATGTTGATAAGCTCAATGCTGCTATGGATGCGGCACCAGCGCTTAAAGAGCGTTCACTAGAGAGTCTACTTGGCGCTATTGACACACTTCCAAGCGATGTTCAGCAGGCAGTGCGTAACCACGGTGGTGGTCACTATAATCATTCACTATTCTGGCAATGGATGAGCCCCGAGGGCGGCGGCGAGCCTACGGGGGAGCTTGCTGATGCGATCACTGATAAGTATGGCAGCTTTCAGAGTTTTGTTGATGAATTTACATCAAAATCTTTGGCTGTGTTTGGTAGCGGATGGTGCTGGCTTCAGCCCGATATGGAGATTATTACAACAGCAAATCAGGATACTCCGATTATGCAAGCTAAGCCCGCACCGCTTCTCGGACTGGATGTCTGGGAGCATGCGTATTATCTTGACTACAAGAACAAGCGGGATGACTATGTAAATGCATGGTGGAATGTCGTCAACTGGAACTTTGTTGCTGATCGATTCAGACAGCAATAATTTCTCACTCTAAATAGTCTAAAGATATAAAATAACTCCGCCAAGACGGAGTTATTTTGATGTGATTATTTCGTGGCGCGCCCGACCGGATTCGAACCGGCGATCTCCTCCGTGACAGGGAGGCGTGATAGGCCAACTTCACTACGAGCGCACAATGATCACAACTCAAGGTATGATAGCAAAAATTCGCCCCTGGCGCAACCGCATACGTGGGGTCATTTTCATTCACTTCTCATACTGCTATAATATTGAGTGATCTACCTTAGGGATGTGATGCCGCTGTAGCTCAGCTGGTAGAGCGGCGCTTTCGTAAAGCGTAGGTCACCGGTTCAAACCCGGTCAGCGGCTCCAAATAAATTATATGAAAGTACGTACACTCAACGTTTTAAGATCACTTGTATCAGATAAGTTACTTCTGACATTGTCGATCGGTATTATCGTAGTCTTTATTGCCTACGCAATTTATGTTGCCTTATCGGTGACTCCTACTGAGGTGCAGATAGCAACACGATACACATCATTTGGTGACGTGCAATTTTATCGCAGTAAGTGGTATCAGCTCTACTTGTTAATTGGGCTTGCGGCAGTGATGGCGGTAGTTCACATTGGTGCTACGGCCAAGTTGCTTGATCGTAACATGCGCTCACTAGCGGTGGCATTATGTTATTTCACATTTCTGATGTTTGCCATTATTTTCATGATTACCCATTCGATTTTTGATATAGCATTTCTTTCGTAGGTATATCAATGATTGATATAGAGATACCACTGGGAAAACGAACGCGACAATATCGCTTTCTTGAAATGCTGCCGGCATTGATCAGTTACGGAGCAGTAATCTTGATCGTTGTACTGTCGCTTATCGATCCTCTTTGGGCGGCAGTATACTTACTACTCGTTGCAACTACAGTGCTCGTTAAGGCGGGCGGCATCGCCTTTCATACTATCAAGGGTCGCAAAAAGGTAGTGGAGGCGGGGAAGGTCGCATGGAGCAGCATGCTCGCAGAACTTGAGAATCCTGAGGAAGTGTATACTCACTATAGTAAGACGCGTCCTCGTGATGCTTGGTACCGTCGTCATGGTGAGAACCTGCGACTGATGACGGCTTCTGTTGATCCTTACCCAAAACCATCAGAGGTATTCAATGCAGTTATCATTGCAACGTACAATGAGGCATATGAGATTCTTCACGATACGATAGAAACAATAAAGAAGACAACCTATGACAATAAGCATCTTATTGTGGTGCTTGCGTATGAGGAGCGAGGGGGTCCAGCCACGGCAGAGAACGCAAAGAAACTCAAAAAAGAATTCGGGTCAACATTCTTTGCGTTTGAGATTGTTCAACACCCCAAGAATATTCCAAACGAGGTAGTAGGTAAGGGCGGTAACATCACCTATGCTGGTAAATACCTTCAAGGATGGCTCGATAAGAACAAGATCCAGTATAAAGATGTTATTGTGACGACGCTTGATAGCGACAATCGGCCACATGCAACGTACTTTGATTACGTTACCTATGAGTATATTGTTCATGACAACCGAAAGCATTTATCGTACCAGCCAGTATCGCTGTTTCTCAATAACATCTGGGATGTGCCAGCTCCTATGCGTGTCATTGCAACCGGTAACTCTTTTTGGAATATCATTAGTGCGATGCGGCCTCACACCTTGAGGAACTTCGCCTCTCATTCTCAGCCGATGGATGCGCTTGTCGAGATGAACTTCTGGAGCACCCGGACAATCGTCGAGGATGGCCATCAGTACTGGAGAAGCTGGTTTTACTTTGGCGGTAATTATGAAGTGATGCCAATCTTTGTGCCGATATACCAGGATGCTGTCCTTTCTGATACGTACAAGAAGACACTTAAGGCTCAGTTCGTGCAGCTACGGCGTTGGGCGTATGGTGCGTCTGACGTGGCATATGTTGGCTCTCATGTATTTTCGCGCCGGCGTAATATACCGTTCTTTGCTGGCTTCGCGAGATTCGTACGTTTACTTGATGGGCATGTTACGTTGGCTTGCATACCGATACTCATTACCTTCGGTGGTTGGATTCCGCAGTTAATCAACTTTGAAGCAAGTCGTAGTGTTGCCGCTAGCCAACTCCCAGAGGTAATGGGGGTAATGCAGCGGTTTGCTATGATTGGACTCGTCATTACTGTTTTCTTGACATTCAAGATGTTGCCACCACGACCTGCTCGCTATAAACGCCGACGAACGATTGGTATGCTTCTCCAGTGGGTCCTGATGCCGGTGACTGCACTTGTATATAGTTCTGCATCAGCTTATACCTCGCAGACGAGACTCCTCCTTGGGAAATACCTCAATGTGTTTGATGTGACAGACAAGGCAACTGCAGTTGCGCTCAAAGAAAAGAAGAAGCGACGCCTAGCTCTCCGCAAAAAATAGAAATACTCGTTTTTTCGTCGGTGGAGGCCGTGTTTGTGCAACTAAAAAGAGATAGGGCCTTAGGTTAAGCCTTATCTCTTTTTTCTTGATCTAAGGGAGAAGGTTCGTAGGCGAATTCGGAAATATGTTAACTACGTGCACCATCATCGCGGCGTTGACGAGTAATCTTTCGTTCGTCGCGCAGGGTACGGTTGTATTCGAAATCGAGCTTAAATTGAGAAAGCTTCGATTGTTTGTGGTGGTTTGTTCCTTCTGTGGACATAGTTACATATTAGCATAAGTGTTATAAATTGTCAATGGAACATGCTGCTGAGAGATATATCATCAGATGAATATTCACGTGAATAAAGACTAAAAACACAAGTGGAAAAGTAGGCAAGGCGTGTGGGAAAAGTGATACTTACCCCTGTTGGACGGGCTCCATGCATCCTAAAAGACTTGCTGACGATGCAGTCTAAATACGGTTTCCTATATTTACAGAAATGACATATAAAAAGACACCCTGCAGTGCAGAGTGTCCCTATCTGATAAGCAATACTGGTGGGCAATAGAGGATTCGAACCTCTCACCTCTTCAACGTCAATGAAGCGCTCTAGCCAAATGAGCTAATCGCCCGTATGCATATCTTAGTCTAGCAAACAGGGGCAGTAGTTGCAATAACTGAGGTGGTTTTGTACTATATAGGTAAGCAACGACGCGGCCTAACCATCCGCTGAGCACGTCCGGAGCGATCGCAGACAGACGATAAATGAATGCGGTAAGAGAATAGCCAAGGTGGAACCGCCTGTTTAGAGGCCCGAGGCACGCACGTTCTAATACGATATGCGTGCTTTTTATATTTAAAAGGAGGTTCATATGAACGAAGAGCAATTATATGCAATGCGACATAGCTTGGCACATATTACCGCACAGGCGGTGCAGCATCTCTGGCCCGAGGCGAAGTTTGGTGTTGGTCCTGTAGTCGAAAATGGTTTCTACTATGACATTGATCTCGGCGAGACGAAGATCTCTGAAGCTGATTTCAAAAAGATTGAAAAAGAAATGCGTAAGATTATCGCCGCCGACTATGCATTTGAGCGTAGCGAGAAACCGATTGATGATGCGCTCGAGTGGGCGAAGGGTGCAGGGCAGCTGTATAAGGTAGAACTTCTCAATGACCTTAAGCGTGAAGGGACGACTCTCGCAAGCGAACTAGACGCGGCCGTTATGGGTATGGAGCTTCCGGCGGGTATTAGTGGCGCTGCACATGACCCAGTAAAGAGTATGGTCGACGTGTCATTTTATACTGATGGAGATTTCACCGATCTTTGTCGTGGTCCGCACGCAGAGTCGACTGGGAAGGTTGGGGCTTTCAAGCTGATGCGGGTTGCTGGTGCATACTGGCGCGGCAATGAGAAGAATCCTCAAATGCAGCGACTATATGGTGTAGCATTTGCAACCCAAGAAGAGCTCGATGAACACCTCGCAATGCTTGAAGAGGCAAAGAAGCGTGATCACCGAAAGTTGGGTCAAGAGCTTGATCTATACACAACTTCACCATTAGTAGGTGTAGGGCTGCCGATGTTTACCCCTCGTGGCACAGTGCTGCGCGAAAAAGTAGCAGCACTTTCAAATCAGCTACGCAAAGCGCGTGGCTTTGAGGCAGTGTGGACACCGCATATCACTAAGAAGGATTTATATGAAACTTCGGGTCATTGGGCAAAGTTTGGTGATGAACTGTTTTTGGTGACGAGTCAGGAAACGAGCGATGAAATGGCCTTAAAGCCGATGAACTGCCCGCATCATACACAGATTTTTGCTAGCAAGCCTCGTAGCTACCGTGATATGCCGGTTCGTTTTCTCGAGACCACAACCGATTATCGTGATGAAAAAACCGGCGAGCTTGGCGGGCTTAATCGTGTGCGATCTTTGACTCAAGACGATAGTCATGTCTTCTGTAGACCAGATCAGATTGCTGATGAGGTTGACGGACTCTTGGCCGCTGCAGGCGAGCTCTATAATTTGCTTGATATGAAGCTCCGTGTGCGACTAAGTTATCGTGACGATTCAGATGCATATCTTGGCGAGCTTGATTTATGGCAGTCCGCGCAGACTCAGCTGAAAGATGCGGTAGTGAAGAACGGACTCGAGTATTTTGAAGAAGAAGGTGAGGCTGCATTCTATGGCCCGAAGATTGATTTCATGGCAACAGATGCAATTGGCCGTGAGCATCAGGTTGCCACGGTCCAGATCGACTTCGTGCAGCCTGAACGTTTCGGGCTTGAGTATACTGGCGAGGATGGTGAGAAGAAGATTCCTGTGATGGTTCACTCGGCACTGCTTGGCTCAATTGAGCGATTTTTGTCAGTATTTATCGAACATACCGGTGGCTGGTTCCCATTCTGGCTGGCGCCAGAGCAGCTTCGCATTCTGACGATCAACGACACCGTTATGGAGTATGTTGAAGAAATAACATCGATATTATCAGAGCTAATCTTGATGAAGCCGGTGAAATATAACGAAGTACGATTTACAACGGATGATCGTAACGAAAGTCTGGGCAAAAAGATCCGAGAAGCAACAGCTATGAAGATCCCAGTTCAGCTCATTGTCGGTCCAAAAGATAAAGAAGCCAGAGAAGTGAGTGTTCGCACACAGAGTGGCGAGGAAAAAGTAGCACTCGATGACCTAGCGAGATATCTGGTTGGTCTGAGCTAGGAGAATTATGGCACGACAAACTATTGCAATCGATATTGATGATGTTCTTGCGGACAATGCAGCTGGCTTTGTCGAGTTTAGTAATAAGATGTGGGGTACCAACCTGCAGCCAGAAGACTATGATGAACATTGGGCAAAAGTGTGGGAGGTTGATAATGCAGAAGTTGAGCGTCGTGCCAACACCTTCCATGAGTCTGGGGTGATAGGAAGTTATCGGCATAACGACACAGCCTTGCCGGTACTAAAACGTTTAAGCCAAGATTACGACCTATGTATCGTGACGTCGCGGCGCACACAGGTACGTCAAGACACGCTGGAATGGATTAGCCGTCATTATCCAGGTATCTTCAATGATGAAGTAATTTATTTTGCAGGCATTTGGGATACGATTGATCATCAGTCAGTGCATCAGACCAAGGCCGGCATCCTAGCTGATATCGGGGCAGATTTTTTGATAGATGACCAGCTAAAGCACTGCCAAGCGGTAGCCGCTAGTGGCAAAAAAGCAATCCTATTTGGTGACTATAGCTGGAACCAGTCTGAGTTGCTTGATAAAGATATCGTAAGAGCTGCAGATTGGTCTGCGGTAGAAAGATACTTCTATGGTCAATAAAGGGGTAGTGAAGCATGAACGATGAATTAGAGCTTGGTAAGAACTTTCGTGAAAAGATTTACCAGCTCATGAGTGAACTCCCAGGGGACAAAGTAACAACCTATGGGGACCTTGCAGCCATGGCAGGCCAGCCACGTGCTGCACGTATCGTGGGCGGCGTTGCCCATCAGGGACCTGACAGTCTGCCATGGCATCGACTTGTCAACAAAGAAGGCGGGCTAGCGATTGGCTATCACGGTGGGCAAGAAGTGCAGCGTCAAATGCTGGAACAAGACGGTATCACCTGTACTGACTATAAAGTAGATAATTTTGGAGAGCGACGATGGCGACCTCAGGAATACGATCAGAACCTCCACTTATTGTAATCGTGGGTCCAACAGCAAGTGGCAAAACATCTGTGGCGATTGAACTTGCAAAGAGGCTAGATGGTGAAATCATTTGTGCCGACTCGCGGACGGTATATAAGGGTATGGATATTGGCACAGCTAAACCAACATCAGATGAGCAGGCACAAGTTCCACATTGGGGAATTGATCTTGTTTCTCCTGGGAAGCGATTTACAGCAGCTGATTTTAAGTTGTATGCAGAGCGTAAGATTGGAGAGATCCGTGCGCGGGGTAAGACCCCGATGCTTGTAGGCGGAACTGGGCTCTATATCGACAGCGTCATTTTTAACTTCGATTTTACTAATCACAAGCAGCATGGTGATGACTGGAGGCAGGGCCCCCGCGAGCGAATGATCATAGCGGGCATTGCAGTACGCAGAGAAATACTCCGTCAGAGAATATACGAGAGGGTTGAACAATTATTTTCAAATGGTGTTGTTGAAGAAGCAACTAAGTTGGGCAAAAAGTACGGGTGGGATGCACCAGCAATGACGGGAAATATATATCCAATCGTGCATTCTTATCTTGGAAAAGAAGTTGACCTTGAAGCTGCAGTTGATAAATCAACAACACAAGATTGGCAACTTGCGAAGCGACAGATGACATGGTTTCGCCCAAATCCGTTTATTCAATGGTGTGATCTATCTGAGGTCAGCCGTTACATCGAATCACGTATCGTCTCTGAGTAAAATCTGTGCTACTATGATATAAATAGTATTCGGAGAGGGAATGATTGACGCATTATTTGGTTCAAAAACACGAGTAAAGTTACTACACCTGTTTCTTAATAATCCAGGGAAATCTTTCTATGTGCGGGAGATTACACGTCTGATCGATGAACAGATTAACTCTGTACGACGCGAACTATCTAATATGCTAAATGTTGGAATCATCAAGAGTGATACCGCGGAGAATAAGCTGTACTACGAAGTGAATCAACGCTATGAGCACTATGTCTCACTCCGAGATATATTTGGCGACAAGGTGAAAGCGTCAAACAAAGATACGACACCTTCAACACTTGACTGGCAGGGCAAACTTGATGAACTGGGTGGCGTAAAGCTGGCGGTCTTGTCTGGTGTATTTGTAGCTCACTCTGCGGGTGATGTTGATCTATTGCTAGTTGGTAAGGTCACGAAAGCGAAGCTTAACTCATTTATAAAAACACTTGAGAAGAAGGAGGGTCGTGAGCTCAACTACAGCGTGATGCCATATGATGAGTTTTACTATCGTTTGAGTATCCACGATCGCTTCATTAGTGAGCTTTTGAGCAGTAAGCATATTGTTCTACGTGATGAAGAGAACATATTGAGTGAGTAATAAATAGTTAGTATAAGAGACAGAGGAGTCTGAGAATGTTTGATATTGAGTATAAAGGCGAGAATAGTGTTGCTATAACAACAAAGAAGGCAAAACTTGTAAGTAACCCGAAGCTTTCAGAAGTTGGACTGAAAGATGTTAAAGTCGATGGATCAGTTGTGATAGCAACAACACCAGATATGATGATAACATCTGACGAAGCGATGCTAAAAATTGATGGTCCTGGTGAATATGAAGTAGCAGACTTCTCGATCAAGGCGGTACCCGCTGATGCTTATGGTGCTCCAAAAGATTCAAAAGCCGCGACGATGTATCGTATTACAGTCGGTGATGTACGAATAGCATTACTGGGGAGTATTCGACCCGAGCTTACTGAAGCGCAGCTCGAAGCGCTTGGGGTGGTAGATATGGTTATATTACCGGTTGGTGGAGGCGGAACACTGAACCCAACCGAAGCCGCCCATCTTGCTCGAGCAATTGAGGCTAAAGCTGTTGTTCCTGTTTACTATGCTGATCCTGCGGTTAAGTATTCTGAAACTCAAGACACTCTTGATACCTTCAAGAAAGAGTTTGGTGGTGAAGTGGAGCAAATGGCAAAATACAAGATCAAGTCAGCCAGTAGTCTTCCTGCGGCTACGACGATCATCGAGCTTTCGCGTAGCTAACAACCATTAAATAACCCCTGTCTCATGGCAGGGGTTATTTAATAACTACAAGCTAAGGCTTATTTGCCGGCTGGCTGTAAGATACCCTTCTTTTTGAGGGTTCGAATAGCTTGTGTTGAGATGGTCATAGTAACTTTCTGACCGTCAACGATAAACGTCTTCTTCTGCAAGTTAGGCTTGAAGACACGTTTAGTGCGACGCAAAGAGAAGCTCACATTGTGACCAAATTGCTTGCCTTTTCCAGTCAGTTCGCAGCGTGCTGCCATAGTTGCTCTCCATTAAACTTTTTAAACAATCTGTATAATTGTACCGAAAAAAAGGGACGAGGTCAACCCTTTAGACAACCCAACACCAAACAGGTATAATTAATACACAATGGAGTTGGGACAAATAGATCTTGGATATATCGTAATCGTTCTCGGAGTGATTCTCATATCGATGACACTTCACGAGGCAATGCATGGCTTTATGGCCTACTGGCTGGGTGATGACACCGCAAAACGAGAGGGGCGGTTAACACTAAACCCTATCAAGCATATTGATCCGTTCTTGACGATTATACTTCCGATAGCGCTGGCACTTGTTCAAGCGCCAATCTTCGGCGGGGCAAAGCCGGTCCCATTCAATCCAGCGCGCGTAAAGGGTGAAGAGTGGGGGGCTGGGTTGGTTGCTCTTGCAGGGCCGCTTACTAACTTCTTCATCGCCTTTCTGTCTTTCGGGCTGCTTGTACTACTCGGCCAGCCAATAACTACACCGATTGGAGAGATACTTACCGTTGCTGTCATGGTGAACTTAGGATTCTTTATTTTCAATATGTTGCCTATACCGCCACTTGATGGCTCTCGAGTTCTGTACGCACTAGCACCCGATTTCGTACGTCGGGGGATGGAAGCCATCGAACGGTTTGGAATAGTATTTGTCTTTCTGCTTGTTATGGTGGCTAGCCCTTTCATCGGCAGGTTTATGCTGTCTGGTATCAACTTCTTCCTCGATATATTTAGTATCATTTTTGGCCTCAATATTCGTTAGGAGGTATAATAGAAGTAGACCCTGAGCGGGCAGTAGTGTACATGATTTCCTAACGAATCTAGATATGGATCTCAGATATATGGTCACCGTGGTGTCGATATAGAGAGAACCACCTTGCAACTCAGCGGGGATATATCACGCACTACTGTCCACTCAGGGTTACTATGTTTTGACGGGATGTGGCGCAGTTGGTAGCGCGCACCGCTGGGGGTGGTGAGGCCGCTGGTTCAAGTCCAGTCATCCCGACCAAGTATGGTATATAATGACTATAGCCACAAAGGTAGCTTGCTATGAAACAAAAAGTATCAGTAAGAGCAATTGTCCGCATTGATAACAAGGTGCTTCTTCTAAAGCGCTCTAACGGCCGCGCATCTATTTTAGGTAAGTACGAGCTTCCTGGCGGTAAGCTCGACTACGGTGAGCAGCCCGAGGATGCACTAAGACGCCACCTCGAGTTTGACACAGGCATTACGCCACAGGCGATGTCACTAAAGGACGTTATCACTTATATTGATCATGATGATAGGGACACGCAGTATACATTCCTGCTCTATCTCGTTAATGTGCCTGCCAAAGCGGCAGTGACGTTAAGTGAAAATTATAGTCGTCACCTATGGCTGGCGGTTGATGATCTTCATCAGGATGAGCTAACAGAGAGTGCGAAGTTACTGCTCGGGATTTCGGCACAGGTGGCACCTCCACTTGTACAGCAAGGTGATGTAATCGGCACAGACATGATGAGCCATGTTCCAGGTAGTCACGTTATTGTTTATTCTGATGGAGGGTCAAGAGGTAACCCAGGACCAAGTGCGAGTGGTTTTATCGTGATGGATGATCATGAAAATGTCGTACACCAGGGCGGTTTATACCTGGGTATTACGACTAACAATCAAGCCGAATATCATGGAGTAAGATTAGGCTTAGAAAAGGCCCTTGAAATGGGGGCAAAAACGGTTGATTTTCGTATGGATAGTCTGTTAGTTGTGAATCAACTAAACGGCATCTATAAAATTAAGAATCGCGAGCTATGGCCAATCAATGAAAGGATCAAGGAATTAGTGACACACTTTGATCATGTTACGTTCAGCCATGTGCGACGTGAGTACAATCAACTTGCCGACGGCATGGTTAACAAGATTCTCAATGCCCACGATGCTCACAATTAGCGTATACTATAGTAGTAGCCGACTCAGGTGATCGCTGGTCAGATAATTATCCTGACGAGAGGAAAGTCCGGGCAGTGTAGGGTACAGACAGTTGTTAACGGCAACCGGGGGTAACCCTAGGGAAAGTGCCACAGAAACGATACCGCCTCTTAGGAGGTAAGGGTGAAAGGAGTGGGGTAAGAGCCCACAGTTTGGTATGGTGACATACTAAAGAGGTAAACCCTGTCTACTGCAAGGAGAATCAACACATGGGCGACCCGTCCGTTGGTTCGTTGAACCGCTTGAGCTCTTCAGCAATGGGGAGCCTAGATAGATGATCACTACTAGACAGAACCCGGCTTACGGGTCGACTACATCAAAATACCCGCCTACTAGAGGCGGGTATTTTGATGTAAATAAAACTCGCTATTTTGCGCTTTTTACTACTGCTGCGAATGCTTTTGCATCACTGACAGCAAGTTCCGCAAGTGTCTTGCGGTCAAGCTCGATACTAGCTTTCTTAAGGCCAGCAATCAGTTTACCGTAAGTAGTATTGTTCTCTCGGGCAGCTGCATTGATACGTGTAATCCATAGACTGCGTAGATCACGCTTGCGATTACGACGGTCACGGTATGCGTACTGCAGTGATCGTATTACCCCTTGCTTTGCCAAACGGAAACTGCGGGTACGATTATGCTGCATGCCTTTAGCAGCTTTTAATACTTTTTTGTGCTTTGCTCGTGCTGAAACACCTCGTTTAACTCGCATGACTATTAGACTCCTAGTGCTCGTTTAATATTCTTAGCCATTGAGCCTTTTACGACACCAGTCGTGTTGATAGCACGCTTGCGGCTTTTGCTCTTTTTGGCCAATAAGTGACCACCCGATGCTCGTTGGCGGGTAATCTTGCCAGCTTTTGTCAGTTTGACTCGCTTGGCTGTCCCTTTGTGGGTCTTTAATTTTGGCATTATTTACTCCTTACGGTAATACTCAAGTTTCGACCGGCCATAATAGGCTGTTGCTCAACGACTGCGTCATCTTCGAGTAATCCGATAATTTTGTTAATCATATCGTAGCCTAGTTCCTTGTGTGCCATTTCACGTCCGCGATAAAAGATTTGTATGCGGACTTTGTGGCCATCGGCTAGGAAGGCTCGAATCTTGCGGAGTTTGATTTCAAGATCACCACTACCAATCTTGAGACCAAAGCGCATCTGTTTAAGTTCAGCTTGCTTACTCTTCTGCTTACTCTTCTGCTGTTCTTTCATCTTCTGGTATTGGTATTTACCCCAGTCAATGATCTTTGCTACAGGAGGGTTAGCGTTTGGAGATATTTCCACGAGATCAACACCATGGCTCTCGGCTTGACGTAAAGCGTCGGCTCGAGACATGATACCAAGCTGTTCGCCGCTAGGTCCTATCACACGTAGTTCGTTTGATCGGATACTTGAGTTAATGCGAACTTGTTGGTTGATGACGTTTATTTCTCCCTTAGTTTTGTAAAGAGGTCGTATTGCTGAACCTTCTCGTTCCCAATCATATCACACTAGTCTATCCGTTTCAAGAGGTCATGGAGCGGTATTGTAGGGCTTCAGCAATGTGTTTTTTGGCGATAATACCAGTGCCATCGAGATCGGCAATTGTTTGAGCTACCTTGATAATCTTGAAGTAACTTCGCGCACTAATATTGAGCTTCTCCGCGGCATCATTTAAGAGATCTTGTACCGAGCTTGAGAGGGAAATGCGTCGCTTGATATCTCGTGAAGACAGATTATTGTTGTAAAAATCATCACGGCTATACCTGTTATTCTGAGCCAAAACTGCCTTGTTGAGCAACTCTTGGAAGTATATGTGTTGTGAATTAGTCGATGGCTCGCGATCAAGGAGAGTGTGAGTGACTACTCGCTCAACTGGTATGACAAGATCGATGCGATCCATCAGAGGGCCGGACAGCCTACGTTGGTAAGAGATTATCTGTGTAGAGCTACACTGGCATTCTTTAGTGGCGTCACCAAAGAATCCACAAGGACATGGATTCATTGTAGCAACAAGCATGAAGTCTGCCGGATAGTGCACATGACCATTTGCACGACTGATTGAGATCTGCTTATCCTCAAGCGGCTGCCTTAGCGCCTCGAGACTGCTGCGTGGGTATTCTGGAATCTCATCAAGAAAAAGCACACCAAGGTGTGCCAGACTTATCTCACCTGGCTTTGGTCGAGCACCGCCGCCTATCAGTGCAACTTGACTCGAAGTGTGATGCGGGCTCCGAAATGGTCGAGTGGTGATGATGTCACCAACGACGTTTCCTGCAAGACTGTGTAGCTTGGTGACTGCGACCTTCTCGCTGTTTGATAGTGGCGGTAGAAGAGACGTGAGCGTGTTGGCCAGCATTGTCTTACCTGAGCCTGGAGGGCCTGTTAATAGTATGTTGTGCCGGCCAGCTGCAGCAATAAGTATGGCTCGTTTTGCTTGTTCTTGTCCGTGGACATCATCAATAAGGGGCCCTCCAGTAGGGGGCGTCTCGCTATGAGGACGAGTGGCCGCAGGGGTGATAATCTGCTCTTGTTTAAGATGCAGGAAGAGCTGGCTAAGTGATGTTACGGGGACGATCTCAATTCCTTCAATCAATGAGGCTTGCTCGGCATTTTCTTTCGGCATAAATACTTTTGTAATGCCAGTTTTTCGTGCTGTCTCAGCGATTGATATCACGCCTCTTATAGGTCGGAGTGCACCATCGAGGGATAATTCACCAACAAAGACAGCGGCGTTGACCTGTTCTTGGTTGAGTTGACCGCTTGAAACAAGAATGGCTAAAGCAATAGGTAAATCATAAGCTGAGCCATCTTTGGGAAGTTCAGCAGGCGCCAGGTTGATGATAATCTTTTGAGGTGGGAAGTCGAGCAAAGAATTAGTAACTGCGCTACGAACTCGCTCCTTGGCCTCCTCAATAGCTTTGTTGCCCATGCCGACGATCTGGAGTGAAGGTAAGCCACGTTTTATGTCACTTTCAACATCGATGATGCTTCCTTCGAAGCCGATCGGAGCTACGGAAATAACTCGAGCTACCTTTGACATAATTTTAGTATACGGTATGCACTGGAAAAAAGCAGTAAAATTTGCTACAATTATAAGGTAATTCACGGGGCTGATATAGCTTTCGACGATTGGACATTAACAGATCATTCGGCGGGTCGACTTGCTGACGTAAACAGTTATTTAATTGCAAAACCATTTGCTAAAGTAAAAGCGTTTGTGGCGAGTGCATTTGCACCACGTGCCGCTTTTGCGCCAGTTGTAGCCTAGTTGCTATGACCGCTTCCTGTGCGACGTCATATAGCACTTAAGGAAGTGTCATATTGATATGACTCGATAGGTGTATCGCTGTGGAGTGCACCTGTGACGTTAATCCATAGACTGACCCTTGCTATTTTGGTTATCTCTCGAGGTGAGACCAGTAATTTTAAAGATAACTACGCCTGTAGATGAATGATGTGTTACCAACCGGACCGGGGGGCAGTACCCCGCAGCTCCACCAGATATTATTAAAAGCAGTTTTAGGCTGCTTTTTTTCTTGGGTATACTAAAGAGGTGACAAAGGCATTACAAGGTATCAATCTCGGTGGATGGCTCGTGGCGGAGCGATGGATGACTCCGGGGCTATTCGAAGG
Source organism: uncultured Candidatus Saccharibacteria bacterium (assembly GCA_964619585.1). GTDB lineage: Bacteria > Patescibacteriota > Saccharimonadia > Saccharimonadales > Saccharimonadaceae > JASLCR01. The sequence continues at coordinate 14,071 of CAZUCO010000003.1, read as the reverse complement.
GGTAGAAGGCAGCGGAGAGGCTGAACTTGTACGGCAGCTCGGCAGGGCTGAAGCTATTAAGCGGCTCGAGCAACACAGATCCGAGTTTATACAAGAGGCAGATTTTGCCTGGATTGCTGCCGCAGGGTTTGATTTTGTACGATTACCGGTAGGATATTGGCTGTTTGAAGAAACAAGTGATTTTGTTGACGGTGAGAACTATCTGAGCAGTGCTTTTGAATGGGCGGAGACACATCATTTGGGGGTCATTCTGGATTTCCATGGCCTACAGGGCTCGCAAAACGGGGAGCCACATAGCGGAGAAACGGGGAAGGTGCATCTATATCGTAAATCTAAGCGTCGTCAGGCGCTCAACACCCTGCTCTATTTAGTTAAAAAGTACGGTAGTGAGCGTAGCCTCATAGGGGTAGAAGTAATTAATGAGCCTCGATGGCCACTCTTTCCCAGTAGACTATTACACTACTATAGGGAGGCCTACAGTATCGTTCAGAAATATACTAATCCAGAGGTAAAGATTATCGTCAGTGATGCGTTCAGGCCTCTTAAGATGGCCAAAAGACTGGCAAAGTTGGATCTTGGTGAGCGCCTCGTTCTTGACGTGCATCTTTATCAGGTTTACTCACGGGCAGATCGCAATAAACGCGATGATGAGTATAGTGTGGTGGCGGGCAGGGCTTGGCAGGATCTATTACGTGAAGTAGCAAAGTGTATACCCGTGATGGTTGGTGAGTGGAGTGGTGCAACTGGCCACCCAATGCGTGATGAACGAGCGGTGACCGCCTATATCGCAACGCAGCGCAGAACATTTGATGAGCATGCGTGGGCACATAGCTACTGGTCATATAAAGTGCCTGGGTGGGGGGCCTGGGATTATCGATCTATGCATGATTTACTGCAATAAAAAACAACCGCCTGCGAGGAACGGTTGTTTTCTGTGGAGTTTTGATTCAATGTTTATTTTTGGTCCCTGTATAATTTTTTTACTCAGAGACTACCCCTATAATAGGCCGTGAAAACGTTTATGTCAATAACTTTCTTGAAGATTTTTTCGGTAAAAAATACACCATTTGATCGACACATTTGTACTGCAGTTGTATGATGAGACTTATGAATGCTTCAATGGATCGAGATATAAAAATAGTATGGGATTATATGAAGCTTGGTAAGCCTTCACATAGTGCTGATGCGCTCGTCGTACTTGGCTGTCGTGATGATCGTGTAGCGTATACTGCCGCCGAGTTGGTTAAGCAGTATGATTTTAAGGTCGTGATTGTGTCGGGTGGGGCTGCACCGCATAATCCTCATTTAAAAAATTGGTCAGAAATGACAGAAGCAAGACATTTTGTAGCTACTATGGCACAGCAGGGCATAGATATTGACCAGGTTTTGGTTGAAGACAAAGCGGTAAACACGGGCGAGAATGCCCAGTTCGTTTATAAAATGCTCATCAATGCTGGCTTTGAGAAGGTTTCTTCCATGGTTCTTGTAACAAAACCCTATATGGAACGGCGAGCGGTAGCAACCTTTGAGGCGCAATGGCCGAGGAAAGGGGTAAGCTTTAGCGCATTTTCGGCACCGCGAGACATCGCTACCTACTGCAACGAAGAGTATGGGCTCGTCGAAACAGCAAAAGTTATGATAAAAGACTTTTATAACTTGAGTACGTATGCTGAACGTGGGTGGAGTACGCCTCAGCATATACCATCGGCTGTTGCGACTGCCGCTCACAATGTAAAGACATGGCTTGATGATACTAATGTAGTACTAAAAGCATCGTTGTAGAAATTATAATTATTATCTGTTAATGAAACAAAAATGTAAACAAAATGTGTAAGATACAACTATTTTTTACGCCGCAGGTATTGACCTGTAAAAGTGCTTATGCTAGAGTAAGGGTAAGCTTTTAAAAAACAAACAAAAGCAAAAGACACCTTAACAATTCAATAACTGACCGTCTAGTACCTCATCTTGAGTTACGGCACTTAACAAGCAAGCTTTAGACGGAAAATCCGGTAACACACAAAACATAAACAAATAGTACAAAAACAAAACAACATGGGTCCAATCTGGATCCACGCACCTTCATTTGTACCATTCGTATAACAGAGGTGTTACCGTGGCTTCGCCTAAATCTAGGTGTCGAGCCTGTTAGCTGACTATATTGGTCAGCATCGAAAGTACGAGTACCTCTCGTGCTGAGCTAATCCTTAGTATCTATCAATGGGTATGATAGTAATGATACTGCTCGGCGCGAGTAGCGGAATGTCTTTCAATCAGTTGCCCCAGCACATGCTGGAGCGGTCAGTTGTCTCGAGCGGCGGATCATCATAGAAGCACGCGCCCAAATATTTATTCGGTGGCGGATGTCGCAACTATGGTACTTACGGTTTGTCGCTCAGGCTCCCTTGGTGATATAGTGGGCAAGTAATGTTTGGAAAAATATTAACGGTAGTGACTCTGGCTGCAGCAATTCTTTTGCTCGGATTTGTCAGTGCATACAGTCCATCTAAGACTGGTCCAGGCGGCATTTTGGCCGTCTTTTTTTTATTGTACCTAGTGTTTGTTGGTATAACGACCGGGATAATCTATTGGTCAAATCGTGTTTGGCGTATATTCGGCCAACACGTACGGTTGAAGCGAATGGTACCGGCGAATTGGCCACGCTCTCTGTTGAAGTCATACTACATGGCTTCTATCGTGGCAATGGCACCGATTATTCTCATTGCTATTCGTTCGGTTGGGGAGGTTCATTGGTACGAAATAGCGTTGATAATCGCGATGATTATCATAGGTATATTTTATATTCAAAAACGTATGTGAGTAGTGTGATTATAAAGAATCGATTATGCTATAATTACAGATATGGAACCAAAATCTCCATCGCAATCATTTGAGCAGATGCCGACTCCTGTCGAGATACCGCAACCAGCTGGAGGTGATCGGTTGCCGCAGGGTGCTCCAGAGCGCCAAGGCGTATCTCCAGAGCGTACTCAGGAAGTGCAGCCTGCCTCAACTCCTCCAGCTCAGACGCAACTGCCTACTCCCGTGCAAGCCCCAATCCCTTCTGTGACTGACAATGATGGGGCGGCAACTGATGACGATACGCCAGCAATCGCTGCCGATGAGGATGTGATTGAGAAGGAGTGGGTTGATAAAGCGAAGAAGATCATTGAGTCAACTCGTAATGATCCCCACAAACAAGAAAGAGAAGTGGGTAAGCTGCAAATTGACTACTTGAAGAAACGTTACGGCAAAGAAATAGGAAGCTCATAGTAGCAGGGGAAAATCGATGAATGTGGGGGTGATCGTAAGTACCACTATCGTTGCAGTGCTATTTATTGTGGTTGCTGCCTTTGTTCTCTATATGCTCTTCCGACGTAGTCTGCGTGAGGCAAAGAATTATGAGCGCGGACTAAAAATGGTGCCGATGATCATTCATTTGCCTCCATCAAGTGATGATACCGAATCTGGAGGGCGCGACCAGCGCGACTTAACCGAGGAACTGCTCTCTCAAGCTCAGGTGATGTATAACATCATTGCCAGTACTGCAACAAAAGGCTTCAAAACAAAGGTGTATGGCCAGCGTCATGTCTCCTTCGAGATAGTAGCTCGTGATGGTCTCGTATATTACTATGCTGTTGTTCCGGTTGTTCTTATTGATGTCGTTCGCCAGGCTGTTGCTGCTGCATATCCTTCGGCAAGGCTTGAAGAAGTTGAAGAGCATACTATCTTTAGTGAGGTGGGAAAAATCAGTGGTACTATCGGAGGCGAGTTTACCCTTAAGAAAGAGGCATTCTACCCGATTGCTACCTATCAGGAATCCAAGCGTGATGCCAGTCGTGCGCTACTTAATGCACTGTCAGCGGCAGGCAGAGAAGATGGGATAGGTGTGCAGATTCTTCTTCGACCAGCTAATGATGCTTGGTCAAAGCGCTCAATATCTGAGGCAGAGAAGATTACAAAAGGTAAGAGTAAGAAATCAGGTTTTGCAGCATTTCTAGCACCGAAAGACATTATGGAGGCACTCTGGAAACCACCTGAAACAAGTGGCGATAGTAAAGACAAGCCAGAGGACAAGCAGCTTACCTCATTAGAGCGTGCAAAAGTGGAGGCGATTGAAGAGAAGACACGGTACCCAGGCTATGAAGTATTGATTCGCGTCGTTGTATCATCTAATACTTCAGTACGATCACAGACCCTGTTGAAAAACGTGGTATCGGCTTTCTCTCTGTTTGATTCGGCGACATACAACGGCTTCAAGTTCGCTGTATCGCGTAATATTGAGGAGCTTGTCACATCATACATCTTTCGCTTCTTTCCTCAGGGCGTAAATAGCAATATCCTCAACACTGTTGAGCTTGCAACCATCTTTCATCTTCCAGAACAGTCGAGCATCTCAACTTCTCAGGTGCAGCGACAACTTTCGAAGCAAGTTGATGGTCCGACTGACCTGATGGATGAAGGTTTCTTACTTGGGTACAACGAATTTCGTGGGACAAAGAAGCCGATTCGCCTCTCAACCAACGATCGTCGTCGCCACACCTATATAATTGGTCAGACGGGTACAGGTAAGTCAGTTCTTCTTGAAAATCTTGCCTATCAAGACATGATGGATGGTAAGGGTTTTGCTTTTGTTGACCCACACGGTGACTCTGTGGAGACACTACTCGGTAAAGTACCAAAAGAGCGGGTCGAAGACATTATTTACTTCAATCCAGGTGATATGGATAATCCTATAGGGCTCAATATGTTTGAGTTTGATCATCCTGATCAAAAAGACTTCCTGGTCCAGGAGGCGATTAATATGCTCTATGGATTATACGACCCGGGACATACAGGAATTGTTGGTCCTCGACTGGAGCATATCTTCCGCAACTGTGCACTACTTCTCATGAGTGATCCAGCTGGTGGTACCTTTGTCGATATTCCAAAATGTCTGATTGATCAAGAATTCGTAAAGAGTAAGCTAAAGTATGTCACTGATCAAACCGTGCTCGATTTTTGGACAAAAGAATTCCCTGCATCACAGCGATCAAATGAGGCAGGAGAAGTGATATCCTGGGTAGTCTCAAAGTTCGGTCCGTTTATCAGTAATGACGCGATGCGTAATGTGATCGGTCAGACTAAGTCTGGGTTTAATCTACGCGATATTATGGACAACAAAAAAATTCTTCTTGTTAATCTATCAAAAGGTCGCATGGGAGAACTTAACTCAAAGCTGCTTGGTATTATTTTCATCATGAAGTTTCAGGCGGCTGCAATGGGACGTGCGAACATACCGGAGAATGAACGTGTCGATTTTTCTCTGTATGTCGACGAGTTCCAGAATTTTGCTACTGAAAGTTTCGAGTCGATTCTTTCTGAGGCGCGAAAATATCGGTTGAACCTTATTATGGGAAACCAGTTTATGACACAGCTTACCGATAAGATTCGTGAAGCGATTATTGGTAACGTCGGAACAGTCATCTGTGGTCGAATTGGTATCACTGATGCGGAAATTATGATCAAGAAATTCTCGCCCGTGTTTGACGCCGAAGATCTTACAAAGCTACCAAATCACCAATCTATCACAAGTGTCATGATTAATAATGTGCCTTCTGCGCCATTTAGCATGTCATGGATAGCACCGATGGGGGATACCAACTTGCAGCTTACTGATGCTCTCAAGAGACTGTCCGCAGCAAAATACGGCAAGCCAAGAGCAGTAGTAGAAAAAGATATATTTGATCGACTTGGTGCGGCTGATAAGGCCAAGGCAGATCGTTTAAAGCAGGCCGGTAGTGGCGGGTTCGCTACTCCTAGCGGCGGTAAATCATCGGGCTCTTCTTTCCTTGACGAGTGGCTCGCTAAGCGTCAACAATTAGGAGGAACACCTGTTGGTCAGCAGCCTCAGCAAAGTCCTACAATGCAACCAGTGCAGGGCCAGCCTCAAACAGCTACTACTCCCATGACTCCTACTACTTCTTCGCCTGTCTTTGGGCCACCGGCTACACCAGTGAATAATCAGCCTCCATCACCATTCCCATCGTCGCAACCCCCAGCTATGCGCGCGGTAGAACAGCCACACCCATCTTCATCTCCGGATCGTTTACAGTTACGAGATGTAAATGGGAGCCATCAAAGTGAAGTTTCTGTGAAACTTAATGACAGATAGATTGCACTGCATCTACTTTAGGCTTGGCAGCAATTAATATTATGCAAACTTACCGCTTGCCGGTAATCATGATGCGAACAAAATCAAAGATAATACCAACTAGCCACCCAATAATAAAAGCGGCGATTGTCTCAAAGCCTGACAGGGGATAGCCGGCTGTTTTTGCCCAAATATAAATCACAGCAGTGAAGATAAGAGCAACCAACGAGCCAGATAGGACAGCATTTGGCCGTGCAATAGTGTTGCCAAGAGCCTCGCTTGTCTTTTCGATAGCTTTGACATGGATAAGCTTGCTGAAAGCTTTGCTTGGAGCTGACATTGATGTTCGCGCCGCTGTCATGGTCTTGTCGAACGATGCATCAAGGGTCTTTGGTGTACGTTTAAGCTCTTTTTCGTGCTCATGTTTCTCTGTGGCTCGCTCTTTTGAGTTGTCTTCCTTTTCGGCAGACTTGGCTAGCTTCTCGGCATCTTTTTGTGCTGCTTCTGGGCTGCGCTCGAGCGCCTTCTCTGCACGGCTTTCCTCGAGTCGCTCGTTCAGCGTTTCACGTATCTGCTCTTGTCGCTCCTGAGATTGACGCTCAAGTGCCTCACGCTCACCAGGCTCTTGCTCGTGTTGGTTGTTCTGAATTTTTTCTGCTGACATGATTTGTTATACCCCACCCTTACTCAATGCTTATATTGTACCAGCGTTTATGTTGCGACGGACCAAGCGTACTTCTTTGCCGAGTTGACGAGAACGTGCATAGAAGTAAGTGACGATAGCGAGGAGGACACCTGCAAAGAGGAGATTCTCACCCGGTCCAGTCTTGGGAAGTTCTGCAACTGTTTGCTCAACGATAACCTTTTCGACAGGACATTGTACCTTTACATCGATGCTATTACCGAAAGTATTAGTCATTACACAGTCGTATGATGATGCGTCACTTGTGCCCGTGTTTGTGGTTGGAACAGGGTTGCGAACACGAACAACAAATGTACGAGACTGCTTGCTCTTAGACTCAACCTTAACATCTTTCCAGACGAGCTCATTTGAAGTTGAGTTGAAGACCCCATTTCCGGTATCTACAAGTTCGGCATACTGTAGCACATCGCGAAGCTCTTCTTTCATAGTGACTGTTGTCGGCGCATAGCCAACGTTTTCTACTTCGACGGTGTACGTAATTCGATCGCCGGCTCTTGCTATGGTCTTTGCGGCTTCAACATTACCCCTTGTAGTGTTGATTGCTGTCTTGCGACTAATGACTTCTGCGCTACAGTTCTCATCCTTGATCCATATGTCTGGATTGTCTGGGCACGGCTGACAGTCTGGGCTATTTGGAGGAAGCTGTGGATTGATCGGGCAAACAGCGGCAGGTTTAATAGAGATAGGTGCTACACAGTCGGTTGGGTCAGTCACGGGTCCAACACTACTTTGTACAGTAAGGCTTGCTGTGTATTCACCAGCGGGGTCGAGCACAAAGCTCTCCGTGTTAACTGATAGTTTATTGCTATTAACCGGGATTGTCTTGATGATTTGTCCTGCTTTATTCTTGACTACAAATGTATATCGAGAGACAGTCGCGCCATTGGCTACTGATGCTTGACCAACAAGAGTTACAGTATTGCGTCCTATAACCCTTGCCTGGAGGTTAGTACATGCAGCAGCTGGCTTTGTGGGCTCGGGGACACTGAATTTACCGACACAGTTGCTGTTGGTCTTTTTACCTTCAGATGTATATACAGTGAGACGGACTGTGTATTTGCCAGGCTTGGTCTGGTTGTACACGATTGAGTCTTGTTTTTCTGTTGATGCGTGGGGGACAGTGCTCACCACCTTATTCGCCGCATTGCGGACGGTGTATTCATACTTTTTTATCTTGGCGCCGTCTTTGGCTGATGCTTTGGCATTGAAGCGGAACTGAGTACGTGATGGGAGCGGTGTGACCGATAAATTAGTACAGGCCGCTTCAGGGTTTGCTGCTTGTGGAGGGTGGTTAGTGATGAGGTTACCACAGTCCATCTTGATTGCGAACCATCCAAAAACTGCAGAATGACCAACAAGCACCTTATGTGGTGGGTTGGTCTGGGTTAGGGCGAGTGGCCGGTAGAACACAGTATTGCCATTAAATGAGTAGCTTCGCTGTCCTTGTCCATAGCTATAGAGACTTGTACGGGAGAAATTGTATTTTCCACCTACTTCTTTGGCACGGATTTTATCAACGTGCATACTGGCAACTTCTGACTGTGTGATACCAAGAGAAGAGAGTAATCCTTTGATGCGGCCGGTATTGTTGTTGTAGTGATTGATGAAATCTTGTTTTCCTGATACTCCACCAGGGATAAAGTCAGCTGGACTTGAGGCGTTTGCTGCATCGGGAGGTGAGAACACTGCTAGTGACTGAAAGGCAAGGGCAAGAACCGTGATAATCAATCCAGCCTTACGGGTAACTTCTTCTTTGCGTAGTCGGCGCGCGTAAAAGCCGAGCTGACCAACAAGAGCTGGGCTGAATGATAGGTTTGATACGAGCTTGCGAAACATTTTGAGTGTATCCCTGTTTAATATTTACTTTTCGTTTTAATTTACACTAGTTTGCCTACAGTTTAGCATAAGGATTGTGTTCAGCACAAGTACTTGAGTGAATACAAATAGTTCGATATAATAGCAATAGTGTAAATAGCAGAAATGCCGAAATAAGTGAGGGAAAATGGCTAAAAAGACAGCTGATGCGTCATATGATGCATCTCAGATTCAGGTGTTAGAGGGCTTAGAGCCGGTTCGAAAACGCCCTGGTATGTATATCGGTAGCACTGGTTATGACGGTGTTCACCATCTTATTAAGGAAATCGCTGATAACTGTATTGATGAGGCAATTGCTGGGTATGCAACTCGTGTTGATGTGACAATCCTTGATGATGGTGGCATTACCATTGTGGATGATGGACGAGGTATTCCTGTTGATAAACATGCAAAGACAGGCCTTTCAACTCTTGAAACCGTCCTTACTGTCCTCCATGCTGGTGGTAAGTTTGGTGGTGGTGGCTATAAGGTATCATCAGGACTCCACGGTGTTGGTTCAAGTGTTGTCAACGCGTTATCAACCAAGCTGATTGCAGAAGTTGTAAAAGAGGGGCAACTCTACAGGATCGAATTTGCTACGGGTGCCGCTACGACGCCACTGAAGAAGGTTGGCAAGACTGATCGGCCAAATGGCACGAGCATTACCTTCTATCCAGATCCAACTATTTTTAAGGAAACAGTAACATTTGATTACAAGTGGGTTATTAACTATCTCCGTCACCAGGCCTACCTCACAAAAGGCGTTTTCACTTCAGTCGTAGATAACCGAACGGGCGAGCGAGAGGCGTTTTACTTTGAGGGTGGTATCCAAAGTTATGTTAAGCACCTCAATATCGGTAAAGAAGTACTTGCCGATGCGCCGTTCTATGTCGAAAAACAGGTAGAGGACTCAATGGTCGAGGTAGCAATACAATATAATGATAGCTATCTAGAGACAGTTAAACCCTTTGCGAACAACGTACTCACTCCTGATGGTGGTACTCATCTGATTGGTTTTCGCTCGGCGTTAACTCGCACGATCAATGACTATGCACGTAAAGCCGGTCTTTTGAAGGAAAAAGAAGAAAATCTGACAGGTGATGATATCCGTGAGGGTCTGACGGCAATTATTCTTGTAAAATTACCTGATCCACAGTTTGAAGGACAGACAAAGAACAAGCTGGGTAACCCAGAAGTACGTCGCTATGTTGAGCAAGTCATGAATGAGTACTTCGCGTATTATCTTGAAGAAAATCCTGATATAGCCAAGAAAGTAGTTAACAAGTCACTATTGGCAGCTCGTGCTCGCAAAGCAGCTCGTGCAGCTCGCGATAATGTACTCCGTAAGGGCGCACTTGACGGTATGGGCCTACCAGGTAAGCTATGGGATTGTTCAAGTAAGAGCCCAAGTGATAGTGAAATTTACATCGTTGAGGGAAACTCAGCAGCTGGCTCAGCCAAAGAGGGGCGTGACAGTAAAACCCAAGCGATTCTTCCACTTCGTGGTAAAGTTCTCAACACTGAGCGAGCTCGGCTTGATAAGATGTTTGCGAATAAAGAAATTGTTGCTATGATCCAAGCTTTTGGGGTCGGGATCGGCGAGCAGTTTGATATTGAAGGTCTACGTTATCACAAGATTATTATCATGACCGATGCCGATGTTGACGGTAGTCACATTTCGACACTCCTTCTCACGTTCCTTTTCCGTTATATGAAAGAAGTTGTTGAGGGTGGATACGTCTACCTTGCGAAACCTCCGCTTTACAGTGTCAACAAGGGCCAGAAGAAGATCTATGCTTACGATGAAGAAGAGCGGGACCGTATTCTTGACGAAATTATTGCCGACAAGGTCGAGCGAGGTACATTGCTTTCTGACGATGACGACAAGGTTAAGCAGGCAGGTGCAACGATCTCACGTTTTAAGGGACTTGGTGAGATGGATGCTGATCAGCTCTGGGAAACTACTATGAATCCAGAGAACAGAGTACTTGTTCAAGTAAAGGTGGAAGACGCTGAAGAGGCTGATGCTATCTTCACTAAACTAATGGGAGAAGAAGTAAGTTTACGTAGAAACTTTATCCAGGCGCGTGCAAAAGATGCAGACCTAGAGGAACTGGACGTATAGGACGGAATTATGGACGAAGACAACACAACCAATACAGCACCAATAAGTAATGACCCTGTTGAGGGCGAGCTAGTTCAATCAACTGGTATCGAGTACCGCACACTTGAGAATGTAATGGAGGATAGTTTCTTCCGTTACTCCATGAGTGTCATTATCGACCGAGCCCTCCCAGATGTGCGTGATGGATTGAAGCCTGTCCACCGTCGTATCCTTTATACGATGAACCGCGATGGGCTTCGGGCTGGTTCAAAGCATCGAAAGAGCGCAACAGTGGTTGGTGCGGTGATGGGTGATTTCCACCCACACGGTGACACCGCTATTTATGACTCAATGGTACGTTTGGCGCAAGGGTGGTCACTACGATATCCATTGGTTGATGGCCAGGGTAACTTTGGCTCTATGGATGGAGACGAAGCAGCCGCCATGCGTTATACCGAAGCTCGCATGACGCGTCCAGCCGATGAAATGCTTTTTGATATCGACAAAGATACGATTGATTTCCGAGATAACTATGACGGTCGCCTTCAAGAGCCAGTCGTATTACCAGCAAAGCTGCCAAATCTTCTTTTGAACGGTCAGATTGGTATTGCTGTCGGTATGGCGACGAATATCCCACCGCACAACCTTGGTGAGATTGTTGATGCTACGATCGAACTCATCGACAACAAGGATGCCACTCTCGATGACTTACTCAAGCACGTCAAGGGTCCTGACTTCCCAACAGGTGCTACGGTATATGGTGGTGAGTCAATGAAGCAAGCCTATCAAACTGGCCGAGGCAGTGTGATGATTCGAGCTGTAGCCGACATTGAAGAGACCAAAAAGGGACGACACCAGATTGTCGTAACTGAGATTCCGTATGGAGTGAACAAAGCGAGCCTGGTAGAAAAGATCGGTGAGCTTCATAAAGAGAAGCGAATCGTACTTGGTGACCTACGCGATGAAAGTGCCAGAGGTAAGGTACGGATTGTTATAGAGCTTAAGAAAGACGCGTATCCAAAGAAGATACTTAATCAGCTTTATAAGCTTACTTCGCTTCAGACAAGCTTTAATTTCAACATGCTTTCATTGGTTGATGGTATACAGCCAAGGATTCTTGGGCTCCAAGAGATGCTACAGGAATTCGTCAAGCATCGACAAAAAGTTGTGCGTCGTCGAACAGAATTTGAACTGAGAAAAGCGAAAGAACGTGCTCATATCCTCGAGGGTTACAAAATAGCACTCGATCATATCGATGAAGTGATTGCTACTATTCGTGCAAGCAAGACTCAAGAAGAAGCTGAGAAGAATCTGATCAAAAAATTCAAGTTTAGCGAGATCCAGGCAAAGGCAATTCTTGCTATGCAGCTTCGTCGTTTGACAGGCCTAGAGCGTCAAGCTATTGAGGATGAGCTGAACGAGCTGATCAAATTGATCGGTAAGCTTGAGGCAATCTTGGCTGACGAGAAGGAAATTCTCAAGATCATCAAGACAGAGCTGCTCGAAATGAAAGAAAAGTATGGCGATGAGCGCCGAAGTAAGATGATTAATCATGAGCTTGGTAAGTTTAGCGATGAAGAACTGATTCCAGAAGAAGAAAGCGTCATACTTCTTACCACAGAAAACTACATTAAGCGCACGCTGCTGAGTGAGTATCGTCGTCAAAATCGTGGCGGAAAAGGCAAGCGTGGTATGACTACTAAGGAAGAGGATGTGATTGATCAGCTTGTGCCAGCAAGTACTCATGATTATCTACTATTCTTTACTAATCGTGGTCGTGTCTTCCGGCTCAAAGCATACGAAGTGCCAGCAGCTAGCTTAACGGCCAAGGGTCTTGCTGCAGTTAACCTCCTGCAGTTGCAACCAGAAGAGAAGATTACGAGTATTATCAGACACGAGAAGGATGCGTCTGATGGTGGGTATCTGTTTATGACGACCATTAAGGGTACGGTCAAAAAGACACCACTGAAAGACTACGCAAACATTCGTACGAATGGTTTGATTGCGATTAAGCTTGATGATGGTGATGAGCTACGTTGGATCAAGAAGACTACTGGAGAAAACGATGTTATTATATCAACATCTGCAGGTCAAGCAGTTCGCTTTAACGAAAAGGATGCTCGACCAATGGGGCGATCGGCTCGGGGTGTTCGTGGTGCACGACTGCGTCCAAATGATTGGGTTGTAGGCATGGATATCGTTACGAGTCCCGACCAAGTACTCTTGGTAATCAGCGAAAAAGGTTTTGGTAAGAAGACAAAGGCTGAAAACTTCCCAAGTCACAAGCGCGGCGGCGTCGGTATTAAGGCCGCTGTCGTTACTGCTAAGACTGGACCAATTATTTCCGTTCAAACGATTGAGCCTGATATGAAAGAAGCCCTACTGATCTCAAAGAATGGACAGACGATTCGCTTAGGCCTCGATGACATCAAGTTGCTTGGTCGTACGACTCAAGGTGTTACGATCATGCGTCTTGGCGTCGGAGACTCTGTTTCATCAATCGGTCTAATGCCTGAGCAGGCAAAGTCCGACGAGGAGTAGCAGTATGCAGTGGCTATCACCCTACCTCCTGGCGATAGCGGCTGGATGGGTTATAGCTCAAGGCTTAAAGTATATCTTTGCGGTTGTGAGATCAGGGAGTTTGCGGCAACTGAGACAGCTCTACCTTTCTGGTAATATGCCGAGCTCTCATGCGGCTTCCGTTGTAGCGCTTGCTATGGTCATCGGGCTTAAGGATAAGATCGATTCACCGGTCTTTGCCGTAGCAGCCTTGTTTGCGGCTATTGTGATGTACGATGCAATGATGGTGCGTCGCTCTTCGGGCGAGCAAGGCATCGCTCTACAGCGACTTATCAGAGAGCAGAAGAGTAAGGTTCCTTTGCCAAGAGCGGCAAAAGGTCACACGCCACTCGAAGTGCTGGCGGGCGCGCTACTGGGTGCGGTAATCGGCACGGTTGTTTTTTTCGCTACAAGATAATTCGTAATCAGTGTTGCAATCAATCAGTAAGTTCGGTATAGTGGAGAACAGTCTGACTGCGAGATTGGGAGAAATAAGTTCTCTTAACTTGGTTAGAAAACAGTAGTTTAACAATTTAGTTGTGCAATTTAAGAAATTTACTAATAGTAAATTTCCGATTGTTATTTCAGATAGCAATATCTGAGATGACATATCATCGTCAGTCTATTTTGAGTAGACGTCCGTCATCCGACGGACATCTTTTATGGAGAGTTTGATCCTGGCTCAGGATGAACGCTGGCGGCGTGCCTAATACATGCA
>CAZUCO010000002.1:0-192389 GCA_964619585.1 uncultured Candidatus Saccharibacteria bacterium | reverse complement strand
GCTTGGCTTCCCTTACTTGAGGCTTTGATTTCTTCTCAAATTGACGATTACCTGGATCCATCAGCTTATTATTACATAGTTTCTCACTGATCGAGGTTAACTAATCGCACAAAGACTGTATACTAATAGATATATGACAAAGATTGCCATCATCGAAGACGAACAAGCTATTGCCCAAATGTACCGGATGAAATTTGAAGCCGAAGGCTTTGAGGTGCAGCTTGCGAGCGACGGAAAGCATGGAATCGCTATGGTCGAATCATTCGGCCCAGACATTATATTGCTTGACCTCCAGATGCCAGGGATGAATGGTGACGAAGCCTTGATCGAAATTCGCTCACACAAATGGGGTGAAAAAATACCCGTGATCATCTTGACCAACCTTGGTGAAGAAGAATCACCAAAGAGTCTCAAAGTACTCAATGTCAGCAATTACATCGTTAAAGCAGACCTCACGCCAAGTCAGGTTGTCGCACGAGTCAAAGAAACACTTAAGCTTGCGTAGCTCGTTCTCGAGCCGCACGAATCACATTGTCAAACAATGCACACACAGTAAGGGGGCCAACGCCTCCTTTTTCGGGTGTCAGCACGATATCATCTCGTGTACGGACGTCCTCGGCGACATCACCGATAATCTTGCCGTGCTCGGCCGAGGTCGCCGCATCAACCACAACCGCACCTGGTTTTACGACGCTCGAAGCGATCAAGCCCGGTACTCCTGCTGCTGTGACAATAATATCTGCCTGTTTCAGCACATCTTCGACATTCTCGGTTGACTTATCGACCACCGTTACGTCATGACCTGCTGTGCGCCACATCTTGGCAAGTGGTGCACCAACTAGACGACCGTTGCCAACAATCACGATCTTCTTTTCCTTCAATGTGACATTAAACCCAGCGAGCAACCAGTCAATCGCCATAGGAGTTGCTGGCGTGAGCCTAGCATCTTTGCCGAGCCCATCGACATCTTTCTCAGGCAAGACAGCATTAACGGCAGCTTCAGTAGCCGTTTCATCATTGAGAGGAAGTTGTATGATAATCCCATGTACCGACTCGTCCTGGTTGAGCTTCTCGATCGTTGACACGACTTCATCATCACCAACATTATAAATATCTACATCAACTAAAATATCAGCACCATACCGCTGCTTCATAGCAACATACGTGGCGATCACGGGGCTATCAGAGTTTTGTACGATCGCAAGTCGAGGAGCAATGCCTTCTGCCTGACGAAGCGCACGCACTTGTTTAGCCTGGCGTTCTTTTATATAGCCCGCCAACTCGCTACCTTGTAATATTTTCACCTTACCATCTTAGCACGTGCTATACTGTGGGTATATTAAAGCCATAAGTTAGGAGTTCATATGGACAGTTATAGTACAAGTTATCCAAGTACCTATACGTACGATGGTAACCCAGAAGCAACCGCTGCAGTAGCCGGTGCGTTTTTAGTTATCGCACTCATTTATCTGCTATTTTTTGTTGCTCTCTACGTTGTGACAGCAATCTTTCTCGGTAAAATATTCAAAAAGGCCAACACACCTGCTTGGATCGCATGGGTACCTGTATACAACACGTGGCGCATCCTCCAACTCGGTGGTCAGCAGGGCTGGTGGGCGCTTGTTGCATTTATCCCACTCGTCAACATCGCTAGTGTTGTCTTTATGTTTATCGCGATGTATCACATCGGTAAAAAACTTGGCAAGGACGATATGTTCATCCTTCTTGCGATCTTCTTGCCTCTGGTATGGGTCATCTGGCTTGGTGCCGACAAATCAACCTGGGACGAGAGCAAAGGCGCACCACGTCTTGATACACCTCTTCCAGAGACTCCAACGACAGCAGCAACTCCTGCTCCAGTGAGTACTCCTGAAGCACAACAGCCGCCTGTTGATCCAACAAACAACAACACCCCTGCAAATCCTGCAGCCTAGTACTGTTTGAGAAGAATCTCATAAAAAATAGCTCGTATTTCTGCGAGTTATTTTTGTGTTTAAGAATCAAGTAAACTACATTACTCACTTCTTTTTTTAAGCAGGTAACCAATGCCGATCACTATTATTGGCATCATAAGGTAGCGAATACCGATTTGCATGAAATAATCGCCAAAGTTCGTCTTGAGCGAAGGAAGGAGTATGGCAGCATCTAGTCCAAGATTAATCACTAGCCACCATAGACCCGCTACCAGGCCTTGCTGTATGTAATTGCTTTTTAGCGACTTAAAATAGTAGACACTCAGCAATACAATAATAGCCGAAAGTACCACCACCATAATCGACTTAAAGTATGTTTCGTTAATCACTAGCTGACGTTCCTGGTTGTAGAAACCAAACGAAACAACAAAGGGCACTAACCAGATCAGAATACCAAATATTGTGACTTTAACGAATTGTTTTATATTCATAGCTTATTCTCTCCTATTTGATTTATTACGCTCATGGTAAATATTCTAGCACTAGAATATATTTTTGTACATTTATAATTTTATCCAATTCATGGCAAAAACAAAAAGACCTCCGAAGAAGTCTTTTTGTGAATCATTTCGTGGAGGGCCAGGAGGGACTTGAACCCTCGACACCCTGCTTAAGAGGCAGGTGCTCTAACCAGCTGAGCTACTGGCCCACAACTCTCGTAAACTATAGCAAACAGGGGCCAGTTTGTCTAGAGGGCGTCTTTTTTACTTGAAATAAACGCACCCCACTGCCTAATAAGTCTGAGGACAGTCTTGAGTGGCAGTTCGATCAGCATATCGAGACTAAGCGCAACTATATTGACCTGAGTATATTTCTCACTCATGTAGCGGCCGACCACAACAAATGGCATGTAGAGAAAGTCTCGTATTGTGGTAACAGCATTTTGATCACTATCAACGGCCTCGATCTCACGGATCGTGCGACTGAGTCGGAAACCGAGGAAGCTGGCACCAGATAGGAAGAGGAAGAAGATAAAGAGGTGCAGCAGCTCGAAGTGGAATGCGCTATATAGCCAGTAGCCAACTCCACCAAATACAAGTACAAACACCAGCGCATAGGCAATGTTATAGCCAATGCCAAAGTTGGCTTGCCTCTTCCGCATAAGCTCAGTCTTTGGTCCACCATACAAGATCTGTTCGATCTGACTTGAGAGCTTAGCGGTATTTGCTTCACCTGGCAGTAGTAGAGTCATACGCAATATAACCATATAGATCGGCGGGAACAAAAGGTTGATGAGCAGTGGTACAAGTGCGATACTTCCGAGTACGAAATAATCGTACGGAATCTCAATCGCCAGCCCTACCAAAAACTTGGTAATGATCAGGAATACGACACTACGAATAATGCCCCTGTTGATACGCTTGTTGATCGAAGCATACTCGTTGTTCACCTGTGTCGCATAGTGAGACAAGAACTCATCTTGGCGTTCCAGCGTTTCATGAAGCGTATCATCTTCCTCGATCATATGCTTCAAGATCCTAAGTGGTGCCCCACGACGGTCAACAAAGCGGTATACCTTTTCTGTTGTCTCTGACTCAAACAAATCATCGATCTGCTGATTCACACTGATATATCTGTCGAGATCGGCTGGACCCACTTGGTAGCGATACAGCAATCCTGCACGGATCTGCGCCTGATCAACTTTGAGCAGTGCCCGGTTGATGGCCGTGTAGACTGCTGGCTCAAAATCTGCCGGCATAGTAGAAAATAGTGAACGAAGCGTATCGTTACTGACATAGTGGTTGTGTACAAACTGGAGATACGCAGTTGTCAGAGATGGATCATTGATCTTCCACTCGATATTAACCGCCAGGACATCAAGTGTCCATTCCTCTGCTTGCTTGCGCGAGACATCTCGGTTTTTCTGAAGTGTTTCATACGCCGCATAATAATCAGCTGCTAGCAAACTGATCTCTTTAAATGTAGCCGCAGGGACAGAGTCATTGGCGAGGTAGCCAGCATGCGTTAGCTCAATCGCTAGCTCATCACCACTTGCAGCCAACACCTTGGTGTCGCGCGTCATAAATAGTCGTCGATAGAACCGACGGATGGCGCGCTGCAGTAGCATGTGCTCTTCGGCATACTCTGCTGCATTGCGAAGTTGCTCGTAAGCAGCAGTCAGCGTGCCGCCAGCACCAACAACATGAACCTTCTCGGCTTGATCACGCTGTTCACCAAGCTGCGTTTGGTACTGACGAGCGTGCCGCAATAATGCCGCAAGCTGCTGGCCTGTTTGGTTGAGTTGTTCTTTCATAATCAATTCAATGGTACACCCGGTACGATAGCGCCCGAAGGGCTTCTTCGCTACGCTACGCCGAACGCGTTCGAATCCTATCTCGCAAATACGAGATGAATTCTGCGTTACAGTTTTTCTAGGAAAAACCGCAACTCACAATTCACCTGGTACACCCGGTACGATTCGAACGTACGACACCTGGTTCCGAAGACCAGTGCTCTATCCACTGAGCTACGGGTGCATATCTTTGGTTTATTATACCATCGCTCCCCCGTTTGGAGTATACTGGTTTTAGTATCTATGGATATTCACACAAACATTCCACTCAAAAACTACCTGACGATGAAGCTCGGTGGTAACGCCCGTTTTATGGCCGACGCCAGCACAAAAGAAGAGCTTGCCAGCCTATGCCGCAATGCCAAGAATCAACAACTCAAGATCGTCGTCTTGGGCGGTGGGAGCAACACACTTGTTCATGACGAAGGGTTTGACGGCATAATTATACGCAATCGTATCCCCGAAAAGACTATTCTTCAAGATGACGCTAGTTCAACTACTATCCGGTTTGGCGGTGGCGAGTCATGGGACGGAGCTGTAGCTTTTGCCGTCGAGAGAAGTCTCAGTGGTATCGAAGCACTTAGTGCCATCCCAGGCACAGTCGGTGCAGCACCCGTCCAAAACATCGGTGCCTATGGCCAAGAATTGGCTGACACATTTGTAGAGCTCGAAGCCTACGATATCGAGGAAGATCGTTTCGTCACACTCGACGCCGAGGGCTGTCAATTCTCTTACAGACACAGTATCTTCCGCGGAGATGCGGCAGGTCGCTACGCTATCACCGCCGTCACACTCAAGCTTTACAAGTCAGTTCCTCAGCCTCCGTTTTACCCTGCCCTTGAGCGTTATTTTACCGACCACAACATTACTATATTCACTCCTCAAGTCTTGAGAGATGCTGTCACCGCGATACGAGCCGACAAACTTCCTGATCCAAACGAACGTCCCAACACCGGATCATTTTTCAAAAACGCGATCGTCGAAGACTGGCAGCTCAACGAGCTTCTGACTCAGTACCCTGATATGCCTCACTTCGACTTTGGCAACAAAACATACAAAGTTCCGACCGGCTGGCTGATCGAGCAAGCGGGCTTCAAAGGCAAGCTACTACATGGTATACGCGTCCACGACAAGAACTGCCTTGTCCTCATCAACGAATCAGCATCGAGCTACAACGACCTCGCTGCCGCACGCGATGAGATAGCTGGTGCTGTCCGCGACATGTTCCGTGTGACGATCGTCCAAGAGCCCCTCGAACTTTAATTACTTGTTCTCTAGTCAAAAAACGCTTATGCTAAGTACTATGCGACACTCGTATCGATCTGGCTTCACTATTATTGAGCTCCTCATCACTATGATTGTGATCACTATCTTGACCACACTTGGGGTGATGTCGGTTACGAGCCTTCAGCGCGACGCCCGCGACAGAGAGCGTCAGGAGGATATCGCTTCAATCGCACGCGGCCTTGAGCTACGCTATACACGAGGCAACCCTAGGATCACTTCAACCTCTCCAGCAGCACTCGCCCCAAGCGTCGGCACCTACCCGGGCATCAGAGAGTTCTACCACGCTCTTGGCAACTTGATCAATGGTGATGGCACCTATGGCAATCCAAGCTATACGCCTAACCAAGTAGCCTCTGGTTACATGACCGAGGAGTTACCTGGCACTACCAACTCTAGCTTGAAACCACCGAGCAGCAATGGCTATCTTGGCCTCGCGTGTATCTATATGTGCGGAGCCGCGGAAAATACTGCCAAGCTTCAAGAGGCATTTGGCAATTCTGGCGGTACAGGCACCTACAAAGACGCTTATATATATGAGCCGGTCGACAAAGACGGTAATCTCTGCTGGGACAACAACTGTGTCAAATACAATCTCTACTGGATCAGTGAGGCTGACAACACAGTATTTCTCGGTATCCCAGGCCTCAAACAAGTAAAGAGTAAACATAGATGAGACAACAAACACCTACCAACCAACAAGGTTTTTCAGCAGTCGAGCTCCTGATTACATTATTTATCGGCGCCACCTTCCTGATGGCAGGTTATCTACTGTGGGGACAAGTATTGCGCAACGGGAACGAATCAGCTCGGCTTGCAGCTGCATCAGACGTCGCCTATCTCTACCTCCGAAAATATGCCAATGTAACACCGCCGCCGTGCAACTATACAACCCCCGTCACACTAGAAGGGCCAACTACCGTATCCAACCCAGTTCTCACAGGCACTACTACTGTTACCGTTACGCGCTCTTGTCCAGATACTACAAGGACGGGTATTACCCTGATCACCAGTACTGTTAACTACCAGTTTGATAACACTAACAAAGATGTAAGCCATGCAATGTATTCCAACCGATAATCACCCAGCTCACCGCTTAAAACAAGCGGGTCTCACTCTCATCGAGGTATTGATCGTCGCGCCTCTACTGATACTCCTGATTGGTACAGTCATTGGCTATATCGTTTCCCTGACTGGCTCGTCGCTGCAGACCAGTGACAAAAACGGTGTCGTCCAAGACACTCAAGCATCGCTCGACAATATCGAGTCTGAAGCAACCAAAGCTATGAACTTCCTCCAAACCTCGGGCTCTACTATCTCTCCACAGGGATCCAACGACAACACAGCCGCCTGGAGCACTGCCATGGGAGGAGCCAATGGCAATACATCGACCAACAATATCCTGATCATGAACGTCCCAGCGATCGACAAGAGTCCACTCGATAGCAACCGTCAGCTAGTTATGTTTGACGTTGACGAAACCACTCCCTGCAACTACGGTGAGATGTTCCCAGTCATGGTCATCTATTACATCAAGGCCAACGAACTCTGGAGGCGTACCATCATCTCTAGTGAACCAGGCTGTGGCACCTCACCCGCTTACTCCACCATCTGGCAGCGCCCAAGCTGTACTCCAGGCTACACCAATACTACTGTGTGTAAGTCAGAAGACGAAAAGCTGATGAGTGGTATCAGCGAACTCAAAACAGAGTTCTTTAGCGATGCTGCTGGTACCACTCCAGTAACCAACCCAACAATCGCTGCGTCTATCAAGGTCACGATCACTGCCTCCAGGGTCTCAGGTGGTGAAACAGTCAACTACACCAGTACCATGCAAACGGTCAGTAGTAACATCCGGCTATAAAAACTATTGCGCTTACGCTTACCTCGTAGTACACTCTTACCATAAGTAACAACGTAATTAGGGGGCATATACATGCTTAACAACATCAAAAAACAGCAGGGATTCACGATTGTCGAACTCTTGATTGTCATCGTCGTGATCGCAATCCTCGCAGCAATCTCAATCGTAGCTTACAACGGTATTCAGAACCGTGGTAAAACAAGTGCGGCACAAAGTTTAGCAGCACAGATCCAAAAGAAAGCTGAAGCATACAACACCGTTCAGTCAGCCTACCCAACGTTCGCCCAGCTTACAGCAAAACCAAATACAGTAAAGGAAGCCGAACTTGATGATGCATCAAAGGTAACCGATACAACCAACCCTTCGGATGAAAAGACTGTTCGTTACAAGACATGTACAGCCGGAGGTGCTCAGGTGATTTGGTGGAGTGCAAACGCAAGTAAGATTGTTATTATCGGTCTAGGTGGAGCAGCATCTACAACTGAGGCAACAGCTTCACCTGCAGCTTGTAGCTAGTGCTATAGCATTGTAGTATTACGCCATATTAGCACCCCTTATCGGGGTGCTAATTCATTCTGGCAAGATCTTGTAATTTAGGCCAGCGTCTTGTAGAATTTTACCATAAGCAATAAACATAATTAGGGGGCATCTTCCATGCTTAATAACATCAAAACTAAACAACGTGGTTTCACTATCGTTGAGCTTCTCATCGTTATCGTTGTGATCGCTATCTTGGCTGCAATCTCAATTGTTGCCTACAACGGTATTCAGAACCGTGGTAAAACAAGTGCGGCACAAAGTTTAGCAGCACAGATCCAAAAGAAAGCTGAAGCATACAACACCGTTCAGTCAGCCTACCCAACGTTCGCCCAGCTTACAACAAAGCCTAATACCGTCAAAGAAGCCGAGCTCGACGATACCTCAAAAGTGACTAACGCTACAGGAACAACACCGACCAACCCTTCGGATGAAAAGACTGTTGGTTATCGAAAATGTGCAACAGGAGCACAAGTTATCTGGTATAGCGCAGCAGCAACTGCTGTACAGTACGTCAATATTGGTGGTGCTACAGGTACACCCTGCACTGAGTAAAGCCTTGCTATAAACTTAAAGAGCCCTTCAAAAGGGCTCTTTTTGTATATACTTACTCCTAGATAATTATAAGTTTTTATGATCAACACGCATATGCTTAATTCAGTTACTGCATTATAATTAGGTCTGTTCTTCAGCATAAGCAAAATGGCCGTAGGGAAAACTTTACGGTCTCGATCCTTGACAATTAGGAGAAATAGTGAGGACTAAGAAGAGAATACTGGCAACATTGCTACTGGCAATGTTTCTCACCAGTTTGCCCAGTAAAGCGTCAGCGATCTCAGACTTTGACGCAGTGATTATTAAAACGGGTACTGTAACCCTCGGTGGCACGGACCACACAGATACGTGGTTCGACGACCTTCGAGACTACAGCTCGAGTCATCCATCCGACACTTCACTAGCCAGCGCTGTCAATGCGCTCCAGAGTGCTATCAATTCAGGGACGGGATGGGCGCTATTCATATGTCCAGATGTGACTTGCGGAGGTGGTGGCTATGGACAGGTAGTAATCACGCCCCCGGAAGAGAAGTATAAGTTCTTCTACACAAACCAAGGGAGTAAGGCTTTTGGCGTAAGCGCTAGTAGCTACACCCTCATTCACTTCCGGTACGCTACGGGGGGCAATCTGGTAGATGCTGGACCGGGCGCAGCTGCAGTAGGGATGCTTACCAACAGTACTGATAACCAAAGTTACATTGGTTTCCAGTACTACTCGAACCCTTCCATCATGACCCGAGTCGTGTACCTCAATAGTGATATTGAATACCCCATTGATTATGGAGGGGAAGTGCCTTCGGCTATGTCTCGTCCATCGTATGTCGCCCTTGGTGACTCCTTCTCGAGTGGTGAAGGCAATCCGCCTTTTGAGTACGGAACTGACATGGATGACACCAACGAGTGCCACCGAAGTAGGCAGGCGTACCCACGTCTCTTGCAGGCTGAAGCTAGTCTTAGCCTTGGTATTACTGGCTTTATGGCTTGCTCAGGAGCTACCACCTCAAGTGTTATTGATGGAGGTACGGGTGGTGAAGGCAACTGGGGAGAGGGGTCGCAGCTCAATGCACTGTCCCAAGATACGGAGGTTGTGACCATCACCATCGGAGGGAACGACATCGGGTTCAGTGGATTTGCGCGCGCATGTGTGTTCAGCTCCTGCGCTAGCTCGTCAAGCATGTACCAAGAAGTGTGGGACATTATGACAGACCCAACTCGAAGCGACTATCTTCCGAGTCGGCTAGCTGCCTTGTTTTCAAGTATCACCACCCGCCTTTGGACTAATGCCGGCGTTAAGATCTACATCGTCGGCTATCCCTACGTTATAACGCAGGAGTCTTGGGCGGACAGAGGCATCGGCATCTGTCCTGACTTCGATGAAGATGAGGCTGCTGCAGCTGAGATCATCGTTCTGAAGCTTAACACGGTCATCGAGACGGCGGTCACGAACCTGAACGACTCTCGCTTCACCTACGTAGATCCGCTTGGTGCAGGAAGCCCGTTCCTGGGGCATGAACTATGTCGAGATGGCGCCTACTTCAATGGCACGGAGGCGGCACTGCCGCCCAATGGAAAATATGCCTACGTCTTCCATCCAAACGAGAATGGCCAGCTAGCCTACAAGGAGTTGATTGCTGATGCGATGAACTGACACACGCACTCGCTGAAGAACAAAGCCTCCCGGGACAATGGCGTCCCGGGAGGCTTCTTCAATGGCGGCAATAGCTTAGTCTAGTGAGGTACAGGGAAACCAGAGATGAATTCTCGAGTCTCGTCTCGAAGTGCTTGCAAGGCTGCTTCGTCTTCCCTTGCATCGATCGCTTGTCGCATCCAGGTAGCTAGCTGCGCCATATGCTCTTCCTTGAGGCCGCGTGTCGTAAGCGCCGGCGTACCAAGTCGGATACCACTTGGACGGAATGGTGGGTTTGGATCGTCAGGAACTGTATTCTTGTTGAGTGTGAGACCGATCTTGTCGAGTGCT
The DNA here is from genome assembly GCA_964619585.1 of uncultured Candidatus Saccharibacteria bacterium. Lineage (GTDB taxonomy): Bacteria > Patescibacteriota > Saccharimonadia > Saccharimonadales > Saccharimonadaceae > JASLCR01. The sequence goes on along the minus strand of CAZUCO010000002.1, from coordinate 181,905 downwards.
TCTTCGGCTACCTTGCCATCGATCCCGAAGCTATCCCATACGTTGGCGAGGATCAAGTGGTTGCTAGTGCCATTGGTGATCAGTTTGAAACCTTGCTTTTGTAGCTCATCTGCGAGCACTGAGGCATTTTTCAGTATCTGTGCTGCGTAGTCTTTGAACTCGGGCTTGAGCGCCTCACCAAATGCGACTGCCTTGGCCGCGATCACGTGCATGTGTGGACCACCTTGCATCCCTGGGAAAACTGCGCGGTCGATTAAGGTCGGGATGTTTTCGATTGTCTTTTCGGGAGCTCGGAGTGGAGTAGATACAATACCTTTCGAGAGAATCATACCGCCACGTGGACCACGAAGAGTTTTGTGTGTAGTAGTCGTAATCACGTGGAAGCCATAGTCAAATGGATTTTCCTTTACACCAGCGGCGATCAAGCCAGCAATGTGTGCCATATCCGCCATCAGTAGACAGTCATCGCCTACTTCTTGGGCGATAGCCGCAAACTTCTCATAGTCAAGATCACGTGGATAGCCAGAGAAGCCAGCCAAGATGATCTTTGGGTTGTGCTCAAGTGCTAGCTCGCGCAGGTGTTCATAGTCGATCTCACCCGTCTCGATATCTTTCATCTTGTAGGGCACAAAGTTGTACAGCTTGGCACTGCGCGTCATAGGGTTGCCATGGGTCAAGTGACCACCATGGCTGAGGTCCATCGCAAGTACTGTGTCACCTGGCTCGAGCCATGCACTATACACTGCTTCGTTGGCTGGCGCACCAGAGTGCGGCTGCACGTTGGCATGGTCGGCACCAAAAAGCTGCTTGGCACGATCGATTGCTAGCTGTTCTATCTGATCAGTAAATTCTTGCCCACCATAGTAGCGTTTGCCTGGATAGCCCTCAGAGTACTTATTGGTAAATACACTGCCGAGCGCCGTCAGTACATCCTTGGATACATAATTTTCACTCGGGATTAGCTCGAGGCCCTCTTGTTCCCGCTTTGTCTCACCTGCTATAAGTTGTGCAACTATATCATCATTCATATCATTGTTCTCCCTTTATTTCGTCTCTTCCCCTGGTGATGATTTGATTTGTTGCTAGATCATGATCCCAGTATACACTATTGTGTGACTTGCATACTTTATATCATGGATGATATAATAACGCTATGCTTGGAACAGATTACAAAGCCCGATTGGGCGCATTAATTCAAGAAACACGTACCAGTAAGGGCATGACTCAATCTGAGCTCGCCGAAAAACTCGGCACTTCTCAGAGTGCCATCAACCGAATCGAGAAAGGTGGCCAAAATATCAGCCTTGAGATGCTAGCCCGCATCAGCGAAGAGCTGTCAAGTAGCCTTGTACTGCTCAACAACAGTGGCAAGATCAACTTTAAGGTTCATGGTGGCAAGAAACTATCTGGCAGTATTGATGTCAAAACGAGCAAAAACGCAGCCGTTGGCCTGCTCTGTGCTAGCTTGCTCAACAAAGGCACAACGACATTCCGACATGTCGCTCGTATTGAAGAGGTAAACCGAATCATCGAGGTGCTCAACAGTATCGGCGTCAAGACCAAATGGATCAATGCAAACGATCTCGAGATCAAACCACCAGCCAAACTGGCTCTCGACAAAATGGATGTCAATGCAGCCAAGCGAACCCGTACTGTCATCATGTTCCTCGGCCCGCTACTTCACCAGTACGACACTTTTCGTATCCCATTTGCCGGTGGTTGCGACCTAGGTACACGCACTGTTGAACCACACCTTGATGGCCTCGGCGAGTTCGGTATGGATGTCGTCGCTCGACCAAATACCGACTACTACGAAGTAACGGTCCACGAGAAGTCACCAGACCGAACGATCCTTCTGACAGAGCGTGGCGATACCGTGACAGAAAACGTAGTCATGGCTGCTGCACTCTACGACGGTACGACCACTATACGTAATGCCAGTCCAAACTACATGGTCCAAGATGTCTGCTTCTTCCTCGAAAAACTGGGCGTCAAGATCGATGGTATCGGTACAACTACTCTCACTATTCGTGGTAAGCGCTCAATCAACCAAAATGTCGAGTACTCGCCAAGCGAAGATCCGATCGAAGCAATGAGCTTGATCGCTGCAGGTGTCGTGACTGATTCTGAAATCACTGTCAAACGCGCACCGATCGAATTCATCGAGCTCGAACTCGCTGTCCTCGAAAACATGGGCTTACAATACGACTTATCGAAAGAATATTTCGCCGACAATGGTCGCACACGCCTCGTTGACGTGACCGTCAAGCAATCCAAACTTGTAGCCGCCAAAGATAAGCTCCACTCGATGCCCTTCCCGGGTGTCAACATGGACAACTTGCCATTCCTCGGTCTGATCGCGACTGTTGCCAAAGGCCGTACATTGCTCCATGACTGGAGTTATGAAAACCGTGCCATCTACTTCACCGAGCTCAGCAAGCTCGGCGCAAAGATTGATCTCGTTGATACTCACCGCGTATTCTTGAACGGCCCAACCAAGTGGAAGCCAGCCGACATCGTCGCACCGCCAGCCCTCCGGCCATCAGTCGTGATACTTCTCGCTATGCTTGCCGCACCCGGTACCTCGACTCTACGAGATATCTACCCGATCAATCGTGGCTACGAAGATCTCGCCAACCGACTCAACTCGCTCGGTGCCGACATCGAAACAGTCCAGGATGTTTAGTTAGTAGCAGCTACGAAACAGGGCTATATGGACCCTCTTCAGGAGAAGGGGTAGAAGCGATTCCGGCACGGACATATAGCGACAAGAGGAACTCTGTCTTCGCGTAATCAGCTTGCTCCGGAGTAACCACCCTGTCCATGTATTCGAATACACCAGCTATCCACACCGACGTAACACGAGACGCTTCTTCCTTGGTCGAAGCGGGCTTGTCGAATATACTGTCTAGTTCTTCTTTGTATCGAGGTGAGTCACTGCCTGAATTCAAAATCGTGCCATTTTCGTTCACAAACGTGTCGATACGATCTGCTTCACGACTTATGACGTCTTCCATCTTCTCACCACCGATAGCAATCATTAATTCATTTTGTAGCTGATGTGCAATTCGTTCGCGTCGTGCATATTCACTAGGCGTTTCTTGCTCTGCAGGACTTGCGGCATTTTCTTTTGGCTCAATCTTATCGTCACAAGCATGACTGAGCTCATGCACACCGAGTACACCACGCCATAGTTCAGAATATGCGGTCGCCGGCGGTAGCGCCAACGTATTGACATGGTTGAGGAATGCAGCAGATGCGTTACCATCTTCACTTAGAACATTATCAAGGCCCTCGTCTATTCCTTTGTCTCCGGGATTGAGTGGCATCACAAAGAATGGATACTTCGCTCGTGAGTTGTCTTCAAGCACAACGACACCTGATTTGACAGGAGCAGCGAGCCGTCCGTTATTGCGCGCAAATTTGATAAGCTTGGACGCCTGCTCATTCTTCGAGCGCTTCGCTACATCATCCATGGCATCGAACCATTTGTCGCGCTCTTTGCCTCTTTCTCGTGCTTCAAGACGCATGTCAGCGCTTAGCTCTCCCTCCGAACCAGAGGCTTTTGAGGCACGGGATAGATCGACAGGACAGTTCTCTGCTCCATTTTCAATCGCAATAATAGCATCATTCGGATCAATCAGCTTGATGTCAGTAGACTGCTGTGCTCCTGGTTCTTGTCGTGGCTGTTCTTCCGCTGAACTACAAGCGTTTAGTGCCACCATTGAGAGCACTCCCGTTGTTGCAGCGATTGTCATACGTGTCTTTTCAAATCGTAGTTTGTCCATAGTTTTATAATTATAACTTAAGCTTAATACTTTGTCAAATATACCATTTTCTTTGTCTTATGATAAAATTATCAAGGTTGGCGGATGTAGCTCAGTTGGTTAGAGCGACGGGTTGTGGTTCCGTAGGTCGTGGGTTCAATTCCCATCATTCGCCCCAAGTTTGAATATAAAAACAGTCTCCTTCTTGTGGAGACTGTTTTGTTTTGCTAAGCGTACGGGTTGTAGCTACGGGCTGGTGGCTCGTGGAATCCTGCATTCATTTGCTGACGTGTAGTGGGACCACCGGTTGGTCGCTCGGGCACTATACCACTGTTGGCATTCATTTCTTGGCGTGATGATTTGCGTTCGGCTACTCTGAGTTGGTGAGGTTTGGGTCGAACATATTCGCCACGAGGTAGAAAGTTTTGTCCGATTTGCGAGAATTGGTAGGCGCCGACTGTTTTCCGGTTGTTCTCTATCTGTTTGCGTTCAGCAAATGACTGATCACTCGCCGTACCAGCCGCATACTCGTTGCTGTGCGTATCACCACTCGAGATATTGTTACTAAATCGGCTAATCTGCATATGCTTATATTCTAGCACGGCCCACTCTCTCGGCACGATATCACACTCAAGTGTCGGCTATATCTGCCAATCTTTTGGTATACCACTATCTAGCTCATCTCTAGAAAGTGACTCCAGAGTCTCCTCGAAAGCTTTCATATCTACGTCAAACGGTTTCACGAGATTGATATGTTGAGGTAGTCGATGAGCTTCTATGTAAGTTTTTATTACCGAAAATGGCTCAGGGTAGAATTCCTTAAATATTGCGGTGCCACTGGTCTCACCGAAAATAAGGTAGACATGATCATACATAGCGTAGTGGCCCATGTACGTATAGAGTGCGGTATTACTTGGTTCAACGGTGTGGTCCCGATCACCCAGAGACACTGTCAGGGGCGGCCGATCTGGAGAGGAAGATTGTCTGTTGAGTTCTGTCATTATTTCATTCTTCTACTGAATGTGTTCTCGTGCAAGCATAAGTGTCATGGTAAAAATGGTCGGTTTTTCTTAGAGCTACTTGTTTTTTCATACTTCATTTCTTTTCTGTAGAGGCAGTATGAATAAAGAAAAGTGACTGATGGTTTCACTGGTCATATACTTTCTGTTATAATCTCTCTTATTGCGGGCGTCGTATAATGGCTAATATACCTGCCTTCCAAGCAAGTGATGAGAGTTCGATTCTCTCCGCCCGCACCAAATACGTACTCTTTCGATAACCTTTAGGGTTATTTTATTTTTGCTATAATTGACAAATGAAATTGAAGCAATTCGGCAAGTGGATCATTATCGGCCTTCTCTCCGTCATTGGAATATTCGCATTACTCGGAGCATTACGGTATGTAGGTTCAATCGGTATATTAACCACCAATAAATATGGTTTTGTATACCTTCTCGGGTTGGTCGGGTCAGTGTCAACACTGGGATTTGTTTCAATAACTACTCGTCGACTACTGCGAAACGCAGTAATTCCCAAAGATATCCTTATTATCAGTGTTATATTTAGTGCGATTGCGTTCGTTATAGTAGCACTATTTACATACCAGCTGACTAGAGATATGCTCGGGGTGTATTGCGCTGGCTTCTTCGGCACAAAAGGCAGCTGTACATTTCTACCACTTCTCTTGCTACACGCTTTTGTGCTTCATCCCTTTTCGCTCATTACTTCCGGCCTTGTGTCTGCATACGGAATCTATAGGCAGTCGTCGATCAAATCTGATTAATGCCCTGCTGACTACATTTAAGAAAGTTCATATTGCTTTCATTTCATAGTACAATCATAAGCATGAAGAAACAGTCATTTATCATGAAGCGTGTGGTTGGACTCGAATATATTTTTGCGGCGGTACTGACGGGAATATTTTTTGTATCAGTTGCTAATTTTGATTGGTGGTGGCTGATTATACTTTTCCCCCTTGTCGACATATCGATGTTTGGCTACTTACAAAACGCAAGAGCAGGTGCACTAGTATACAATGCAGGTCACAGTCTCGTAGGACCAGCTATCCTACTAGTTCTGTTCATACTCAGTGGGCAAACTTGGGAACTCTTTGTTGCGACTATCTGGCTATTCCATATTTTTGTCGACCGAGCACTCGGTATGGGCCTCAAACACACCGAGGGATTCCATCATACACATCTCGGCCCTATCGGCAAAGCCAAGAAAAAGGCCTGACCAAGCCTTCTCTGTTGATATCTTTTCGTAACAGATACTGTGCCTGGCTCCGATTTACTATATAATATTGTTTGTGCCCCGGTAGCTCAGCTGGATAGAGCAGAGGACTTCTAAGCCTAAGGTCGCTGGTTCGAACCCAGCCCGGGGTACCATGACGCTTACGCCTTTACATGATAGTATGTTTAAATGAAGCACAAACAAGGTGGCTCAGTTCACATAGTCCTTATAGGAATCTTAATCATTTTGATCAGTGGAGTGCTCACCTATGTTCTTTTTAAGAATTTGAATCAAAATGAGCCCTCGACATCCAACCCAGAAACCACGCAACCGATTGAAAATACATCCACTAAATCATCCCGCAACTACGTGGAGCTTCAAGACTGGAAAGTCAGGTTTTCCTCAAACACAGCATATACATTAAAGCTAAATTCAAACCAAACGGCCTACATTATAAGTATTGAAGAGCTAGCGAAGAAATGCACAACTCCCAGTACGCCATGGCTTGGTATAATACAGCGGTTTGAAAATCCCGAAGAGAAGCAAACAATGGGGCCAAATGCTGGTAAAACCATGAAGCAGATATTTGGTAGCAAAGGAAAGATTATTGATGGCAAGCTATACTATTTCACAATAGCTACGCAATTTTGCACAAGAACTACCTCAAATTCTGAAATAGAACAAGCCGCCAAAACGTTGGAATCCGAAATCAGATCATTAGAAGCTTATTAAATCTCGCACAAAACGGTACACCAAAAAGCTTACGCTTCCCGATTAACCATCACTTGTATATAGTTAGAGCCATGACAGAAGTACGAGTTTCAGGGATCAATGTATACCCTATCAAGTCATGTGCTCCATATAGCCATAGCAGTCACGAGTTAGGTGAACTTGGACTGAAATATGATCGTTCATTTATGCTGATTGGCAACCGTGGTCAAATGATAACGCAACGAACAAGCCCGGAGCTGGCTCTTGTGCGAACAGCTCTTTGCAAATTTGATCGTGACAGCATCCTGGCGACTGCTCCCAATCATGGGGATCTGCTACTTGATACAGAATATGATGAAGACGCTCAGGAGTTTGATATAGAGCTCTTCAAGAAAGTTGGAACTGGTATTGAAGTCCCCGAGGGTAGCGAGTTTTTTAGTGACTACTTAGCAAAGGATGTGCGGCTTGTTCAGATCAAACAACCTCGGACTATCAAGCCAGAGTGCCAAGTTGAAGGTGCCGTGTCGCAGACAGGTTTCGCCGACGGCTTCCCTATCCTTCTTGTATCTAAGGAATCTCTCGATGACCTGAATACTAACTTGGAAGAACCGGTATCAATCGATAGATTCCGAGCAAATATCATCGTAGAGGGTGCGTCGGCATATGACGAAGACTACTGGAGAGAGATTCGGATTGGCAGCTTACGAGCCTTTGTCGTGCGAGCGTGTGCGCGTTGTCCAATGCCCAATATCGACCAAGCTGTCGGTGAGCTACCAAAAGAACGACCAGTCACGGCAGCCCTTCGTCAGCATCACGGTGGTATTGATCCTGTAAATGACTCTCGCGGAGAATTCTTTGGGCAAAATCTTGTGCACGTCTTTGAACCAGGCCAAAGCATACATGTAGGTGCTACTGTCGAGGTGATAGAACGTGCACCAGAGCGTAATATACTACTAGATAATTAACTTATATAAACTTGCCTAAGGAGAAGATAGTATGGCAGAACAGCACCCGGAAGTTATCGATACGAAGACATGGAAAGAGGCTACTCGTAGGGCTCGACAGCTTGTAAGGAAAGTGGGTATACAAAGCATTGAGGATCGCTATTATCCAGGCGAGGGTCTGTTTGGTGCGGATCAATCTAGGCATCTTGTGACATCAAACCCGATTACACTGGACGAAGGTGAACTGCATCATGTTAGTCTTTTTGGACCTTCTCCGATCATCACCCGCTTTACTTGCCTACGCCTCCTTGAGCGCCAGCCAAGTTCAATCTCCATCGTAAAGGCGATACCTAGCCTGGAAGTGGTTGCAGCTACAAGCCCCTATCATACTGATGCTGATCACCAACAGTTCCTCGCACAACTTCAAATCGCAGAAATGCTTGCCGAGCGAATCAAGACTCTCCGCTAAGTATAGTACCTTGGTTCATCTGCTATACTTGTTATATGAAGAATCAAATAGCTGCTTTACTGAGCTTCGTCAGACACTTTGCCGCGCAGTTTGCTGTTAGTATTGTTGGCCTTGTGTTGATCACTATAGTTATAGTCATCGTGATTAATCTATAGAATATACTTTGAATTATGAGTACTCCGAATGTTAGCAAGTGGTATAAAAAACTCGACATCTCATCGAGAGGTCAGCCAACAGGCATAGACGAGGTTGATGGATTATTACCTGGCCGGTACTTGCTACTGTATTATCAACACCCAGGGGGCTATCGAGCAAGTTGATGTTTATGAAGATGGTCAAAAGATCCATCACAAAAAGTTTACGTATGATGATGCGGGACGTGTTATCGAAAATAGAATGTACTCACCTGATGGCAACGGCGGCTGGTATATCGCAGATGATGTCTGGCATTACGAATATAGTCCCGTTAGTGGACTTCGCACCAAAAAAATCATGAGAATGCCGGGTGCACCAACCGCACACGAGATATCATATGATGGTGCCGGCAATAGAACCAGCGAGAGGACTATAAAGATATGACTGATATCCTTAACAACTCTGGAAAATTAGACGATGGGCCTTTCTACCATGGAACAAGAGCAGACCTAAAGATTGGGGAGCTATTGACCGCTGGTTTCAAATCAAACTACCGACCAGAGGTCACAATGAATCACATCTACTTCACTGCACTGGTCAATGGCGCTGGCCTTGCGGCCGAGCTTGCCAAAGGAGACGGTGATGCACGGATTTATATCGTGGAGCCGACTGGAGAGTTCGAAAATGATCCAAATGTCACCGATAAAAAGTTTCCTGGCAATCCGACACGATCATACCGCAGTGATGCGCCCTTAAAAGTTATTGGTGAAGTAACCGACTGGACAAGGCTTTCGCGCGAGGAGCTTCAGGACTGGCGTGAGAGACTTGCAAATATCAAAGGCGAAATCATCAATTAATAATGCCAAGCCTATCTATGAGTTACGAACGACTTAATGGGTTATTGCAAAAGTTCCTTCACAGCATCATTATATGAACGATATACAAGCTGCTCAAGCACGTCCATATCAACATCACTGAGTTTGTTGATATACAGGCAGGCTTTACTCGTTTTATGCTTGCCTAGCCGGGCAAGTAAGTCATCATACTCACCAGTCCCCGACATGATATAAAGCGTGAGACTTTGCTTCCGTGGAGAGAAGGCAGCCAGTGGCCAGTCCCCTTCTTGTAGACTACGCTCTGATTTGTAGTGGTACCTGCCGAATCCAATCATGCTCGAGCCCCACATTTTCGGCTCTTCACTAGTCACCTTTTTGTAGAGTTTGAGTAGTTTGAAAGCGTCTGCCTTTTTTACCTCCCCGTCAACCGAGTTGATGAAGTTCTCGACACTGGCATTATTCACATGCGTTTTGATGGTACTCATATGTTTTTATTGTACCAGCTCTTCACCGCCCATTAATCATGTAGGCTTGCAGAGTCATTTCTTGCTATGATATAGCTATGAGACATCTTGTTATTCCAACTGTTAATGTATTTGTAATCAAAGACTTCAAGCTCTTACTTGGTAGGCGCATAAACACTGGGTGGATGGACGGATACCTGTGTCCCCCTGGTGGTCATATAGAGCTTGGCGAGACACCCCTGCAGGCGATGATACGAGAAATCAACGAGGAACTTGGTGTCATAGTTGAGCCAGAAGATCTTGAGTTCGCAGGAGTTGCAGCTCGGAATACAGATGCCGGTGAAACTGTTGCATATGCTTTTGTGATCCGCGACAAGGAATACGACTTTAAAAATACAGAGCCGGAGAAATGCAGTGAGCTCGTTTGGGTTGAGCTAACTACTCTACCGAAGGATGTGATTGATGACTTTGAACAGATTATTCGACGAGGAATCGTTGGAGGCGACCTCTACCTTGAAGTAGGGTACTGATAAATTGCACACCCAAGTCACGTGTCGATGTGTATTTTCGCCTATTCGTCCCGTTTGGTCATCAACTTCAAATTTGAAACATACTGATTGTAATCAAGATTTGGAAACTGGCTCATATACTTCATGTGCTTGTCGACAAAACTCTGCCCATTCGTATCAGAGACTGAGTACATGGTGCGAGTGTTATATTGCTCACTCTTAGCCATCTTCATGAGTTCTTTGCGTATAAGAGCGCCTTGTTCTGACTTTGAGAAAGATGTAGCTCGTGTATCGATATCCCTGCTCCTTTATGGTTTACGAAGCAGCGTACCTTGATAAATTATGAGGTAAGTGAGCACATGCTTATGCACTATAATACCATGATTATTGTAAAAATAGCAACTTTACGCTACAATAGAACACTAAAGCTAAAGTGAGGTAGATAAGCATGGCAAAAAAGAGAAATCGTCATAGCGCCGATATAAAGCGAGCTCGAAAGAAAAAACTGAAATCAAACAATCAAAGAAATTCGCGAACAAAGCAAGCCGCCTAGGCGCTTAACATGCATTATCAACTATCCGATAGATGATCTCTGTCGGATAGTTCTATTTTTGCTATTATAGATATATGTCTAGTGAAAATCCGTGGAAGACTTTGGCCTCTAAGATCGTTTATCAAAATCCATGGATCAAGATACGAGAAGATAAAGTCCTCAGACCAGATGGATCTGAGGGTATTTATGGGCTTATGGAGTCAAAAGATTCTGTCATGGTCGTTGTTCGTAATGACCGTGGTGAACTCTTTCTTATCCATACATTTAGCTACCCTGACTCGTCTTGGAATTGGGAGCTTCCTGGTGGCGGTGGCGAAGGTGAAGAAGCGGAAACTGCGTCAAAGCGTGAACTCACCGAAGAAACAGGCATCACCGCTAATAAATGGACCCTACTTGGTAAGACTCGAGTATGCAACGGTCTTATGACAGAAAAAATGGCAGTCTACTTAGCTGAAGATCTGTCATTTGGACAAAGTATTGAGGCCGATGACAAAGATCTTATTAGCCAGGGACAATTTGTTTCGCTGGAAGAAATCGATGAGATGATTGAGCGTGGCGAGATCAATGACGGTCAAACAATTACTGGACTTTACCTTGCGACGCGTTTTCTGAATAAGCAAGTCAACTAGCTATACAAGGCCGTCCTAGTTAAGGGCGTGCGTTACAAGGTCGTTTTTGATAAACAATATTGACTCATCGATTGCAGCAATAATCTCCTCACGAGAGAGTTCAGACATACCGTAGCGATAGAGTACCGTAAAGATAGCGATCGTTGTCGCAGCAATCACTCGTGATGTGAGATCCGTCGGGTCAGAGCCTCTGTCTTTTGCAAGCTCAAGAGCAAGAAGGTCTTCGATCTTGTCTATTTCCATCTTTTGACGTGCACGCAGCGACTCTGATTTTGCCATAAGCTGGCGCGACATTTCATCGTATTCACGATACGCCGTCAGCTTTGGCACCACCGCTTCAAGTTGCCATTGTTTAAACGCACCGAGAGCAGGGGTATCGCCGCGATTCATAAATACTTCTTTCAAATCTTCAATTAGCTCTTTGTTGTGCGGAAAAAGAATATCTTCCTTGGAGGAAAAATGCAAGAAAAACGTCCGTGGTGCGTAGTTAGCATTGCCAGTAATTTCTTCGATTGATGTAGCTCGGTAACCCTTTTCAGTGAATAGTTTCATTGCACTCTCTAAAAGTGCATCTCGTGTCTGTTGTTTCTTGCGTTCGCGTAACCCAAGTTTCTGACTCATATGAAGACTGTATCATGTTAGAGGGCAGAATAATAGTGCAATCACTGCATTATCTTATCCTTGATCTTCAGGCAAAATACCTGTTTACTTAGAATATATGGAGCATCCACCGATAAACAATATTTCACTTGCATCAATTCTTCATGCACTTGGAGACACAAATAGACTTACGATTGCAAAAGCAATTTATAACTCAAATAGCCCTCTTACATGCACCCAGGCTGTCAAAGGTATGACTAATCTAGCCGTATCGACCCGATCTCATTGCTTCAAGATCCTGCGTGAAGGAGGGGTTATACACTCCGACAAACATGGCAGAGACTGCCTGAACACTATTCGACTTGATGAAATCGAGCAAAAGTTCCCCGGTGTACTTTCTACCCTATTATCCAACTAGTGGTGGATTTACCTGCCTAAAGCCATCTTGAATATGATACGGATAGTATGGATATGGAGGTGTTTTTTTGCTCACCTTGTCCAGGCGTGCGACCTGTTCATGCGATAAGTTCCAACCTTGAGCACCAAGATTATCCATAAGCTGCTCCTTGTTCCGTGCTCCGATAATGACACTTGAAACCGTGGGACGCTGGAGTAGCCAGTTGATTGCAACCTGCGGCACCGTTTTTCCAGTTTCTCCAGCAATTTCATCAAGTATATCAACTACATCGAATAAAATTTCATCATCAACAGGCGGACCAAAGGCCGCCGTCTTGTGTAGCCGACTACCTTCAGGTATTTTTTCACCTCGTCTGATTTTTCCTGTTAGACGACCCCACCCGAGTGGGCTCCATATCATTGCACCAACACCCTGATCTTTCCCTAGGGGCATAAGCTCGTGTTCAAAATCCCTTCCGATCAAAGAATAGTAAACTTGTTGAACCACATACTTTGGGTAGCCATACTTCTCGGCTACAGATAATGATTTCATGAGTTGCCATCCAGAAAAGTTTGACACCCCAACATAGCGAATCTTTCCCTCTTTGACTAGCGTATCCAACGTGTAGAGGACTTCATCGATAGGCGTATTGGGGTCAAAGGCATGAAGCTCTAAGACGTCAATATAGTCCGTCTGTAAGCGCTTCAAAGAATTATCAATAGCTTTTATCAGTCGACTGCGGGAAGAACCGGCACCAGTGCCGTCATTCATCGGTAAAGATGTCTTTGTCGAGATCAGCACTTGGTCGCGCCGCCCCCTCAAGGCCTCACCCAGAATGGACTCAGAATTGCCCTCAGAATAAACATCAGCCGTATCAAATAGATTGACGCCAGCGTCGATTGCAATATCGATCAGAGAGCGTGCCTCATCTACATCAGCAGTACCCCAGTTCGAGAAAAGCTCTCCAGTCCCCCCAAACGTTCCAGTCCCAAGACTCAGTGCAGAGACCTTTAAGCCTGAGTTTCCAAGCTGTCGATATTCCATGAACCCTCCTTTCATTATCATTATATATCAACTTTATTGATATATAATGATAATGTCAATAAAGTAGCTATATAAATACGTTTAGAAGATATCTCTTAAAAGCTTTACAATATAACTTTCTTATGCTAATATAAAATAAGTTTTACGTATCTCTTAATCTGAAAAATACATAAAATTCGGATGAATGCCCCCTTTTAGTACCGGCGATTCATCATCTCGATGAATGAAAGGTTATTCAATGGGACAATACAACAAAGGGCGCTCTTTTGGTGCGCGCAACAACAAGCCACGCCGTAGCTTCAAAAAAAGTGGCGGGCGTAACAAGCAGTACATCAATCCTGCAAAATATGTCAATAAAACTGTTCAAGAGAAGAAGCTTGAGGTCTATCAGCCAAAGCACCGCTTCAGCGACTTTGCACTTCACTCTATCTTGCAACAAAATCTTGAAAAAGCTGGGTTTGAAGCACCAAGTGCAATCCAGGATCAAACAATACCACTTGGACTTGAAGGACGAGATGTTATTGGCCTGGCCAACACTGGTACTGGAAAGACAGCCGCCTTCCTTTTACCTATCCTCACAAAGCTCTATAAGCAGCGTATTCCTCAGTCCGTCTTGATCATGGCTCCTACTCGTGAGCTTGCTCAGCAGATTGATGCCGAGTTCAAAAAGTTCTCAGCAGGAATGAAGCTTTATTCAGCTATCTGTGTTGGTGGCGTAAACATCAACGGTCAGATTCGTCAGATCAAGCGCAATCCACACATTATCATTGGCACGCCTGGCCGCCTAAAAGACCTACTTGGTCAAGGCATCTTACGTACTACCGAAATCAACACGCTTGTCCTGGATGAAGCTGACCGTATGCTCGACATGGGCTTCGTCAACGACATTCGCGACATCGTAAGTCAGATCCCTGGTGAGCGTCAGACACTTTGTTTTAGTGCCACTATGAATGACGGCGTCACGGCAATCGTACATGACTTCATGAAAAATCCCGAGCTTATATCAGTCAAGGTATCTGAAACAAATGATCACATTTACCAAGATGTGATTGCCTACGAAAATGACGATCACAAGAAGGACCTTCTTGTAGATATGCTTCAAAAAAGTGAATTTGAGAAAGTAATCATATTCGGCGAGACCAAGTTTGGCGTACAGCGCCTCTCAGACAAGCTCGAAAAACATGGTATCAAGTCTCAAGCGATTCATGGCAACAAATCACAGGGTCAACGAAATCGCGCACTTAACTCATTTAAGAATAGTGAGGCAGATGTACTAGTTGCAACTGACGTTGCGGCCCGCGGTCTTGATATCCCAAATGTATCTCACGTTATCAACTACGATACCCCTCAAACATACGATGACTATGTACACCGTATCGGTCGTACCGGTCGTGGTGGTAACCACGGAACAGCGTACACCTTCCTCAAAAAATAAGTCGAGCTAAGCTAGCTAGTAAAGCTCGGCCTTGATAACTTTGCCGTCTTTTATAGAGAAGTTAGGTCGTTCTTTGTTGTAGTCTTCGGTAACGGGAAAGCTTTTGCCATCACGTTCCACGATACGGAACACACTGCCTTGTTTTTGCACCTCTTGTGTCGCATTTGATTCGGTCATGCCAACATATTTCTTCCTGCAAGATTCGTTGGTGGTACAGTCAGTTTGAGTTTGTGATTTTAGATCCTGGTTGTTCCGCTGATTCAAATAGAATACTCGGACCATAAGCACGCCAGCGATCATACCCATCAATATCGCCAGCACCAAAAAGAAATTATATGTCTTAACTTGATGATGAAGTGGTTTCTTGGTCGTTTGCTTGCGTATTTGCTTGGCCATTTCCAATAACTCCTTGTTCCCTAGTGTTCTCTTCTAGTATAGCACTGGCTTGTTCGGCGGCCCCTAGGATACTCGCCACCTTGGCGTAATCAATTTCAATCGTTGCACCTGGTTGCACACTCCCACCCAGCATGAGTTTCGCGACAGTATTCTCGACAGCACGCTGCACGACACGACGCATAGGACGAGCACCCAACCGCGGATCATAGCCTCGTTCAACCAGCAGCTCTTTTGCTTCGGGTGAAACGGCGACACTGACCTTTTGATTTTCAAGTGTCTTGTTAACCCCGGCGATGATAAGATCAACGACCTGCAAAAGCTCTTGCTTTCCAAGAGGCTGGAACGTCACAATCTCATCAAAGCGGTTGAGAAACTCTGGCCTGAATTGGTTTGAGCTGATTAACTCGTCAACGAATTGCTGCTCAAATTGCTCCATCCTGTAGCCACGCTCAATGTACTCACGTATTCGATCAGCCCCAGCGTTGCTTGTCGCGATCACGATAGCATCTCGAAAGGAAATCTCGCGGTTATTGATATCGCGCAAAATCCCCTCATCGAGTAGCTGCAGAAGGGTGGTCAGCACATTTGGGTGAGCTTTTTCAATCTCATCAAGAAGGACGACACTATACGGCTGCCTCATAGCCTGAGCTGTAAGACTCGTCGGGTCGGTAGCACCATCGGCGATCAAACGAGCGACATCCTCATTGCGCACATACTCGTTAAGATCGAGTCGGATGATACGATCTTCTCCGCCAAAATAGACATCCGCCAGCGCCTTGGCGAGCTCTGTTTTACCGACACCCGTAGGACCTAAGAAAAGGAACGTCCCAATCGGCCTATTCTCATTGCGCACACCGGCCCGTGCGCGGCGGAGTGCATCGCTCACCACACTCACAGCACGAGTTTGATTGATCATGCGTTTATGGATCAAGTCTTCGAGATTGAGCAGCTTTTCACGGTCTTCTGTCTCTGACGCGATACTTACTTTAATCCCGGTCGTCTGCTCGATTGCCTGCTGGACCGAGTTTACCGTCACCAAACCGTTTTCGGCATAGCGTGCTGAAGATTCAAGCAACTTAATTGCCTGTCCTGGCATGGCGATATCATGCACATACCGCTCACTGAGTCGATATGCCTCGAGGAGACTTTGATAGGTAAACGTAACATGTTGCTGAAATTCTAGTAGGATAAGCTGATGTTCAAGCACCTCAAGTGTTTCTGATCTGTCTGTCTCACTTACTGAAATCCGGTTGAGCGAGTTGGCGATACTCGGACTTTTTTGTGTGATCTGCAGATATCGCTGTTCATCCATAGCAAGTATGATCGGTAAACGACCAGCATCCAGAATTGGTAGTAATACATTCGTAAGATCTACCGAGCCAATTCCTTCTTCGAAAAATAGCTGGGCGTTATCAAGACAGATGATGATGTTTTTTGCTGCATATGCTTCACCAAGTACATGGTTGAGGAGCTCTTCGAGCTGACCTCTGCCGGGTGCAGCCGATATCAACGCGGCAGAATCAAGCATGAATACCTGATGAAACTTCAATGATGGTGGCAGTACTGCTGTCGCATCAAGCAGGCGTTCAGCAAAGCTGTATACGAGCGTTGTCTTGCCTACTCCAGTTGGACCAGTTAGCACGGCATTTCTGCGACCACTCGTGCCAAACGCTTGCAAAAGCTCGTTTAGTGTTTTTTGATGAGAAGCTGTTTCAACCGACAATGTACCATTTGTCACTTCATTACTGAGGTTACGCCCAAATCTCGACAACACTGGAATGTATCCAAATGACCAGTCACGAGCTACACCTCCTGTGCGTCGTGGCTGCTTGTGTAGTTCGATCAATCGCTGCAAGCGTTCCTGCCATTTGATTCCTTCTATAAGATCACTGAACTCGATATGGATCTGCGCGAGCAAGCCTTCATAGTTGGAGAACTGCTTCACAAGTGCAGCTACAAGAACACCAGCAGTTATCTGACTCAAGCCAAGCTGGTTCTGAATCTCTTTTGCATCACTCCATATCTTCTCAATTCCAACCCCCTCTTGACCGGCAATATCTTGCAGTAATCCAGCCGTAATACCAAATCGAGCTGCAAAGAATTGACCACCGTTGACTTGACCGACTGCCGTTGCGACATCGCTTGCCGTGGGGTGCTCTGGGAGCAAACCAAGCACAGTACCATCAAGAATATCACTGACTGAGCTGACGCGTTTTGAAGGCTTGAGGTACTTTAGCTCCCCATCGCGCCACTCAACAATCATTGCTGGAAGCGCTGCAAGTCCTGCCACAAGCCAACCGAGGGCTATCCCAACAGCCACCATCCCAAAGCCAAGTACCAAGAGGAGAATTGTTACTACAACCAATAACCGACGCCAAAAACCGTCAAGAAAATGCGCCGTACGGGCCTTGGCCGCGCGTGGATGTCGATATACAAACTCTAACCCCATGCCGGTACCCATCCGATAAATGTCAGTATTAGCCCCACTAGCGGCAGAAGTGGTACAAGTAGCCACACAACTAGCGTTATCGCACCGACTAGTACCGTAAACATGATTGCAATTAGCCCAAAGAGGATCATAAATAATCGTACAATCGCACCAATACAG
Organism: uncultured Candidatus Saccharibacteria bacterium; assembly: GCA_964619585.1. Taxonomy (GTDB): domain Bacteria; phylum Patescibacteriota; class Saccharimonadia; order Saccharimonadales; family Saccharimonadaceae; genus JASLCR01. The sequence continues at coordinate 164,176 of CAZUCO010000002.1, read as the reverse complement.
CGAGATACTAACTGGTCGACAAAAGCATGCCAACGTACAGCAATTGGACCGTTAACTCGTCCTGCTGATATTTGGCGAAATGGACTGAATAGTGTCTTTAGCAAAAGACTGATCGAAAAGAAGTCGACAATGGCAACAATCCGCTCTTTAACACGACGCGCTTGCATCGTCCAGCCAGCACTGTACCACCACGAGATCATGCCCACAATAAACATAGCCTTATTGTACCTCAATTGCTTATGGTTAAGCCACCCTGATCACTCCAGGTGCGCTATAATATCTGTAATGCATCCATACACGACGTTACTTGGAAAAGCTGTAAAAAAAGTTGCCGCCCTTAGAGGAGGTGGCTCAGCACTTCCCGGCCTGTTCATCGAAAAGATCGACCCTCACTATATCTCTCGTACGTTAGGCGATCTCCCGCACGGTGTTGTTGTAGTAAGCGGCACTAACGGCAAGACAACAACAACAAAAATTGTCGTTGAACTGCTCGAAAGCCAAGGCTTAACTGTCTTCACCAACCGCACCGGAAGCAATTTCACCAGAGGTGTAGCTGCTGCGCTGCTCGGTGATGTTGATAGTAGGGGTAAGCTTCATGCTGACATCGCCGTCCTTGAGCTTGATGAAGCACACGCCACACACTTCATCCGTGCCGTTAAACCCCGCTATAGCTTGCTGCTCAATGTAATGCGAGATCAACTTGATCGTTTTGGAGAGATTGATTATACTGCTCAACTCCTGAAGCAGGTTGCTAACGCCACCTCTGATACAGTGGTCATCAACCGCGAAGATCCTCGTTTACTCGATGTTGGCTCATCACTCCCCATCGAAAAGGTTGCATACTATGGCCTTGATCAAAGCCTAGATGATCGCTTCCCTAGCGATGATGATATGCGCAGTGGATCGTCGACCAAACGCCAAAAGCCACAAGCAATTGCGGTACTTGAAGAGTTTGACGACCATACTGCCGTATTTGGCCTCGGCGACAAAAAAATGACGGCGACACTCAAACTTGATGGCATCTATAATGTTTTTAACGCAGCTGCAGCTCTTGGACTCGTGGCAGTTATTTTGAAAGAGAAGCTTGATCAATCCAAGCTTATCACTGCACTCCAAACGATCACACCAGCCTTTGGGCGAGGTGAAAAACTCATAGTAGGCAACCAACCTCTCGAGCTTGTGCTTGTTAAAAACCCTAGTGGATTCCGTCTAGGTCTTCAATCATTTCCGCCCGAAAACCACGCGACAATGATTGCTATCAACGATAACTATGCCGATGGCCGCGATATGAGCTGGCTCTGGGACGTCGATTTTGACAGTCTTCGTCCACATGGCGTCGCAGCCGTTTCAGGTATCCGTGCCTACGATATGGCGCTCCGCTTGCAATACGATGAAGTAGAGCTTTCGCTTGTGGAGCCGAACCTCTCAACCGCACTACGTACATTTATCGCTCAACACGCCGATATACCAAAGCGTATCTACTGCAGCTATACGGCAATGCTAGCCCTCCGACGTGAACTTGCCAAGATCACCGAAGTGGAGACAGTCTCATGAAAAAATCCATTACTCTCTTGCAGCTTTATCCACGTGACATGAATATTTATGGCGACTGGGGCAACGTACTAACCCTCAAGCGCCGGCTAGAATGGCATGGTTACGAAGTGGAGCTACTCCAATATAATCAAGGTGACACTTTCCCAAGTGAGGTTGACCTTATTGTTGGTGGCGGCGGACAAGACTCGGGTCAAGACAAGATCCAGACCGACCTACTTAGGATCGCTCCGGCTCTGCGTCAACTGATTGAGGACGGCGTACCATCCTTAACTATCTGCGGCCTCTATCAGCTATTTGGTAACTTCTTCAAGACCAAGGATGGCCATACTATCCAAGGGATTGGCGTGTTTGATATCGAAACACACGGGGGGCCAGAACGACTCATCGGTAATATTACTACTGAGAGCTCTGACTTCGGACAAATTGTCGGATACGAGAATCACAGCGGCCTCACTTATCTTGGCAAAGACGCTCAGCCACTTGGAAAAGTTATCAAAGGAGCGGGTAATAATGGTCAAGATGAATCGGAGGGCGCTCGGTACAAAAATAGCATTGGCACCTATCTGCATGGTTCACTGCTCCCCAAAAATCCTCACATCGCTGACTGGCTCATCGAACAGTCCGTTATACGGAAGTACGGCGAATTTCAGGCAAGTATCATCGATGATACATTCGCTGAACATGCTCGAGAGATTGCTCTTAAACGACCTCGTTAGATCTTGAAAACATGAGCATTCGGTAGTTTGCGTAGTTCTGCCTTACGTGACACTGGCTCACCCCGTATCACTGCGACAAACACATAACCAAATTGATTATGCGACACCACCAGTACCGTCTGTACTTCAAGTGTATCTATCAATTCACCGAGAAGCTCGGTCCTTTTGATCATTTCATCGACCGATTCTGCCCCCATACGGGCATAGTCGTCCTCAGAGGCATCGTATTGCTCGCTTGATGGTCTCCCTTCATACTTTCCCCTGAACCGCTCTATGGCAAGGTCGGATATTACAATGTCATCTGGATCGTAATCAATCTTCTTTGCAATGGCAATTGCCGTGTTATATGCACGCTTAAGTGGTGATGAGATTATCTTGTCAATCTTTACTCCTGATTGCGCCAACTCATCACCAGCCTGATCTGCTTGCCGCTCTCCCAGTTGGGTCAACTCGACATCAGTATAGCCAGCACATATCTTGTCTTTGTTTGCCGTACTTTCGCCGTGGCGTACAAAGTAGATATCAGTCTTCATCTTGCAAGCGCTTCAATTCTGTCACTACTTGATCACCATGACCAAGTGGCGTTGCGCGGCCGTATACTTTTCTTACTTTACCTGCTGGATCGATAATGAATGTCTTGCGTAAAATTCCCTCTCGACCAAACATTTTTTTGCCCCAAGCACCGTATTCATTGATCACGCCTCCGTCTGGATCCGACAAAAGCATGAAATTAAGATTGTATTTTGTCTTAAATTTTTCGTGCAGACTGACCTCATCTTTTGAGATACCCACTACTTCCGCACCGAGTGCAGTTAGATCATCACGTGCATCACGAAAACTGCATGCTTCTGTCGTGCAACCTGGGGTATCATCCTTTGGATAGAAATAAAGGACAAGCCATTTACCTGTATAGTCAGCGAGGCTATGCGCCTTGCCATCGACACCTTGGAGTGTAAAATCTGGAGCGTTGTAGGGTACTTCTTTCATATATCTATTGTACCACTGGAATTTCTCAGTCATTTCCGCTATAATCGTCGAGGTAATCACCTATCGGGGTGTGGCGCAGTTGATAGCGCGCTCGGTTTGGGACCGAGAGGTCGAAGGTTTGAGTCCTTTCACCCCGACCAAATTAGACTATTTTTATACAAATACACCTCTGTTTTCGGAGGTGTATTTGTTTCCGTCGATATATGTTTTCGCGAATGAGTGGGTGCTATATGCATTACTTCACCCCTGAGAGTGAGTTCGAACTCACAGGTTCGGGTATTGTCGGTACCGTTTATTCTTACAACATTTTACAGGGGTGAACTGTACCGTCGCGTTTATCCCAGAACGAAGTTGAGCCCGTTCCCGAAGGAGCGAGCTCAACTTCGAGTACGGGCTGTTGCTAGATGGAGAACCCACTTCTAGTAGATGGTCCTGGGGTAGGTGGTCTCCGACACGGTCTCCCATGTGGCGAACTCCTCGTTGTGAACGGTGACGCGAACCACACGGACCTCACGGTTCGCCGCCGCACCCGGGAACTCGGCTCCCTCGAAAACGACTTGGGGGCTGTCGTCCGTCGGGCTGCCGTGAAGGATCCGGATGTTAGTCAGCACCATCCGACACAAGATTGCTTGGAGTCGGACGTTGTAGTTGACCTCCACGATGCCACCCATTGCAACGCCGGACGGTGGCGTGGCAAGGGTGTGAAGAACGAACGGGAGCGGCGAAGACTTCACGTAGTGCAGTCGCAGAGCGTCCTTGTAGAACGACACCTCCGGCGAGCCGAACCTGGCCTCAGACTGCTTCCTGAGATGGTCGAGGCGGAAGAGTTCCACCTTGTTCGGCACCCCAAAGATGAGGTTGTTGGACATCAGGAAGCCGGCGACGATGTCGTCATGCGACGGTAGCCCATCCTTCTCCCACTGCCCCTTCTCTTCCTCGCTGGGTACGTAGTGAGCACGCAGCCAGGCGTCCTCATCGTTGATGCCTTCGGTAGCACTAGGAACGGTTGCCCCGCACTGCTCGCAGGCATAGGCCGCAGGTCCAGCCGGCCGCATCTTCGCGCCGCAGGTCATGCAGTTCGGTGCGTCCTGTTGAGTGGTCATGTGCAATTCCTTCCATGGATGGGTGGATGTGCTGCCATGACCTAATGTCCTGGAAGCACGACACCTACCCACGATTGGAATTAGAGAGTATTATCTTGGGTTATTGGCATATTTGCAAGCATAAGTGTCGTGACTGTGGATGTCAACTTGTAGAATCGGACCCTTCTTTCATCTTTCTCTACTTCTCGGCTACCATCCCCACAAGAATTCTGGCAAGTCGGGGGATGTCAGGTCCAGGTCGCATGACCGCCCTCGCGCTAATGTCTCGCACTTGCTTCGGTACCTTGCGTGGGGATTTCTCATTGGGATCTACAACTTGGTAGTGCGCCGAAGCCCATGCAGACTTGGCCCGTCGGAAATTGCGCCACGCTCGCCCTGCTTTATGCGGTAACGACGGCATTTGCTCCGTGACCAATTTGCGAACTGCAAGGGCTTCGTGGTCGGTCGCTTCGACAGATGGGCCAAAGTATGCATGGAGTGTGATTTGCTCGAGTGGGGATATCTCAGCAAAGCCTTGGTAGTAGTCCAGCCAACAACGACGAAGTTCGTTGCGAATGGAGAGGTAATCTTTGTTGGTGAGACGAGGCATATTTCAAGGATGACAAATGATGCTGAAATCTAGCTGGGTGAACTATCTCGAGCATGTCGAAAGCCCGCTCTCCGTAGTATGCCAAGCACTGCCGCTTTGCTGCGTCCAACTCGTTTGCTAACTGCTCCGAGTCCGAGCCCAGATTGGTAGAGCCTGATGATCTCGTCTTTCTCTGCTTGCGTCAGGCGGGTGACCCGCCGTGGAAGTCCAGCCTGCTCGGCCAACTTGTTGACAGATTGACGGCTGATCCCGAACTCTGATGCGAGTTGGCTAGCAGGAACGCCGTTGCGATAGGAGTCGAGCAGAGCAGCCTTTGCATCGTCGTTGACCCTGAGACTCAGTTGGTAGCGCTGCGTGTGGCTGTTCTGCTGGGCCGTGGTGTTGGTGGTTCGCTCGGTGGGATGCGTCGCCTTCTCAAGGGCGGCGACGTACCTTCCTCTCAGGTTTGACCAGTGTGCGATGAGTTCGACCATATAAGACAATCCTACTTTCTAGAGCCGTTTGAACGGCTCTTTTAAGTGGTGAGACTATTTTTTCTTCGTCTACGACCAGGTTTAAAAGATTAAACGACAAATAATAGACTGTGCGACATCTTCAACACAGTCTAGCTATTTACATAAGTAATAAAATATAGTATAGTTTAATTCATGAGTGATATGGAACGTGTTGGTGGAACCCCGCCTCAAGGTGAAACACCTGAACCCGCTAATGAAGATGAATCAAGAGCTGATGTTTATCTGTCTGCCAAAATGGCGAGCGGAATGAGCGCAGGTCTAGCTTTTATTGCAACTGTAGAATCTATTGCAGGCTGGGATACCGCTTCTACTCTTACATTGCGGACGGCTGGGGCTGCTGCTGTAGGTGCTGCTTGTGGTGCGGCAGTAGGTTTCTTCCAAGACCGTAAGTAAATTTATTGATAGAAAGAAAAAACTCGAAGAGCAGTCCGGTAAATTTCCTGAGCGTTACCTCTCGAAACAATAAAGTTATATAATATACTTATATCTAAAGGGGGAACAATATGGATAAACTTGCAGAGAAATTAGCAGAGATATTTGGCTCAGCACCTTTTATTCTCTTTCATGTCGTATGGTTTGCAGCGTGGATTATCAGCAACGCATTTCTTCAGTTTGATAAGGACTATTCCATACTCACTATCGTCGTGAGTCTAGAGGCAATCTTCCTTTCACTTTTCATCCTCCGAGCAGAGAACATTCAATCGGCGCGGCTCGAGAACAAAGTCAAAGAGGACTTAAGGAAAACAAAGGCTGACAAGAAGAAGACTGAAAAAGTACTCAAAAAGGTCAAGAAGAACGGAAGTTAGTCTATGCAAACAGAACCAGCAGACTGGGTAGAGCAATCATTTGAAGGCTACGTACTTAATGCTGGTTTTTCCGATCAGAATATTGCTCGCTTGCAGCAAATCACCGCTGCCATACAGCAAGAGTACAGGAACAAAGTGTTCGTCGCCCCTGCCCATTCACTTCATATCACCCTACTCGACTGGATAGCACCGCTGGTTGACTATGACGGCGTCGACAAAACAACACTTTTTAACTCGATCAAAGATGATTACGACAAAAATATATCTCGTATACTGGCTGATGTCTTGCCTATATCGATACGTTTTACCGAACTAAAAGTTTCTCCAAGCACTATCTTCTTGGTGGGTCATGACAATGGTGAATTCCAAACGATTAGACAACAGTTTGTTGAGTCGATTGAGCTACTACCGAATACCAAGCTCCCGCCCACAATCATCCATAGTTCTCTGGCCCGCTTCAAAGATACTCTTCCCTTATCTAACATCGAGCATATGGTCACAAACCTAACTGTTGATTTCACTCAACAAATCGATAGCTTTCGTTTGATTCATACTACAAAAGAGCCGATGCTTGAGTTTGAAGTACTAAAAACCTATCACCTATCGAAGTAAGCCTTACGAATGTGGACAAGTCTAGCTCCGTTTTCGGATCAGCCCAGACAGCGCTATGCCAGCTCCCAATAGCACCACTCCTGCAAGCAGTATATTGAGTAGCCCCACGGGCTCCATACCAACTTTTACTCCTGTATCAGGAGCATTGGGAGCCGTTGAATTTTCGCCTGGATTTGAATATACAAAATTGATATTTGTGTTCGCATCAGAAAGGACTGTAGTGTATGGACTCGCCGGTGTAACGATACGGTATCCGGCTAGGGTTGGTGCGGTAAACGATCGGGACTGTCCAAGACGGAGGTAACGATTCATGTCGTTGGTATCATTGTGGTTAGCCAGGTAGTCGGTGAGGCCTACGCCCGTTGCCGTCACTGATGGTGCAAGGGTACTTCCGGCTGTATTTTTATAGGTTATCGTTGCCATGGCCGGATTGATCAGGTGCCCGCCAACCGAAATATTATCAAGCTGATCACCATCGCCATTAATGTCGGAACCGAGTGCGGCCTCGGGATAGACTGCCTGGGCATCGTGAAAATTCTCGGGATTAGACGGGTTAGTCGTATAGAGACGGGTAAAGAATACGTCATTGAGAGAGCTATAATCACCGTTATTTACCTCACTAAAGACCGCTCCTTGTAGCGTAAAGGCTGTATCATCAATGTACGTAATATTACTCGGGATACTGACACTTGTGAGCCGGTTGCCTGCAAAGGCATTACCTTCCAAAGATGTCACGCCAGCTCCAAGAGTAAGGGAGCTGAGTTGGTTTTCACTAAAAGCACTGCCGCCTATAGTAGTGACCGAGTCTGGAATAGTAATACTTGTTAGCCTATTGCTGGCAAATGCTGCGACTTCTATTGTTGTTACCGAGTCAGGTATTATTACCGAGGTAAGATAGTTTCTTGCAAAAACTCCATCAGTAAGAGCCGTTAATGAATTTGAGAGCGTGGCTGAAGTGATTCGATTGTTGTTAAAGGCAAATGTCCCCACTGTCGTCACTGAATTTGGGATGGTGATAGAAGTCAGTTGGTTATTGTAGAAGGCATAGCCATCAATAGTTACAAGAGAGTTGGGAAGAGTAACAGACGTTAATTGATTGTCACTAAAGGCACCATAACCAAGAGTCGTCAGTCCAGTCCCAAACAAAACTGACGTAAGCTGATTACCCCCGAAAGCACTCCGACCAAGACTCGTGACAGAGTTTGGGATGGTAACCGAGGTTAATTGATTACTGCTAAGGGAACTTTCTTCAATCGTAGTGACAGAGTTTGGGATGGTAACCGACGTTAGTTCTCGGTTACTAAAGGCATTGATTCCGAGGATCAGAACTGGCACACCACTAATCGATGAGGGGATATCGACATTTTTTGGACAAGCTGGTGCAGAAGCGTCATCATTTTCGTATAGAAAGTAGCTCTCAATCGTGTTGGTAGCGGTGTTAAATCGAAAACAATTATCAGGTGGCGTCGCTGCCTGTGCAGTAGATGGATGAAGCGTACCACCCAGAAAGGCTAAACTGGTAGCCATAAGTACAAGAAGTATCTTCTGTTTCACGCTTCTTTTATCCCCCTGGATCATTGAGCCATATTTGTATTAATACGAAGTACCTCATAAGTATACCATGGCGGTTATGGCTACTGTCATTAGCTACTATTTGTTATGATAACCCTATGAAACAATCGTCGCGCAAAACACTCATTGTCAACATATTCGGTGCGCTTGGGTATTTATCGGTGACGCTTCAGTGGCTATGGGTGACTGCTCTCTTGCTTCCTACTCTGCTGGATAATAAAACGGTTCAGTATTTTCTACTGCCGCATCCTAATACAGAACCTCAGTCCAGCCTCGTTGGACCTATTACTAGTTCTTCACTGATCACTACAGCACTTGCCGTTGGCGTAACCGTACTGATGATCATCATAACGATCATCCTCCTTGTTCGCCTGCCGGCTGCCATCGCAAAAACCGGCAAGACGGCTACCACAAAAACTGCCGAGGTTGCACTGCCCGTGTTTACTCATCATAAACAGCTCTCGCCTGTAGCAAAGCGAAAGCTTACTATCAGACTCATCAAAGTGATCAAGTTCATCGTGATCCTTACTCCACTTTGTGCACTGATAGCTTGCTTCTTTGCTCCAATACAACTATCTATTGAAATTGCCGTACTAGTCGAGTGTTGCCTAGCGATTAGTTCACTTATATGGTTCAGTCTTGAGTATCTTGTCGCGTATCGACTTAGAGTCAAGCCGATAGAAATTAGCTAGGCTTATTTGGCAAACTCGATTGCACGAGTTTCGCGAATCACATTTACCTTGATTGTGCCTGGGTATTGCATCGTGCTTTCGATCTTCGTCGCAATATCACGAGCGAGCTTGATGCTCGAAAGATCATCGACTCTTTCGGGACGAACAATGACTCGCACTTCACGACCAGCTGAGATCGCATACGCCTTGTCGATGCCTTCAAAACTCGTCGCAATGTTCTCGAGATCACGCATACGTTCGGCAAAGTTCTCGGCTGATATGTTACGAGCTCCAGGCCGTGCAGCACTTGCGGCGTCAACAACCCGTACAACCAATGCCTCAGGCGTTGTTGCTTCGATATCGTCGTGATGTGCCTCAATCGCATGAACAACTTCATCCTTCATGCCATACTTTTTCGCAAGCTCGGCACCAATATGGTGATGCTTGCCTTCGATCTTATGCGTCACGGCTTTGCCCACGTCATGTAGCAATGTTGCGATCTTGACTGTACGCACATCCGCTCCGATCTCTTCGGCAATCATACCTGCAATGTGCGCCATTTCAGTCGAGTGCATCAATACGTTTTGACCATATGACGTACGGAACTTGAGCTCACCGAGCAGCCGCAGCATTTCTTTAGGAATGCCGACTACACCGACTTCGCGAGCAGCGTCTTCGCCCGCACGATCAATCTCTTTGTCGATTTGCTTCTGAGCTTTAGCCACCACCTCCTCGATACGGCCAGGATGAATACGGCCATCCTTCATCAACATCTCAAGTGTCAGACGGGCGACCTGACGACGGACTGGGTCAAAGCTACTCATTACAATCATGCCAGGCGTATCATCAACCAGAATATCCACGCCCGTTGCTCGCTGCAATGCCTGGATATTACGGCCTTCCTTGCCGATAATACGGCCCTTCATCTCGTCATCGGTTAGCTTGATAGCGGTTACGGTACGCTCGGCTGTAACTTCTGAGCTCATACGCTCCATTGCAGTGACAAGAATCGTCTGCGCGCGCTCTTCCGCATCCTGCTCGGCGTCTTTTTGTAGTTTATTGACCAGGCCTACGAGATCATGCTTGATATCACGCTCTGTCATTTGCATCAACTTCTCAGCAGCTTCTTTCTTTTTGAGACCTGCGATTTTTTCGAGCTTGTCTTGTTGGCGTGTACGGATCTCACGGATCTCATCTTTCAGTGTGTCAACTTCGTCCTCTGCTTTGCGCTGCTTTTCGGCACGTTTGTCGAGCTCGTCAAGCTTCTTATCAAGGGCTACTTCGCGTTCTGCTAAGCGGTCTTCGGTCTTTTTCCACTCGCGCCGACGTTCTTTTTCAATCTCAATGGCCTCATCCTTAGCCTTGAGGACTATGTCGCTTGCTTTGCTGTGTGCCTTCGCAATCTCCTTCTCAATTGTGTGTTTACCAGCCGTAGCACGTTGTTTGTCGTAGGCAAATTTTCCGCCAACTCCAAGGAATGCTCCGACAACAGCGGCGATTATTCCCTCTACTATCATGTCTGTTCCTTTCCTGCATCACTCCGCCGAGTGTTCGTCTTGGCGATAAATAATTAAAGCGACACAGTTTGTTCAAAAATTAGTAATGTCATCAGTCAGTAATGTACGGACTACTCTTATTGTAGCGTAGCAATGAGTTACTTGACAACGATAGTTTTAAGCAAACAGTACACCTACTTACGAGGTGTGGTAATGTTTGCTTCGCGCCCATATAGTGGTAGAACAATCTGATCATTATCACCATTGTTTAATCGCTTGAGAGCCTCTTCACGCCATGATTCGCCTGTAGCCCCTACGATGGGAACATGCAAAGTGTCGGCCAGAGTATTAAGTACACTCATACCGATCCGTAAGCCAGTAAAACTACCCGGACCACGAAACACAGCTATAGCCGTAACGTCATGGAGACCAGTTGCTCCATGTTCTTTTAGACGGCCTTCAAGGTGCTCAAGTAATTTCTCAGCTAACTCCCGTCCAACTTCCCAGGACTCCTCATGAAGATAAGCCCCGTTGCTATATAACGCCAAGGTACATGTAGGCTGCGAGGTGTCTAGTAGCACTATCATACAATCTCCTTTTTCATCTCTTCAGATCGATCACCATGCGCTTCTACCATAAGATGCCTCATCGTGTCACTCTCTGCAGTTATACGGATAGTCAGGCGATCTTCAGGCAGCACATCGCGAATGATATCACCCCATTCCACGACTACTACCGCCTGGGTGTCTGCAGTCATTTCAGCAAGTTCGTCGGCCATCACACCAGCATCGTGGAGACGATAGAAATCATAATGCGCCAACGTGAGACCACTTGGTGCCTCATATCTATTGCTAATCGTAAAAGTAGGGCTCTGAATCGGTGCTTCAATACCCATACCGACGGCAATTGCTTTGGTCAGTGTCGTCTTCCCCGCGCCAACATCACCGATAAGCTCCAGGGTCTCGCCCCCACGCACTATACGGCCAATATTCCGGCCAAGCTGGTGGAGTGAAATTTCATCATACATTGTATTAATAGTACAATAAGCGCTATACTTTAGGTAATCAAATAACATAAAGAAGGGGTCTCATGACTGATAACTCCCAAAAATCTGAGCAAACGGTTGCTCTACTACCAATTAAAAAATATATTACCTACGTACTCGTTGGCGGACTTGTTGTATCGTCTCTCATTGCCATCATTGCCGTGCTAGCCGGTGGATTTACCGACACTGTCGGCCGTGCATTTGCTACAACTATTACCATAGTTATCCATTCACTCATTGGACTTACCTTCCTGTCCGCAAAGCGCAGCCGCTCAATCAGCTCAACACTTATCATCAATACACTCTTCACTATCGTGGTAGCAAGTATGGCTACGTCTGTGCTAGGGATCTGGGAAGTGCTCAATGGTCAAATGGTTGCCAACTTCTATGCAACCTTCTTGGTAGTTCTGTTCGCAGTGCTCATCATTGCCGGGCTGCTCACTACCCACTTACGCGATAAGCTCGTTCGCACAATGGCACTCTCATCTTCAGGTGGCGTTGCACTTGCCTTTGCGCTGCTCGTGCCTTGGATCTTTGCGGATGATTACTATACGCTTCCAGAATTTTATTTCCGTGTGATTGCAGCAAGCTTTATCTTGGCCGCTACGCTGACCGTGCTAACTATTATCTTTGAGCGTATGTATGCTGTTAAGCACCCTGAACCAGCTGAAGCACGCAACCCACATGCTATGCCATTTGGCGTCAAGCTCCTCCTTATCTTCCTCGTACTCTTCTTTGGGGGATGGATGATCTTCCCGCTATTCTTTGGTCTTATCTTCGGCGCAGCATACAACTAGTAGAGGAAGCGTTAGTGCTTTTTCTAGCAGTAGAGGGTGGCACTTTTTGGTGTAAAAAGTTATAGTTAACCATAAGTAGTATGCGCATAGCTGATGTAACAATGGAACGTATGCTCAAGGATGCAAAACTTGCTTCCGATGAGCAGCTCACAACGCTTAAAGAAGAAGCGTTACGCTCAAGACGTCCATTGCAAGATCTTGTTGTTCAGAATGGACTCGTCGACGACCTGACCCTCACCAAAGCCTACGCCGAGGTCGCCGGTATTCCATTTGTGGCTATCAATCCAGCCGACATTCCAGGAGAAGTCCTCACCAAGATTCCTGAGCGTATTGCACGGCAGTACAACGCCGTTCTCTTTAAAGAGGATGAGGATGGTATGCTCCACCTTGCCATGAACGATCCTGATGATGTGCAAGCAGTTAACTTCATCGAGAAACAAATTGGCGATAACATCACACTCTATATCGCTACCCTTGAGAACATCCTTGCATGTCTTGAGAACTATGCTGGTGACGTAAGTGAAAAACTCAGTGATGTGATTGATATTCAAAGAGAAGATGATGCAAGTTCACAACAAGTATCAGACTCTGATATTGCCGAGGATTCACCTATCGCAAAGACGATCAATCTCCTCCTAGAGTATGCGATCCGCTCCAACGCCAGTGACATCCATATCGAGCCGCGCGAAGAATACGTGCAAGTCCGTTATCGTATCGACGGTGTGCTCCAGGAGGTAAACCGTCTTCCTCGCAATGTCTTAGGCGCCCTCGTTAGTCGTATCAAAATTCTCTCCAATTTGAAGATCGACGAACGACGTGTACCACAAGATGGTCGCTTCAAGATCAAGATTACGGGCCGTCAATACGCCCTCCGTGTCAGCACCCTGCCAGTTGCCGATGGCGAGAAGATTGTCATGCGTATTCTTAACGAATCAAATCAAGCGGTTACTCTTGAGGATCTTGGCTACTGGGGTAGGTCACTGACCGTTCTTCATGACGCACTTAGCGAGTCAAACGGTATGGTTCTCGTCACTGGTCCAACCGGCTCCGGTAAATCAACGAGCCTTTTCAGTATCCTTACCATGCTTAACACACCGGACGTCAATATCTCAACCATCGAAGACCCTGTTGAGTACAAAGTGCCGGGAGTCAACCAAACTCAGACGAATCCAAAAGCAGGTATGACGTTTGCCTCCGGACTCCGTGCGCTGCTCCGTCAAGACCCAAATATCATTATGGTTGGTGAGATCCGTGACGGTGAAACTGCCAACTTAGGTGTACAGGCGGCCCTTACTGGGCACCTCGTTTTCTCCACTCTGCACACCAACAACGCGGCTACCACACTTCCGCGTCTTCTCGATATGGGAATCGAGCCATTTTTGATCGCAAGTACGGTACGGGCTGTTGTTGGTCAGCGACTTGTCCGACGGCTATGTATGACGTGCCGCAAGAGCTATACTCCTGATGACACCGAAGTAAAAGCACTCATGGAGACATTCTCTCTTGACGAACAGGATCTCAAACATCTCCATGAGCTCGATGAACAAGCAGCGAGCCAAAAAGTAGGTGGTGACACGCCAGTTGGTACGACAGATACAACAATCACTACGCTCTGGAAGGCGTCAACAGAAGGCTGTGAAGACTGCCACCAGACTGGCTACCGTGGACGTGTTGGTATTTATGAAGTGCTCGACAACTCCATTCCTATCCAAAAATTGATTGTTGCCAATGCCACAAGCAACGAGATACAAGACCAAGCAATCACCGAAGGTATGTCAACAATGCAAACTGACGGTATTATAAAATCGTTCCGTGGCATTACCACAATAGAAGAAGTGTTACGAGCAACTAAGGAATAAAACAGACATGCCTTTATTTAAATACGAAGCAACGACCGAAAACGGAGATAAACGTACCGGTCAAGTTGATGCGACGAACCGCAGCACTGTGGTTGAGCTCCTGACAAAGCAACGACTCCGACCCGTTCTCATCAAAGAGGTAAAAGCATCACGCGGGTCACTAAACTTCCTTAATAGCAAAAAAGTAAAGTCGGATCATCTCGTTATATTTACTCGTGAGCTAAGCGCCATGGTAAGCGCAGGCGTCCCCTTGCTGCGAGCCCTTAACTCTCTCATGCAACACAGCGAGAGCCCAGCTCTAAAGAGCATTCTGGAAGATATTACGCGTGACGTTGAAGGTGGCGCACCACTTGCTGACGCGATGGAAAAGCACTCTCAAACATTTAACAGTGTCTACATCAATATGGTGCGAGCAGGTGAGGCAGCTGGTATTCTTGATGATATCCTCAAGCGACTCGCTTTGCAGCAAGAAAAAAATGCGACTATGCGCAAAAAGATCAAAAGTGCTATGACCTATCCTATGGTTTTGGTCGTCATCACCTTCCTCGCCTTTTTTGGCCTGATGCTGTTTGTTATTCCACAGATCGGCAAGATCATTCAAGACCTTGGTGGACCAGATGCACAACTGCCCCTGCTGACCCAAATAATGCTTGGTATTAGTGCCTTTATGATTAACTTCTGGTATATCCTCATCCCTCTCATTGCTGGAGGTATCTTTGCTCTGATCCGCTTTATCCGCACTCCAAAAGGTAAACGCGTCTTTCACGCATTTGTACTCAAGGTGCCAGGAGTCAAAGCTATTGTCATGAAGGTCGCCGTCGCTAGATTTGCCCGCACCTTCTCTGCGCTAATCGGTGCGGGTGTATCAGTACTTGAAGCACTCAACGTGACCGCTCATGCAGTCGGTAACGTCCTATACGAAGAAGCTATCTTGAATGCCTCAAAAGAGGTACAGAATGGCGCAACCCTATCATCTATTATCGAGAAAAGTCCCCTATTCCCAGCCATCGTCCCTCAAATGCTTTCAGTTGGAGAAGAAACAGGTCAAACAGACACAGTTCTTGTTAAGGTCGCTGATTTCTACGAAGAAGAGGTTGATGTTGCAATTGATGGCCTTAGTTCCATCATCGAGCCGGTTATGATTGTCTTTATGGGTGGAATGGTCGGACTTATCGCAGCAAGCGTCATGATGCCAATCGCTAACCTCTCGCAAAGTATCAAATCGTAACCATAGCCAACATGCGTTTCATAAGCTATACTAAACATAAGAAATATGTGGGCACTATACTGTGGGAAAGCTATACTTTAAAGACAAACCCGTAATCGGTCTCGACATAACCCAAACAAGTATGAAGGTTATGACTATTAATGCTTCCAAATGGCTAGTAGGAGGCTACGGTTCGGTTGAGCTCGAGCCAACCAAGATGCAAGCTGCTCTTGATGATGAGTCTGACGATTATCTAGAAGTATCACTTCGAACATTGTTATCAAAAAATCTCATAGGAAGTCTCACAAGCAATCATGTGGTTATTAGTGCCCCAACATCTCGAACCTTTACCCGTACTTTTACCCTGCCAAGTGATGCGGAAAAGCATCTCAAAGACTCGGTATCCCTTGAGATAGAGCAGTACATTCCCCTGCCAATCGAGACCCTATATGTTGACTATGAAGTCATTGAGCGAAAAGAAAAGCAGATCACTATCTCAATGAGTGCTGTTCCTCGTACGCTTATCGACCGGCTAGTTACGATTGCCGAAAACTGCGGTCTTCGCCCCTGTGCAGTCGAGCCTAGTATTAGTGCTGTAGCACGCCTACTAGAGCAAACAGAGGAGGGCCATCTCCCTACGCTGATTATTGACATTGGTCCAGCCGGTACGGATATCGCGGTGCTCAATGGCTCTATTCGAGTTAGCGGAAGCACTACCATAGGGAGCAATACCTTTACCCTCGATATTGCCAAAAAACTAAAAGTTCCTCTCGAGAATGCGCATCAACTCAAGGTCCTTAACGGCCTAAACCCAGGACCAAGACAAGAGAAGATCAAACATGCACTTGATCCAAGTCTCGAACGTATCCTGACCGAGGCGCGCAAAGTCATACGTTACTACAATGAGCGACTTGTAAGCGAGCAGAAAATTGAACAAGTTCTTATCGTTGGTGGTGGAAGTAATGTCCCCGGCATTGGTGAGTATTTCACCAATGCGCTTATTATGCCCGCTCGTGTTGCTAGTCCGTGGCAACGATTTAAGTTCGGCTCTCTGCCAGAGCCACCGAAGCAATTTCGCGCTAGGTACATCACCGTAGCTGGACTGGCCTCACTGCCACCGCGAGGTATCCTGCGATGATCAATCTACTGCCAGACGCAAAAAAAGCCGAGATTCGCGCTGGGCGAGTCAATGTTACGCTTGTGAAATTTATTATCATGACTTTGTCGGCAGCTGCTCTTTGCGGGATACTACTCTCCCTCGCTTATTTTGTTCTTGTACAAGCAAGAGATGAGACAGCCCGTAAAGCAGTCGATAGTACTCAAAAGCTTGCGAACTACAGCGCCGACAAGCAGGCTATCCAAGCGTTTACCTCCAATATTGATGGTGCAAAGAAAATTATCGACAAACAGATTAGTTATTCTCGTATATTTATTGCGATCGGCCATGCTCTCCCACGCGATGCGGTTGTAGACACCCTCAACATTGCTCCCGAAAACTTCAGTACTGGGCTTACTATGCAAGTTCACTCTCGCACGAAGGAAGCGATGGTCGAAGTAAAGAACAACATGCAGAAAAATCCTGAGGTTTTCAAAGATGTTAGTTTCGAATCAGTTGACTTTGAAAGCTGTAAAAACAATGGCAGCTATTCTTGTACCGCGACCCTCCATGTGATTTTCAACGAAAAAGTTAGAGGTCAACAGCCATGAAGAACTCTTTCTTGACCGCAACTCGACTCCGATGGGTACTCCTCGCCGTTCTACTACTTACACTCGGTGCGTCAATTGCTGGATTTTATTTCTTCCACAAAACACTCAGTGGCTATACCGCTGAAACGGCTGAGAAAAATGCGAGTATTGAATCAACCGATGCTACAATCGCCCAGATTGAAGAAGGAAAGAAGTACATTACCGAGCACGAAACGTCTCAAAAACGAGCAGAAACAATCGTTGCCGAGTCCCAATTCTATCGCTACCAGGATCAAATTATCGATAATATTCAAAAACTTGCGAAATCCAGCAAGCTAAAAGTTGATAAAATCCAGTTCGTCAAACCAGGCGAGCAAGCTGCGAGTGGTAGCACCGCACCATCGTCAGGATCAGCAAGTGCAGCTACTGGTGGAACAGCGGCTGCAGGTGCCGCTACCGCTTCAGATTCGATCCCTGGCTTTGAGATCGCCAAGGCTGAAATTACCTTCTCTCCGCAAGGCTCTGGTGACCCTTACTACCAGTACATCCTTGACTTTATGTACAAGCTCGAGCATAACTCACTTCGTATGCATACCTCAGTAATTGAGTTGAGCGCAAAGTCAATCAACTCCAAGAAAGTCACTATCAGCACACTCTCTATCGGTGTCTACCTAAAGCAAGGAGGTGGTTCGTAATGAAATCGTCAACACTCGAGATTGGTGCCATCATTCAAAAAGCTGCAGCCTTCATCAGTCGTTTCCAATTTATCATCTTCTTCTCTGTCCTTGGTATAGGGCTCGCGGTAGCGGGCTTGATGATACTTAGCCTAATCACCCAGTCCCCTAGCACTGGCCAGGCAGGTGTTCAGCCACTAATTACGCAACAACAAAAAACAACAGCTGAGTCGCTTGAAAAACTTCAAGATGCTGATAATCCCGAGCAGATGCCAGCTCCAAGTGGTCGCTTTAGCCCATTTTTTGAAAGCGGCTGGGATCCTGCTATCATGAGATAGAGGTATTATATCTATGCTCATTGCATCTTCTCGATTAGACAATATTCCTGTCATGAGCCTCCAAACTGGTGGTCAGTTGGCGCGTACTAAACGACCCCTGATTGACCCTCGTAATCTTATGATCATCGCCTATGAGGTAGAGGGACACTCTCTCGATATTCATCCATCATTTCTCCGAATTGCCGATGTGCGCGAACTAAGTAACCTTGGCCTGATTGTCGATAGTAGCGAAGAATTTGTCGGCGTTGATGACGTGCTGAAAGTGCAAGAAGTCTATGGTTTTGGATTTGAACTGCTCGGTAAATCCGTACGGGACGAGAAAAAACACCGCCTAGGCAAAGTGGTTGGTTATTCTGTAGAACCTGGCAGCTTTATGATAAAACAGCTCAATATCCGCCGCCCACTTCTCAAGAGTCTGACCGATACAGAGCTTATTATTGACCGTACACAGATCATCGAAGTAAGCGACACTGAAATAATTATCAAGAACGATGAACGCCAACCGGAGCCTGTTAAGCATACAGGAAAGGCATACACCAATCCATTCCGAGGCAGCGCGCCGCAGCCAGAAGCTATTGATCGATCTGAGAATCAGTAAGCGCTTGTTTGATATCGTCGTAGCTAAAGCCCTGTCGAGCTAAGTATGCAATCAGCTTTTGTTCTTCGTCATACTTAGCTCGCTTCTTGGCAATAATCTTGAGAATCTCTTCACTATCACTACGGCCGGAGCTTGCTAGTGCCGATTCAATAGTTGTAGCCGATACGCCCTTCCCGGCTAATTCGCTCGCGAGTTTACGCCGTGAACTTCCTTTTCGCATATTGCGATTTTCCACCCACCAATGAGCAAATGATTCGTCGTTAATATGACCACGCTCGTTCAATCGCTCAAAGACACGCTCGACCATGTCCTCACTTACACCTTCGCGCCCTTTTATCTCACCCGTTTTCTTACTTTTGTACTTTGTCGTACGGGTTTTCCGCCACAGATAGTCGCGAATCTCACGTGAGCTGTGTGGCCGAAGTAAGATGTACTCAAGCGCCCTGATATATAGTTTGCCAAACTGACTCTCTGTCTCAAGTGTAGCAAGCTCTTCCTCCGAGTACTCGTTGCCGATCTTTATACCAAGGTCGCTCACTTGAGCAATATCAAGTGAAAAACGATACTTGCCATCAACTGAGATATTTACCCGATCGGAGTTTCTGGCTTGAACCGAAATATCAGTAATTTTCAATCAATTCCATGTCCGCTTACGGTTTTTCTTCTCTTTTGCAATCACTGCATCAGCAAGATTAATATCGAGCTTATTGCACAAGCTTAAAAGCAGTAGCTGAACATCGGCTAGCTCGTGCGAAAGCTCACTCTGAACTGAGTCACTAGCTGTTTTTACTCCATGAAGAGGACGTAAAGCTTTGGCCACCTCCCCTATTTCCTCCACAAGGAGCATAAAAGAGTCTTGAATTGTTTCATCAGAGAATCCACGCTCTTTACCCGTTCTCTTTACATAGGCCTGGAGCTTCTTCAGCGTATCGGCGGCTATGAGATCATCAAGCGTTGTAGAGCTCGACATTACTCTTCCTCGGCAACTTTTTCTCTAACTTCCTTTTCGATCTCAGCAAGCACTTTTGGATTTTCCTTGAGATACACCTTTACTGCTTCGCGACCTTGGCCGATTTTGCCATCCTTGTAGTCATACCATGCACCAGATTTGCCGACGATACCGTGCAGTGCCGCAAGATCAAGTACGTCACCAGTCTTTGAGATACCTTCATTGTACATAATGTCAAACTCAGCCACACGGAATGGCGGAGCGATCTTGTTTTTCACAATCTTCACCTTAGTACGGTTACCGATTATCTCCTCGCCAACCTTTAACTGGCCAATACGACGAATATCCATACGAACAGATGCATAAAACTTCAGTGCATTACCACCCGTAGTCGTCTCCGGATTACCAAACATCACGCCAATCTTCATACGAATCTGGTTAATGAAAATGACCGTCGCCTTGCTCTTGTTGATAATACCCGTTAGCTTACGAAGTGCCTGACTCATCAAACGAGCCTGAAGTCCCATATGGCTGTCACCCATCTCTCCATCGATCTCAGCTTGTGGCACGAGCGCTGCTACCGAGTCGACAACGATCAGATCGACGGCATTTGAACGTACGAGCGTCTCTGCGATCTCGAGTGCTTGCTCACCATTGTCTGGCTGGCTCACTAGGAGGTTATCGGTATCTACACCAAGTTTCTTTGCATAGGCAGGATCAAGAGCATGCTCCGCATCGATAAATGCAGCCGTACCACCCTGCTTTTGAATCTCGGCAATTGCATGGAGCGTTAGTGTCGTTTTACCAGAACTCTCTGGTCCATAGATCTCAATAATACGACCCTTTGGATAGCCGCCACCAAGTGCAAGGTCAAGCGAAAGTGCGCCACTTGGCAGTAGCTCTACGTTTGCCTTCTTCTGCTCACCCAATTTCATAATCGAGCCATCACCAAACTGCTTAGTGATCTGATCCATCGCAAGACCAAGTGCCTTTAACTTACCTTCATTGTCCGGTTTCTCAGTTGACACTGCTGGTTTCTCTGCCTTTTTGGCCATAATTTCCCCTCTCTTTGTCTCTATATATTATACGTTTTATTAGCGCAATTTGCTATAATAGACTCTAATGAAACAACGTGGGTTTACCATCCTTGAGCTACTCTTTATCATAGTTTTGCTTGGCGTCATTGGTATGGTTTTTTGGGGTCAGTTCAACAATGTACAGAGTATGGCTCGCGATGACCGACGACGGACAGCCGTTAACGCAATGTATTACAATCTCGAAGATATATTCTACGCCAAAAACAAATTCTACCCACAGACAATTGATGAAAAAAACCTTACCTCAATGGACAAAGCCCTCTTCACTGACCCGAAGGGCAATAAATTAGGCACCACCGATTCAAGCTACCGCTACGAACCAACTAATTGTAGCGATGGTCGCTGCAAAGGCTATACACTTCGTGCCATACTTGAGAACGAAGAAGACTTTGTAAAAACAAATCGTACGAAGTAATCAGGTTTCGTACGGGTCAACGGCACGACCGTTTTTAAAGGATTCGATAGCGTTGTTCAAAATTGCTACCTGCTTGCGTGGGTTTGCCACGTAAGCAAAACGATAAGTTGTTTCTTCGCCTTCTGTACTAAGTCGTATCGTCCCGTAGTTGAGTACTGTTTGCAATATACCGCTTTGTTTAAAGCTTGCATCCTCGATGCTTCCCAAGCTTACGGTCTGCTCGAAACGAGAGAACAGGCTATGCTGAATTTCCTGGATGACACTTTCGTTAGTCATATAAAAATGATTTTGTAGATATACCCACACCGCAATAAATGTGCCTAGCCCAACCAGCGCCATCAATAGGCCAGCGATAAGCGCAACTATACCAAAGTCAGGCAGACCCACGGCAGCAGGATTAACCGGATAAATAATTAGCACAATTGTCAGTGCGAGTAGCACAATACCGCCACCGATGAGATGCAGTAAAAGCCCAATAGGATGGCGAATAATATCAAGAATAACAAATTCACCTTCGCTGATATTAAGATTTGGATAGCGGCGTTTCGACTCTTCATATCGCTTTCGAACTTCGTCGCTTATCTCAAAGTTAGGTGGTTCAACCTGGCGAGTTGCATGTACAACCCCGGGCTCATTTGCATACTGTGTTCTCAGCTGCGGGTCATAGTTTTGACCTGGTGCAACTTCTGGTGCAGCAGTCACATGCGATGGGCGGTTTGGCTCCTGGAAAGGTGAAGGGTCACCGGGCGCTTGTGGCTGTGCATAGAGTGGCTGGCCGTTTGCATCATAGGCAATCGGTTTTGACTGTCCTCGGTCTTCAAACTGTGGATTCATACTTTTACTATTTTATCATTTCTCAAGATGTTTTCTGGCTTTTGGTGTCACCACACGCCCTCGAGGCGTCCGCTCAATAAAACCAATCTGCATTAGATACGGTTCGTAGTAATCTTCAATAGTGCTTACTTCGTCACCGGTCAGAGCGGCAATTGTATTGAGGCCTACTGCTCGGTCACTATAATTCTCAATGATCTGCCGTAACATATTGCGATCTGCTGCATCAAGACCAAGCTCGTCAATTTCAAGTAAGCTAAGTGCATCAGTCGTAATTACAGTATCAATAATACCGTCACCATTTACATCGGCATAGTCGCGAACTCGCTTGAGAAGACGATTAGCAATACGTGGCGTAAGCCGAGCACGGCTTGACAGCATAGCTGCCGAACCCGGACGAATATCTGTTTGTAGGATCTTCGCGGCACGTGTGATGATCTGAGCAATTTCATCAGCCGTATAAAATTCAAGTCTGTGGATATGCCCGAAGCGGTCACGAAGTGGTGCCGCTAAGCTACCTGTCCGCGTTGTCGCGCCAATGACGGTAAATTTCGGCAGGTCAAGCCGCACACTGCGTGCTGCCGGACCTTTACCTATCACAATATCAAGTTTGTA
The DNA here is from genome assembly GCA_964619585.1 of uncultured Candidatus Saccharibacteria bacterium. Taxonomy (GTDB): domain Bacteria; phylum Patescibacteriota; class Saccharimonadia; order Saccharimonadales; family Saccharimonadaceae; genus JASLCR01. The sequence goes on along the minus strand of CAZUCO010000002.1, from coordinate 141,444 downwards.
GTCTTCCATCGCACTATAAAGTACTTCTTCAACCGCACGACTTAGGCGGTGAATCTCATCAATGAAGAGAATATCTCCGTCCTGTAGATTGGTCAGAATACTCGCAAGGTCACCCGCGCGCTCAATCGCCGGACCAGCCGTTACGCGGAGTCCTACCCCCATTTCATTGGCGATTACACTTGCCATGGTCGTCTTACCAAGCCCAGGCGGGCCATAGAGTAGCACGTGGTCGATCGGCTCGCCGCGTTTTTTCGCCGCTGCAATCGCGAGTTTGAGGTTTTTCTTCAATCGCTCTTGGCCAATATACTCATCAAAACTTTGCGGACGCAATGTTACTTCAATAACCTGCTCGTCACTATCTTCGTCATGAATGCCAGTATCGACGATTCGTTCAATTGCCATTATAGATCCTCTTCATTCAACAAAGGTACAATATCAAATGCTACCTCTTCGTAAGGATGAGCTTCTTTCATGGCAGAAATAATTTTGCGTGCATCCGCCCTATCACATACCACTTCAATTCGTTCTTCATCAACCTCTTCAAGCATACCTTGCCGGCCAATATGAGGATTTGCTTTGTCGGAAGGTAGAAAGCGTCCTTTTCCAGCAACTGAAAAACTACAAAAACTGTACTCTCCAATACTGCCGGCGCCTGCTTTGCCAAGAGCCTCACGCACAGCATTAGCAGAGGCAATAGGAGCAAAAGTACTAATCTTCACTCTTTGCGTCACTGCTTCAATGCCTCCGTCACACGATCAGCCGTCGATAGGTCAGTTGATACGCCTTCAAGCGCCTGTGTGGCGTCATTGAGACTGTAGCCGAGCGCCATTAGCGCCTCGAGGGCTTCATCATTTGCTGTTACTAACTGCGAATTGCCAAGTACGTCATTGTTGTTACGTAGCGCCAAACCAACCTTGTCGTGCAGATCAACTACTACGCGTTCAGCTGACTTTTTACCAACACCACTTGCCTTGGAAATATACGCCGTATCACTATTTGCAATGGCATTTCGCACCGTCTCGCTATCGCCAAGACTCAGGATAGATAGTGCCGCTTTCGGCCCGATCCCTTGCACAGTAATAAGCAGCTCAAACAATTTCTTCGCTGCCAAACTGCTAAACCCAAACAAGTCTTGTGACTGTTCGCGGATATGATGATACGTATAGAATTTCACTTCGTCATGAAGCATAGCCTGCTCATAGTCTCCCAAAGGAACTTGTATTTCATACCCCACACCGTGAACGTCAACGATCACAGAGTTAGCAAACTTTTCGGCAACAACACCAGATACGTGAGCAATCATTAGGTAGTATTATGACACACCTTGCGTGATCTGGCGACGGAGCTGGCCTTGGGGCGTACCTCCGCCTCCTCCGCTTGGTACCTCACCCGCAGCACACCCATTTGTATCTACAGTACTCCCTGGAGGTGTATTTGGACATTGATCGTTAGCATCTACAACACCGTCATTATCCGTGTCGCTTGGCTCGACACAGTTTGGATCGTTGGCAGCTAAATCTTCAAGGCCTGCAATTTCACACATGTCTTCTTTACAATTTGGGTCACTCGCCTTGAGGCTTTCTTTGCCAGCAACGGTACATTTAGGTTCCTCTTTTGGCTGCTGTTCTTTTGGTGGCTTTGGAGTTGTCTGTTTCTTACATTCATCTGGAACATTTGTCGACAGGAAAACATCCGTCCGTGATCCCATCTCAGTACATACTGTTCGTTCGACAATACCACTTGGTCGAGTGAAGCTTGGATTTCCTGATCCAATTGCTTGTCCCATAGCCTCGCGCCATATTGGACCAGCCATATCGGAACCACCACTGAGCATCTTGGCATTGTCATTATTCCCTACCCATACACCAATGGCGATATCAGGTGTATACCCGATCGTCCATGCATCACGTAGGTCATCGGTCGTACCTGTTTTGACGGCAACTTTCTTAGTCTGGTAGTCTGTACCTACGACATTTAGCGCGCTGCCGAAGAAAGATGAACGGGTTTGATTGTCACTCAAAATATCTGATAGTAAGTAAGCGCCTTGCTCGCTGATAGTACGGTGTTGATTAACACTTGCGGTGTAGATTGTTTTGTCGTATTTATCATCAATAGACTGGATACTTGCCAGTGCATTGTATGTGCCGGCATTGGCAAATGTTGCATACGCATTTGTCATTTCAGTTACCGGTATCTCACCACTTCCGATCGCAAGTGAAAGTCCGTAGGTTTTTTTGTCATCGAGCGTTGAAATTCCCAGATCTTTCGCTACTTCGATCGCGCGCTCAGGTCCACCCACCTTCTTCATCACCGAGACCGCAGGAATATTGAGCGACCAGTCGAGAGCTTGGCGAGCAGTAACATTACCACGGAATTGTCGGTCGTAGTTGTATACATCATAGCCACCAAATGTTGCTTTTTCGGCCTGCGTATCCTTGAGTACTGTCGCCGGCGTAATCACTCCACGCGCCAATGCATCACTGTAGTAGATTGGCTTAAATGTAGAGCCTGGCTGACGTGGAGATGTAGCCATATTGACCTTACCAAACTTAGGGTTGTTGTAGTCTGCACTTCCGACCAGCGCTCGGATGCCACCAGTCTTTGGATCAATCGCAACCATACTCGCATTTGAGCCACCGTTCATCGTGATATGTTCCATGTTATTTGCAACTGCCGTATTGGCGATTTTCTGCAGCTTAAGATCAAGTGTTGTTTTGACCTGATAGCCAGAACGCTTAACCACCTCTTCCCCATACTTCTTATACAAATCGCTGAGTATCATGTCAGTAAAGTGTGGTGCTTCATTCTTGACAGTGGCCTGTTTTGCATAACGTAGTTTCTCGGCTAAGGCAGCATCTTTTTGCGCACTAGTAATGTAGCCGTCTGCAACCATCCGTTCGAGCACATATTGCTGTCGCTCTTTGGCATACGCCAGAGTGCCGGAAATAGGAGAATAGGCATTTGGTGCCGGTAAAACACCGACTATCATGGCAGACTCGGCAAGCGTCAACTGTGCAGGAGTTTTATTGAAATAGGTCTTTCCAGCATCTTCGATACCAAAGGCATTTTCACCGTAATACACTGAGTTGAGATACATCTCGAGGATCTCGTCTTTTGAATATCGTTGCTCGATCGCAACCGCAATAGTCAACTCCTGATACTTACGCAGGAAGCTCTGGTTACCAGTCAGAAGTGTGTTTTTCGCAAGCTGTAGAGTCAGTGTAGACCCACCTCCTTGGATAGATCCTGTTGTCACCATGCTCGTGAGAGCTCGTGCGTAGCCAGGAATCGAGAAGCCACCATGTCGATAGAAATCTTTATCTTCGGCCGCTAAAAGCGCGTGTTCGGTATTGTCACTTATATCTTTAAGCTTTACAAGGTCGCGATGTCTGGCATTTTGAATACTAAAGAATGATTTGCCGTTGCGATCGAGAAGTACGATACCTGTATTGTTCTTGTTGAGTAGTTTGTCAATGTCGGAAATATAGTTGTAATAATACGCATACGTAGCAATAGGAACAATGATGAGGAACGCGAGCAGTGGACCGGCTGCGTAGAGTATCTTCTTCCAACGTGGCAATGCTTTCCACCATTTCCAGCGCCGCTTCAAAAAGTACTTTGTACTAGCGACTGGGCCCTTTTTTTTTGTATATCGTCCTTTTCTGTACATCTAGCTACAGTATAGCAAAATCACTGAGAAACAGCTGAATGACGTACCATCATCGCATGAGTTATCGCTGCTGCCAGCGCGTCGGCTGCATCGTCCGGTTTAGGGACCTGTTGAAGCTGAAGCTGAAGTTTTACCATCTCTTGGACCTGCCTTTTGTCTGCTTTGCCGTAACCAGTCAACGTCTGTTTTATCTGAAGAGGGGTATATTCAGCCAACTGTAGTCTTGCTTTCCGTCCGACGAGCATCGCCACACCACGAGCATGGGATACGCTCATAGCGGTAGTTACATTACGCGCAAAGAAAAGCTTCTCGATACTCATGGTATCCGGCTTGGTCTCCGCAATGATTTCCGTGAGACCGTCATAAATCTCTTCGAGCCGCTCATCGAGTGGCGTATGAGCAGGTGTCTTGATCACACCTGCCGTCACCATACGTATCCGACTCCCATTTACATCAACAACACCGAACCCCAAAATACCCGTGCCTGGATCAATACCGATAATTCTCATTGCTTTGTGACTAATCTCTTTAGTTTACGAAAAAGATTCGCAATTTCATAGCGCCACTCCCAGCCACCATACCCCGCTGCAAGTGCACCAACACCGGCGAACGCTACCCAGCCTAGAGAGTCTGTCTGGTCTGTTGATGCGTTTCTTTCGATCGGAAAATCAGCAAGCGGCATCATACTTGCTGTACTTTTTCGACAGCGGTTAGTTGTGGGGTTACGTTCTTGATCTTTTTCACATGGCTTAAGACTCGATGCAGTTGCTACCAGTGATTTACATCGATTTGTATCTGGATTTCTAAACTGATTAGTTTCACATGGTTTCAAGCCACTCGACGCACTGCCTCCTACAAGACGACATCTATTTGTCTCAGGATTACGGTACTGATTAGATGCACACGGCGTTAGCGACGAAGCAGTCGAGTCAACACGCTTGCAACGGTTTGTTTCCGGATTACGGAATTGATTAGCACGACAAGGCATCAGGGTGCGTTCCGAGGCGCTCCCCCGCTCAGTTCCCTGTGGAAGCCCCGTGTTTTGACCAGCTGGATTCGGTACTGCCCATTGCCATGTCCCATCTATGAGTGCCCAGGATTTTCCCTTTTTTGTCGTAGAGCTCGCGTCAGGGTAAGCAACAACAGTGTTTTCATAGGGCAATACCCCATACACATCTTCCAGCCATACATATCCCCCGCTGTTGGTAATGTCGACAGTAAAGTAAGCATACTGATTTGGCCCAACCTCACCGCTAAGTGCCGTCGTATTTTGCGCAGTACTTGCCTGGCCTAGATAGCCAACCCGTAGACGTGTCCCATCAAAGTCCACCTTGCTGGGGCCTGCATTATAGAACTTAACATACTCTTTACAACTTGCGGACACATCAAATGGCGCACAATTACTTGGATTGGCCAAGATTTCTATTGGTGCAAGCGAAAATCCATGTCTGGGTACATATAGTGGCCCATCATAGACAACACGTGCTTCATTTGCCTGTTCTTCTGCCGTCACCGTCATAAAGACAAGCCGAGTCTGCGGCTCTGGATTATCAAGCTTTAGCTTAACTGCTTTTGCATATACCCCTACTCCGCCCCGGAACAACTGGAACTCGCGGTCAAGCTGGCTTGTTGAAGGTTTGGTCAGATAGTGAAACTCTGCTGGACTAGTCGAAAGATCAAATGTGACACCTTCCACTGCACCATTGAAACTAAGGGTGATAAATTGACCTGGTTCTATGTATCCAGTAACGCCAGGTTTTTCTATTGCAGCATCCACCAATACAGCTCCATGGGTATCGGTAACACGTAAGCTGTATTCCGCAGGATCAACTGGCTGGTTTGAGTCATTTATGAGTTCGATGTATTGCGGACGCTCGACATATTCAAGCTTAGTCGGATCGTCTGACCTAGGCGATTGCTGCAATGAAATCGCGTAGGCCGATACTTTCAAAGGAGATTTTGCTGGTACAGTAGGCGACTCAGTCGGTGATAGGGCGGAAGCACTCATAGAGTGACTACCTACAAGCAGTAGAGTTATAGCGGTGACAGTTGCTACCCTAAGTAACCGCATGATGGCACTTAGTATACGGCAGTAGGTGGTAAAACGCTAGTGTTTAGAGTTCTGCGTTTGTGTGAACATTGACGACATCGTCAAGGTCATCAAGTGCATCAAGTACTTTCATGATCTTGTCGCTTGTTTCATCATCAGAGATTTCAATCGGTGTTTTGGCAATATACTGCAGCTCCGCATCTTCAACCTTGAGTCCAGCCTCCACCAGTGCTTTGCGTACTTTCATCAGGTCTTTTTGATCCGTATAGACGACAATCTCTCCGTCTTCTTCGCTGGCATCTTCAGCGCCCGCATCCAAGATCTGCAGTAGTGGCTCTTCACCGGTTTCAGCAACACGGATTACACCCTTCCTCTCAAACTGGAACATGACGCTGCCTGCATCAGCAATTCGACCACCATTTTTCGCCAATGCGTTCTTTACTTCGGGGAATGTCCGGTTTTTATTGTCTGTTGCCGTCTCGATAACAATACCGACTCCGCCAGGGCCCATGCCCTCATACGTCACTTCTTCGAGAGCAGCTGCATTTTTGTCGGCCACACGGTCGATACTACGCTGGATATTGTCTTTTGGCATATTAGCTTGACGTGCTTTTTCAATCGCCATAGCTAAGCTTGGGTTCATATCTGGGTCAGTGCCACTACGAGCAGCGATAGCAATTTGGTTACCGAGTTTCGTGAATACTGCGCCACGCTTGGCATCGTTGACACCCTTATCGCGTTTAATTTTTGACCATTTATTGTGTCCAGCCATTAGAAATTACTCCGTGTTGAGATTAGTCCGTTTTGTTTTATTATAACAGAGGTAAAGATAGCTGCCAAATAGTAACTGGCACGTTACTTGACTACTATGTACTCACTTGACGGCGCATAATCAGCAATCGGATTTGTTGTACAGGTTCCGATAACTTCACGCTTTTGGCTCTGGCCCTCAAGTTTGTAAGTCAGAACATATTTTTGCTGAGTGATACCATCACAGTTAGCCGTCAAACGAGCTAGATCATAATTGCTGCCACCATAGATAGCTGGCTGTGTTGTTGTGGAGAAGCCTGGATCCTTAGGCAATGAAGACAAATACTTAGGCACAAGCGCAGTCTCAAGATTGGACCAACTTCCATCAGATGTAGATACCCACGTACTATTAATTTTGGTTGATCCTGTGGTTGGAGGATATACACCATTGTCTATATAGTAGGCCTCCATTGCTTTTGCAATTGTCTTGACGTCTTGCAGTCGCTGACTATCACGCGCACGTTGCTGAATTCCATTGTAGGCGACAATACTTATAGCAGCAAGAATCGCTATGATGACGATGACGATCAAGAGTTCGACGATTGTGAAGCCTTTTTGTCTTGTTGCCCACTTTGATTTCATTAGTTTGTATAATACCTCCCCCGGTAACAGTTGGCAAGTTTTACACTTCACATCCTATGCTACACTGAGGGTATGCAATTCGTTCTGTATGCGGTTGTTTTTTTATGTCTGCTTGTCGTCCTCTTCGCCTATCTCACGAATCCCTTCAATCGCTTTACCCTTGTGCGTCGACCATACCGTGCTGAGATGAAAAAGGGTGTTATCAAAGCCATCGATAACAACAAAAGATTGGTCATTCGCGACTCACGCTCGCACCGAATCTTCGCCATTGTTAAAAACGGTATCCACATTCTCTACAGCAGATGGGTGAAAAGTCCCCGCAGTACCAGCAAATCTTTAGATCAAATTATCGATGATATCTATCGTCTGCGTTTTGACCCGAACAAGCTACTGCTGGTGTCAGGTGACCATTTCAGTGCTCTGTTCGTACGAAACTTGGGCGTCTTTTACTATCCAACACTTGATAACAATATATACAGTACTGAGAAGCGGTGGCACGATCGTCAAATCGTGTACCTCCAGACACTTGCCTATGCACTTGGAGTTTTTGCGAAACAAGATACCCTCACGACCACGATTGTCCCTACAGGGCGCTGGAGTGCAACATGCGTTAACTTCTACGCCTATCCTTCTGACACACTATACGGAATGCTTTTTGCCCTATCTCAAACGCTCGGTATCGAATCTGGTAGACCTTATGATTATCCTGCAAAAAAGCATCACATACTAGACACTGTCCCAGCTAGCAAAGCTCTACTTTCAACGTATGAAAACTCTCTCCGTAGCCACTATGAACAATATCGAAATACCGTCTTTGATGAATCGCTTGGGCTCATCAGTCCAAATGTTCGCATGTCTGGAGCAAAGGATATCACCAAACGGCATTCGGCTTTTTATGACAACGTGATTTTTTGGAAAACATCCGAACTTGCGATGAAGCTTGGACTTGTAGAAACCGACATTGGTTTCCTTGACCAACTAAAGACCCGTATCCTGAGTACGTTTTGGCTGGAAGAAGAAGGCTATTTCTTAGAAGACATATCAGTTGAAGGCAAGCGTGAAAAGTATTACTCATCAGATTGGCTCATTGTACTTGCGACAGGATTCTTAAAGCCTGAGCGAACTGACGAAGTAACATACTTCACACGTAGTATTGAGTACATTCATAGCAAAGGCATTGATCGACCATTCGCAATCAAATACCAACATGAGACAAGAGCTCATCGTCAGTTTGCTGCCGTACGGTTTGCCGTTGCTAGCTATGGTGGCGACAGTATCTGGAGCTTCTGGGGCATGGAATATATAAAAGTTCTTCTCATCCTCTACCGAACAATCAATAAGGTGTGGTATTTAGAAGAAGCTGACTATCATATCAAAAAATACGAGGCATCAATCCTGGTGTACAATGGTTTTCCAGAAGTCTACAAATATAATGGCGAGATGCTTCAGACACCCTTCTACCGAAGCGTCCGTCAAACAGGCTGGGTGATTGGATTTGATCAAGTCCGTGCAATCAGAGCAATGATCACCTAGCTCTAGCTACTGTCGAGTTACTTTTACCATAGCATGACGGATTGGCGTCGAGCCAAGCAGGTATCCTGCCTGGAGCTCTGCTTCGATCACCTCATGCTCACCTTCGGCTTCTTCATCAAACTGGATCGCTTCATGAAGCTCCGGATTAAATACCGTTCCCGGTTTAGCTTCAATCCTTTTTACATTCATAGTCTCAAGTGACTTCTCAAGATTTTTTACAAGACTAACGACACCTTGGGCCCATTTATCATCTTTCAGCTCTTCAGGAAGATGGGCAATTGCACGTTCAATGTTGTCGATGATAGGGAGCAGCTTGAGAATGCTTGCTGCCTGACCTGCTTCACGCGCAGCAACTTTCTCTTGCTCGGCTCGCTTGCGATAATTTTCAAAGTCAGCACGAGTGCGCTGTAAATCTTGTGTTAGCTCGCCAAGTTGTTGCTCGAGTTCTTCCTGTTTTTTACTTTTCGCCATCTTTGTCCTTACTTTGTCCTATATTTCTCTTCAATCTTACAATACATCCTCGAGCATTTTGCCCGTCTGATGAACCAGCCTCATGACTCGAGCATAGCTCTGGCGAGTCGGGCCAAGTACTCCGATGTAACTACTGTCTGAAAACGGTGAACGGAAACGACTGATAATCAGTGTAGCTCCAGAGGTCTTACCGATTGGGTTTTCACTACCAATGAAGACATTCAATGGCTCGTTAGGAGCGGCTTCTCGTAACCAGGGTTCAAGGTTATCGAGTAATCGCGCGACATTCTGGACATTAGCCCCACTGAGAAACTCTGGCTGTGAAAATAGATTTCCCATACCGGCAAGATAGAGTTCATCGCCGATCGTAGCTAGACCAAGGTTTTGTGTCAGATCAACCAAACTATCAACCGCACTTCTGATAGCTCGATCGGCTCGATCACTATGCGTCGAAACGCGAGCTTCAATGGCGCGTGTTCCCCTGTCTTTGGCTGAAGATTCGTTTTGCTGTGTTAGTAGATTGACATAGAAGCGATACCCTTTATCGGTCGGAATCCGGCCTGCACTAGTGTGAGGTTGAGCGATCAATCCAAGTTCTTCCAGCTTGGCCATTTCACTACGGATAGTTGCACTCGAAACGCCAAATAGCTTGGCAAGCGTGACACTCCCCACTGGCGCTGCAACTTCAGCGTATTGTTCAATGATTGAAGAAAGAATAGCGATCTGACGTTCGGTCATCATAGATCTAATTATAGCGTGAATCTAGCACTCTATCAAGTCGAGTGCTAGGATACTTGCCACTTCTTGAACTCAGTGATGATCTTTGTAGCAATTTCCTCAGGTGAATCATGACTTGTATCAAGTACAAGATCGTAATTATCATACACACCTGGATCGACACTATAGAGTGTTTGGTAGCGCTCCGCTTCGCTCGCGAGGCGATCATCAAGTTGCGCAGCATATACCGCAGGATCATCGGGTAAATCCTCACTGACACGGCGCTCTTCTGTCACCGAAGCCAGGATACGCTGGGCGGCAATAGCAAGATCAAGATCAAGGTACACCTTGAATGAACTTGGGATAAAAAGCCATCCCAAGCGGGCATCAATCACGAACTTATCTTCGGTTTCACCGAGCTGCTTCTGTCGTTCATCAACCATATGATCGATTTCTTGCGCAGACATGGCTGCTTTATTAGCCGCAAGTACATCGAGACCACGGCTTTGGCCAATCTCGCGGAAAAAGTCGCCGGTTGAATAGTGAGTAAAGCCAAGCTGAGCCGCCAACAGTTTTGAAGTTGTTGACTTACCGCTACCAGGCTTACCGGCCACTGTAATAATCTGCTTTTTCATTGTTACCATAGTAGCACGACGGAGTGTCTTTAAACACCGCCTATTTAGAGTATGATTTAGCCGGTGAATAACTGTGGGTTACGTAGCATCATAATAATACCCGAGCCGATCATAATGCTTCCTATCACAAACACAGCAAAGATACTGCTCCAAGTGGGTTTCAATATACGGCTCCAATAAAAACATGCGATTCCTGCGAGTGGTAGTATCGCAGGTAATAGATAGCGGCCGTTGAGAGCGAGACCAAAAACACGATCATGCTGATAAGAACTAAAGTTTACAGCAAATTGCGCTACCACAATAACAGAGAGAAGGGCAGTAATAAGTAGACGCATCCGTGCAGAGTTCGAATGACGAGAAGCCTTGACGTCATACACCAGCCCCACGACCATTCCTACGATGAGCAAAAGACCCGTCACTGTACCAAGCCATATCGGTGGCATGGCAGCATGTCTCCAGCCTTGGGATTGTATATCAACAATATTGTCAAAGTTAACGACAAGCCATGAGACAACAAAAGCTGGAAATGGCATGAGGACGTCATCCTTTGTGGCACCACCTTGTAGCCATTCATCGGTCTCCTTGGCTTCGTCATTATTCACCCATTCATCACGCGCACTCCCCCAAAAAACTTTACATGCTTCTGCGCCCTGGACCTGCGTACATTCTGGGGTGATTGTTCCGTAGGTATATATATTGCCGCCGATTCTCTCTGCGGCAAGTCCAACCCCCACAACTACAAGCACAGTACACACTATTATCCGCCAGTCACGCCATCTAACTTGGCGCTTGATTGTAGCCCAGTGTCGAATGGCTGCAGTACCTCCAAGTATAAGCATAGCTAGAACGACAGGAAGCATAGTGCGCTTCACGAGCCCACCATATACAATGATAAGAGAAAGTAGCGCCGCATCGATAAGGCGAGGCCGCTGATACAACCGCACAAGCAACAACGAACCTGCTGCCACCCCAAACCAAACCAAGGCATCATTGTTTACAGCTGAAGATATCATCAGTACCATTGGCAAGTTAGTCACAATCAAGAGCGCAACATTGATCGCACCTTCATGTATCTTTAATTGCCGCCAGAGCCTCGTAAGGATTAGTAGTGTTCCAAATGTTGTTAATACCGACAGTAGCCGGATCGCGAAGACATCTACCTGTTCGGAGAACGGCAAGGCACGCGCTATCCAACTCATCAAATAATGGTACAGGTAATCGACTTCTCGTGTCTTATCACCCAGATGCCATGTTGGCTCTTGATCGCTAAAGACTGGTGCAAGTGAGTTGTTAGCATAAAACTGCACAAACTCGACATGATTGTATTCGTCTGGTGGCGTACCAATATTAGTAGCGAAGACAAGAAATACAGCTTGTACGATAAATAGTCCGAGGATTAACTTTCTTGCCCGGGAAGTTCCTGACCAATCATAAAGTTTGCGCAGTAGAAATCGTATAAATGTCACGTTAGTCCCTCTTTAACATGACAGTAAACGCCTCTGACGGAATGTCAACTTTGCCGAATCGCTTCATGCGCTTCTTGCCCTTTGCCTGCTTGGCAAGTACTTTCTTCTTTCGGCTCACATCTCCACCGTAAAGGCCAGTCGTGACGTCTTTACGATACGCACTGAGATCTTCGCGGGCTATGAACTTACCCCCAATCGCCGCCTGCAAGGAAACTTGGAAATTCTGACGTGGTATCACTTCTTTGAGTTTCTTGACTATGTCTCTTCCTAGGCTTTGGGATTCTGATCGGTGTGTCATCACTGAAAGTGCATCCACCATCTCGCCCGATACATAGAAATCGACACGCACCAAATCTTCAGTACGATACCCTGATAATTCATAGTTGAATGATCCATACCCGGAAGTTACAGATTTTAGCTGATCATAAAAATCTGTCAAAAGATTGGCAAGTGGCGCCTCAAAGCTGATAAGTGCTCGCTCATCGATATAGCTTAAATTCTTTTGTCGACCACGCTTACTAACAATGAGCTGGATCACTGATCCTATGTAGTCTTGTGGAACCACAATCTCTCCATTAATCCATGGTTCACGAATCTCCGTGATTTTTGTAACATCAGGTAGCTCAGATGCGCTCTTAATATCAAGTTCTTCACCCGTTGTAAGACTTACCTGGTAGTCAGTTGACGGGTTGGTCACCACTAGATCCAGATCGTACTCCCGTTCGAGTCGTTCACGAATTATTTCCATATGAAGTAATCCGAGGAAACCTATTCGCACGCCAAATCCAAGCACTGGTGAATTTTCTGGCTCAAATTGTAGCGCAGAATCGCTGAGGCTTAGTTTGTCAATTGCATCCTTCAGGTCATTGTAATCCTCGTTTGAGACAGGGAAGAACCCGGCGTATACAAACGGTTTCACATTTTGATAGCCTGGCAGCGGTTCGCTCGCATGTGAACGTTTGATAGTAATTGTGTCACCAACCTTTGCCTCACGAGTTGTTTTTAGATTGGTGACAATATATCCGATCTCGCCAGTATCAATAGATGCTTCTGGTTTCATAGTTGGTGACAATGCTCCGACTTCCAGTGCCAAACCACTTGCACTTGTCGCCAGCATCTCGATCGTATCACCCTTCTTGATTTCCCCATCCACAGTACGAACATATAGGATCACTCCGCGGTAATCATCGTAATAACTATCAAATATCAGTGCTCTTGTCGCGCTCAGTGCGTCACCGCCTGGTGGCGCAATACGTGCAATGATCGCGTCAAGTACATCTGGTACACCTTCACCTGTCTTGGCTGATATCTTCAGAATGTCAGCCTCATCGCATCCGAGTAGATTAATCACTTCTTTAGAGACTCGCGGTACATCGGCAGCAGGGAGATCTACCTTATTGAGTACAGGAATAATCGTGAGATTAGCCTCAAGTGCAAGATACACATTGGCAAGTGTTTGTGCCTGAATACCCTGGCTTGCATCAACTACAAGCACAGCCCCCTCGCACGCCTCGAGCGAGCGTGATACTTCGTAACTGAAGTCAACATGTCCAGGCGTATCAATTAGATTAAGATCAATATCCTTATAACGCATGCGAACCGGTGCCAACTTGATCGTTATTCCCTTTTCACGCTCAAGATCCATACTATCGAGTAGTTGGCTTTTCATTTCACGTTTCTCAACCGTACCAGTCAGCTCCATCATACGATCGGCAAGTGTGCTCTTACCGTGATCGATGTGCGCTATGATACAAAAATTTCTGATCTGCTGCTGATCCACTACTATTTCCTCACTCGCAATCGACCAAACAAAAGCTTCTTGCCTATTGCAATAACTGGGCGCGCCTCACCTAACCGAAGTAACTGGCTGATGAATGTATAGGCAAGCATACTGACACTGACGATAACCACAAACTTTGGAAAACTTCTCAGGAAGCTGTCATCAGTTGCTGCAAGCGGCAGTAGTACAACCATCGTATAACAAACAACTGCCGTAATCGCCGTTGCAACTACCATGCGAACAACAGCCTTCATGAAGTGCTGATCAAATATACCGCGTATGCGACGCTCCATAATCGCAAACAAAATAATTACCTCAACAGCCGCAACGATCGACTGTGCCCACCCGAGACCATACGCTCCCATTTTAAGTGACATTGTAAACCACAGAGCCAAAATAATATTCAGTCCAATCGAGACGAACGAAATATAAAGTGGCGTTTTGGTATCTTGCTGAGCATAGAAACTACGAGCTGCAATGTAATAAATCGATCGAAAGAGAATAGCAATCACAAGTGTGCCAAGTAATCCCGCCATCAGGTAGTTGAGATTTGATTTGGCACTGATAAAGTTCACCACATAGCCTCTCGTGAAAAATGTGATCATCGCAACAGGCAAGCTCAGCCATATGATCACCCGGAGTACTGTCTGAAGCTCACTTCGGAAAAGATCGGGTCGTCCTTGATTAAGTCGTTCAGTCATTTTTGGAAATGCTGCTGTCGAGATAGCCACACCAATGAGATTGATTGGCATGAGACTAAGTGTCGAAGCCTGCTGATAGACACGCATCGTTCCTGCCGTCATACGCGAAGCAAGGTTCATTTCAACCAGACTATTCACATAATCCATACCTTGATCGAGTGAGCGTGGGGGCAGCAAGCGTAGCACTTTGCGAAAGCCTTTATTGCGCCAGAATATCTTGAATCGATAGTCAAAACCAAGTCCTATCAGACCGAGTGAACTAACAAGTAGCTGCATAATCGAGCCAAGTACCACACCCAACGCAACGCCCATGATGCCGCCATCAATAATCTGCCAGCCAAAAATAGAAACCCCATTTGTAAAGAATAGTGCTCCAATAATAATACCAATGTTGTAAATCATCGGAGCCAAAGTAAAGAACACATACCGACCAACTGCTTGCTGGATACTGGCAATCACCGTCGCAATTGCGAACAAGAACGGGTTGACTGCGATAACGCGCATCATACTCACCGCCAAGCCGTGACCAGACTCACTCAATTCTGGACCCACAATGTAACTTACCAAAGGATCAGCAAAGATTATAATCAAGACAGATGCTACCAACGTCGCCAATGCCATGAGATTGATCAAACTGGTCGAGAGTTCCCAAGCTGACTTTTTGTTACCGGTCACAAGACGCTGATTAAAGACTGGAATAAATGTCACGCTGAGTGCTCCCGAGACAAGGATAAAGAACATGAAGTCCGGGATTGTAAACGCCGCAGTATAGGCATCGATACCGACAGCATAGCCCGCATGAGCATCTGATGGCAGATATAGGCTATTTAAAATACGGTCGCGATATAATCCGAGTAGGCTCGATATGAGCGTCGAGGCTGCAAGCAGCCCAGCAGCAATCTGAATTGTAATTCTTTGATTGGCTTTTGAAACAATACTGCGTACTCGGCCCATGGCTCATCATCCCTAGGCCGCGTGCAGCATAGCTTCCTTTGGTAGCGTTGTATCCTTAAGAATATCTACCACGGCAGCTTCTTCCAAGGTCTCTTCCTTGAGGAGCGCCTCGGCAAGCGCATCGAGACTTTTACGATTGTGCTTGAGGACAGTCTCAGCTCTTTTAGCAGCCTCTTGCATCAGGGTTCGGACCTCACTGTCGATCTCCTTTGCTGTGTCATCGCTGTATGGACGCTCGTGTGTAATTTTGTCGAACACCATACCACCATTATCTTCATGGAAGACTTGGTCACGCAGCTTCATCCCCATACCTTGCTCGATAACCATGTCTCGAGCGATCTCAGTGGCCTTGCGAAGATCACTACCCGCACCTGTCGTGATTCCATCATTGCCATAGATTATCTTTTCAGCAATACGACCGCCGAGCGCACGTGCGAGAATGTCTTTGAACTCATAGACATTCGTGTAACTCTTGTCCTCTGGTGGCAAGAACCATGTCACACCACCGGTGCCACCACGTGGAATAATTGTGACTTTGTGAACTGGATCAGAGTCAGGAAGGATATGTCCAACAATCGCATGACCTGCCTCGTGATAAGCCGTCAATTGCTTTTCCTTCTCATTCATAACCTTCGCTTTTCGTTCTGGTCCAATTGCAACTTTTTCAAACGCCTCAGTTAGGTCGCGGTTGTTGATGTGCTTGGCATTACGACGAGCGGCGATAATAGCAGCTTCGTTGGCGATATTCGCGAGATCTGCTCCGCTTGAACCAGCAGTCTTAGCTGCCAACTTGTCGAGATTTACCGTTGGGTCTGTTGGCTTATTCTTAAAATGAACCTTCAGAATTGCTTCACGATCTTTACGCTCTGGGAGCATAATGTTCGTCCGGCGGTCAAAACGGCCAGGACGCAGCAGAGCAGGGTCAAGCACGTCAGCACGGTTTGTTGCCGCAAGCACAATCACATTTGTACCTGTCTCGAAGCCATCCATCTCGACAAGGATTTGGTTGAGTGTCTGCTCACGCTCGTCATGACCACCGCCCATACCCGAGCCACGCTTACGACCCACGGCATCAATCTCATCGATGAAGATAATCGCTGGTGCATTCTTTTTCGCCTTTGCGAATAGATCTCGTACACGGCTCGCACCGACACCCACAAACATTTCCACGAACTCTGAACCAGAGATCGAGAAGAATGGTACGTTTGCCTCACCTGCAACTGCTCGTGCAAGCATTGTCTTACCCGTACCCGGATTACCGACAAGCAGTACACCCTTTGGAATCTTGGCGCCAAGTTCTTGATATTTTTTAGGATGCTTCAGGAAGTCAACAACTTCTTCAAGATCTTGCTTTGCCGCATCGTTGCCTGCAATATCATCAAATACTACCTTTTCTTTATCGAGGCCATACAGCTTTGCCTTACTTTTACCAAAACCAAGTGCTTGATTATTCTGGCCTTGTGCTTGTCGCATCATAAAGAGGAACAAGGCACCGATTAGCAGTACAGGCACAAAGATTGTCGCAAGTGTCCAGAGCGTATTGCCTGTTTGGCTTGGTGCACTATCGCTCAACACCTTCTTGCCTTGTTCGTTCAAGACATTATCCTTCACAAGTGTACTGACACCACCCTGGATATAAGATCGCTCAGTTGGCTCTTTTTGACCCTTTGGAGTGATCTTCAGATCATCACCTTGTCCTTGAATCTTGGAAATCTCACCTTTGTTTGCACGCTCAATCACACCCGAAACCGGTACTTCTTTAAGGTTGCCACTCGGTGATCCCAACCACACAATACCAACAACTATGGCTACCATGAGTGTCCAGAATAGTCCTAAACGCATAATGTTTGAGAATGATTTTTTTGGTGGTTTTGGGCGACTTGGCATAAGGGTAGCAATTGTTCCTTCCTGGAGATGACCTGCGATTTATCTACTTCTGTTAATTATAGCACTGGACTACTGTTTTTTACAATAAAATGGTTGCTCGTAAATTCAAACTGAATCCCCGCTCCAGCTTCGAATATTTGACCTGCTCGATACGTTTTAATTGCAAGGAGCGCACTGGATAGTTGTGGCCTTGTAAGTTTGGCGGCAGTAATTGACCTTAGTAATTCAATCGCCACTTTATCAGGAATCATAATAAAGAAATAGCGATGCCTAAGCTCAACCTCAGTGAAATCGGATGCAGCTTGATCGATAGAAGATGCCAACTTTGACTGCATAGTCCAATAATCACAGAGCCGTTGCTTCGTCTTATCGCTCAACCGAAACACAAGACGTCGTATACGATTCCTAAGATACTGGTCAGTCTGATTAGTCTCGTCCTCCACCCATTCGAGTCCCTCTTTCAGAGCATAGTCGTACAGTTCTATTTTTGTTTTTGATAGGAGAGGGCGAGTAATGTTTTTATCTCCAAATACCGCCAAACCCCGCCAACCGGTACCTCTCACTAAATTAATTGCCACTGTCTCGATCAGATCATCCGCATGATGGGCAGTCACTATTTTTCCGCCATATTTTTTCGCGACTTTTTGGAGAAACTCGTATCGTTTTTCACGAGCAGTGGCCTCGGAGGTACTTTTAGTCAAATTTCCATATCCAATTTCATATTTCAATCTATATTTTTGACTCAAAGCTTCTACAAACCGTGCATCAGCTTTTGACACCTCACCACGAATACCATGCTCAAAATGAGCAACAACAATTTCAGAAGGATTCTGCCTTGTGCCTATTTCTAAGCGACCGTGCACGAGCATATCGAGCAACACCACCGAATCCACACCGCCAGATACTGCAACTATATACTTCATCAAAAATCAAAACGCTTGCCCAGCCAGACAGCCAGCCAAATACCCAGGAACCCTCCTGCCATTGTTGTCAGGACATTAGGAAGATCAAAACTATTATAGTCTCCCCACAAGAAAGGCACCGCGCCACCAATAACCATGCCGCCGACAGCTCCAAACATCACTGTACGCTTACTTACCATTTAGTATCCCCGCCTCTTCAAGACGTTGTCTCGTTGGCACTGCTAGATCAAGACCGGTGAGGGTAGTTGGGTCAACCCACTGGCCATCCCTATAGTCATCACCTGGCACAATTACCGCTTTATCTGAATTAACTGGCAATGCAATCAGCGAGTCATAGAATGTCATATGGACCATTACACGCTCACTCGTATCACGCAGAGTTTTCTCAGTACTTGCTGAAAGTATAGTCTCAAAGGGAGTAATCTTTGCCCCAGAGATATCAATCCCTGTCTCTTCAAGCATTTCACGCTTCAACGCATCATCTTTCGTCTCATGCTCCTCTACGCCACCACCTGGCACCACCCACTTATCGTCAAAGACACCGCCCTTCACATTGTGTCCGAGGAGAACTCTTCCATCCGCCGATACAATGACTCCACCGACAATATCACGTATAATTTCTCTCATCACTATACATTCTACGCCTAATCCATATATCGCGTCGAGCCAAAAGGAATTTTTTCTTTCACCATCATATTCGTTGGAAGCGTATCTGCCGAGTGAATGACCCGTTTTCCGTAGCGACCATTAATCTCATCAATTGCGCTCGTTATCGCCCGGTCACGAGCCAGCTCATCACCAAAGATACTGAGCTGGTTATCTTCTGGTTCACTCAACTCATAACATGTCACTCCAATTTCTTTGACAAGTGGGGGAGCTGACTGAAACAAACGAGCTGCTTGATCGTAGATGGCCTGATTTGAGAAAAAGGGAAGGGTGGCCATATGGCGAGCGTGCCAATACTTCCCGCCCCAGCCAGTACCTTCGTGATGATATCCCCTGGCATGTACGTGGACACCCCTGGCAACCAATCCTTGAGAGCGCACTTTCCAACCTACCTCCTCACATAGATGATGTAGTCGTTGCAGCACCTCGGCTCGCGGCATTTTATAGCGCTCCAACACATATTGTCGCCCTGCACTTCTCAGCGGAAAATCACGCTTATCTACTTCCCATCCACGGAGTCGTTTATACCAATACGTCCCATCGATACTTTTAAATACCTGCTGGCGTAGCGTCTCCTCACTCGCATCTAAGAAATCAAGCGGCGTGAAAATACCAACGGCATTTAACCGATGCTCCATGCGTCCCGCTATTCCTGTTAGATCAGTTAGCTCAAGACTGGCAAACACTTCGCGCAGGTTCTCGTGAGTAATGACATCCAGACCATTTGGCTTGTGCAGGGAAGCGGCAGTTTTAGCCAAAAAGCGGTTCGTAGCAATGCCGACATTACAGTTCATCGCTATCCCTACTTCATCCCATAGCCGCTGTTTAATCTCGTGACCGATCTCGACGATATCTCTTCCCGCTATTCGTTCGGTCGTTTCACCAAAGTCAATCACCCCCTCATCGATACTCTTCATACGTACATGTGCCGAATAATCATTCATAATTCGCATCAGTTGATGATAGACGTATTTATACTTTGGCGGATCGCTTTCTAAGCCTACTAAATCAGGGCATAGTACAAGTGCATCCTTCAGGCGCATACCGAGCTTCACGCCCTTTGCTTTCGCCTCGTAACTACAGGTGACGATCATCGTATGTTCAGTACGACGGTTCACAATCGCCACTGGTCGTCCGCGCAGTCGTGGCCTCGCTTGCTGCTCTACCGTCGCAAAACAACTATTGAGGTCAATGTGCATGATAAGCGGGCGGGAAGTGTCAAGCATGGTCACCCTCCATGGTGAGTCGCCACGTCAGCCGCTCGCTATCAAATTCTAGTCGGTAATCCGCACCACCATCGGTCACGTCAAACATATGAACTGTCCGCTTCCCTTGCACGGTCGGATGCCTGAGGCCGATCTCTTCTATTTCTACTACTCGCCCATTTGCCCGGCGAAATCGTACTGGTTCACACATGGTCCGCCCAGGCCGAAAGATAGCAATCACTTCTATTTGTTCGTTTAAAAAAGTTTCATCATTCATAGTAATTCCCCAGGAAGGCTCTGCCCTCCGTGTCATTTTTGGAATGAATCCAAAAATTTACTCCTCCCGCTAAAGCTCGGCTAACGCCTCGTGCTTCGCGACATGTTTATACGGAGAAACGTTGTATGGATTTTATCGCCCGTCTTGCCTGCTAGCCGTTTCTACTAGCGAGAAGCCGAAAACGATTATGAATGATGAACACCTGGAGGGACGCTTTTCTGTTTACGCAGATAGTGTGTATCGCTAGGCCAATTCACTTATTAGTATATCACTCTTGTGGCTGTGGTATCACGTCCTCTTCAGACGCAGCAGCCAACTTGGCAACAAGTTCCGATGGTGGATAGTCAGACTTGATCAGGTACTCTTCAACTCCTAGCTCTTTTGCGCGTTCAATTCGACTTGGCTCAGAGAAGTCACTCAAAACAAAAACACGCGTAGTACTCGGACGGTTCTGGTACTTTTCGAGAAATTCGATACCATTCATATTGGGCAAAAGCATATCGAGCAAAATAATATCGTAGTCATTGTCTATCACCTTTTCAAGCGCCTGGTTGCCATCGCCCGCCATATCAAGCTCATAGCCAGCCTTTTCAAGTGCATCCTTATAAAACTTCTGCATCACTGGGAAATCTTCAACCATTAATATACGCTTGCTCATTTCTTATGCTCCTTTTTAAGTGTAAAAATCGCTGTAGTCCCGACACCATCGCCAGAATGAATATCAAGCTTTCCACCGTGTGTTCGGGCTATCCTTGCCGCGGCGTATAGACCTATACCAAGTCCTCCAAGATGTTCATGTTGCATGCCACTTATACCTTGGTTAGAGAATCGTTCAAGCTGGTGTGTGATTTCAGTCTTACTCATACCCTTACCGCTATCGCGTACTAGTATCCTTATAGTACCACTTTTCTCCGTTATACCGTAGCTAACCGACTGACCAGGTTCGCTGTAGCGAAATGCGTTGTCAAATATATTAGTCATTGCAAGACTTAGGCGAATTGGATTAACATCAGCAACCATCTTCGCAGCCGTTTTTGGCAGTTGGACCAAGTCGTCAGGTCGATCATTTGCGGCCGCGAGACGACTTGCGACTTTATCAATGACCGGAACGATATCGACCCGCTCATCAAACGAGGCTGTTTTTTCATGAGGAGCTGCCTCAAGCAAGTTATCGATGAGACGAATTTGATTCTCATTCTCACTCTTAAGCATTTCGATGTATCGTTTAGTTGTTTCGTCGATACTGCCTGTTTCATTGTGGTTAATAGCATCGATGATCGTCGTCACAGCAGAGGCAGGGTGTTTGAGCTGATGGGCCAACAGAGACAAGAAAGAATTATAGGTTTTTTCCCTCGCCTCGATTGTCCCGATGTGCTGCAAATAACGAGTGATTCGCCCAAGAATTAAAAAGACTGTTGGATAGAAGATCATTGGCAAAATCAGCTGCTCGTAGTTTGTGCTTTCCTCCGATATGTAGAGATACAGGAAGATTGTCATGATATATGTCGCTCCGCTGAGTAGAGCAGCCAACGTTACCACTCTGCCGCCAAATATCAAAGCAGCCGTCATGATAGGAAACATATATAAAATTGTTGTTCGTGCCTCAGCTCCACCTTGAATGTAAGTGATGATACCTGCCAGTGTCATATCAAGAATTAGCTGAGCCACTGTGAGAAAATGTTGCGTCTGGAGATTGGTACGAAACACATGGACAACAACAGCAAAAAACCCGTTAACCGCAACACCGAGTGAAAGCACCCACAGATAGTCCAGAACATACAACTGTGCACGACCCGTAATCCAAGCAGAGGCAACAACAGCTCCAAATAAAAGCAGCATATATGGCCAGCGGATCAATATCAGACGCGCGTTGTTTCTTGCCGCCGCTTCAGCTGCCTCTTTTTGACCCGTGATGTTATAACGTGATAGATCCATAACGATTGTGCTTACACTCAGTATATACCACCCCTAGAAATCTGGAATAATTTTTGCTACAATCTACCAGGTACGTATGGCAGCGTAGCTCAGTTGGTTAGAGCGTAGGACTCATAAGCCTAAGGTCACAGGTTCAATCCCTGTCGCTGCTACCAAAATTGACTTCTTCGACGGATTCTCCGTCGATTTTGTTTATTGCGAAGGTTAGGTTTTGTAGTGTTACAATAGTAAACACAACCTTTAAATGGGGGAAATCCATGCAAGAAGATCAGCAAGAAACAACTGAAGTACGCGAAACAAATGTACAAGCAGGAGACACCAACGTACAACGACAAACGGTAACAAAGTCGACCCAGACATCAGGAGTCGTCGTTGCACAACGAATCATCTGGTTTTTCGTTGGAGTAATTGTCGCACTACTCGCTCTTCGATTCATCCTACTGCTACTTGCAGCTAACCGCGATGCAGGATTTGTCGATTTCGTTTATACCGTAAGTAGTCTATTTGTAGCACCATTCGTTGGTATATTTGGCGAGCCAACCTACGGACAATCAGTTCTAGAGGTCAGCAGTATACTTGCTGTCGTTATTTATGCGCTTATCGGTTGGGGACTTGTTAAGCTTCTCACCCTGACACGACCTCACGAAGAAGTATAAAACCTCCACGGATCTACTGCACAAGTAGGGCTTCTGAGAGTGGA
Organism: uncultured Candidatus Saccharibacteria bacterium; assembly: GCA_964619585.1. Lineage (GTDB taxonomy): Bacteria > Patescibacteriota > Saccharimonadia > Saccharimonadales > Saccharimonadaceae > JASLCR01. The sequence continues at coordinate 118,482 of CAZUCO010000002.1, read as the reverse complement.
TTAGCTAGTAGACGCTCTGAAACAAAGGATCGTAGCTCTTCATCTGTGCGTTCCAGGTTCCACGTATCTTCAATAGGTACCAGCTCAGGGCTGACAGCTTGTTGTTGCATTGTATTTTCCTTTTTTGGTGTTTGATTATCTTATGAGTCTATTTAAGCATAAGATTGTTAAAAAATCAAGTACTATTTCATACATTTTCCATTGAGGCGAGTACCATCAGTACTATCTTGGCTTTTGCGATATGCTTATGCTATAGTTTAAGAGAGGAAAACTAACCTAAACAAACATGTCTGAACTATCTGCTTTTATCATCATCGGAGTCGCTGCACTCATCCACGCTAGCTTCCAGCTAAGCATAAGTATGATGACGCTTCTTTCGAGTCATACAATTGGTCGTAAGCGCTCGCACGCTCGACTGCTTAGTTTGGTAAATTCATTCACATTTGGCGTAATCGTTATGACGGTACTTCTCTTGTCATTCTTTGCGCTTGTTTTAACCCCCATTGTGAGTAACCTTAATCAACCGATGCTTCCATGGACAATATGCTGTGGACTACTTGCGGGTATAGGCATATCTGTTTGGCTCTTCTACTACCGAAAAGAGGCGGGTACAACGCTATGGGTTCCACGTAGTATTGCGAAATTTCTTGGTAGGCGCGCAAAAGCAACCAAACACTCTGCCGAAGCTTTCAGTCTTGGTGTAACCAGTGTCTTAGGGGAGTTGTTGTTCATCGTCGCTCCACTATCAGTGGCTACTCTGGCGCTACTAACGCTTGATCCCTCACTCCAGTTGGCTGCAATTGCACTTTATTCGGTTGTCTCGCTTACTTCACTCCTCATCGTCAACGCACTGATTGGATCAGGTCACAGTATCAGTCGCATCCAAAAATGGCGAGAAACCAACAAAAAGTTCCTACAGTTTGCCGCTGGCAGTGCTCTTGTGGTACTTGCCTTTTACGTCTATGTCGAGGAAGTTGTTACTCAAACTGTTATGGCTGCTGCGAGGAATATCTAACCATGGCCGATGTGATCAAACGACAAGGCTCCAGGAAAAGTGAAGCATTCGACCACACAAAACTACACAGCAGTGTCCAGGCCGCATGTCTAAGTGTACGAAGCCCAGAGGGTGAGGCGCATATGACAGCCGACAAAGTTGTTGATGTCGTTGAAAAGTGGGTAAGCCAGAAACCATCTGTTACATCTGAGGACCTTCGTCGCATTGCAACAAATGCCCTGCAGATATTCCACCCGGAAGCCGCATATTTATATCAGAATCACCAACTGGTTGTATAAAGGAGCTAAGCGTATATGGCACGAAAACCTCAATTTGACTACGATCTCATTGTTATCGGCAGTGGAGCGGGTGGTAGCCCAGCTGCAATGATAGCTGCCACCGCCGGCAAAAAAGTTGCCGTCATTGAATCAGATGTATTTGGAGGTGAGTCCCCAAACTGGGGAGAAATCCCTGTTAAGTCTCTCCTTCATGCAGCGCAACTGTATGACGAAGCCAAGCAAGGCACACGTTTTGGACTACGATCAGCAGCGCTTGGGTACAACTTCCTTTCACTAAAAAATTGGAAAGATCTTGCTATCAAACGTACCGGTGCGGGGGGTAACCGTAAATACTACGAAAAGCATGGAATTGATACCTACCATTCAGTTGCACATTTCCTCAGTCCTCACGAAATCAGCATCAATCGTCGGCACTTATCTGCCCGTCAATTTCTTGTTGCCTCAGGCTCTCACTGGAAAGTCCCTTCGATTGCAGGGATTGACGCCACGCCGTACCACACACCAAAGACGGTACTTGAGCTTTCACGTCCACCAAAAACGATGCTCATCGATGGTGGCGGACCAACTGGTGTAGAGTTTGCTCAGCTGTTCGCAACCTTTGGAACAAAAGTCTACATCACCGAACGAGCCGCTCGACTCCTACCGCAGGAAGATACCGAGGCGGGTGAATTACTTGCCAGGCACCTCACAGAAAACAAAGGTGTCACCGTCTTGACTCAGAGTCGTATTTTGACCGTACAAAAAGATGGCCTTGGCAAGCGCATCACTTATAGCCGAGCAGGGACCGAGAAGGCAATTCGAGTCGATGAAATCCTTGTCACAACTGGTCGCACCCCCACCGTTGATATAGGTCTTGAGAACGCAAGCGTCGCCTATACTCCAGAAGGTGTTGAGGTTAATGATTACCTACAAACTTCTGCCCAACATATTTTTGCAGCCGGTGATGTCCTTGGAGTTAAGAAGCTGCATCACACTGCCCTGATAGAGAGCCGAATTGCTGCCAACAACCTCCTGCACAAACAACAGATCAAACCTGACTATGATGCCATGCCCAATATCACCTTCACTTATCCAGGAGTTGCCTCTGTTGGTCTCACCGAAGATGATTGCCTAAAGCGTGACCTCGACATCAAGACCGCTCTTGCTCCGCTCAACATGGTCGCTCGAAGCAATACAAGTGATTTCCGAGATGGATTCGTTAAGCTCATTGCCGACAGAAAAGGTGTGTTGATTGGCGCAACTGTAGTTGCCCCCCATGCTGGTGAGATTATTCACGAGTTGGCCCTTGCTATCCGCTACAACCTTACCGCAGCTCAATTAGCTTCAACTCCACATGCGTTCCTTAGTTGGAGCGAAGCAGTCCGGATCGCCGCGTCTCGGCTATAGTCATCGTCTGCTTCCCACTCCCTCATTCCGTCCTGATGAAGCTTTATCGGAGCTTGCCTCCCGTTGCCCCTATCACCTCTCCCGACACAAAGCTCGACTCTTGGCTAGCGAGGAACACATACAGGGGCGCAAGTTCTGCTGGCTGACCCGCCCGACCAAGCGGGGTATTCTGACCAAATTTTGTCAGCTTTTCTTGGGACTGACCATATGATGGCTGAAGTGGAGTCCAGACAGGACCCGGAGCAACCGCATTGACTCGAATCCCTTTAGGTGTCAGCTCCTGCGCAAGTCCCCGGGTAAACGTAGTTATGGCTCCTTTTGTCGACGCATAGTCGAGCAGCCCTGGTGAAGGCTGAGTAGCCTGGATAGAAGTCGTATTAATAATAGATGCCCCTGGCTGGAGGTATCGCAGTGCCTCCTGACATATCCAAAACATCGCGAAAATATTGACTGTAAACGTATTGACAAGTTGCTTGGAAGGAATATCAACAAAGTTCTCAGTAAATACCTGTTTGCCGGCATTGTTGACGATGATATCTAGTCCGCCCAGAGCGTCAACGGCTTTGTGGACCAGATCTCGAGCCATAGCTTCGCTTGTGAGATCATTTTTGATTTGGACAATCGTACGTTTCGTATCGCTCATTGCTTTGACTGTCTCATCCGCATCTGACTGCTCTGACGGCAGATAACTAATTGCCACATCTGCTCCCTCACGGGCAAATGCAATCGCCACAGCACGCCCAATACCGCTGTCTCCACCAGTAATCAACGCCTTCCTGCCATTGAGCCGATTGTTCCCCTTGTACGTGGCTAGTCCATGGTCTGCCTTGGGTCGCAGCTCACTGTCTAGTCCTGGTTCGGATTGCTTTTGTCGAGGTATTTTTAGTTTTGGATATTGAAGCCTCGGATCGTGCACATCGTGCTGACTCATATTCTTCACCTCCTAACTTTTATGCCATTTGCTGTCTTGGCCCTTCTCGTAGCCAGCCTTCTTGACCGCGCTCCATGCCACCCTATGAGCAGCCTCCTCACGGTCTGCATCACCTCGCCGCTCTTCAGGTGTATCGTACTGGTCATAGGCACTATTAAATGCCTCTTTATAGATATCCTGAGCATGTTCTGGCAGAACATTCCTTACACTCTCAGGAAGTTCGTTAATAGTTTTGTATGGCATAATTGCCTCCCTTCACTTTAACGATTTCTACTTACTATTATACTCCTCCATCCGTCTCTTTGGGATGAATCGTCAGCAAATGGAATGCATGCCGAGTCACAAGTTCAGTAAGAAGCTGTGCGTCCTCTTTGCTCAGCTCGCTCTAATTCACGAGCAATGATCTCACGATGCTTTATCCAGGCTTGCGGTGGAACTTCCCTCCTTGTCTGCCAATGCGGAATACGCTTCAAACTGGTAGTCCTAATACGGCTAGAAGCGAAGCTAGCACATCGATATAGCCCGCCCATGCTAAGTATGAGACTACTCCCTCGCATTATGTTATCGGTATTTGTTTCAAGTAGGTACAGGCCGTTGATGAATCCGTCACGACTCTCTGGCCAGTAATCAATACCACCGTGTTCTGGGCCCATATCTATTTCTCGTGGTAAATCCTCCTTTAGACTTACTCCAACTTGAGGCAACCACTCTCTTTCGGCTAGATACGCGACTCGCTCCAAAGCCAGGTTACGTATTCGCTCTCCTATCAGAGTAAGCTCATCATCAATCTCTGCAAGGACGCCTTTTTCAATACCTGTCATAAGTTTGTTTACTATAGCCTACTTCTAGCAATCAAGCAACTGATGAATCAGCCACCGTTCACTTATAAAACACAACCTCCCTTTCAAAAAGCTAGCTTCCAAATGTAAACACGTTCAGCCGTACACCTGCAGGCACTTTTAGCTGCAGTGTAGCGTCGTCATGAAATGAGTTAAATTTCACAAGCTTATATAGCCGAGCACTATCGAGATTTACACTACTATTCTTAACATCATCTCCAGCGTCATTATTAAGCGGACTACCGTCTAGGCTCAAAGAGGTTAATTCAGATTTACTACTGCTCCCAGGTACTAAATATAGCTCTTTGGCAGCAAAACGAATTTTTAATACACTATCCTCAACCGCTGTAATGCCTTCAGAATCGACGTTCCATGTCCCGCCAAGTGTCCATTGATTGACCCTTTCAAGCTTTCCGGCTTCAAACGTTTGCTGTCCTTTTATGAGTGGTTTATTTGCAGTGAAGTTGCTCGCTCGCCTTGTTCCGAGGTAAGTTTCAGGAGTTTGAGCATCACTTACAGGGACATTACTGTTTAACGCTCTGGTGGTTTTGCTTGGTACACTCCCGCCGTTTTCTCCTAGAAGCTCTCTAATTGCCATTTCAGTTTCCTTATACTGACCCTCTCCGCCATGCTGTCTACGGACATTGCCTTCTTTGTCAATCAAATAACTGGCAGGCCAGTACTGGTTCTGGTATGCATTCCAGGTTGAAAAATCGTTATCGAGTGCGACCGGATAGTTGATGCCTGCTTTTTTGACAGCGTCACGGACGTTATTTGGGTTTCTTTCAAACGAGAACTCCGGAGCGTGCACGCCAATAATAACGAGTCCACTGCTACTGTAGGTTTTGTCCCATTCTTTTAGATAGGGCTGTGTGCGAATACAGTTAATACAGCTATACGTCCAGAAATCAATCAGCACCACCTTACCTCTAAGGTTCTTCAGATCCTGCGGCTTTGAATTAATCCAGTTCGTAAGACCCACAAAATCGGGTGCCGGGTATGGCTTAACGTTCAATACGCCGTCGCTTGATTCCTTGTTAGTTCTTGGCAGTAGTTGTGAGCTTAGGCCATCAAAATCAAATGGCGTGTGTTCGGATATGTAGGTTTGGAATTTTTTGTCAAAACCAGTGATGATAAATAAACCGACAATAATAAATAGAATTGCGATTATTCGATTAAACCAGCCCCTCGGATTGGCAGCAAAGCGCAAGCGACGAACAAACTTCTGGCCGATGAAACCAATTAAAAGTAACATCGCGCTTAACCCAAGTATGTATGCAACGATATACACCATTGCTAGCTCAAAATTAACTGGCAATACCGTTGCGAGTATGTATGCGTACACTGGGCTACAGCTACTAAAGACAGGGCCGAGTGCGGCACCCGTCACTATTGCACCAACCGTACCTTTTTTAACATTAGCTTTGCCTAATAATTGTTGGCTTCTTACCTGCAGATTCAATGCTAAAATTAAACGCTCGTACAACATAGGGAACAAGAAAGATACCCCGAGCAGAACAAGGATTACTCCACTAATATAGACAAATACCTGTGGTGGGACGTCAATAAACAAGGTTGTTGCTTTGAGTAAAAGCGTAAAAAGAAACAGCGACGCTGCTAGGCTTGCGGCAATGATCAATGGGCGCTTTTTATCATGCACATTTCCGCTCATTGAACCACCGATAATCACAGGCAAGAGTGGCAGCACGCAAGGTGCCAAGGCCGTAAGCGCTCCTGCAACGAATGCACCGATGAGTAAAAACATATATAGCTCCCCGTATCTTTAATATTTATAGCCAAGGCGGTGCCTCTGAATCTCCACGAAAGGGTAATCAGAGGCACCTTCTTGGATGGCTACCTAATCAATCTTAGGCAACATGCTAGCTCTAGCTAGTAGGCATTAGAACGCTGTCAACAACATGGGTAACACCATTTGAAGAGATAACGTCTGATGTCTCAATCTTAGATTCTCCACCCTTTACGTCTTTGATGTATAGAGTGTTATCTTTTAATACAGGTGTTAAGACTTCGCCTTCAACACTTTTTAGTGTCTCACCCTTCTGTGCCATCACGCGCAGGTCAGCACTTGTATATGTCCCCGCTACAACATGATAGGTAAGAATCTTTGTAAGCTGCGCTTTGTTTTCAGGCTTAAGAAGTGTAGCGACAGTACCCTCGGGTAGTTTGTCGAATGCTTCGTTTGTTGGACCAAATACAGTAAATGGACCCTCGCCTTTAAGTGTATCTACTAGTCCAGCAGCTTTAACCGCAGCAACAACAGTTGTTACATTCTTTGCATTTGCGGCATTATCAACGATATCTTTATCTTTGACCATTTTCGCACCACCAACAGTCACTCCATCGGAAGCATCAGACTTCATCGAAGTCATGTTGTCATTCGATTTAGTGTCTTTTGCATTCATGTCAGCAATCCACCAGCCACCAAGTCCTCCGACCAGTAGACCAGCAACAACGCCAACAATTATTCCTGCTGTTTTACTATGAGATTCCATACTATTAGAACCCTCCGTTTAAATTGATTAGTTTTGTTAGCCTTGATGAAGTAGATAATACTTTACTTTACAAAGTTAACTATTTGATATAGTATTATAAGTGTAATGAGTTCGTCAAGCGATTTTGCAAAAAAAGATATTTCCCAGATAACAACCTATCAGTCTGGTATTGCTCAGTCTACCGCACACCGGGTGATCAACCGTATTGTATCTGACTACCTGCTTGAGTATGGATTAACAGCGATGCACTGGTTTACTGTTGGGATTATTTATGATGCTGGCGAAAAAGGCATTAGGATCAGTGATCTTACCAAAAAACTACAAACAACCACACCTTTTGTGACTAACACTATCACCCTGCTTGAAAGTAAGGGCTTTGTGCAAAAAGTCGCACATGCTGGTGATAGTCGCATCAAACTTGTTTCAATTACGCCAGATTTTATACCTACCGTTGAAGAGATTGAGAAGGGCTTACGTGAACATATGCGTAAGGCACTCTACGCCGAAAGTAGTGTGACTCGTGAAGAGTTACAGGCCTACATTCATGTACTATACAAAATCATTGGCCATTCATAGATAACAAAAACCTCTGGACTAACCAGAGGTTAAGATACTTATGGTTGCGGGGGCAGGATTTGAACCTGCGACCTTGTGGTTATGAGCCACACGAGCTGACCAGACTGCTCCACCCCGCGATACATGTGTAAGTTTACCAGATATAACAGATTAGCGCAAGCTCTGAGCCGTTCCACCCAACAAGAAATTGAGCCATTGCTGGAAATTGCTTTGTTCAACCACCTTGGGTTGTGCCTCGACTGCTACCTGTCGATCGCTCGACTTGGCTGCTGCAGAATTCGGTGGCATGATCAGTACTTTTTCTCCTGGAAAGACAAGGCCAAGTCGTTGTCTAGCAGCAAGCTCCTTGTACTCATCACTCTTGTAGTAATTTTGCTGGTATTTCAGTGTTTCAGTCTCAAGTTCCACGAGCTTGAGTTGCTGCTCCTTGTCATAGATCGTTCGCTGCAACGCATAGTTGCGCTCCAATACCCCGATAGAACCCCAAGCCCAAGCAATAGCGATCAGCAACGCAACACCAATAACAAGATTGTTAGTCGTAAAGACATCTTTCCGTGCGATGTAAACTAGTTTTCTGATGTTTATGTTTTTCATAGTTTGTTGTTTACTCATGCGTATTATAGCCCACCAGAGAGAAATACGCTATAATGCTGAGGTGACCGCGGGGGTGTAGCTCAGCGGTTAGAGCAGCGGGCTCATAACCTGTTGGTCGCTGGTTCGATCCCAGCCACCCCCACCAGATTATTTGTATTCTTATCAATGTAATTGATAGTTGTGGATTTAGTTTATTTGAAGTTAATCAACTGTTGAAAAGCTTAGTTATGAAAACCGGGTGGTCGACACCAGCACTCACTGGCGTCGACCACCCTTGTGGTTCACCGATCAGTCGACCTTGAAGCCACTCGGCCACTCGAGACCCGGCAGCAGCTGTGACGTAGCCAGGAGCACGTCCCACTCCTGTACCTGCTCTGCCACACGGATGTTGAAGCTGACCTCGATGGCCAGCATGGACAGACCTGCGAGGCCACGCTCGGATGCTTCCACGACCTCCCACTCGTCGATCCCGTGCAGCATCTCGAGATGAATGACGAGAATGCCATGGACATCGGTCCAGTTACCCCTCTTGATCGCCTTCTTGAGCTCCTTCGCCTTCGGCCCGTCCTTGAACAGGTCGTAGGTCTCACGTGCCGCTGCCACCACCTTCACCTTGAAGGTTTCGATGATGGCAGCTTCCGAATCACACATCTGGCACCTCAATCACTAGTCGGATGTTCCGTGTTTAGTAAAGCACTTGATATCATTCAAAACAAGCGTAAAGATAATATGAAGATGAAATTAAGTCTATATCAGTTGAAGTCTACGCAGCTTTTTCGAATGCTGGCTCGAGTGCTTCTTCAAATTGTATACGTAGCTTATCATCACGTGTGTCGTATATCACATATGGCACGCGTTGATTATGCTTACGAACATCAGCGTTACGTTTTTCTACTACTTGTTCAAGTGTACGCTTACCGCGACGATTTGCTTCATGCCAAAGATCACCAAAAAACGGCTGATGCTTGATCGTTTCCACAAATACTCTAAGCACCTCACCGTAATTATGCGCTGACGCCTCGGATTCAAAACCATACTCAGCGAAGCGATCCTCTAGGTCAACACCCGGGGTGCGCAATACCCTACCTTGATTTGCAACACGTTCAATATAGTAGATAAAGTGGTCCGCAAGAGTACGACGATCTGCAAGAGCCATGCGACGAATAGAGTCACTGTTGAGCAAACTCAAGTTGAACTGCTCAAAGCCCTGCTGGATATCACGTTGTTTGATATCAAACCTATCAATGAATTGTGCAAATGGACCTTCTTCATCAAGTGCAAGCGTATAAGGCGAATGTCCTATCGTGTCATCATAGGTTCCTGTCTTGTCCACAAGATCAACATATGTGGCGACGCGCGCACCTAGCTCTTGTTGGAGCTTCACTAGACGTTCGGGGTATTCATACCGAGAAGAGTCTTCATACTCTGGCGGGCGTTTCATGCCTGCACTATAACATAAGCCTATTAAAAAGTCAATTCTATTCCCAGCGGAAGACTCTGAATGCAATGAGGTAGATAATCACGCCCCATGCTCCAAGCATGCCAATCTGTGGCAGGATATCGATAAGATGTCGCCCCTCAACCATGATCATACGTACACCATCGATAAACGGCGTGAGCGGAAGGAAGCCAGATGCTGTCTGAAGCCACTCAGGCATAAGGAAACGAGGGAAGAATGTGCCCGAGAGGAACATCATCGGAAATGATACAAGGTTGGAGAGCGGTGCAGCTTGATTCTCATTCTTAGCCCAACCGCCAATCGCAAGTCCTATACCGAATATCACAACGGCACCAAGAATCACAAAGATCGCAAGCTCGAGAATATTACCCTGCATATGTGCATTAAAGAACGGTACGAGAAGTGCTACTGCAATCATGAATCCAACCGATAGCAGGGCAGCAAACGAATTGGACAAAATATTACCGATAACAAACTGCCACACCTTTAGGCTTGTCGTGTGATAGCGACGTAGTACTCCGCGTTGTTTGAGCCGAGGGAACACATTGGTCGGACCAAACAGCCCCATACCAAGCACTGAGAAACCGATTAATCCTGCGAAGAGATAGTCAAAGCTTGAAAGGCCTGCTTTGCCCGTAGACTCGGCCTTAACAGTAAACGGCTGTGGCTGCTCGCCCACTAAGCCCTTGTTGATACCTTTGAAGATGCCCTGCATGATTGAAGTAAGTGTTTGAGCACTCTGCTCATTATTCTTTGAATAGAGAATCTCTGCCTGGCCAGTCGGGAATTTCTGATTCTTCTCTACCGCACCAAAATTCTCAGGAAGCACAATTGTCGCATCAATTTGGCTGCGGCTCATCGACTCCCTTGCTTGATCGGTCGAGTTGATGTCTTGGTTAACCTTGAACACCTTATTTTTTTCGATGTTGCTAGCAAATGTTTTCGCAAATTCAGTTTTCGAGTGGTTGATAAGAGCGACATTGAACGAAACATCGTTGGAGCGGCCAAAGATACCACCAAACACAAAGAGGAAGATCAGAGGAAAGAGAAAAGTAAAGAAGATTGCTAACTTGTCTCGGAACAATCGCCGTATATCGATCTTGGCGAAAACAATTACTGGTAGCAACGCACGTCGAAACTTATCCATACTAATCCCTCAATTCCTTCCCTGTCAGATCGATAAATACGTCCTCGAGATTAGCCTGTTCGACATGTTGCTTCTTTTTGAAGCCTTTTTTAAGTAGCGCTTTGATCAGATTCTTTGGAGTATCGAGCGCAATAATCTTTCCATTGTCCATCACGGCAATACGGTCACACAAAATCTCAGCCTCATCCATATAGTGGGTTGTCATGACAACTGATACACCACGATCACGCACTTCCTGAACCAATTCCCATAGATTACGACGCGCCTGAGGGTCGAGACCGGTGGTTGGCTCGTCGAGGAAAAATACTTTTGGACCGTGCACCAAGGCTGCTGCGATGCTAAATCGCTGTCGTTGCCCACCCGATAACTGCTCAGGGTAGCTATTGGCTTTTTCGAGTAGCTGTACATCTTCAAGAAACTTCTTTGCATCTACTTTCTCACCGTAGGTAGCCGCGAAAAACTCAATGAGTTCCGTTAGCTTGGTTTTTTCTTCAAAACTTGGAGTCTGAGGCTGTACGCCAATGAGTGAGCGGATCTTGTGCGGGTTGCTCGCTACGTCGACACCGTTAATCGTTGCCGTACCGCCATCGATTGGTCGAAGTGCTTCAAGCATCTCTAGCGTGGTTGTCTTGCCGGCGCCATTTGGCCCCAAGATGCCAAAGATCTCACCCTTCTTGACCTCAAAACTTATCCCATCAACGACATTTTTCTTGCCATAGGTTTTGACAAGGTTCTTTACAACGACAATATTCTTCATTGTTTCCTATTATACATTCCGAGTGCATTAATTCATTAATAATGTATAAAAGATGCACGGTAAAGTGTGCATCTTCAAGAGTGACAGATATCAAAAAAGCCCCGCCAACCAATCAAGACCGAGGGGGCAATTTTGGCACCTGTTTGTTTGATACTACTGTATCACCAAACGTGCTTATGCTGCAAGATTATTTTTTCTTTGAAACAGTAAGGAAACCGTTACGTGGGTTTTCCTTCACAACACGATCTGCAGGAAGATCTGTTGGCTCACCCTTTTCGTTCTTTTCTACCTTCGCGAAAAAGTAGATTGTCTGTGGCTTGCCACCACGAAGTGTTACTTCAGTTTTGTGTAAGTAGTATGTAACACCCTTTGAGTTTGTGTGACTGTATCCAGCCATAGTTGTCTATACCTCCTATTAGTTCTTACAAAGTACAGACTACGCCCTCTTATATCCCCTGTCAACACCTAGACACTCGAATAGTGCTTCCTGAGGAGCGCTTTTAGGATGAGCAAGCTAATGGTACGAATGATAATCATAAGGAAGATCACCCCTGTTACTACAAGAGACCATCCAGCAAAATCAGGTGACCAACGAGGAGAAACAAAAGTGTGATAATACAGATTGGCATTTGGAAGCTCTAGGTTGCTTGGGCGCTCCGCTGCCGGGAATGATTTTAGTACCGTGTCAATGCAAGATATATAGCGTGGGTCAGGCCAGCGCCAACCGTTTGCTGCTGCTTGAGGATCACATACCGCTGCTGCCTTACGGTTCGCTGGGCTACCCCCATTTCTATCCGATTGCTCTGCTTTTTTCTTGATAGCGTCAACATCTCGCTGATACTGGTGTTCAAGCGCAATCCTGCCAGGATCAGCATTCATATGTTCTGACACATACCGCTGCAGTGAGTAGAGATTGTTGAAAAGTGCTGTTCTATCACCCCTCTTGTCTGACTGTTCCACGGCTGTCCGACGCTCAATCATGCCAATATTGTTTAGGCGGAGGAAGGTTGCTGATACAAGCAACGCCAAAATAAGCAGGATAATCAGCTGCCATGTTTTGACTCGCTGTACCTGCTTGATCGTTTTCTTAACTCGACGTTTGTCTGCCACCTTAAAGAGATTACTCCACCTTTTAACTCTTATGTTTAGTATACTACAGATATGAACATTTATTTTTCCGGTCTTGGTGGAGTAGCAATTGGACCGCTTGCAGAAATTGCCCATGATGCTGGCTATAGTGTCCAAGGCTCAGATCTAACCGAGAATCTTGTGACACGTGAGCTCCAGAAGCGCGGTATTGTCGTAGCGATTGACCAGAGTGGAGCTTTTTTGCAGGCCTGTCATGACGAGCGGCCTATTGATTGGTTTGTCCATACAGCCGCACTCCGTGACGACCATCCCGAGTTACAGCTTGCGAAAAAGCTTGGTATCAAGATATCCAAACGAGATGAGCTGATTGCCCAGATTATCACTGAAAAGAACTTAAAACTACTGGCGGTTGCCGGTACTCATGGAAAAACCTCTTCGACCGCTATGATAGTCTGGACACTCAAACAGCTTGGTGTTCCTGTCAGCTACTCGATCGGCACAACGCTGTCCTGGGGTCCGAGTGGAAAGTTTGACCCATCAAGTGAGTACTTTGTGTACGAATGTGACGAGTTTGATCGTAATTTCCTTCACTTCTACCCAGAGCTCGCCATCATCACCTCGATTGAGTATGACCACCCTGACACCTACCCGACCGAGGAGGATTACGCTTCGGCATTTCGGCAGTTCATCCATCAGTCAAAAGCTTCAATCCTGTGGCAACATGACGCTGACTATACAAAAACTCGTGAAGCAAGCGCATGGTGCCTCCAGGATGATGAGATACGTGACCTTACACTTGCAGGTGCGCATAACCGACGTAATACAACGCTTGTCCTAAAGGCCCTCGAGCGGCTTGGTATTGGTGAAAGTCTCGATAATCAGAGAGCCCTTGAATCGTTCCCTGGCACAATGCGACGGTTCGAGGAGCTGGCGACCAATCTCTATACCGACTATGGTCATACTCCTGCAGAAATCGCGGCCACACTCCAGATGGCGAGTGAGCTTTCTGACGAGGTTGTCTTGGTATACGAGCCGCATCAAAACATCAGACAGCATGAGATTCATGATCAATATACTGATGTTGTCTTTAAAGATGCCGACCAGGTCTACTGGCTCCCTACGTATCTCTCACGTGAAAATCCAAACTTAGCAATCCTTACACCTGAACAGCTCACCAAAAATCTTGATCAAACAAGAATCCACCTAGCAGATCTCAATGATGAGCTATGGTCTACTATCCAGCAAGCGAGGGATGAGAATAAGCTTGTCCTCTGCATGGGTGCTGGCTCGATTGATGGATGGGTACGTCAGCACAACAAGGCCGCGTAGGTTCTAGCGGTTGTCGCCGCTTCCTCTCGAAACACCTCTGGCCTTACGCGAAAGTACTTTATCGAGATTTTTCTGAGCCACTTCTTCAAGGCTTGAGTCCAGAAGATTTGCAATTGAGTTGATATACCACAAGATATCACCAAGCTCCTTCACTATCTCCTGTTTATCTTCATCCGACATTTTTCCCTGCTTGTCACGAATAAGTTTTTTGAACTTCTCAGCAACTTCGCCACTTTCTCCTACAAGGCCAAACACTTGCGACAAGAGCTTGGCATCAAGGTCAGTAACATCATGGCCAGTGAGCATTGTTGAAATAGCTTGTTGTGAATAGTCATTTATTTGCATAGACTAATTGTACCAATCTTCTTCAAACTCTTCGAAGAAGTGAGGGTCGCGGAAGAATGTCCGCGCTACGATCTTTTCAACCGCTGGTGCAAGATCATACTCATGCAACCGGTGAGGCTTGACCCACATCTGACGACCGTCAAGCGCAATGTCATCAGAATTTAGCGTGAATACGTGTGCGAGAGTAGACATCACCGTGTCCTTACCGTCCCGAACACGGATATAACAATCACCAGCATGAACAACAGGCTGATCTTTGAGTCCAAGTTTTTCGTACGCTTCACGTTTGGCTGCATCTTGAAGAGAGGGATCATCAATATGCAATTTACCGTATGGCAACGTCCACTGATCGCTATACGGCTGTCGCTGTCTTTTGTAGAGTAGTAACTTTCCGTCTGAGTTTTGTACGACCAACATCGTGATAATCTTTGGCTGATTACGGACCTTAAGCGTTGAGGTTGTCACACGGTCGATATAGAGAACACCGTTTTTGCCTAGTGTGTAGCCCCCCTCTATCTTTTTGACAAAATTATTTTTTTGCAGCAGCTTTAGATGATAACTGTAGAGATTTGTGTCAGTTTTCTCTGGGCGCATATCCCGAAATCTAGCGACCTTCTGATACATAAGTACCATCATAATGTATCGCTGGATATGGTGTTCAATACTTGTCTGCTCAATCATATTTGACTCAAATTATACTTGCTAGAAATAATATTTGCAAGTGATTATAGTGAAAATATAATCTGTTGGGTAGACGGATTGGGAGGATAAATGTATGGTGCAATCACAAACATTTCCGAAAAGAATTGAGCAAAATATCGAACGTATGATGCCGCCATCGGCGCGCTCAATACTTTACCGTGTCGCTCGCGACGTGGCCCGCAATGCCAAGAAAAGTGGCAACATTGAGCACTCGCTTAGCTATGGCCATGCAACACTTCACATGAAGCTGTTTCAGCGATTTGGTACAAGTACACGAGAGTTTATGGACCTTGCGCATGAAGAGCTGGATAAACTAGCCGACGAGAGACAAAAATCTCTACAGGCGCTTCCATTTGCTATAGGCGCGGCCGACTAAATCTACGAATGTGAAGCACGAAAGAAGTTGGTAATACGTCCTTCGCCAAGCCAGCGATGCTCGTACGTCGTCTTGACCTTATAATCATCTGACAGACTTGACTCGTGTAGGTCAAAGCTTATTTCATCGATACTCCAGCCTTCAGTCACAAGCTGCTCAATACTCCAGCAAAAAAAGTCACGATTGTCATGCTTTAGATAGAATGAACCACCCGGCCCCAATAGTGCTGCATATTTCTCGAGATATATTGGATGGGACATACGTCGACGTGCTGAACGTTCGCGCGGAAATGGATCAGGAAAAGTCAGCCAAATCGCTTCGAGTGAACCAGGCATAAAGCACTCTTCAATTTGATCTGCTCGAGCTCGCAAGAACACAATATTTTTGACACCACGATCAAGTGCTTCATACGCACCTTTTTGTAGGCGATCAGCTTTGACATCGACCGCCACATACTGCTTGTCAGGATGTCTTGCTGCAAGCTCGACCGCAAATAGACCCGTACCTGCCCCAAGTTCAACGATATCAACCTGCCGTTTGTCCCACTCATCGAGTTCAAAACAATTCTCAGCATTAGCAAACTTGGCAAAACGGTATTTCTTGCGCTTGCGTGCAATCACAAAGTCATCAGGATTTACTTTTTCACTCATCGTAGTACCTCAACCATCCCTCGAGCATCTATACGGAGTAGTCTCGATGGTGCACCATTCTCTACCCTGCCGCCATCAACGTAAAAATCTACATCGTCACCAAAATAATTAATGGCCTCATCGGCATCCATAGCTGGTGGCTCTCCTTGTGGATTAGCGCTTGGTGCAATAAGACCACCTGTATCCTCGAGGAGATTACGAAGTCCAGACTCCGCAGGCATCCGGTAGGCTACTGATTGGTTCCTCCTGCGTATCCATAGTGGCGCTTCATTAGATGCAAGAACAACACTCACCCTACCAGGCCACACTTTATCAAGTAGGCTATTCTCCTCCGGACTAGGCTCGTCGAATAGCTGAGACTTATCTGCGACAAGCACGATTGGTGACTTATCGCCGTCTCGTCCTTTTAGATGATAGATACGCTGCACGGCCTGCTCATCATCGGCGCGTGCAACAAGACCATACAACGTGTCAGTGCGAAGTACGCCCACCTTGCCGGCCTGTAGCAGCTCCACGACTTCAGGGTCATGCATGTCAGTAAAAACCTTCATATCACGTGCTATACTACCACATATGGGTGGACTTCAACATTGGCTTGAACAAAACAATCTCGGATGGCTCGCCGAACATGGCATCAACTTAATTGGTATCCTTGTTGTCTCTGTTGTCATCTACGTCTTTGGTAACCGCTTCCTGGATGCAATTGTGCATCGAGTCGTCAAGGGGACAAAACACCGAGAATGGCACAAAAAAGACATCGAGAAACGGCAGAGGACTCTGTCTGGACTATTTCGCACAATACTTAAGATTATTATTATTTTTGCCGCAGGCTACGCCCTACTCAACGAAATATTTCCCAACATCGAAACTACTCTCGCGCCACTTTTTGCAAGTGCAGGAATCATTGGAATCGCGCTAGGATTTGGCGCTCAGTCGCTTATCAAGGATTTCCTATCGGGCATCTTCATCATTTCGGAGAATCAATACCGGGTGGGAGATATCATCGATATCGAAGGAGCAAGTGGCACAGTTGAGCGAATTGGGTCACGATCTACAGTGCTGAGAGATGCTGATGGTAACGTTCACTTCTTTCCAAACGGCATGATCCAGCACGTCATCAACAAAACACTTGGCTACTCAATGGCTCGCTTCACACTCCAGGTCCAGCCTTCGACTGATATCGATGAACTGACTGATATCATCGACAAAACAGGTCTAGAACTCTCGGAAGAAACCGCGTGGAAAGACAAGATTATCAAACCGCCAGCATTTGTTAGTCTCGGAGATATTACTGGTAACTCAACTGCTGTTATCGTCGCTGGCAAGACTCAACCTTCCGACCAGTGGTCGGTTACTGCAGAGATGCGACGACGCCTGCATGAGCAGTTCGAAGAAAAAGGCATCAAACTGGCTGTTAGCCCGCTAAATCAGCAGCCAACCAATCAAAAGCGTAGTCGCTAGTTTTTGTTTGTTTTCGCTGCTGTTGCTTTGTCAATCTCGAGTGACTGCGGACTCAAAACATCACCACCAAACGCATCAACGGACAATATTTCTTTCATTTTATCGCCGTACATGTTTTCAAACTCTTGGAGCGCCTTGCCGTCCAGAGTACCATCTGCACGGAAGCCTTCAAAGTCCACATCTTCGTCTTTTGCCTCACCCCTGAGCGAAGCATATCCTGGACGACTTAGATCAAGTTGAGCAGCGCCACTACTTGCATATAGCCCGAGTGCGACCGCAACAAGAAATAGCGCAACAACAATACTTCCTCCAACAAAAATGATGAAACGATGATCTTTTATCTGTCCCATCGTCGTCTGATGCTCATCATTCATCTTGTACCACCTTTTTCTTTAGTAGTAGCACATCCGCCTGGAATTCCTTCGCGAGAGTAACAAGCTTCACGTTGGCTTTGTGTAGCTTGTCACGCTCAGCACCAGCCTTCATCAAGTTATCGTAAAAAATTGTTGGCTGCTTTTCACAGTCAATAGCCATAGTAGCCGAAAGTTGTACCTCATATACTCTATAGGCGTCCACAAAATCTTTATAGGCAAGGTTGTAGTCTGCAGCAATTTTGCTGAGATTTCCGCCATCGAGCTGGTTGGTAGCAATACGCTGATTCAATGGTGTCATCAACTTGTCAGACAGCAGACGGTAGAGTGGACCTCGGTTATATCTCAACAGCGTATCACTCTGATGCACCCGGTTAAGTACTGCCTGGATATCTACACATCGAGTACGGATAGCATTGATCTGCTGGTCAGTTATTATGTCAGCCATCACCCGAGGAGCCAGACCAACGCTGAGCGCAAACAATGCAACAATCGTTGCTAGGCTACCTATTCGTTTCATGCGCTGACTCATATGTCCCTCTATTATCGCGTGGCTGTCTTATTTGGTCAAATAAAGCTGTGTACCTGACCTCGCAACCAAACCATCTTGTATTAGACTATCAAGCGCACTCAAGAAACGCTCGTCAGCCTCGAGCGCTTTGCAAAGCTCATGTTCGGTCTGTGTTGGCTGCTCGGCAAGCGCGCGTACAATCATACCGCGCATCTCACGTAGACTACCTTTCAGCGGCGATTGTTTTTTGTAATGTTTGCTCGAGGAGATATTACGCACACCATTCGCCTTCAGCCATGAGCCATAGTCCATCAGCGCCCAATAAAATTCACGTGGATGCTCACGATCGATTGTCTGCTCAAGTAATTCGATGATTTCTTTATCATCGACCGAGAAATTATCAGCAAAAAAATGGTGGATGTAGACAGTACGAATATTTGTTTCCACAAAGATACTTGACTGGTTGAAGCTATATGCCAAGATAGCACCAGCAGTATTCTTGCCGACACCCGGCAATTTTACAAGTTCAGTAAAGGTATCGGGGAAAGAGCCGAGCTCGACAATCTTTTTTGCCGCTTCATGCAGAAATTTTGCGCGTCGGTTATAGCCAAGTCCTTGCCAAAGCTTCAGTACATCAGCCAGGCTTGCCTGCGCCAAACTCTTTTCATCGGGGAATCGCTCGATAAATGCTTCAAACTTTGGAGTCACCCTAGTAACTTGTGTTTGTTGCAGCATTAGCTCGCTCACCAACACGTAATAAGCCCTGGTGTCTTCGCGCCATGGCATGTTACGGTAAAGTTCTTCGGCCTTTTGACGAAGTAACTGCTGAAAATTCTCAGGATTCACTTAGCTTTTTATAGCTTTCTTTTAGTTTTGCAATGACCTCTTCATAGCCAACCTCTCCAACATATTCCCATGCTGCGTTGTAATCTTTCCATTGCTTGCATAGTTTTTTATCACTCTCAGTTCTCGATGGCTCCTTGAGCACATCGTCAAAAATAGCCTGCATACTTGCATGAGCAGGAATATGCACAAGAGCATTCCAGCTGTGCTCTTTGCCAAACAACTCCGCCCATTCATCGGTATATGTCGTAACGTAGTTGGACTCATTATTGTCTGTTAACAGCCTGTGAAGCAGCTCGTGGGTCAGCACCTCAATGAATCGATTAGGTTCAAATGTGACACCAATCACCATCGGATCGCTAAATGCATTTATCCACGGTGCAATATACACGTCAACAATATTCTGCCGGAAACTCAGCCCAAGCGTATCGCACATACCTTTAATAATTTTCTTTTCGTAGGGCTTCCACGCTTTTTGATAGTTTTCTACTATTTGTTCATATTCTTCTTTTGTGCGAAGAGGCGTGCCATCACCCCACAACTTATTCAAAGGCTCTGATACTTCAGCGCTCAACAGCCAACCATACTTAATCCTGATTTCTGGATAATTCATACATTCATTATAAGCGTATACTAGATATATGACGACATACGTACTCGCAGGTGGATGTTTTTGGTGCTTAGATGCCGTGTACCGGCAGCTCAAGGGTGTCGAGAAATCGATCACGGGCTATGCTGGAGGTACGGCTGAGGATGCCGATTACTACAAAGTGGCAACTGGCACGACTGGTCACGCCGAAAGCCAGGAAGTTACATTCGACGAAAGCATGATTCCGAAAGAAGTCATCCTCGACATGTTTTTTCTGATCCATGACCCCACTACGCTGAATCGCCAGGGCAATGACGTTGGTCCGCAGTACCGCAGCGCAATGTTTTATGCAGACGACGAACAAAAAGCTGACTTTGAAGCGGCGATAGAGCGCGCAAAATCGCATTGGGGTAACAGCATCGTGACGGAGCTTACGCCACTCGAAAAATTCTACCCAGCCGAGATCAGCCACCAAGATTATTACGCCAACAACCCTGCCAATCCCTACTGCTCTATTGTGATTGAGCCAAAGATTGTCAAAGCACGTAAGCAGTATACTGAATGGTTTGTGTAAACTTTGACTATCACTATCCTACTATCAACAACCGAGCACTTTTGGACTTCCTACAGTAGAGTCTGGGCATACCAACTACATCCATCGCTATATACCCAAATTTCACTCTGACCACCGAACCAACTACTGTAAAATAATTCTGGCGCTCCCGAGTCTTGGCATGGGCCGCAGGCAGCTGGTGGCGCCGGATAGAGACCGGCATCGGTAATAGTGATTGTTAGTTGGTCATTATCGGGATTGTAGACAGCACGGAAGCCCTTGTCTGGCCTTTCAAGTGTGCGTTGTACGCCATCACTGTCAGGATCAAGATCGACAAATTGTCGCTCACTTACAACATATCCCTCGGTAGCTGTCACCGTCCATTCATTTACCTCACTTCTTTCAGCATTACATGCCACGATCCGACCCTGAGCATCAGATCCCACTTGCGCGTCATTACAATTGACCGTACTTGACGGAATGCATTCAGGAGTACCTGCATCTGGATTGCTTGGCTTTGTCGGAGTCGCGCCCGGTGCCTTGCTCGTTCCTCCTGTACAGTCGTCTGCCGCAGCAGCAAAAGCGGGAGTGGTGTACGAAAAGATACCAGCAAGAGCAAAGAGAAGAGTGAAAATGCCCAGTTTCTGACGCAGTGGTTTATATAGCAGTGCAGCTCCTACTACTATTGCCATGACTGCGATCGTGACGACCAGCCACATGCTCATTCCTGTTTCTGCTAGGCATTGCTCCACCATCATTCCCCTATATTATTTCTATTTGCTATTTCGTAATTAGTGCAGCCATTGCACTTTGATTTTTATTTTAGCATAGGCGTATTAAATACATCAATGCTATAATTGCAATCAGTGAATCATAAGCTCTATGGATTATATGGGAGATGAAGAGCAGACATGAAAATAGTGAGCACCGGAGCCATGTTTAGGCTATTACAAAGACATAAGAAGAGTTACATCGCTTACGGCTTAACGGTGCTCACCGTGCTGATTATTAGTGGCGTAGGCGCATCAATTGTCGCAGCTCAAGCGGGTATTGGAATTACTAGCGGCACAGCAACAGGACTAATCGGAAGCAACAAAAATAGCACCAATGTTACTACCTGTCCAGCCGGTACGGTCCTGCGCGGTGTACGTCATGTCGATAAATCTATGAGCGCCTCAGCGAGCTCAACTCGCGGCATGACATCTCAGCTCAGCCTCTACTGTGAGTCGATCATCACTGACGGCACCACTGCTTCGACGGTTAACCGTAACGCCAATGGCACACCAGACGTAAATGGGTATGCTTACTCTGAAGCTGGAGTTTCTCAAGACCGCTATTGCCCTGCTGATACCGTAATGCACCAACTTGGCGGCTGGGACCGTAGCGTTGATGGACAAGGAGCATGGGCCTCGGCCGTTCGTATGGTTTGTCGCCCACTCACGCTCAATGCCAATGATTGGGTACGAGTCGACACGGCTGGTGCAGCAACCAATGTCGATGCCGGCAACCGTGAGAGCAACGGCACGCACAACTTCCGCGGTCCGTTCTGTAATGCAACCAACGCCTCGACGCTCGTATCTGGCTACGCAGTACAGCTCGGTGGTGCCGGGTATGATGGTATCAATGTTTACTGTAGCTCCATCCAGCAGGCACGATCATCGGCAATCCTGGACTTTAATGATTTTAGTTGGGACACAACTCGTGGCGGCTCTGGCTGGCTGGTTAACCTCAACCAATCAGGCACATTGCTCAATGCCAACGGAT
Organism: uncultured Candidatus Saccharibacteria bacterium; assembly: GCA_964619585.1. GTDB lineage: Bacteria > Patescibacteriota > Saccharimonadia > Saccharimonadales > Saccharimonadaceae > JASLCR01. Next base: position 96,404 of record CAZUCO010000002.1, on the reverse strand, counting down.
GGTCTGGTGCCAATCGTACACCCTATGCCGCAGCAAGTGACAACACAAATACTTTCCAGGACGGCAGCGAAATATATGTGACACCCGGGAATAGCTACGGTGCATCGATCAGCCAACGACCGAGTAGCGTTGCCAGCAATACGTATGTGACAAGTGGCAATTGTCAGTCTGGTATTATTCTCGGCAACGAGCAAGACAACTCATGCACAATGACCGTGCAGGGTCGGCCGGATGTTGGTGTTAGTTTTACTTCGCCGGCAAATGATTACACCTCCTATGGCCAGCAGCAAACGGCCACACTCACGGCTAAAAACTCTGGACCAGGTTCCACCAAGAATAATGATGGATTTACCATTAGTGCTACTTTGCCTGATGGCTGGACAGCTGGCACCTTGCCAGCAAATTGCTCGGCAAACAGCAGCAATACTGTTGTCACCTGCCAGCTCAATCCTACGCCACTTGCCGGCTCATCAGGACCCGGCGAGGCCGGCGGCTCACAAAGCTTCGCGATTCCTATCACGGTCAATGCACCGACATCAGCTGGTGATTATACTGTACAGATAGCACTTGGCCGCGACACGCCAGACAGTGACAGTGATCCTGCAAACGACGACTTCAATACGGATAATGACCAGACAACTGGCACACTCACCTTGGCAGAATCACCGCGACTAAGCATCACAAAACAAACCGACACCACCCAAGCCTCGTCAGTTGATCAGCATATAGACTACAGCTTCACTGTCAAAAATACTGGAAACATCACCATAAACAACATCAAAGTGACTGATCAAAAAGTGAGCGATTTGTCTTGCCCAGAGACAACACTGGCACAAGATGAAGAGATGGATTGTACAGCTAGCTACACCGTGACGCAAGCAGACATGGATGCGGGAGACAACATCGATAACACCGCTTCAGTGGCTGGTACTCCAGCCGGTTCGTCCGACCAAATGCCCCCAACCTCCTCAAATACTGTGAGTATCCCCGTCACGCAAACGCCGACTATCCAAATACGTAAATCATCGACTAAGTCGTCGATCCCACCAGTCGGTGAAGTGATAGACTATACCTTTAGCGTCAGAAACATGGGCAACGTGACGCTATCGAATGTCCAGGTAAACGACCCGAACGTGCCAAGCGTGTCGTGCCCCAATAATGGCCCGCTCGCACCAGGAGCTACACTTACCTGCACCGCCGAGCATACTGTCACGCAGGCTGATATCGACAACGGCGAAGTTACCAATACTGCTACTACCTCAGCTACCGCTCCAGGTGGCACAGGCGTAAACGCCACCTCAAATACGATCAGGATCACCGTCGATCGCGTGCCGGCTCTGAGTATCGCAAAGTCGAGCGACCGCACCAGTACCGACGCAGCGGGGCAGATTATCAACTACTCGTTCAATGTCCGCAACACAGGTAATGTCACCCTGACAGACGCCACTGTCAGTGACCCACGTGCCAACAATATTTCTTGCCCACGAACCACTCTCGCACCTGGCGAGACGATGACCTGTACGGCCAATCGCGCCGTCAGCCAAGCCGACATCGACCGCGGTGTCGACCTTACCAACATTGCTTCAGTCACCGGCACGCCACCTGGTGACGGGGCTGAATCTATTGAGCCAACAAGTTCAAATCAAGTGGCCGTGGAAGTCGAACAAAATCCAGACTTTACTGTGACCAAAACGGCTGGTACTCCAACCGACACTAATGGCAACGGGCTTATTGGTGACGCTGGCGACCAGATCACTTACACTTTCATCGTGAAGAATACTGGCACCGTCACCCTCACGAATGTCATGATGAGCGATGAGAAGCTCGATATCACTGATATCGAATGTACGGCTACCCTGCAGCCTGGCGAAACCACTGATTGCCCTGATGCGACATATACCATCACCCAGGAGGACGTCGATCGCGGCAGTGTCGAAAATACCGCCAACGGCCAAGCCACTCCGCCAGCTTCATTTAGGGGCGGAGTCACGCTGAGACGATCGTCAAATACAACGAGCACGGCTGTGCAAGCACCCGAAAATCCTCCAGCGAATCCTAGCAACCCTCAGGATCCTTCAAGAAGCAACTCAGGGTCAGATCCGAATGCTCCGGATACTGGCGTCTTTAAAAGCCCTGTCACATATATCGTTGTTGCCGTAGTTACCCTTGTGGCCACCAGCCTCACTATTGCCATCCGCAAGCGACAGGGACTATCATAGATATATGAAGCTGACAAAATATGCACACGCGTGTTTTACTCTTGAAAAGGAGGGAAAGGTACTTATTGTTGATCCTGGTGGTTTTTCAGATGACTTTGTCATTCCAGAAAACGTGGTGGCAATCGTCATCACCCACCAACATCCAGATCATTTCGATCAATCTCGTATCGCAGAAATTGTCAGTAAAAATGATCAAGCTCTCGTACTAGGCCCAGCTGATGTGATTGATCAGGCCGAGATCGAGAATAAACAAGTCGTCCAGCCTGGCGATAGAATCACCGTAGGACCATTCAACTTAGAATTCTTTGGTGGTACCCATGCGCTCATCCACGAAAGTCTTCCGCGCATACAAAATATCGGTGTACTAATCAACGAGCTCGTTTACTATCCAGGTGATTCATTTGAAATTCCTCATAAACCTATCGACGTACTGGCTATTCCTGCCACGGCACCATGGATGAAAATTGGCGAAGCAATGGATTTTCTCACTGCGATCAAACCACGCCTTGTATTCCCCACGCACGATGCCATTGCGAGTGGCAAAGGTAAAGCACTCGTCGATCGCATGCTTGGAGGGGTGGCGAGTGAAAATAACATTGACTATGTGCGCCTTGCATCTCCGATTGAGATCTAAATGAAAGATGCTCTTGATCATCTATCACAATCTGACTCGATTCTTAGGACGCTCATCAATAGTTACCCAGCACCGGGGTTCACACCACATACCAACTACTACCATGAACTGATCGACAGTATCATCTCACAGCAACTCAGTGTGAAAGCAGCTCGCACCATCGAAGGCAGATTCAAAGACCTGTTTGGCGGCAACTTCCCTTCGCCCGAGCAAATTCTAACAAAAGATATCGAAGAATTACGAGCCGTTGGTTTGAGTCGACCAAAAGCCGGCTACATACAGGACCTGGCCAGAAAGATTCTGGATGGTACCGTACGTTTTGATACTATCGATTCTCTCTCAAATGATGAGATTATCGAAGAGCTTACAAAGGTCAAAGGTGTCGGCGTCTGGACAGTGCATATGTTTCTGATGTTCTGCATGGGACGACTCGATATATTACCGACTGGCGATCTTGGCATACGAAATGGTATCAAAAAACTCTATGCTTTTGATCATCTGCCGGAGCCTAGAGAGATTGAGCTACTCGCAGAAAAAAACGACTGGCATCCATACGAATCCGTGGCGAGCCGATACATCTGGCAGAGTCTGGATAATACGCCAAAATAGTCTATCGAGTGATCAGGTAACGGCATACTGTCTTAGAGCCCACAATTTCATACGAAGCGAGACCGCCATCGGTAGGTCGTAGACCGCCGATGTTTGGACAAGAATCGAGTACGACAGGAAAACGTGCCCAGAAATATGTGTCGTCCTCAAAGCTTGTGCCAATACTGGCTCCTGTGGCCATGGCAAGGAGCACCGGCTCTCCGCTCAGAAACGCAGGTGTACCCGATATGAAATCTTTCATATTAGTCGTCAGGGTATTCGTAAAAGTAATTGTTTCAGCCGTTGCAGATCCGTAACATGGCGGACTAGACGTAGGTGGATTTATACATGCGAAAGCATTACCTGACTTATCAATGACGACAGGCAGACTGCCTTTGTCTGCTATATACACTTGGATCGCTTTTACATATTGTGCGATCGCAGCGGTTTGCTGATTTACTTTTGCACGAGATTGAATGCCATTGTAAGCAACTATAGATATTGCAGCAAGAATAGCAATCACCACGATAACAATCAGCAATTCTACTATCGTAAAGCCCCTAGCACTTTTACTCATACTGCTTATGATAGCATCAGTCAAAGAAATAATACAATAACTGTATATATCTTACTATTGACTAATTTCGGGTGTTTCTATTTCCACCTGAATATGATGCACGATCGGTACGAGTCGCTGCATTTAGCTATCGCTCGATAATACTCCAAAGTAACTACTCGATAAGGTTGCTATCCTGTAGTTCCAAGTGAGTCTTGTGCCACATAAAAAGCGCAAACAGTGCAAGCAATATATACATCACCAGTACATGCCAGCCATTGATTTTTAGCTCCGTCGTTGCCCACGGCAATTCAGCGAACCATTCGGCAGTGGTCGTCATATATGAAAGCACCATATATGCAGGAAATCCGAAAATATGCGCTGCACCTGCCCATACTAATGCCACCAAGCCACCTATAAATGTTAGTAGCATTGCCAGTGGCACCAATGGAAGTATCACCAAATTAGCAAAGATAGCGACGTTTGAAATAGTCCCAAAGCTATATAGTAAGATAGGAAGCGTACAAAGTGTGGCCGCAATTGTCTCTCCGAGTATTTGGCGAACGGTCCCTGGTTTTTTTGGTCCAAAATAATAAGCCTGCAGGAGTGGTGCCAAGATCATTACACCCGCAAACGCCACAAAACTAAGCTGCCACCCAATATCTCCCCAAGCATACGTAGGATTAATAAGGACAGTTACTGCTACCGCAAACGGTAACAAAACCAACGGATGGAATTTTCGCCCATAATACCAAGCGAGCAAGCTAAGGCTTGCAATAAGGCCAGCCCGAGTCATGCTCGGACTCAACCCTGTCATTGCAACGAAGCAGACAATTAGCCCAGCCGACCCAAGTGCTGCTTGGTATTTTGAGATACGCTCGAACGACCGCCTTGCAAGTCTGACGAGAACAGTAAGGTTGTACCCACTTGCAACAACGATGTGGGTCAGGCCGGCTGTCTTTAGCGCTGCATCGAGTTCTTCAGGCAAATCACGTCGTTGCCCTACCAGATATCCGACTCCCAGTGAACTCTCTGGCTCAGGAATGGCATGTCTAACCGCATTAGAAAACCAATCCCTAATATGAAGGGCAATATCGCCAGGCTCAGGGCGCGCTACTCTCAACAATTTAGCTCGGTAGCTAGCTGCCGCGAATGTACCAAAGCCGCGCTGTAGCTTCCCGTATATTTCTACTTCGTCACTTCGGTCTAGGACCTTTGATTTGCTTGCCAACACGATCCATATAGAACCAGGGAGAGTATGGCTGGCACTTTTGATACTCCTCAACCGAAGCACTGTGTTGCCTCGCTTGTCTACATCGATATCATCACTAACGACACCACGTAGGCTCAGTGTTTTTCCATAGAGTTGAGTGTAAGCTTGTAGTGCCTCTTGCTGGATGGTTCCTCGCCAAAGCCCAATAATCAGCCCACCGCAAAGTGCAACCGGCAGTAGCAGTACTCGTTGCTTGATGACTCCAAACACAACCAGGCTAATCCCTGCCATCAGCCATCCCACGCTTGCAATCAGTGGCAAATAGGTGACTCCAGCCAGTACTACCCCAAGGAAGACACCTACACAAGCCAGGGCAATTTGCCATGAACTATGGACCCCGCGATGAAGAATATACTTCATGATAATAAGTATAGTGGCTGAATTAATTCATATAAACAAAAGATAGGTGCTTGTTAATAAATATCTAAAATCTACAATGGGTATCATGAACTATAAACAGCAGAGCAACCAAGGATGTCTTGTCGTCGATCTGATGTACATGTTTGATATCACACCAACCCGCGAAAAAGAACAAGCAATCCTAAGTGATGGTTTATTCCATTTACGGGAAAATTACACATTAGGTTGCCTCATGGCATTTCTTGATCGTTATACAGATAAGTCAGTTACCGTCTACGTAGATAATTCTTACTACCTCGGCATACTACAAAAGTGGGTGCAGCATCCACGCATCAACATGACCCTAACAAAGAATGATCATAAACTCCTCGAAAGCCTCGATAACCCTTTCATCGTCTATGTCGATAATAGTATTACTGACGGCTGGACGCACCTTCCGCATTTTATGATGGTTACAAAAGCCACCGACAAATTTTATGATGTTTTCGATCCCTGGGAAGGAAAAGTTAGCAAACTTTCCAAAGCCAAAATCCTTAGTGGTATTGATCTCCTCAGAGATCATATCAAGGTGTGCCCTTTTGTTATTACAAGCTCACCATAGAAAAATGACCTACATGATGTAGGTCATTTTTCTATGGAGGGTCCAGTGGGGCTTGAACCCACGACACCCTGCTTAAAAGGCAGGTGCTCTAACCAGCTGAGCTATGGACCCACAGCTGTTTTACACTCTATAAAATGTACACGCTCAGAGGTAGAATGTCAATGCTTAGGACTTTTGTGATGACGTGGAGTTCGTGTAAGAAGCAGATCAATAAGGGCAAGAATCAGCCCCGCCGTGACAATATACACCCTGTTGGTAGTGAAGAATTCGTATACCTTGGCACTCTCATCAGTCAGCACCAATGCCGAACCAAGTGGTTCCACAAGGAGTGCCAGCGCAAGCGCCGCAAAGCAAAACGCACCAGCCAATCGCATTGGTAAATCTTTGTAGCTTGGACCCGAGAAAAGCAGCAAAAGTGCAGGAAGAAGTACAAGAGTTACACCAACAAGTGTGATGAGTGGTGGCTTATCGACAACAACACCGGCCTTTTCGATTACTGGAGTGAGTGTCTCTGCCCAAAGATTACTCAACATTGCGCCAGCAGCAAGCGCTAGGCCCAATACACCAAATCGTCGCTTTGTAAAAAATGCCAAACAAAAAAGCATACCTAGGACAATAGCAAACACAAGCGCAACATTCATACTATCAGTATAGCGAAGCACGAGCCGTTAGGCGAGCCTTGGGTGGAGAAATGAGTTCTCCGATTTCATTTCGAGAACGAAACGGAGGAGCCTAGCTCCTCCTTCATGATTACGCGCCGACTTTATCTTTCTTGCGTCGCTTTGCGTTTCGCTCTATATACTCAATGATCGGTGTTGTCACATCACGACCAGTCACCTTTTCAATACCAAATCCAGGACTAGCATTTACCTCCAGAATCAACGGTCCACGTTCTGACCGCATCATATCAACACCAGCAACATTGAGGCCCATCGCCTTTGCAGCCCTCACCGCCACTTTACGCTCTTCTTCAGTTAGCTTCACGACTGTGCCTTCGCCACCCTTGTGAAGATTTGAACGAAAGTCGTCGTCAAGACTCTGTCTTTTCATACTCGCGACTACACGACCACCGACCACGAATACTCGAATATCGGTTCCGGCAGATTCTTCAACAAATTCCTGCAGCAATATGTTGGTGCCGTCTTCGTTGCTTAGATAAAACGCCTGGAGCACTGATTTTGCTGCTTTCTTTGTCTCGGCAAGCACCACACCGTTACCGTGCGTACCCCGAGCAAGCTTGATAATCACAGGAGTACCCCCGAGTTTCTCAATCAAGTCATCGATATCAGTTGAGTTACGAGATACGACCGTTTTTGGGATACCAACACCCGCTTTTGCAAGTACCTGCATGCTGCGCAGCTTGTCACGAGAACGGTTAATTGCAAGCGAGCCTGATACGGTATAAACACCTTGCATTTCAAGCTGTCTGACGATCGCCGTGCCATATCGTGTCATGTAGCTTGCAATACGTGGAATGATTGCATCAAAGGTAGCTAAATCTTCACCACGATAGCTTACTGTCGGGTTGTTCTGCTCAATCGATGCGTAGCAGTCACGATATTTGATCACCTTTACTTCGTGACCACGCTGCAGCGCCACCTCTTTGAGACGCTTTGTTGAGTAGTTTCCTGTGCCGTTAGAAAGAATCGCTATTTTCATACTATAGTTCCTGTTTACTAGTTTACTCGTTACCGTGATATTTTTGGAAGAATGCGTAGGGATCTTGTTTTAATTCTTTGTTGAGCTGACCAGTACCAAAACGTTTTTCAACCTTTAGTCCTCGACTGACATCAACCAAAAACTTGCCGCTAACCGTGCGACGACCCACCAAAATAGGATAGTTATTACCTGATCGATCTGAAAGGTTAAACAATACACGGATCTTTTTGCCTTCAATTTCAGCTGTCAAATGAGTACGATAACGGATCTGGACATGCCCACTTGAACTTGCAACCTGGGCGACTTTAAAATCCGTTCGTGAAATGATCTCACCGGTATAGAATTCTGATTCTGTATCAAAAAGTGTAAAGTGAAGCACGCCTTCTTTATCAACGGAAATATTACTCGCCCATACAGATGAGCTATCTGCTCCAGTATCTACTTTTGCTGGTATGCCCTGAGCATGACCAACGATATTGATCTTACAAGTTTTACCTATGACTGGTAATGACGTGGTTTTACTCATTGATTTTATACCTATCCACCATTGTACAATGTTTTTGACTATAGAGATAACTTTAGCATTTTTTACTATAAATGTCAATTGCAAGGAGCCTCTGCGCGGCTATATATCAACAGATTAGCAACTACTCTTCTGTACTTTAAAGAGCAGCAAATAGCCTCGCCGCGTTATAATAACATCATGACAAACGACACATTACTAGGCTATCCTTCAAACTCTGCACCAAAAAAGAAACGCACACTGCTTATTATCAGCATAGTTATCGCTGTGCTCGTTATTACTGGAAGCATAATCACAGGAATAATACTTACTGATGCTAACAAAAAAGCAAAAGCTGCAGCAGCAGCCTATAGCAAAGCAATTACTGACTATACCGAGCAGGTACGTAAAGCGCCTACGACAGCTGCGATCAAAACCGCTATTCGTAACACGCCAAAGCTCCAGGACGTATCCTTTGGTAACTTCACTCACGAGTATCAAGTTGCCGAGTCACGAGAGGTTATCCAAAAAGCATATAGTGATCGAGCACTTGCTATGGTAGAGAATCTGACTGATGCCCGATTTGACACACGATTCCGAGCACTTGATACCAACAGGTCAGAAATAACATTGAAATCCTATGAGTTAGGTAGGTCGGCAGAGAAGAGCGCACGAAATAAGGCAGACAAGATAAGTGAGGACCAGCTTAACCTCGTTCTTAAAGGTGTACCGAAGACAGATCAGCGCTACAAAGCGAAAGAGGCTGAACTAACTAAGGCAAAAGCTGCTACAACTACTCAACCCTTCATAATTGAATACACTGCGCGAGCTCAGCACACGCAGAGTTATCGTGACAAACTCGCAAAGCTTCCCTCAAACACTTTTGTCGAACAGTACAAGCAGGGGATGCTCCGAGCTACCGATAAAGATATCAAAGATATCAAAACACTCGTCGAGACAATAAAAAAGGCAAAAACACCTGGGGATGCCAGCCGAGCCGAATATATCTACCGTCATATTAATGGCCCAAACAATGACAAAAGCTACTACGATGCAAGATGGGCATCAGAAGAAGCACCGTATGTTAATGCAAGCGGCTACATGAGCTACGTCATAGAAGCTATGAAAGCCTTAGCAGCTGAAAAATCGATTCCAACTGATAAAAATGAAGCCGTACTATACGGTGATATCCTCTACTATGGAAGACAAGCGTCATCCATCATCCCTAAAGATCGGGCCCGATTCACTCGAAGCTACCAAGCAAAAGTACGCTTTGGTCTCGCCGAACTACGCAACCGAATTGAAAAGAGTACAGTGAGTCAAGACATGAAGAAAAAATATCTCGGTCTCGTAGACAAAGCACAGCAAATTATCACCGTTATGCCTGGTGAAGATACATCGTATGATGATTCTACTCTCGCAGGCGAAGACGGAGCTCTCAGCGGGCTTATTAATTTCGCAAATAATATGGGCCAATACACGGATGTTAGTGGTGATTCTGGCGTAGCCGACCGTGATAGCAGTGAAGAACTGATGCGGTACGAAGCAAAAGCCATCAAAGACTTCTACAACAACACTGTTAGAGCAAGGGCACAGCCAAAAACTGATTTAGCCAAAAAAGAAACCGAAGCAGTTATCAAGCAGCTTGACGCCTGTATGGCAATACGATTTACACGCAACAATTTGAGTATTGAACAGGCGCTTGGCCTCAAGAAGCTAGAAGGTACCGATGCATCATCTAGTGTCGTGTATGATCTATATGACCCGCAATTTGATAAACTCGAAGACCAAAATACTGCTTGCTCAAAAAAAGTCGCTCCGCTCTACGATATTGCCATAAAGCAAAGCATGTCATACGCCACAGCCAGCCAACTCGCCATCAAGCAGCTTGAAGCTCTACGCTAAGCACTTTCTAGAAAATACCGCGCTTCTTTGCACTGTCAAATTGTTCTAAAAGCTCTTTTTGCTTCTTTGAAAGCTTGGTTGGAATATCAACAATTATCTGTACAATGTGAGGTCCTCGAGAGCTACGCTGGAGATGTGGTACGCCATGACCTGAAAGCTTGAAATCCGTGCCACTCTGGGTACCTGCAGGAATTTTCATACGGATCTTACCATCGACCGTATCAACATCAATTTCTGTCCCAAGCGCAGCATCGATCATCGAAATATGCTCTTCTGACAAAATGATATCGCCTTCTCGGGTGAACTTCTTGTGAGCTTTCACCCGAATGTGAACGTATAAATCACCTCTTGGTATATTCGCCGCCGCTTCGCCCCGCTCCTTGAGGCGAATTGTTGCACCATCATCAATTCCCGCTGGGACCTTGATTGTAATTGACTGCCGACGGTGCTCAGTACCTCTTCCCTTACATACTGTACATTCTTTTTCTGGTACTTTTCCGCGACCCTTACAAGTCTCACAAGTAACTGCCTGCTGCACCTGTCCAAACATAGTGTTCATGATACGAGTTTGCTGTCCAGCACCTTTACAGGTAGGGCAAGTCTTCATGCTACTACCTGGCTCTACAGTTGTTCCTTTGCAGTGTGAACACTCGTCATCCATAGTGAGATCAAGCTCTTTCTCAGCGCCAAAGATCGCATCCTCAAAGCTCAGTGTCATCTGTGTCTCAACATCACGTCCCCTGGCAGGCTCACGGGATTGACCACCCCCTCCAAAAAACTGTCCAAAAATATCGCCAAGCCCGCCATCACCAAAGTTGAACTCAAAGCCCTGTCCATTACCAAAGCCACCGAAGCCCTCAAATGGATTACCACCTCCACCTCCAGATGCACCGCCAACACCCGCATGACCGAATTGGTCATAGCGCTGACGTTTTTGCTTGTCTTTTAAGACTTCATAAGCCTCGTTAACTTCTTTAAATTTTGTCTCGTCGCCACCCTCTTTATCCGGATGGTACTTAACAGCAGCTTTACGAAAAGCCTTCTTGAGTTCGTCGTCACTTGCGTCTTTTGAGACACCAAGTACCTCGTAATAATCTCGTTTGCTCATTACTATTATTTTAGCACTTGAGACTTGAGAGTGCCAGTTTAAAACTTTTTGCGTACGTGAGAAAAACTAAATTTCCAGCTAGCATCGGTCTTCTTGTGTGGATTAAAGATATTATCCGGGTCGTACAACTTCTTAATAGCCTTCATATGTCCGAAGACTTTTTTGCCATACATTTCTTCAAGCCACGGCCCACGAACCAGACCATCATTATGCTCACCACTGATTGAACCACCATACCTGAGCACTAGTTCGTTTACTTCTTTCTGCGCAGGCACAAGCTTAGCACGTTCTTTTGGATCTTCTATCTTCATGAGTGGAATGACGTGGAAATTACCGTCACCCAGATGTCCAGCAACTGTCGCGAGCAGCTTATACTTTTTGATAATTTTGCGCAATCTTGGCAGAAACTGGCTTAAGTGCTCCGGATTAACTACAAAGTCATCAATAAATGGAGCCGTGTGCTTGTCTTTCACCTTACTCCTAAGGAGGTTAAAGCTCTCGCGGCGCATCAGCCAAAACTTCTTTGACTTAGCCTCAGTATCGTCTTCTTCAAGATAGGTAAATGTGTGAAACTTCTGCAGAGATAGCTTTAAATTATGGATCTTAGCAGTAACTTCTTCCTGAGTGTTGCCGCTAAACTCAATGAGAAGAATCATCTTTGGTATACCAAGCCCTAGCGCCAGACCATCTGGGATAAGCGAAATACACATCTTGATCCATTCCCAAAGACCAAGTCGTGGCAAGAATGCAAAGACAAATTTGAAACTTAACCACAGTGTTGCATCGTCAAAGCATTCAAAAGTCGCCGGGTTCTTCTCTAGCACCGCAGGTACAATCTCACCGAGTTTATCGATATCACGCATATAACAGACAAGTGTCCCTGAGTATTTTGGTTTTGGCACAAGTTTAACTGTACCCTCAGAAATAAGTCCAAGTGTCCCCTGCGCGCCCACAAACAGTTTAGTGAGGTCAAATGTGCCCGTTTCTCGATTCCACACATTCCATAGATGGTATCCAGTTGAGTCTTTTGTTACCCGAGGCTTGGCTGCCTGTATCTCGTCGTAATGCGCCTCAAGTAGCTCGAATGTTTTCTTGTAAAGTTCACCCTCGTAATCACCCTGGCTCATCTTGCGAACAAGTCCAGCTTTATTGAGCGGCTTCACCACATACTCGTTTCCGTCGGCTAAAATAACTTTGAGCTCCGTGACAAAATTATCTATCTTACCAAACTCAAGTGATTTTTCACCACCAGAGTTGTTACTCATCATACCTCCAACACTAGCAAGATCACGGCTCGCAGGATAGGTTGGCAAGATCGCGCCTTTTTCAAGCGTCTTCTTTTCAAAATCCTTGTACATCATACCTGGCTGCACGGTTGCTTCTTGTTTAGAGACCTTCACTAGCTTGGTCATGTGCTTGGAAACGTCGAGCACAATCGATTCACCGATCGCCCCGCCACTCATATCAGTACCGCGAGAACGTGGCGTGATAGACAGGCCTGGATGCTTTTTTTTGTTATCAGCCACGAATTTCACAACCGACTGAAGGTCTTCACTATCCTTTGGAAAACCCACAAGCTGAGGAGTCAGCTCAAAAAGACTGGCATCATGTGAATAGAATTCACGCGTATCATCAGAGGTATCGAGTTCACCACGAAAAATTTTGCCCAATTCTTTTTTGATGTCCATTGCTTCTAATAGTAGTCGTTTGCCACCTGAAGCACAAGGGGTATGCAAAAGATCTTGCAGGGTAAGGTATACTACCAGCATGGAATCTGTCATTCGTACGATCGGCAAAGTACTTGGTACACTTCGGGCAGAGTATCGTCAACTTGCCAATCGATACTTTGGGAAGATCGAGCGTTTTCCTGGGAATGCAAGTGAGATCTGTGAGCAAATCATCGATAAATTATGGGAAGGCGATTTCTATCGTACAAGTTTGGGCCACTTTGATTTCTTCTGGATGCGTGATTTTGGAACGGTGAGCGAATCGCTCGTCAAAATTGGACGCAAGAAGCATGTGCTCCATACACTCAAGTGGGCAATGCTCCATTATCGACGCGCCGGAACAGTCACGACTTGTGTAGACAAAGCTGGCAACTGCTTCAATGCACCTGGACATGCAGTTGACTCACTTCCGTGGTTACTACACAGCCTCCTCGTTAGCAATTACACACTTAACCAAGCAGAGCGTCGCTTTCTTGCTAAGCAACTACGAAGCTACTGCGAGAGATACCTTGATACTACTGGCCATGTACGCCCCATGAAATTTGCAGAGATGCGCGATGCAGTTATATACGATCGTAGCGCCTACGCCATTGCTCTTGTCGGCCGACTTGCTTATTGTGTCGAACAACTTGGCCTTGAAGGCTTTCCCTACAAACTTCAGCTTTACCAACGCGAACTTATCACACGCTACTGGAACGGTCGCTACTTTAATGCCGACCGTCAAACCAGTGCCTTCAGCGCCGAATGTGCCTTGTTTCCCTTCTTTCTGGGCGTCATAGAGGACAAGCGTATGATTGATGAAACACTCGATTATATAAATGATGAGCGTCTTAATGAACCCTTCCCTTTGATCTACACAAAACAGCCAAAAGCATTCCGCTATCATTGGTGGATGACTTCACCATGGATGCCGCATTATGAAGGCGATACTCTATGGAGCTGGCATGGCCTATTCTATCTCCACTTACTAAAACGTGTTAATCGCGAAGAATACGCGCTACAGAAAGCGAGATTTGCAAAAGGGATGATCGAAAAGCATGGAACATTCCCTGAAATGCTCAACCTTGATGGCTCGTGGTACTATGCTCCTATCTATCGCGGTGATCCCGGCATGGTATGGGCTGCGTTATATGTTGAGCTCAACGCAACTAGTGCCTAACTTTACTTCCTTGGTTGACGTAAAGTTCTTTTATTGATATAATATACTTACAACATAACAAAAACTACGGTTAATAGTTATTATTATTCTTATGTCATGAAGGAAGGTGCTTATGCGTCTATTAAGACCAAAGTCCCCCGAGTTGGGCCAGATACGACTTGATGTCACCGGTGAAACACAAGTGACAGAAGAAGATCAGCGTCTCAAGTCTAGGTTACGCAGTAATTATACGAGTGTCTCGCATGATCGTATTCTTGTAGTCAAAGCACTTGTGATAGTTGAAGGTTCCAGCTTGGTAAGATTCGAGACAGACCCAAATCTTTTCGGAGATCGTTTTAAGCCAGATGTTCTCTTCGATAACCATACGCTCACGGGAATCATGGCCGAAAAGGCGATTATCGCCCAATTGCTTAGCGAGGAAGATGCGATTCTGAGAAAGCTCGGAAGTCGCCACTTTTAATCCACAGATATCGTACATATATAGTAAACTCCCCTCGCATTACCGTATGCGAGGGGAGTTGTTATTTACCCTTAGATCTACTTTAGGCGCTCTTACGACCTGTGATCGCTCGCCAAATAAGTAGCACGATGACCGCACCTACTACAGCGACAAAGAAACTCCAGATGTTAAAGCCTGTCACGCCTGTACCACCCAAAAGTCCAAATAACCAGCCACCAAGTACACCACCGACAATACCCGCAACGATATTACCAATCACACCTTGCGACTTATCTGTACCAACAAATTTTGATGCGATCCAGCCCGCTAGACCACCAAGTACTATCCAACCGATCGGTCCCATTACATCCATGTCCCCTCCTTTGGTTTAGTTGTACCTCTATTATAGCACCTATAGCAACCCGTATGTATGCACCCGACACTATGGTGCGCATCAAATTCTGTATACTAAGTACATGACAAAATACGAAGGTACAAAACTAGCAAAATTTGAACCACGCGACAGCGTGAGCGAACTTGAAATTATCGACCTTGAGGTCGGTACGGGCGAAGAAGTGCAGCCAGGCGCAACAATTACCGCACATTATACAGGCGCACTCGTCAAAAACGGCATCATCTTTCAGAGTAGCCATGATTTCGGAAAACCAATTAGTTTTGGGTTGGACCAGGTTATCAAGGGCTGGACCTATGGTGTACCAGGAATGAAAGTTGGCGGTTGGCGGCGGCTCATTATCCCAGCAGAGCAAGCGTATGGAGCTGATAGTCCTGCTTCAAACATACCTGCCAATAGTGACCTTGTGTTTGACATTGAGTTAATCGACATTCGTTAATTCTATACTGTTGGATAGCATAAAAATACCAGCTGGCTCGCAGCTGGTATTTTCGTTTGCGCTCTGATGACTATTTCTTGTCTTTTTCGTCGACAACTTCACCTTCAACCGGCTCGTCTTTGTCAGACTTTTTATCGTCATCTTCAGAGGCAGGTGCTTCCTCTTTTGATGCAGCGTCGTAAAGCTTGGCACCGATTGGCATGATCTTGTCATTAAGAACCTTTAGGGCAGTTTCAAGTGCATCCTTATCAGCAGAATCGTCATCTTTAACCTTCTTCGCTTCGGCAGCAGCTTCTTCCAGAGTCTTCTTGTCCTCGTCAGAAATCTTGTCTTTGTGCTCGTCTGGTAGCTTTTCTGCTTGATAGATTGCGTTTTCAAGCTGGTTACGACTATCGACGGCTTCACGCTTTTTCTTGTCTTCGTCTGCATGCGCTTCGGCTTCTTTCTGAGCTTTCTCAATATCTTCCTTGCTCATGTTTCCAGAGTCTTGGATAGTAATCGATTGCTCCTTACCAGTTCCCTTATCCTTGGCTGTCACGTGCAAAATACCATTGGCATCTAAGTTAAAGGTTACCTCAATTTGTGGCACACCACGCGGAGCGGGAGCAATGCCATCAAGGATGAAACGACCGAGTGATTTGTTGTCAGTAGCCATCTCACGCTCACCCTGGAGTACATGGATTTCAACTTGTGGCTGATTATCGGCAGCCGTTGAAAACGTTTCAGATTTTGAAGTTGGGATAGTTGTATTACGCTCAATCAGCTTAGTCGTCACGCCACCCATTGTTTCAATACCAAGTGAGAGTGGAGTTACATCAAGGAGCAGGACGTCTTTGACGTCACCCTGGAGTACACCACCCTGAATCGCAGCACCAACTGCTACAACCTCATCTGGGTTGACTCCTTGGAGAGGGTCTTTCCCAAAGATACTCTTCACCTTTTCAACTACTGCTGGCATACGAGTCATACCGCCGACAAGCACTACTTCGTCGATGTCACTCGCTTTAAGATCAGCGTCCTTAAGTGCCTTCTCAACAGGCTCAGCGAGGCGATCGATAAGATCTTTCACGAGTTCTTCAAGCTTGGCACGAGTTAGTGTATATTCGAAATGCTTTGGGCCATCGGCATCGGCCGTAATAAATGGCAAGTTAACTTCATACGAAGTTGTGGTAGAGAGCTCCTTCTTTGCTTTCTCTGCTTCGTCCTTGAGACGCTGAAGTGCTGCATTGTCTTTCTTGAGATCAACACCTTCGGTATTCTTAAATTCTTCGATAAAGTGATCAACGATACGGTTGTCAAAGTCTTCACCACCAAGGTGTGTGTCACCATTGGTTGCACGCACTTCGAAGACACCGTCACCAAGCTCGAGTACTGAGACATCAAATGTACCACCACCGAGGTCGAAAACAGCAATCTTCTCGTCTTT
This sequence comes from uncultured Candidatus Saccharibacteria bacterium, assembly GCA_964619585.1. Taxonomy (GTDB): domain Bacteria; phylum Patescibacteriota; class Saccharimonadia; order Saccharimonadales; family Saccharimonadaceae; genus JASLCR01. Next base: position 79,397 of record CAZUCO010000002.1, on the reverse strand, counting down.
TTTGCTCTCGAGACCATACGCAAGTGCGGCTGCAGTTGGCTCATTGATAATACGCTTTACTTCAAGACCAGCAATCTTACCAGCGTCCTTGGTTGCTTGACGCTGTGAGTCATCAAAGTAGGCAGGAACCGTAATGACCGCTTCAGTCACAGGCTCACCAAGAAATGCCTCAGCATCGGCTTTGATCTTTGAGAGAATCATGGCAGATACTTCTTCTGGAGTGTATTCCTTGCCATCCATCTTAACTGCTACGCCATCGCCTTTTTTGACGATTTCGTACGGCATGATGTCGTGGTCTTTCTGAACTTCTTTGTCGCCAAACTTACGGCCAATCAGACGCTTCACCCCATAGATAGTATTTTTTGCATTCGTCACACGCTGTCGCTGCGCCACTTGTCCAACAAGGCGTTCACCTTTTTTGTTGATCGCTACGACACTTGGTGTTGTGCGGTTGCCTTCAGCATTGGCAATCACTTCCGGTTTACCGGCTACCATGTACGCAAAAGCGCTATTAGTGGTACCGAGGTCAATTCCAATGATCTTTCCCATTTGTATGTATCCCCTTTCGTAGTTAGAATATAAGTTTTTAGTCTATATCTATTTTAGCACTCCTCGCAGGACAGTGCCAAAACTATCCCTAGTGTACATAAATTAGCACTCTCATGTCAAGAGTGCTAATTTATGTACTTATCTCTACTCAAATAATTATGCCCTGATTCGAAAACCAGGGCATAATTATCAGGAAATACGAGGTTTAAAAGTTGCGCTTTACGTCTCTTTCAACTGCCTTGGCCGTTGATTTTGCATCATTTGCAACGCGACCCGCACGCGCTTTAGCCTCTTCGCCAAGTCTTGCTGCTTCTGAACCAACGACTTTTCCAGACGCCTTTACACTCTTCGCCATGCCACGAGCTTCTCGCTCAACTTTCTGAGCACCAGCCTTGACTGATTCAGTGCCTTCCTTGGCAGCTTTCTTACCTCGGGTAAGTTTATCGTCTGCTTGTTGCTTAACATCGTCAACTTTTTTCTTGATATCCTCACGCGTTTCTTTGCCACTCTTTGGGGCAAGAAGAACTCCTGCTGCAAATCCTGCTGCTGCACCTAGTAATACTTTAATTGCTTTCATATCTGTCCCTTTCTTTACTTTATTTCGTTACTTACGGAATGAATTAAATGCTTTCACAGCCTCGCTAAAAACCTTTACTGGCGAAAGCCACTCTGTAGCTGATGAAAGATTGCTTGTAATATTATCGACATTTTTCGCAATCCTGTTCACCTTTGCAATCACCATAACTACCGCGACGAGTAACGCTAGTATTACGACTGAGAGTAGGATGACTGTGATGGAGAGTAGAACAACAAGTGTTTCCATAATGCCCTTTCGTTATTTGTTTTTGTCAATGTGACTATTTATACATTAGCATTATTTTACAAAAAAAGCAAGTATTTAGTATCATGGAGGGAGATGAAAGCAAAAGTAGATGTCATTCGTGCCCTCACCGCAACCGTCGCCAGACGTGCATTACTTATCATATCTATCCTTGGCACCGTCATTGCCATATTGCTTCTCTTGGGCATCTGGGCACTAGCCCATTACTTAAGCACATGGTGGTGGCTACTGCTCTTTATTTATATTCCATGGCTCCTCATTGCGCTCATCGTACTTGGTATTGCAAAGTTGATTACACAGAGAATTTACCCACAGCCGCTAAGCGCTCAGCAAAAACAACTCCTCAAAAGTTTCGCCGATAAAGTCCAGCGTCTCCTGGAAAGTCGCGGCATGGGCTGGTGGATATTTGCCTTTCTTTGCTTCAAAGACCTACTCTTTTATCGTGACTTACGAACACTGAAAGAATTAATTGCTGATACAACAAGCCTCAAAAGAGATTTTGATGAGCTTGAACGAAACTTTCAGAACTAAATCCCAAGTTCTCGTCTCTGGGCTTCGTCAACGACACTAGGTGAGTTCATCATCACATCCACGCCTGAGCCGTTCTTTGGGAAAGCAATCACTTCGCGGATGTTATCTTCGCTCATGAGCTCCATGAACATACGATCAACACCAAAGGCACAGCCTGCGTGTGGCGGAGCGCCGTATTTGAAGGCGTTTAGCATGGCGCCAAACTTTTCTTCGACATACGCTTCGTCATAGCCGAGTAGACCAAAAACCTTGTAAAGCACTTCCGGATTGTGGTTGCGCACTCCACCACTACAAATCTCATAGCCGTTCATGACCATGTCGTACTGATCAGCCAAGATAGCAAGCTTTTCCTCGTCAGTAGAAACGTTCAGTGCCTCAACCCCACCTTTTGGCATACTAAATGGGTTGTGGCCAAAGTCTACTTTCTTCCTAGCGTCATCCCACTCGTAGAATGGGAAGTCAACGATCCAGCAAAGCGCAATCACATTTGGATCTTTTAGCTCAAAATGATCAGCAAACTCTGAACGCAGACGGCCAAGAACTTTGTTTACCGTACTTCGCTTGTCAGCACCAAAGAAAATCGTGTCACCGTCTTGGGCACCGGTCTTTTCCTTTACTGCAGCGAGCTCCGCTTCTGACAAGAATTTTGCGATAGGCGACTTTGCTTCGCCATTTTCGTATGAGATATATGCCAGACCGCCAGCGCCCTCTGATTTGGCGATCTCAGTAAAGCCGTCGATTTGCTTACGGCTAAGTGAGGCACCATTTTTTACCAAGATTGCTTTGACTGTTTCAGCATTCTTAAATACGGCAAACTCAGTATCTGCGAATACATCGCTCAGCTCAACAAGCTCCATACCAAAACGAAGGTCAGGTTTGTCTGAGCCATACTTTTCCATTGCTTCGCTGTATGGGATACGTGGAATATCCTCGCGAAGTAGTGTCTTGCCGGCAAAGTCAGTAGAAAGTTTCTTGATGAGCGGGTCGAACATTTGACGAACCGTTTCACCGTCCTCGACAAAACTCATTTCAGCATCGAGCTGGTAAAACTCGCCGTACAGACGATCAGCACGAGGGTCCTCATCGCGGAAACACGCAGCCAACTGGTAGTAACGCGGCACACCGCCAACCATAAGTAGCTGCTTGAACTGCTGTGGAGCTTGCGGCAAGGCATAGAATTTGTTTTCGTGAAGACGCGACGGAATCAAGAAGTCACGTGCGCCTTCCGGGCTCGAGTTAGCAAGGATTGGTGTGGTTACTTCAGTAAAGGCTTCATTTTCCATGTAGTTACGGATGACGCTAAACATCTCTGCGCGACGCTTAAGTATGTTTTGCATCTTCGGACGGCGAAGATCTAGATAACGATACTTGAGACGCAGCTCTTCTCCAGCTTGCTGTTCGGCAAAAGGCTGGATTGGTAATGTCTCAGCCCGGTTTAACACCGATAAATTTTCGACAACTATTTCAATAGCGCCGCTTTCGATATTCGGATTCTCAAGGCCAGCGCCTCTTTGCCTTACCTGTCCAGTTGCTGAGATAACAAACTCATCTCGGAGATCTTCGGCCGTCTTAAATATCTCACCTGCGTCCGGGTGAAAAACCAACTGCACAATACCCGTATGATCACGAAGATCCACAAATATCAGTCCGCCATGGTCACGACGAGACTGCACCCAGCCCTTTACTACAACTTGCTCGCCTATTTTTTCAGATGTGCTGCTAGAGAGTGTTCGTATCATAAATACATTTCCTTTCGTATTTTCAAGAAGATATCATCAGCCTAAAGTAGGGTCGCACACCACATCTGCCGCTGAGCTAGACGTAGTCGACCCTACTATTTCTATTGATGACATTGATTCGAATCATAACTGCAGTTCATTATACCGGCTTTCCTCTGTTCGCGCCAGAGGTACAAAATGATATACTGAAATGTAGATAATGGATGGGCAAATATAAACATGCATGAAACAAGTATTTTCACCGAACTCAGTCTTGTACTTGTGATTATTGTACTTATTTCGGGTCTGATGCGTCTGTTGCGCCAGCCACTTATTCTTGGCTACATTTTGACTGGTATTCTGGTAGGACCTCTGGTGCTAGATCTTATACATGCCAAGGAGGCCTTTGAAGGATTTAGTGAAATAGGCATTGCTTTGCTACTGTTTATCATTGGCCTCGGCATGAATATTACTGTCATCAGAGGACTCGGTAAGGTATCGCTCGTGACTGCCAGCGTTATCTTTGTTTGCGTTGGTGGCGCCGGATTTTTGGCGGCAACCGCCTTCGGTTCCCCTATGCTTACATCCGTCATCATTGGCCTTGCCTTGTTCTTCTCGAGCACGATTATTATCCTAAAGGCCCTCAGCGACAAGCGTGAGGTGAGTCGACTTCACGGACAAATCGCTATTGGTGTAATTATCCTCGATGATGTCGTTGCCACCCTTGCTATGGTGGTGCTTGCCGCTCTTAGCAGTGGTGACCTCTCTCCCACAGAGCTCGGGTGGTTGGCACTAAAGGCATTTGGGCTTGGACTCGTCTTGTTTATTGCTGGCGCTAAATTGATCCCTCTCGCCTCAAAATGGTTTGCAAAAAGCCAAGAGTTCTTGTTCTTGTTCGCGATCGCATGGGGCTTTGGTATTGCATCACTGTTTGGTATGGCCGGCTTCTCGCACGAAGTCGGAGCACTTTTCGCCGGCGTCAGCCTGGCGTCGCTTCCCTATGCCACAGAAATGGCCACTCGTCTAAAGCCCCTAAGAGATTTCTTCGTTGTGCTGTTCTTTGTATTCCTAGGTGAACGATTTATCTTTGACGACTTCTCCAATATCCTACTGCCTGCGCTCGTACTATCCGCTATTGTCGTTATTGGTAAACCACTCTTTATCATGGCAAGCCTTGGGGCGCTCCGCTATACAAAGCTTACGAGCTTTAAGGCTGGAGTACACCTGTCACAAATCAGTGAGTTCTCGATCGTACTCGTTGTGCTTGCCGATCAACTCGGGCTAGTAGATAGCCGGGTCACGAGCATCATCACGATGGTCGCGCTCATTACTATTGCTACGAGCTCATATCTCATGAAATACGACGACGCGCTCTATCGACGACTCAAGTCTCTGCTAGATCTATTTGAGCGTAAGAACGTCACCGAACGTAAACAAAAGCAGGCCCTCTATCAAAGCATCTTGTTTGGCTATCATCATGGAGGTCACGAGTTTGTGCAGCTGTTTCGTGAAACAAAGCAGCGTTATCTTGTCGTAGACTATGACCCGGATATTATCGAAAACCTCGAAACACAAGGCATTCGCCATGCATATGGAGATGCTACCGACACAGAGTTCCTCGAAGAGATTAACACTGGCCATGCCTCGTTTGTCGCAAGCACCATTTTTGATTCCTCGGTTAATCACCAGATACTTAGCTACCTGCACCGATATAACTCCGAGGTAGTATTTATCTGTCATGCACGCACTTACGAAGATGCGCTTGAACTCTATGAGCATGGAGCAAGTTACGTTATCTTGCCTCGCTTCCTCGGTAACGAGTACATCACTAGTCATATCAAACGTCATGGTATGACAAAAGAAGCATTCACAAAATCACGTCAAAAGCATATCGTCAGCATCGGCAAGCATGCCACCAAGAGCAGCTAGACTGTTTCGTGACTAGCAGCCGAGAGGTTTGATTCTGGATGACGAGCAGCCACGGCACGTAGGTCGTCGTGCGCGTCAAACTCATCAATAATTTTGCGTCCAATCATTGCCTCAAGCACATCCTCGAGTGTCAACAGACCGACCGTTTCACGATATTCGTTGATAACGATAAATAGATGGTGATGCGTACTGATAAAAGCGTGTAGTGCATGATCGAGCGTCTGTCGTTCATTGATATAGAAAACACGAGACTCCATGGCAGTGTCTACGCGTGCCGTGTGCTTCTTTTGAGTATTGAGTGTGAGAAGATCGCGCACATAGAGAATACCAACTACATGGTCGATATCACCGTCAATCACCGGAAAGCGACTGTGGCCTTTCTTGTGAAGATCGTCGAGCACGAGTGGACCAAGTAGCTCGCCCTTTGCAACTGTATTAATAACGCTACGCGGTACCATAACATCACGTACTTGAGTATCTGAAAAAGTCAGACTACTTGTTATGAGTTTTCTCTCATCAGCCGAAAGAACGTGCTTATCGCTGGTCTCTATAACATGAAGAAGTTCTTCACGCGAATGCAAGCTAAGTTCGGGTACTTCCGGACTAAAGACGCGAACATATTTCAGCATTGGACCGTATTGCTGCGTAAACCGTATTAATAGGGGCTCTACTTTGCCGTATAGTTTGGCTGTATATCGGCGAATTGGCATTAACCGAGCAATTGCTCCATACTCAAGTGCCACAATAACAGCCACGATACAACCAAGGATCCACCCAAATGCCACCACTGCCAAAGCAGCCATGGTTACAAGAAGTAATACTTCAAGAATGTGCTTAATTGACACAATATCATCGTGAGAGAGCTCTCGCTCCACCTCAAGACCACCCTGTTTTATGCGACGTTCACGCTCAAACTTACCTAGATTTCCAGTTGGTACGTCTATACTCGCCATAGCAATCAAAAGCACTGTTACAACTACCAGAAAAAATGTTGTGATCATCCCTATCATTGTACTACCTATTATTGTGATTGCATCTTATTTCGGTTACACTTAGATAAAGAAGTGGAGGAATAATTGTGACTAGTAAAACATGGATCATTTTTGGCGTTGTCGTACTCGCGCTTTTTGGTGGGATAATTTATCTATCAACCAACAAGGAACGTATCGACGTCAGTCAGGTTGATGCGATGAAACCAGTATCGGCCAGCAAACAGTCAGGTAATATCGGAGATCACGTATACGGCAACAAAGATGCAAAGATTGTTCTTATTGAGTATGGTGACTATCAATGCCCTGGTTGCGAAAGTGCCTACCAGCCGCTCAAGAATGTGACTGAAAAATATAAAGATCACGTTGCATTTGTATTCCGCAACTTTCCTTTAACAAGTATCCACCCAAATGCGCGCGCGGCAGCTGCAGCAGCCGAAGCTGCTGGACTACAGGGTAAATACTGGGAAATGCATAACTTGCTCTATGAAGATCAAGCTGCTTGGAAAGATGCAGACACGAGCAATCGCGGAGCAATCTTTGAAGGTTACGCTAAGCAACTCGGTCTGAACGTAAAGCAATACTCTGACGATCTTAAGAATAAGACAGATGTGATCACTGCAAAGATCGATTATGATCGAGCGCTCGGTGGCAAAGTTGGAGTAAGCAGCACGCCAACACTCTACCTCAACGGTAAGGTCATTGATAAGTACGTAAAGGATGGCAAGCTTGTCCCACAAAGTAATGATGCGAGTCCGGTGTGGGCAAATGAGGAGTCATTTGACACCCTCATCATGCAACCTGCACTCAAGCAGGCTGGAATTGATATTTCGAAATTGAAATAGTATTACGACTAAACTACAAAGCAAAATCACCCCGGTGCCTTGGGGTGATTTTAATTGGGAGTAGTCTCGGGGGGAAACTACAAGTTGTGTAACACAAAAGGCTACAAGCCTAATGTGCGATATACAGTTGCCATTCGGCAGGCACCACATCCACTGCAATCTTTTTGCTCCGTGACGGCGCAAAATCGATAGCGATTGGCATGTGATTTACTATGCTCCTTATTATGTGCGAGTTTCGCGTACGTTCGACCTTTACATTTCTGTTGTTTTACGTGTTTGACGCGAAACACAAGGACCATAGTATCAAGCCTGTCTAGAAAGTACAACCAATAGCACTATGCCTAGAACACTTTAAGACGCTTGGCGATGATATATACAACGACAGCGAGAACTATCGTAAATCCCACCACAGCGGCATATGCCCAAGGCGCATCCGCAAATGGTAACGCGACATTCATCCCATACATACCATAAAACACGTTTGGCAGCGTAATAAGTACTGTCAGCACGGTCAGTGTCTTCATGCGTTGGTTCAATGTATTGTTGGCAATTGTCGAATAAGCGTTCCGAATACTCTCAACGCGACCACTGTAGCTTTCAACAGCAACAAGTAGTTGCTGTATTTGCAGAGCAATATCGTCGAGAGCCTCATGCCCATTTATATGTTTTACACGATCAGTTGACTGAAGGCGCCTAACAACAGTGAGAATACCATCAAGGCTCATGCGGTACGCCGTTAGATTGTCTTCAACGGTCACAAAATGGATAAAATCACGATTGACGACCTCGTGTGTACGTAAACGATTACCGGTATCATTGATGCTTCGCTCGGTATGGCGAAGCAATTCTTGATACTCTGCGACGCAGCTCGCGATGACACCTAGTAACAAGTCAGCAGTATCATTGGTAGATCGTGGTAATGTGGTTGCCGCAACTGCCTCGGGTGAAACTGTGTCTCGAGTCCCAAGTGTAAAGAATTGGCTTGGGCGAACAATAGCAAGCAGTGGAGTTGTCACAACGCGACCAGAATTGGCGAGCCACGGTGAACGCAGGAATACATAGGTGTCTTCACCAAAGAATTCCACGCGAGGCAGTTCTTGGCGGTCACGAACATCATAAACGATATTGCGCGCTAGTCGATATCGACTGACAAGCTCATCAAGCTCATCAGTCGATATATTATTCGCATCAACCCATACACCACTTCGTAGCGGTTTATGAATCTGTTCAAATTCCTCACCCGGTGAGCGCTTAGTATAGTACGCCAACATTCATAAGCAGTATAGCGTGTTTACGCGTTCTCGGCTACTCTTACTCGCCAGGCGTGGCTTCTGGACTTGCGTGCTTAAGCTCGCGTTCTTTCAGCGTAAAGACAAAGAGTGATGCTAGTGCCATAGTTGCAGCTGAAATGATAAACAAAGTACGAAGAGATTCAGAGAAAGCATGCGTAACCTTACTTGAATATTCAGATTGGTTTTTGTTAAACGTTTCTTGAGCCTGTTTACGCATCTGCTCAGGCAACTTTGAAGTTGACTGCTCAAATCCATCACGAACCTTTTGTTTGACGTCAGGTGTGTTGAGTGTGAGGAGCGTGTTGGAGTCAGACAAATCACCAATCTGCTTTGCTGCCGGGCTACTTGCTAGCGACTTAACATACGCATCGTTTTCAATATTTGCGAGATGTGCTGTGATCCCACTCGTAAGTAGGGCGCCGAATACCGCGATTCCCACTGTCGAACCCAGTCCCCGGAATAGCTGCACCGAGCTTGTTGCCACACCGAGCTCAGATTGCTTGAACTCATTTTGGACTGCAATATTGAGTACCGGCATCACAAGCCCAAGGCCAAGACCAACACCGAACATCATGATAGCCTCATGCCAGTATGGAGTCTCTGGTGTCAGCGTAGTCAGAAGCGCAATCATGATGGTGGCGACCACAATACCGATCTGCATAAAGATCTTGTATCGACCAACTCGAGATATGATCTGCCCAGAGCCAATACTTGTCGTCATAATACCAGCCATCATAGGCAGAAGCATGAGGCCGCTCTCTGTTGGACTAGCGCCAAATACCTGCTGATTAAACTGTGTGAGGTACAGAATCGAGCCCATAAAACCAACACCGAACAGGATCGACACCCCAACAATACGGAGGAAATTCACATTGGCGAAATTCTTGAGTGGTAGTGTAGGCTGCTGAGCTCGTTTCTCTACATATATAAGCGCTCCTACGCTCAGTGCAATAATACCCGCCATAATAACACGAAGCGTGGTCAGTGAGATGTTCGCCCAGTCCATCACACCAGCAAAAATATTCTCAGTATTATCAACCGCTAACACAAGTGTTGCGAGTGCGAGTGCGAGTAGCCCAGCTCCAGCATAGTCAATCTTGGGCTTCTTGGCGTGCTTAAGTGACGGAGTAAAAATCGCGATCAAAGCAAACGCTACAACTGCGACAGGCACATTGATAAAGAATGTCCAGCGCCAATCAGTTGTGATACCAAACAGCCCATGGCCATCAGTTAACCACCCACCAAGTAGTGGTCCAATGACTGAAGCGATGCCAAATACCGCACCAAAAAGTCCTTGCCAACGACCACGTTCGCGGGCTGCAAACAAGTCACCAATAATTGTGAAAGCATTGGCTGTGATGATACCACCACCGATACCTTGGACCGCACGTGCCCAGATCAGCTGATCTACCGTACCGGCCATACCACTCAGCAGTGATGCTATGCCAAACACCGCCACACCAACAAGCAAAATTAAACGTCGACCAAATAGGTCTGATAGTTTACCAGCGATTGGTACGGTGACGGTAGTTGTCAAAAGGTATGCCGTTACAATCCAGCTAAGCTGGTCAAAGGCATTAAACTCCTCAACGATCTTTCCTAGTGCCGTTGAAACAATGGTCTGATCAAGCGCAACCAAAAAGAGGCTGGCCATAACCGAAAACATAATAACTAATTTGCCCCGAAGGCTTAAATGATGATGCATATATACTATCTTTCTTGTTTTGCGTTACTTAGTATCTCTTTTGCTGCTTCAGCATCACTCGTAATCTTTGCGATGAGTGCTTCAAGTTGCTCCTCCCTTAGACAGAAGAGAACTTTTTTTGAAACTGAGCCTGCGATGTACAACTTATCTCCAGCCTGCAGCCCTAGCTCCTCCCGTGCTTCAGCAGGAATAACAATCTGACCTTTCGTACCGACTGTAGCGGTACCGTAGAGCTTCTTGTCATTCATTGGATGATTCATATGTATATATAGTATCAAAAGTATGAAATGTATGTCAACAGGTAATGTATATTTTGTTTATGTTGTTAATTCTATAACACCCTTTGGCCTCTAGAGGTTTGCATTTATCTAGTTTTATGATTGACTCTTAAGTCCTAAATAGATAGGATTGTCATTGTGTTTTTTGAAACATTTGATCAAAAAGCACAAATAGTATGCTTTCACCCTAATGAGACGACTGGTGAAGGTGGTATAAGGAGGAACATGAAACGTCTAATTACACTTGTGGCGCTCAGCGCCATTAGTATCAGTGTGCTTTTTAGCGCTGACTCGGTATCGGCTAAATCCGATACTACTAATAAAAAAGCCAAGCAGCAAACAAAAATAGTAACTGTTAAAGCCGGCGAAACACTTACATCGATCGCCGAAAAGTACCATACAACCTATGTACAGCTATTTAATGCCAACAAGAGTATTGCCAACCCAGACCAGATTGATGTTGGTGACAAGGTTAGAATCCCTACAAAAAAAGAAAAGCTACCGAATCGTTTCGCATCGTACTCTGCGGCGTCTACAGTAGTCACTCAACCAACCTATAGCCAAAGTAGCCAGAACAGCGTTTACGGCTATAACTCATCAAGTCAGTCAGTTGCTTACGCCGCTTCTGGCAATGGCGGTAATACCTACTATGCAGGCAACTGTACCTGGTACGTCAAGGATCGTCGCCCCGACCTACCTAACATGCTGGGGAATGGCGGACAATGGGCCGGGAATGCAGCAGCACGCGGCTACAAGACCGGTGCGACCCCTCGAGTGGGTGCCGTTGCCGAACAAGCTGGCCATGTGGCATATGTCGAAAGCGTCAATAGCAACGGTACTGTCACGGTCTCAGAAATGAACTACATCGGCTTTGGTAAGGTAAGTCAGCGCACTGTGTCTGCGAGTACATTCTATTATATATATTAAATGTGTCGATAACATAACACCTGCTTTATGAGCAGGTGTTATTATATGGGCCAGAGTCCGCTATACTTACAAAGTGGCACTTTGTCTTTCCGCCCTCAGTGAAGCAAATCTACGGGCAACTTCTCGGGCCTGAGTTTTTACGCGATCTGCTTTTACGAAATTAGGCGCACCCCTCTCTGTGCCGCCCTCTTCCTGATTCAGTTTGTCCTTATCTCTCATTACATAGGCTAGCTTCTCATCAGGAGTATCAATAACATCACGTAGATAAATAAATTCCTCGGACTCCTTACCTAAATAGTTAGACGCCTCGATGCGAATGCCTACAAGAGAAAGCGGTACTTGGTCCAGACTGGTACATAGCTTAGCGATAGTCTCAAGATCGATCGTTTTTTTGTCTGGCCAAACCACGCTATCTCCTAGCTCAGCATGGATAGAGTCGTCAATTAAGTTAAGAGATCTGTCCCCTATGTTTCGCATATGCTTAACTTCGTTTTTACCAAGTAAGAGTAGATCCCTGAGGGTATGAACCTTTTGCAACCGAAGCTGACGAGAGGTACGATTTGCCATCGCCTCATCCTGAGGCAAATGCGATCCCAGGAGTAATTCTTCGATAGGGATACTAAGCTTAGCCTGGAACGTCTCATCCTCATAATTAGGTATCGTATCGTCGTGCCAATTTACGTTTTCTTGCAGCTCTTGAATATACTGTCGTGCAGCAGCTATACCAGCAAGGTTTGCAGCCCTTCGAAGGGCATGGACTTCCTCTTCTGATCTGCCACCTTCAACCACTTTCTCCATATGTGTCTTCTCGGCCCGGGCCATCTCCCATGCGAGTTCCGGACTACGAATCTGTGTTGATTTTTGATTTACCATAACTATGTTTAATCTAACATATTTACTGTCTATTGTCAATCATTACCCTCTTTAGTGCGCCGTGCTTTATCACTCATAGAGTTTATGCTAAAATAGCATTAGTCAAGGGGACAAAAATGAACATTCAAACAAAAAAGAGGTGGATGAATAGTAGGTTTGCTGTCTTTGCAGGCTTATTTGTTGCGGTACTCGTGACATTCCAATCAGCTCAACTCGTTCAAGCTGCAAATTATGGCTATACATTTAACGCAGATACCATCGGAGCACCTGCCGCAAGGACTCAGGCCGTTGCAGGTAGTTCTGCCGTTGAGAATGACCCGACACTTGGTAAGTCTCTTGGATCAGTAACACGCTCGATGACAGCCACAGGAACCCCAGCGACTGTCACACGACTTAGTGATGTGCCTTACACAACGGTTAACACACAGATACAGTGGCGTACCGCCATGACCGATACCAACAATGTGTGGGGTGTGGGGATCCGTCAAAATACCCAACAGGAAGGTTATTACCTGTCTTTTTATGGTGCGACCTCTCAGCTTCCTCAATATCGGAACAAAGTTGTACTAGCTAGCTTTCTCAATGGCAGAATGACTGTGCTCGCGGAAGCAAACTGGACACAGAATCCCGACCACTATTACCGAGTTACCATGATTGGAACTTATTTCGTGCTAGAAGAATCAAGCAATGGGTCTACGTTTAATCAGCTACTGACCTATTTTGATGTCCTTGCTACTCATCCAAGTGGCACGGCCGTATTTACTGATGCCTGGAGTATCGCTAGCCTAGATGCAATTCATATTGATCAGGTTGCGATTGGCACGGCCGAAACTGCTATCAGCATTGAGAGTCCTCGTAATTATCAAGTTATCCAACGTGATGGCAATAATCAGGCTAGCATCAATATAAATGGCTTCTTTACCGGTTCCCCTACTGCAATCGAAGCCCGATGGAATGGTGGCCCATGGCAAGTGATTGACTCTAGTCCAAGTGGCGAGCAGTATAGCGGCACTTTAACGGGCCAGGCAACAGGCCAAGGCACACTTGAAGTCAGAGCCATAGGTACAGGGGCTACCTCATCTGTCCAATATGTTGGCATTGGTGATGTCTATGTTATTGCTGGACAAAGTAACGCTTCGGGGTATGCACTACCAGTTGAGAGCAGTCACCCGACAATCAAAGCTGGCCTCTACACGAATGGTGATGTCTGGATGGAGATGAATGCCAACTCTGATACGAGTTACCAACAACGTGATCCTGTATCCGGGGAGTATCCGTCTGGCTCTGTCTGGGATGTGGTAGGAACACGCATTATGGAGAATGAAAACATACCCGTTGCCTTTATTCCGACCTCACTTGGAGGCTCAGAGATAGCTCAGTGGGCTCCTAACAATTCACGAGATACACTCTATGGTTCGATGAAGCGACGCATCAATGAAGTTGGAGGGGTAAAAGCAGTGCTCTGGTGGCAAGGCGAGGCTGACGCAATACGCGGATATGACAAAGCGTATTACCGCCAACGGCTCGATGCTCTCGCCCAAGCTATACGTAATGACTTCAACGTACCGCTTGTGACGGCAGTAATGGGCGAATACCAATATGGGGATCAGACATGGCAAACATACGTTGATCAAATACGTGAGGCACACTACGAAGCCTGGGCGGATAATCCCAACATCTTACCTGGGGCTACCGCATACGACGTTGATTTTGCCGACGAAGGCGGCGATGGTGCCCATTACCGTAGTGAAACTGACGTCCGAACACTCGCAGAGCGCTGGTGGCTCGCTCTGCAGGACGATTTCTATGGAGGCGCTGTTGCTCGAGGACCTATCATGACGCAACTTCGACAATCAGATGATGGCACCAAAATTGTCATAAACTACGACAAGGACCTTAGGGGAAATGACGGCGATACCTATGATGTAACGGCATTTACGGTACGCGATCGTAGTGGACAGGATCAGACCATTTCGAGCGCGACGCGAACAAGCGCTCGTCAAATCACACTGATACTCGCAAGTCCCATGAGTGATCTTGCAACTGTCTGGTTTGGTCGAGCTGATACAGCCAACGCCAAGATGATTCCACGGGGCACTACTACTGCAAGCTTACCCGCTGAGTTATTCTATGCACGAGTAGCAAGTTTGGTAGACGCTGAACAACCACCGACTAATCCTGCGAACCCGACACGTCCTACTGGTCCAGCACCACGTGCACCAGACACTGGTATAGCCAGTAACACCCCTATATATATTTTGCTAACTACCGTTGTGGCTAGCGGCATTGGCATCCTTTTTATTGGGGTTGTCCGCAAACGATCACAACGTTACTAGTTCTAGTCTTCGCCTTCAATTGAAACATGCGGCAGACGTTTGTCGAGTGATTTCGGAAGCCACCAGGCAGCTCGTCCAAGCAAAGTCATCACTGCAGGAACAATTGTCATTCGCACTAGGAACGCATCGACCAGGATACCAATCGCTAAGCCAAAGCCGATTGCTTGCACTGTTGCGTCATGGTTAGAGATGAAACCAGCAAAGACACTCACCATAATAATCCCTGCCGCAGTAACAACCTTACTCCCTGCCGCAAATCCTCGGACCACAGCCGCACGTGCATCTTTCGATCTGTCGTGAGTGTACGCTTCGTGCATTCCCGACACAAGGAAAAACTCGTAATCCATTGCAAGGCCAAACAGAATACCTGTTGCGATGATTGGTATGAAGCTAACGATCGGCCCAGGCGCCTCGGCAATGCCGAACCAACCCCACTGGAACACTGCTACCAACGCACCAAACATTGCAAGTACTGAGAGCAAGAATCCTAGTGTCGCCTTAACTGGCACCAGAATCGAACGGAATGCAACAATCAGAAGTACAAGTGATAGCCCTACTACTACTGCAAGATATTGCGGTAACGCAGCGGCAAGCTTCTTGTTGATATCGGTCTGCAAGGCTGTTGAACCCGTCACGGCAATGGAGATATTTTTGCCGTCGGCAATCTTTGCTTGCGTATTCGAACTACGGAAATGTTCGATGAGATTGATAGTCTGCTGATCAGTTGGTGCAGACTTTGGCGTCACCTGAATAATCCCTGCCGTACCCTTGTCTGTCACCATAGCTGGTAATACTTGTTCGACATTTGCTTCATGGCTAACCTTGTCGGCAACTTTCTTAAGTTGCGAAAACTTTGCATATTGATTCACCGTTTGCTCGACTTTCGCGAGTCCAGCCTTGTACTGTTCGGCGCCTTTTGCCTCAGCAGCTGCAACCTCCTGCTGAAGCGCCATCTGCTGTTCATAAGTTATAGCCTGAGCTGCTTTTGTAGCAAAATAAGTTTCCTGTTTTGTCTTTGCGGCTGCAATTTGTTTGTTAAACTCTTTCATTGCCTGCAAACGAATTGCATCTTTGTCAGCCTGGCTGACAGCTGGCAGATCCTCAACTACCAGCGTAAGGGGTCCGTTGAAACCTTGACCAAAACCTTTTGTTAGCAGGTCATATGCTTTTCGCTCTGTGCTACCATGGGCGGCATATTGATCGGTTGGTAGACCAAGCTCAAGATGCTTTACCGGAAACGCGATTGACGCAATCAACACTACTGCCGCAGCCAGTACAAGCCATGGTCGTTTTGTTACACCTTCGCCCCATTTGTACCAAATCGTCTGATGACTCAACGTCGTGGTCTTTTTTGGACCTCGCTTTTGCGCTGCAACAACCTTGGCACGTGTCTTTTTACCAAATACTCGTGATCCAGCAAAGCGAAGCAAGGCGGGTACGAGTGTCACTGCTACAGCCGCAGCAACTGCAATACTTGCCGCTCCAGCAAGACCCATAGTCGTCATGAATGGAATATTGACCAAGCTGAGTGAAGCCAGAGCAATCACAACCGTCAATGCAGCAAACACAACAGCATTGCCTGCTGTTCCAATCGATCGTGCGGCTGCAACTTTGTAGCTATAGCCGGCGAGCACATACGAACGATACTTGCTGATAATAAATAATGAGTAATCGATTCCGACAGCAAGTCCAAGCATGATCGCCAATACTGGAGTGGTGGTGTTGATCGTTATGAGCTGGCTGAGTGAAAACAGACCAGCAGTGCTCACACCAATCGACACGAGTGCAGTCACGATCGGCATACCTGCTGCAACCAGCGAACCAAGCGTGATAACAAGCACTACAAGCGCAAGTAGTACACCGGCGACTTCACCGATACCCAATATCTCTCCGGGGGTGTTGTTGATGAGGTCTCCTCCCATCTCGACTTCAAGACCACCAGTACGAGCAGCTTCGACATTCTTTGTCACATCATCAAACGTCTTGGTCGCAACGGAGCCCGTGCTCTCTTTGAGCTGCACCTGCGCATAGGCAATACGTTTGTCTTTAGAGATAAATGTCTCACTTGCAAATGGACTTACCACCTGTGATACACCTTCTACATCAGCGATCTTCTTGGTCAGTCTCTCAATGTCGGCCTTGTGATCAGGA
Organism: uncultured Candidatus Saccharibacteria bacterium; assembly: GCA_964619585.1. GTDB lineage: Bacteria > Patescibacteriota > Saccharimonadia > Saccharimonadales > Saccharimonadaceae > JASLCR01. The sequence goes on along the minus strand of CAZUCO010000002.1, from coordinate 62,433 downwards.
ATGGTCTTTCCATCAGACACGTGAAAGACGATACGACCTGATCCTTTACCTCCATTTGGGAAAAGTTCACTTGCCTTGTCGATGCCTTTTTGCGCCTCAATGCCTGGTATTGTCAGTGCGTTTGTCGGTGGCTTAAAAAAATGACTCGCCCCCACTCCAAGAAGCACCAGTATGACTGACCAGATTGCGATAACTCGCCATGGATGTTTAAACGCAAATGCACCTAGTTTATGTAGTCCTTTTCCCATTATTGAATCCCCCTTTTCTGTTGTTCAAGTTTGCGCACCGCTACTATAAGTTCTTCGACATATTCTAGATGTTGACTCCCGCATGGTATGTAGTATCGTTTACGGCCCCGTTTTTGCTCAACGATGAGACCGGCTTCTTTGAGTAGTCTTAAATGATGCGAGATAGTCGGACGAGATAGTTCGGTCTCATTGGCAAGTTCTGCCACGGAGCGTTGCTTGTCGTCGATCAAAAGTAGCATCAGGCGCTGACGTGTGGCATCACCAAGTGCGTTAAATAGTGGCAGTGTCTTTTTAAACAGTCCGCGGAGATATTTTGCTTGTTCGGCATGTGTCATATTTTTAGCTTACACAAATGGTTTAAATATTTCAACCATTTTGTAAAAATACTTTTCTCCGGGGAGATTTGCCGCTACGAGTAGTTTCTTACTTTTCCCGAGATTGCGTCTGAATGCGCCGACTATGAGTAAGGTCGATAATCAACACAACGATAAGAGCCACGGCTACACCGATTCCAGCTAAAAGACTGATCGGAAAAATGGCAGTGTTGATCACATCTGGAACACCAGCGAACGTCAATGCAGAGCCGATACTCTCTTCGGTATCTCCCCCATCAACAAGGCTAATCTGCGTCAAGATAAGCAGCAGATAGTAAGCAAATAAAAGGCCGCTCGCTCGACGTGATAGATATTTTTTCTTACCAACTAGCGCAAGAATCATCACCGCAAGCTGGTACGGAAATATAACAAAAAGAGCGGCAGGGAGCGTAACAAAGACAAGCCAGCCACCCGCACCAAAAAACCCACGTCCAGCAGCGAACCAAAATGGAGCGAGGATGATAGCGGGAATAGTAGACCAAAAGGCAACTTGCTGCCACACTTGAGGTGCACTAACCATCGACTGTGTGGTCGAGCGCTCCGTCGTCGTAGTAGCTACCTTCTCTTCTGTGCCGTCAGTTTCTCTCATAAGATTCAACTATTCCAATTAATCGTCGTCCTGCATAACGAGATCTTTTATAATATGCTTCATTATTGCATGAGGCCTATCATAAAGCAAAAGCACTTATTTTTTGTTATATCGATCAGGTGAGATCGAGAATAGATAAGCTTTCGATTACTTACGAAAATCGGGGTTATACCAGCTTCCACGCTCGTAGGCAAACACTTCACCGAAGCTAATATCGTTAACATCTTCTACGCGTCGTGCGATAGCAAGCATCGGCGCATGAGTGACAACGACAAGTTCACGTCCGTCCTGCGCGACTCCTGCATTTTTGAGAGCCTCATCAACGACAGCATCTAGATCCTGGACATTCCATGCTCTGTTTCCAGCCTGATTTATCACTTCACTCAATATAGGATTCACACCTATTCCCTCACCAATAATCTCAGCTGTCTCAGCTGCACGCAGGGCATCAGAAGAAAGCAGAAGTGCATTTGAACCAACCCCTCGAGCTATAAGCTCATCTCTGGCAGATGGAGCATGCACCTCACGCCCAGTTGGGTCTAAACCACCAGTGGAACGATCGTAGCTACCGTGTCTTACTAGATAAAAATCATTTGACTTGCTCATTGTTTGACTCCTAATTATCGTTGTGGACTAGTATCCCTCACACCCCAAAAATGTACAAGCATAAGAAAAAACAAAGCCATGAGAAAAGACGCACCAAAAGGTACGTCTTTTCTCATGGCTCCGGGGGCGGGATTCGAACCCGCGACCAATTGATTAACAGTCAACTGCGCTACCGCTGCGCTACCCCGGAATACTCAACACATTCTAGCGTATTTCTTCGCCTCTGTAAACTCACTCTATGCTTTCTTTGAGTAAGCACCATTTATGCCACAATTTTGACTACCGGAGAAGTGTTATTGCTTCTGTCAGTACGTCAACCGCGTGGGCGTTATCTTCCGACCGATATTGCTCGATTGCTTTCTTGATCTCACTCTCAGCAGCAGATGCGGGGCCTGATTGCGGGTCTTTTGTCACCACCTCAAGAGAACGTGGCGAAGCGTCACGACGATGCAAGTAACCTTTAGCAACCAAACCATTGACATGGACGGCAACCGTGGACACGGACTTGTAGCTTAAAGCGCTCATAATCTCACGGTAGCTTGGACCATAGCCATGCTCTCGAATGAAGCCATCAACAAACTGTAGCAATTCCTGCTGTTTCTTTGTTGCACGCTCATTCTTCATACTCGTATGATACCATAAGCACCTCGAGTGACACCTCTTTATATCAAGTACGAAACAGTGTATACTTCAGCTACAGATGCTCAGTAAAAACACTAAATTTTACAGCCTAGCTCTCCTTTGTGCCGACTTCTTCACCCTGCTGCTGGCTTTTGGAGCGGCCTATCTACTTCGTGTTGCGTTTGACGATCGTAACCTCCTTACCCCCCGTGACGATAGCAATTATTTCATTGCCGTACTAGCCATCCTTCCGATCTGGCTCGCTGTGCTTGGTATCCTCGGCGCCTATCATTCTCTGACATACAATCGCCGACTTGTTGAATGGAGTAAACTGGCAATTGGCTCCTTCATTGGCGTGCTTCTCATTATCGGTTGGGAGTACGTATCAGGTGAGCGTATTTTCCCAGCACGACTCGTAACAGTGTATGTTCTGGTCGGTTCGTTCTTCTTCCTCGTCTTTGAACGTGAGATCTTGCGACTTATTCGTGGCATCATGTTCCGACTTGGGCGCGGAACCAGTCGTCTGTTGATTGTTGGTAACTCAGACGCTACCTACGACATTGCGCGTAGCCTCGCCAACACAAAGAAGAGCGGATACGAAGTAGTGGCCATCGCGGGACCAAAGAATATCATTCCAACCAATATGGGTATTGTGAGATTTACCGACTTCTCTGCGGCAGCAAAACAGCTCGCAAAGCTCAATATTTCCGCAATCATCCAGACGGATCTCTATGACTCTGCCGAGCGCAACCAACAGATACTCAACGCGGCACTGACGAAGCATATTGCCTATAGTTTTATACCGGGAGAGCCGGAATTCTATGCTGGGAAAAACACGGTTGATGTGTTTCTTGGCTATCCGATTATCTCCGTCTCACAGACTTCACTAATAGGCTGGGGCGCAATCGCTAAACGTATCTTTGACTTTATCATCTCACTTGTATTGATTATTGTCCTATCGCCTGTATATTTACTGCTGGTCCTTCTGCAGCTCATTCTCAACCCAGGCAATCCATTTTATGTCAGTCAACGCCTTAGCCAGTATTCCAAACCAGTCGGTGTATTTAAGTTCCGTAGTATGGGCGCAAAGTACGGTAAGCGCAGCGCTATCGAGGAGTTTAAGGAAATGGGGCGGGATGATCTTGTCGAGGAATATAAGCGTGACTACAAAGTCAAAAACGATCCGAGGATTACGTCATTTGGGAAATTTCTTCGCGACTCGTCACTCGATGAGTTACCGCAGATCTTCAATGTTCTACGTGGCGATTTAAGTCTGGTCGGCCCCCGTCCCGTCCCTAAGCATGAACTTGACGCCAAGTTTACCGAGACCCATGGGGCACTGCTTCTCAGCGTCAAGAGCGGTGTTACCGGCCTTTGGCAAGTTTCTGGGCGCAACGACCTCACCACCGAACAGCGCATCCAGCTGGAGCTGTATTACGTACAAAACTGGAGCTTTTGGATGGACATAAAGATTCTGTTCAAAACTCTTGCTGTTGTCATTCGTCGAACCGGAGCTCGCTAATGCCAAAAAAACCAAAGATTGCCATTGTTCACGATTGGCTCACCAACATGGGTGGCGCGGAAGATGTGGCCCTTGCCCTGCTAGAGGCATTTCCTGGCTCACCAATCTACACCTCGACATATATCCCCGATAAAATGCCAGCATTCAATAAGTATGATGTTCGTACCACGTACCTGCAAAATCTCCCGGGCCCGCTCAAGAAGCTTCATAAATTCTTTCCTATGCTCCGCGTCAAGGCATTCAGGAAGCTGGATCTATCTGAGTTTGATATCATCATTTCAAGTTCCAGCGCAGAGAGTAAGCAGGTGCGCAAGACTCGTGATGATCAAATACATATCTGCTACTGTCATACACCAATCCGTTACTACTGGAGCCACTACAACGAGTACAAAAAAGATCCGGGGTTCGGCAAGCTCAATTGGCTCGTGCGCCTAGCAATGCCATTTCTTGTACCTTCACTCAGAAAAGCTGACTATAAGGCTGCTCAAAGTGTCGATGTCTTTATTGCCAATTCAACTGAAGTACAAAAGCGTATCAAGAAATATTACGGCAGACAAAGCACGATTGTTCACCCCGCAGTCGAGACCGCCCGTTTCACCCCAGCACGTAGCCGTGCGGACTTTTATGTCGCCCTCGGACGACAAGTTCCCTATAAGCGCGTTGACCTTGCAGTTGATGCTGCGACAAAACTTGGCATCAAGTTAAAAGTCTATGGAAACGGTAGTGAACATGAAAAACTTGTCGCAGCTGCTGGACCTTCGGTAGAATTTTTTACTGACCGGTTTGGTGATGCTTCAGATAAAGCCGTTGAGAAAGCTCTCAATCATGCCAAAGGCTTTATCTTTCCGCCAGAAGAAGACTTTGGCATCGTGCCAGTCCAAGCACTTGCAGGTGGCACACCCGTTGTCGCCTATGGTAAAGGTGGTGCACTTGATATCGTTGACGATGAAAGTGGTGTTCTTTTCATGCGCCAAACGGTTGATGATGTTGCAAAAGCCATCCAAAAACTTGAAGAAAAGACCTATCTGCCTGGCACACTTCGACGCAAAGCCAAACGGTTTGATAAATCCTTATTTGTCACAAAGATGCGCAAAATCGTACAAGATAATATAAGGTAGAGTTGCGAGGCTATTCTACTGTGACACTCTTTGCAAGATTTCTTGGCTGATCAACATCATTACCTCGCTCAACCGCAATATAGTAGGCAAGAAGTTGTGATATTACATTAAACACCAGCGGGGTTAGTAGTTTGAGGTGTGTCTTAACCCGTATCACCGACTCTGCCGGAATTCTTTTGTCGGTATCCGTCACTACAATCGCATGGGCACCCCTGGCGTTCATCTCAATTAGGTTGCTCTGAGTTTTTTCATACAGCCAATTATCTTGTAGATAACAGACCTCAAAGAAGCGATTATCGATCAGCGCAATTGGTCCGTGCTTCAGTTCACCGGCGGCATAGCCCTCAGCTTGGATATAGCTTACTTCTTTTAGTTTTAACGCCCCCTCAAGGGTAATCGGATATAAGGTATCACGACCAATGAACAAAGCGTGGTCATATTTTGCATATTTTTTGGCCAATTTCTTCACGTCAGGCTCAATCTTATCAATCACTGATTCAATTTCACTAGGCAAGGCATCGAGTTCCTTTACATACTCGTGAAGTTGCTTCGCGCCCACACCTTTCGCCTGCGCAAGCATGAGACCAAACATCGTAATAGCCGCTACTTGTGACGTAAATGCCTTGGTACTTGCAACCGATATCTCAGCACCTACATGGACGTACACACCCCCATCAACTTCACGGGCGATTGTACTACCCACCGCGTTAACGATACCCAGGCAGCGCACACCTCGTCGCTTTAACTCCTGCAGACATGCCAGTGTATCAGCCGTTTCGCCAGACTGCGACACGATGAGAGCGACTGTATCTTCGGGTACATGGAAAGATCGATAGCGCAGCTCGCTCGCCACCTCGATCCTAACCGAAACATCATCAGTAAACTGCTCAATAAAATAACTTGCAAGCATGCCGGCGTAGTACGCCGAACCACAACCAACAACCATAATATTTCGTATCCCCCGAAGCTCATCATCGCTCATATTGAGCCCGCCAAGCTTTACGCTGTCCGTATCTATGTTGACTCTGCCGCTGAGTGTTGAGCGTAAACTATCGGGTTGTTCATGGATCTCTTTGAGCAGGAAGTGATCGTAGCCTTTCTTTTGAATCGACTGAAGATTCATCTCTAGCTTTTCGACCTCTGCCTCGACAGCCTGAGTGGTAATGTCGTAGAGTTGGACACCTTCAGTTGTACAGTATGCAATCTCCTCATCATGGAGGTAGATAACCTTATCAGTATGACCGATCAAGGCAGATGCATCACTAGCAACAAACACTTCACCTTCACCAACCCCCACGATAAGTGGACTTCCCTTGCGCGCAACAACAATCTCATCTGGATTGCGTTCATCAAATAGCGCAATGCCGTACGCACCTACAACCATTTGAAGAGCACTACTGACAGCTTCTACCAGGCTATTGCTATCACGGGAAATAAAGTCAATCAGCCCCGCAAGCACCTCGGTATCGGTATCACTTTTCAAGTCATAATCATGCTCTGCAAGCATTACCTTTAGTTCTTGATAATTTTCAATAATACCATTATGTACCAGATAAATTCTGCCTACGTGATGCGGGTGGGCATTACGCTTGCTCGGCTCACCATGAGTCGCCCAGCGTGTATGGCCAATTCCTACTGTATCGCCTTTCTTATGTACAGCTAGCTTTTGGTCAAGCTCCGACACTTTTCCTTTTGTTCGCAGTAGAGTTGTTTTTCCTTTGCGACTAATCGTAGCAATACCTGCGCTGTCATACCCTCTGTACTCTAACCGTTTTAAACCACTTACAAGGATAGGCTGTGCCTCTTTGCTACCTATATATCCAACGATGCCGCACATGGTACTTGTATTCCTTCCTGGGTCATACAACTATTCAAAGGCCCAATACGCTCATTAAAGCGCAAACGGGATGAAAAATCTATAATAATCTTACGATTTTAGTAAAAAACTAAAATTACAACGCTATCGTAGTTTTTTGGCGATATCGCCGCACTTCGCACTAACATCTTTTCGTGCTACCAGTATGCCATCGGGAGTATTAACAACGACAACATTGTCGAGCCCTATAACTGCAACCGGCTTGTTTGCTTCTTCGTTGCGCACATACACGCTATTTACATCAATCGTATGGATGTTCTTGCCATGTAGGTAGTTATTTTGTTCGTCCTTAGGAACAACATCGTGAAGATCTTTAAAGCTCCCAATATCCATCCAGTCAAAACTTGCAGCCACAACAGCCAGCTTTGAGGCTTTTTCGATAAGGGCAATATCAATAACTTGATTGTCTAAATCGAGATATGCTTGGTTATATATATCGCTCCCGTGCTCCGTTATGCTAGCGAGGGTTTCATAGCTCGTCATAAGCTCAGGTGCACTGATACGCATTTCATCAAGGAATATCTCTACAGAACCAACGAAGTAGCCACAGTTCCAGAGATATGTACCCGACTCAACATATGAAAGTGCTGTTTCATAATCGGGTTTTTCTTTAAATGATGCAACATCATACACACCCGAAGCTTCATCGATCACTCCGTCACGCTCTATGTAGCCAAAGCCCGTTGAAGGAAAGGTTGGCTCAATACCAATCAAGGTAATCTCGTGATTTTTAACTGATATGTTGGCAGCGGTGTGAAATGACCGAGCGAAGCCATCCATATCGCGAACATGATGATCCGAGTGGATAAATGCTACCGGTTCATCACCATCATGATGTCTTGCAATATAATCAAGCGCAAAAATAATACAATGTGCCGTGCCGCGACGACCTGGCTCTATCAGGAATGCATCATCGGATAGCTCTGGTAGTTGAGCTCGTAAATCTTCAGCATGACTAGCTTCAGTTACTACATATATAGCATCACCTAAATGAGAAGCTCGATCATATGCTTGTTGCACCATGGTACGCTCACTCGTCAGCGATAAAAGTTGTTTGGGCTGCCTTGAAGTTGAGAGAGGCCACAGTCGTGTCCCCGACCCCCCGGCAATAATTACCGTAATCATATACACATTGTACCGTACTCAGACAGCCTCTTTAGTGAGCAGGCGCTTTGATTCAGCCCTGGCAGCGGTTCTATATAAGGTAATTGCCTACTTTTACCTCAGTAATACGGAGTTGTGTTTTTTACATTTTGGGTTTGCCTTACTTTCTACACCATCTCTACGCTTGAAATGATTGTATAATAACGTCATGACTAAGATACTTATCACCGGGGGAGCAGGATTCATTGGCGGGAATTTTGTTTACTATACCCTGAACCACCGTCCAGAGTATGAAATAACCGTTATTGACAAGCTTACCTACGCAGGCAATGCAACTACCCTGCAACCAGTGCTGGATAAAATCAATTTCGTGACTGGTGATATCTGTGATGCGGAATTAATGGATAAACTCGTTAGCGAGACAGACATCGTCGTACACTTTGCCGCCGAAAGCCATAACGATAACTCGCTCCGAGATCCATGGCCGTTCGTGCAGACAAATATCGTTGGCACCTACACTATCCTCGAGGCAGTTCGCAAACACAATAAACGGCTTCATCACATTTCTACTGATGAAGTATTTGGTGATCTTGAACTTGATGACCCGAACCGCTTCACTGAAGAGACTCCCTACAATCCCTCAAGTCCTTACTCAAGCACGAAGGCTGGATCTGACCACCTAGTGCGTGCATGGATTCGAAGCTTTGGCATCCAGGCTACTATTTCAAACTGCTCCAACAATTATGGACCGTACCAGCACATCGAGAAATTTATTCCTCGCCAAATTACCAATATCTTAAGTGATATCAAGCCAAAACTCTATGGAACTGGTGAACAGGTGCGAGACTGGATCCATGTTGACGATCACAATTCTGCCGTCCACCTTATTATTGACAAGGGTGTGATTGGTGAGACTTACATCATCGGTGCCGATAACGACCATATTAGCAACAAGGCTGTCATCGAAATGATCTGTGAACTCATGGGCAAACCTCATGATTGGTATGAGCACGTCAATGACCGTCCTGGCCACGATATGCGCTATGCCATGGACTCAAGCAAGCTTCGCCGCGAACTTGGCTGGCAACCGCAGTACACCGACAATCAAACTGGCATGCGCAGTGGTCTCCAAGCAACGATTGACTGGTATAGAGACAACAAGGACTGGTGGCAACCACTCAAACAAGAAGTGGAAGAAAAGTATCAACAGCAAGGACAATAAGGCTATAATAGTGCTATATGTCTACTCTATTCAATAAACCCCTCAATGCTCACGAAACATCAATACAAGGACTAGTAGTGTACGATTTGCCAGTATTTGGCGACTCCCGGGGGTGGTTTAAAGAAAACTGGCAGCGCGAAAAGATGCTTGCCCTCGGCCTACCGGATTTTGGTCCAGTTCAGAATAATGTGTCGTTCAACGATAAGCGTGGAGTGACCCGTGGCCTCCATGCAGAGCCGTGGGATAAATACGTTTCGATTGGTCATGGTAGTATATTTGGCGCCTGGTGTGATATTCGTAAAGACAGTCCAACGTATGGCAAGACTTTTAGTGTTGAGCTTGATCCCTCAAAAGCAATCTTTGTACCAAGAGGGGTCGCTAATGGCTATCAAACACTCGAAGATAACACTGTCTATATGTACCTCGTAAACGACCACTGGTCAAAAGATGCCACATATTCAAATGTAAGTGTGTACGACGACACCCTAGATATCACGTGGCCTATCCCGCTTGATCAAGCAGAGTTATCCGACAAAGATAAGGCTCACCCCAAGCTTGCTGACGTAACACCGATCCTGCCAAAAAAGACGCTCATCATTGGCGCCTACGGGCAACTTGGTCGTGCATTAAAAGATCTTTTTCCAGATGCCGAATGCGTAGATAGAGATACTCTTGATATTTCGTCACCAGAGGTCTTTGAGGCTCGTCGATGGCGAGACTATCAAACTATTCTAAATGCTGCAGCATACACTGCCGTTGATCTGGCCGAGACCACGGAGGGAAGACGCGATGCCTGGCAAGCCAACGCGGCTGCCGTTGCCAACCTGGTAAAGATCGCAAGCGACAACAATATTACACTTGTACATGTATCTTCGGAGTATGTATTTGACGGCACCGTCAAAGAACACTTCGAGAACGAAGGATTCTCCCCTCTTGGTGTGTACGCACAAAGTAAAGCGGCGGGTGATATCGTGACGGCAACTACACCACGTCACTACATCGTCCGGACAAGTTGGGTAATTGGTGATGGCAACAACTTCGTCAAAACCATGCAGTCACTCGCCGATCGCGACATCAAACCGAGTGTAGTGAATGATCAGATCGGCCGGCTTACCTTTACAAAGGATTTGGCTGCTGGAGTCAAGCACCTTCTTGACATCGATGCACCGTACGGAACCTACAACCTCTCTAACGAGGGTGATGCAGCAAGCTGGGCAGACATCGCCAAGGAAGTATACGAGCTTTGCGGTAAATCACCCGATGATGTTACCGCCGTCACGACCGAGCAGTACTACGAAGGTAAAGAAGGAATTGCTCCCCGCCCCTTACAAAGTACTCTAAATCTTGATAAAATAAAGGCTGCAGGCTTTACACCTAGAGAGTGGAAGCAGGCTCTTAGAGAGTATTTAGAACAGTAGAAGTATCCGAGCGAGGAGGAGCATGAAGGGAATTATATTAGCCGGTGGATCTGGTACACGATTGTGGCCAATTACAAAGGGTATCTCGAAGCAATTGATGCCGATCTACGATAAGCCTATGGTTTACTATCCGCTCACTACCCTCATGCAGGCAGGCATCAGCGAAATTCTTATCATCACCACCCCAGAGGACCAGAGTCAGTTTCAGCGACTCCTTGGTGACGGCTCCCAGTGGGGCATTTCACTATCCTATGCCGCACAGCCATCACCTGACGGCTTAGCTCAGGCATTTATCATTGGTGAAGAATTTATTGGCAATGACAAGGTAGCGCTCGTACTTGGCGACAATATTTTCCACGGCGCCGAGCTCGACGAGTCACTCAAGCAGTGTACTGACCCGGATGGTGGTATCGTCTTCGCCTACCGCGTATCTGACCCTGAGCGATATGGTGTCGTTGAGTTTGATGACAGCATGAAGGCTGTGTCGATCGAGGAAAAGCCCGCTACACCAAAATCAAACTACGCCGTTGTTGGTCTTTACTTCTACGACAACGATGTCATCGAAATCGCAAAAAATATTGCACCATCAGAACGTGGTGAGCTCGAGATCACTACTGTCAATGAAGAGTACCTCAAGCGAGGTAAGCTACAAGTAACCACACTGGACGATGGTGATGTATGGCTCGACACGGGAACGATCGCAAGTCTGTCAGATGCTACTGACTATGTACGAGTACTTCAAAATCGAACAGGCCAGATTATTGGAAGTCCGGAAAAAACGGCTCTGACCGCTGGCTTTATCAATCAAGACCAGCTTGCTGAACTTGCCACACCACTAAGAAAATCAGGATACGGAGAATATCTATAGTATGAACAATCCTTCAACAATAACTGTCCTCGGTGCCGGCTATGTCGGCCTTACAACGGCTGCACTGCTTGCCCATGCTGGATACAAAGTATATGCCATCGAGCCAAACCAGGAACGACTCAAGGTAATCCAATCCGGTAAATCCTTCTTTTATGAAGAAGGGCTTGATCCTATTATTCAAAAAGCTATTGATGATGGCAATCTCATCGCAACTGACTCGTATGAAGAATCGGTTCCAAACAGTAGTGTCGTTTTCTCTTGTGTTGGCACCCCTGACAATCCTGATGGTAGCTCTAATTTGACCTACATCTTTTCAGCAGCAGAAGAGTCAGCGAAATATCTCAGCGATGGTGCAATCTACGTCCAAAAAAGCACTGTTCCAGTTGGGACGGGTAGAAAGGTTGAAGCTGTCTTTAAAGAGCTTGGAAAAGATATTGCCTACACTTCAAATCCTGAATTCTTACGCGAAGGCACAGCACTGTTTGACACGCTCTATTTTGATCGTGTTGTTGTTGGTGGAGACAACCAAGAAGCCGTTGAGACCATACTGAATATCTATCGCCAACTTGAGGCGCACCGCGATACGATTGCAGCCCTGTCGGGTGTCACCCCACGTGAACGTCATGGTCAGTACATCGCTACTAATCTCAATAGCGCTGAACTTATTAAGGTTACCGCCAACGCGTTTCTTGCCCTAAAAATATCCTTCGCTAACTCAATCGCCAAACTCGCCGATAAAGCGGACGCCGATGTCGTTGAAGTAATGGATGCAGTTGGAGCTGATGAGCGAATTGGTCGTGCGTTTCTCAATGCAGGACGTGGCTACGGTGGTGGATGTTTCCCCAAAGATGTAAGCGGTCTTATCTCAAGCGCTCTCGAATACGGAGTCGACCTTGAAGTCATGCAAGCTGCCCAGTCTGTCAACCAATCAATGCCGGGATACGTAGTAGAAAAACTCAAAGATGCGCTTGATAATGACCTACGTGGCAAAAGAGTGGCGGTACTTGGACTCGCCTTCAAGGCCGGCACAAGTGATACTAGAAAATCACCAGGAATTGCTATTGCCAACCTACTCGCTCACGAAGGGGCCGTTGTCGCAGGATACGACCCTCAGGCAAATCACGAGGCAAAGCCAGATCTACATCAGACCGTCACCCTCCATGAATCCGTCGATACAGCAATCGATGGCGCCAGCGCAATAGTCATCGCTACTGAGTGGCCGGAATTCAAGAGCCTATCGTTTGGCGACACACTCGTACTCGATGCCGTCAATATCACAAACGCCTCATCAACCACTGGACACTACATCGGCGTAGGTCGCTAGGTCCATGACGGCAGCCATCAAGAGGTTCTATACCCAGAATAAGCTCTATTGCCTAGTAATCGCAGCACTGGTTGTTTTCTTCTTGAGTCTTGGTACTATACGAGCCGCGAGTGATCCTTTTCTCTATACCAAAGATGAGGCGCTACACCTTGACTATGCTTATCAGGTTTCTAAGCTGCAATTACCGACCTTTTTTGGTGGTCCTGTCACACACCCAGAAAAAGACCTTGAACTACGGTACAAAGAGATGCCAGACGTCCAATGGACCTATCAACATCCACCCCTATACTACACTTTGCTAGCTCCCGTCGTTGGACCATTGATTGATGCTGATCATACAAGATGGGCGGTGTTGGCAGGAAGAGTTATCACCGTGCTTCTTGGTAGCTTCTTCATCCTTGCAAGTGCCTGGCTGGGCTATGCGGTAGCCAATCGTAATAAATTTGTTGTATCCGCACTTACTGCCTGTATTAGTACCGGGTCTCTTTTTGTGTTGCTTGTTTCAGCTGCAATATACAACGATATCCTCTTCCTCACACTCTCGACGGCAGCAATTGCACTTGCAATCACCATCTACAAGCAGAGAAAGCTTGATAAGCGCTACATACTTCTTCTCGCATTCATATGTTCGCTTGGTATGCTGAGTCGGCTCACCTTCGCCTTTACGCTACTCTTTGTACTGCTCTTTGTGTTGCTGACTATTATTAGAGAGAGACCATCAACGAAAAAATTAGGAAAGGCGATAGTACCCCTTGTTGTCACCGGTGGGATACCTTTTCTCGCATCATCCTGGTTCTACGTACGCAATTACTTGATCAGCGGGAGTTTTAGTGGTGCCCAACCCGAATGGGCTGCAGAGAATCTTGGGCGACCAGTTTATGGATTCTTTGGATCTTTGGCCGATGGAAGATTCTGGAGCTCACTCAACAATCTGTACACCAGTTTCACCTCCTTCTTAACTCCTATACTACTCGTTATTGGTCTCGGTATATTCTTTGTTGCCCTTCGTAGAATCATTCGGAGAAAATTTACTACAACAGATGTAGTTACCGTTGTCCTCAGCGGATATACACTAAGTATCCTCATCATGTTTTGCGGCTATATAAGCGTTGGGGGAGCGGCGAATGCTCGCTACCTGCTTCCGATAGTGCCAGTTGTCAGTCTCGTATTGGCTATACTTGTTGCGCGCCTCTCATCAGCTGCCTTAACGACATCTGTAGCAGCAGTGGCTTTATTTACTGTCGCGCTTGATGCTCTTCTACATCAAGCGCGCACTACACCACAAGACCTTCTCTCAGAAGGACCTATCGCTTTTATGTCAAATGCCTTTGGTTTTAACCATGTGCCAGGCAAAGCCTTTGGACTGTTGCTTGTTTCACTAGTTGTTGGTTATTGTGTATTATTAGTTAGTATATATAGACTTAGGAAAAAGGCACGTTCATGAAAGTATTTATCCAAATCCCCTGTCTCAACGAGGCAGAAACCCTACCGCTTGTCTTTAAGACAATGCCAAAGAAGCTCCCCGGTGTTGATACAGTTGAGTGGCTCATCATTGATGATGGTTCAACCGACGATACCGTTGCAGTTGCAAAGAAGCTGGGGGTTAAACATATCGTAACTCACCGTCGTAACATGGGACTTGCTCGTAGCTTCCGAGACGGCATCGATTACGCGCTCAAACATGGCGCAGACATCGTCGTCAATACTGACGGCGATAACCAGTACCCTCAAGATCGTATTGCTGATCTTATTAAGCCTATTGTTGAAGGCACGGCAGATATTGTTATTGGTGATCGCCAAACAGCTACTATTGCCCACTTCTCTGGGTTCAAGAAGTTTATGCAACGATTTGGAAGCTGGGTCGTGAACAAAGCCGCTGGAACAGACCTTCCGGATGCTGCAAGTGGTTTTCGTGCCTACTCACGTAACTCACTCATTAAACTAAACATTGTCACACAATTCAGTTATTGCATGGAGACAATCATTCAAGCTGGTAATAAACGTCTACGGATTGAAAGTGTAGCGATTGAGACCAACAGGAAAACACGTGAATCGAGACTCTTTAAGAACATCTGGCAACATATGGCAAAGTCTGGTCAGGCAATCTTGAGAAGCTATATTATGTTCAAACCGCACGCCGTTTTTGTCACCCTTGGAATACTCTTCCTTGTACTTGGCGGCATTCCTTTTGTTCGTTTCCTTATCTTCATGATGCTCGGTGAAGGAGCCGGTCATCTACAGTCACTTATTTTTGGTAGCGCCATGCTTGTAGGCTCACTACTATCCTTTGCACTCCTTGTTATTGCTGATCTTCAAAAGACCAACCGTATATTGCTCGAAGACCAGCTTGAACGTATCAAGGAAATACAATATAGAAAATAAGTACACGGAGAATACAACCACATGGCACATGCACCGACATTTTACAAAGCACCACGATACCTTTTTCGGAAGCACAACATCATCAATATGATCGACACTAACTCTGATATCAAGCGCTTTGCTGATATTGGCTGTGGAGCTGGTGAGCTTGCGTGTACTCTCGCTGAAAAAGGATATAGCGGTGTCGGCATCGACTTTGCAGATGAAGCCTTGGAAGTTGCTAATCATCTCAAGAAAAAGCGTGGTATTAACAGCAAAAAACTCACGTTTGTAAAAGGTGGAATCGAAAAAGTTCCCGCCAAAAAAGGTGAGGTTGTTATCTGCTGCGAGGTACTCGAGCATATTAAGGATGATAAGAAGTTTCTTAAAGATCTTCACAAACGTGGACCTGAATACGCTATCTTCTCTGTACCTGCCCGTCAGAAGTGGTTTGATCATTTTGATGAGAAGGTTGGTCATTACCGACGATACGAGAAAGACGATATGATTGCTCTACTTGAGAAGCATGGTTTTGAGATCGTGGACTTTCGCTCATATGGATACCCATATATCAACCTGACACGTTTGGTTCGAAAAGCAATGGCCGGCAAGGTAAAGGACCAGAAAAATATCGAGAAACGCACCAAAGAAAGTGGCATCAACCCAATCAAACTGAAAAGCACAATAACCAAGATTGATATTGAGCCACTCACAAAGCTTCTCTACTTCACCAGTAAACCATTCAATCGTTTCAACTTGGCAGAAGGATACGTGGTGCTGTGTCGAACAAAAAGCTAATTCGCTATATCAAGTGGTTCCTTTCCGTTGCGATAATTATCGCAACGTTTGGCCTCTTCGCGTGGTATATCACTACAAAACCAGAAGTTCTAAAGGTAGTATTTTCACTACAGTTAGGTACGCTTATACTCCTTTGTCTTGGGTATACGATGACAATCGCCGCAAACGCTTTTGTGCTTTACTATTCTCTTCGCCTGCTCAGGAAACGCGTTCCCTTGCTTGAGAACATCATCCTTACAGGGTACTCATCAATCGTCAACTTCTTTGGACCACTCCAGAGTGGTCCGGGCTTCAGGGCCGTCTATCTTAAGCGAATGCATAAGGTAAAGATTCGAGACTTTCTGTTCGTAAGTATCATCTTTTATGGTTTCTTTGGACTAATTAACGGCATGGTTATTGGAATTATCAGCGCCATTCACTTCGGGCAAGTTGCACTTCTCCTATGGGTCGCTGCAGCGATTATCATACTAGCTCTTGGTGGCTGGATGTTGCACACAAAGTATCCAGATCTCATCAGTCGTATGAGAATTTTCATGCAGCGTAAGGATTTTTGGTATATCGGGCTTGGTGCTCTACTCCTGAGTGCGGCGACTGTGTTTACCTATTACTTCGAGTTACTTACCGTCCACCCCGATACCTCTTTGTTTCAAACTATTGTCTATACCGCGGCAGCAAATCTCGCACTTTTTGTCTCACTCACGCCAGGAGCACTTGGCATACGAGAATCATTCTTAGTTCTGTCCCAGCAGCTCCATCAAATTCCTTCGGATGCCATTGTTGGCGCGAGTGTCATTGACCGAGCATTTTATGTGATATTTCTCTTGGGAATGCTGCTCATCTTGCTAGCCATGAACGTCAAAAAAAGACTACGAGTCGTCGAGACTCGAAAGCAGTAGTTCAACCTGACGAGCAACAACAACGCTTGATAACTTTCGATGATACAATTCTTCACCCGCCTTACCGATAGACGGCAGCTCGCTACGATGCTTATAAGCCCATCTAATCGTATTTGCCAAGTCGGTTGCTGAGCCTTGGGGGACTATAAGACTATCTTTTTTGTCCTTAAAAAGTGATGATTCCTTATTACTGCCAATTATTGTTGGTCGACCCATGCTTAAAAATTGATAGGTTTTTCCGGTGACAACAAATTGCGCCTGTAGCGTATCACCAAACGGCCCTCCAAGGCATATATCTGCAGCTGTCATGTACTTAGGTAGATCATTAAAATCGACCCATGAATGGTACTCAATATTCGCACCACGTTGCTGTGCTTGAGTGACCTTACGTGCTACATCATCCTTGCCACCAATCAATGTAAGCTTAATTTTTGGTACATCCATGAGCTGTGCCATGGCCTCAATTACAGTAGGGACACCGTGAAGCGGTAGCATGCTGCCATAGTAAAACACAGTAAACATATCAGAGCTTACTTTGTCATCTTTCGGCTTGAACGTTGTTTCATCCGTCCCAACAATTATGGGGTGGAATTTTTTTCTTGATATCTTCATTAGTTTTGCCGAGTAGTCTGCATGCGACTGTGTATCTGTGATGATCCGTTCCGGCAGTTGTAACAACACCTTATAAAAATGATATACAATCCATGACAGCGGACTGCGAGCAGGGATCTTTTTGTGCTCAAACACCACCCATTCAACCAAGTTTATAAATTCATCATAGATAAGTGGTTTTCCAAGTGTTATCAGTCGAGTGGGCAGTAGCATTTCGTACCCCCGAAACGTGAGTATATACACATCGGGTCGTAGACGAAGACGAACCCATAAGAGTCTAAGCGGTACTTCGAGATATCTGAGTAGATTCTTTTTTGTATTCTTCACCGTGACTAGTTCATAGTCAGGAAGATCACGAATTGCCTGACGTAATGTTCGCGCACGAATATAGTCTGGGTCTCGGTAGCACGTAACAATAGCGACTCGCTTCACTATCTATTCTCCTATAACAATCTTCTTGGCTACCTTACTAAGAGTAGCATTTATGGGTTTTGTTATTGTCGTCTTTGAAGTTTCCTGTTGTCTTCCGTATGTCAGACCGTATGTCATGAGTCCAGCGTATTGGGAAAGGATACCAAGCAAGACGACATATCCAACCAGCTCAATTCGATCTGTTCGCTTGAAGCTTGCACCTATGAACGCACGTATGCCAGTCAGTGCAAGCGCAATGATAATTGGCAGGATCCAAAACAGATATCGAGCCTGAACCCCAATAATCCTTCCCATTTGCAAATAGTCAACAAAGTTACTCATAAATAGGAAGAAGACATAGACAAGTGCAATTAAATGTAACGCCCAGAATCGTCGATATTTTTTCGTAAAGCTTGTGATGATATAGAAAAACATACCGATACAACTGAGGAATGTCAGGGTACCAAGCGCGAGCGGACTTCCATAGATTAGCCCTCCCGTCGTCGATTTCCCTGCTAGTGTCGTGCTCTTAACGATAGATCGCCACCAGTCTTCAACAAAAAATTTGCTTGCACCCGCCAGAGAAGACGGCTGGTCTGGATAAGCTGCATCAAGCTTGAGGTTCCTACCCCATGGTGGCCATTTCTTACAAAATTCTATCGAGTGTAGTCGAGAGCAATCTGGTTGTACGGATGAGTACTGTATGATATTGCCTCCATACCGTTCAATAAATAGACCCGTGGACAAAAGCGCTAAGACACCGAGCCCCGCAAGTCTCCAGCTGATTTGTCGTGGACCCTCTTTCATCCTAGCTATAAGCTTAGAGCGATATCTAATGATGATAACTGCCGTCACGAGACCAGTGGTGACGATAATTGGGAGGAAGGTATATTTTGTAATTGATCCTAGCGTCCCTGTAAGTAGTAATCCAATGAAGTTCTTCAGGAGGAACTCTGTTTTCAGTAAAGCAACGAAAAAGTAGAGATGCATAACAGCAAATAAGATGAACAAGCTATCATAATTCACTGTTGCCCCCAGGAGAATGAATGAGGGCAACAGCGTGACGATTAACATGCTCATATTGATCACAGCAGGGCCAAACTGCAATCGCTTTAATACTTTTCTGAACGCTACAATTGTCAACACAAAGATCGCGATATTGATAAACCTAAGTAGCACAACAATAATAAAATGGTGTACCCCTACCCAGTCGAGCACTCGATACGGAAAGCTCATAAGAAAATGGTAGAAATATGACCCATATCGTGTAATATCACCCAGCTCACTTGAACCAGGCGGCTGAGTACTTAGTATTGGCGACAAGGAGTTAGAATATTGCTGAATAATACCTAGATGATAGCTTTCATCAATAAGTGATGGGTACGTGTTACTTATTGCAAGCCAAGCAGCCTGAAGAATAAACAAGCCAATAATCACCTTAAAGAAAGCATCTGTACGTATAAACCGTAGTATGTTTCCCATAGTAGGCTTCATGCCGTGACTAGATCGAACTGCTTTCATAATTTCTATTCTAGCGTACCACAGACCGTACCCCTGAGGTTATTTCGCCTAGAGTAATAGCCGTGATATAATTATCATAAGCATAAACTAACAAAAAAAAGAGTCATGAAATCTACCCACCACACTAACAGCTCAAAACTAAAAACAACCCTTATCGCACTAGTTATTATCCTCCTTGCAGGAGGTGCGTACATAGCCTACGCTACCCAGAGCAACCTCTGGCCTTTTCAGGATACAGCTCAAGAACCCAAAGAGATAAACAAGCCAACTTCTGATAAGGATGAGCAGGTAAAAAATGCTGGTAACGATAATCAAACGAAGGATGGCAATTCAACCCCTGATTCAGGGGTATCCGACCTTGGAGGTAAGGAGGCACCGGCAGATACAACTAGTCACGGTATCCAATCTGATTCTGGAGTTATTATGCTTCATTCCCCCAGCAAAGATCAGCTCATTACTAGCGGAACTCTCGTAAGTGGCACCTCAAAAACAACAAGCGTATCGTACAGAATCAAAGACACCGAACGTGGCGTTATTGGCCAAGGACAACTTACTGTCAATAACGGCTCATTCTCAGGCAAGCTAACCATACACTCATCAGCAAACTCTGGAACTCTCGAAATATTCAGCCTCGATAACGAAGGGCGGGAGATTAATCGTATCAAGATTCCCGTACGGTTCAGTGCATGATTAAAAAAATAGTACTTTACAGCGCCCTTACCGGTATCACCGCTATTTTAGCAAGTAGTGTCGCCTCAGCAAGTTACGTTGCAAGTGATTTGATATCAAATTCTGTATTTCGTAACACAAAGTCTATGTCGACATCACAAATTCAATCATTTCTTCAGAGCAAGGGTGGCGGACTTGCAAGCTATACGCAAGGTGGGAAGCGAGCTTCACAGATCATCTACGAGGCTGCTATAAACTATGGAGTTAATCCCCAGGTGATCATTGCTACCCTGCAAAAGGAGCAGTCACTTATCTCAGACCCTGAACCAAGTAGCACACAGCTGCGTTCCGCAATGGGATATGGCTGCCCCGATGGTGCTGACTGTAACGCCAATTACTATGGATTCTCGAATCAAGTTCATAACGGAACATGGCAGTTACGCTACAACTACGAGAGGGCAAACGGTAACAATACCTGGTGGAACAACGGTTCATATGCCTGTGGAGGTGCAACCCACTTCTATAGTACAGGGCTGTACCCCGGCAGAACTGTGACCTTTTACAGCACTGGGAGCTACAAAGACAAGACCATAAAGATTGCCAATGCCGCTACTGCCTCTCTCTACTGCTACACACCTCATGTTGGACCGTATTGGGAAACTGGATATTCTGGAAGTTACAACTTCGTCACAAGTTTTGAAAGCTGGTTTGGCTCGACACGTGTGCCCCGTATTTTCCGCAGTGCTGACAGTTCTCAAGCATACCTATTCGATGGGACAAGCGGTTACTACAAGATCCCAAGCAAGACCGTTCTTTACGCGTATGGCTATGATAGGTCTGAGATACAAACTATTCCTTCGACCACTATCAGTTCATTAACCAATCGAGGGTCACTCGGGATTATTACTCGATTTGGTGGAAGCGAAATCTATATCATCGACCAGGGACGTAAATTTCCCTTCCCAAATAGAGACATCTACACGCACCACGGCTATCAAATGGGAAGCGAGGTCGACCTAGACCCTGCTATTGCCACCCTCCTCAAAGCCGGCACCACTGTCTCTGAAGTGATCAACCAGTCCGATAATAACGCTAAATTCCTCATGGAAAACAGTAAACGTCGTCATATTTCTAATATGACCGCATACACAACTCAAGGGTCACCCGTGCTTTCTTCGCGACCAGTCACCAACCTCTCAGTAAACTACACCAATAGTCGCACAGGCGGCACACCCGTACTAGCCGCAAATTCATTCGCACGCGACTCCTCAACCCAAGAGACTGGCTTCTGGGACGGTACGGGCTTCCGTCCACTTTCACCAACTGCAACCAGTCGAACTGGTGTGTCTATATATACTGGTACCGGCGTAGCACAACTTCCTCACACTACCACGTCGGTGGGAGGAGCATTGATTAAGATCGCAGGTCCTCGATACTTTATGATGGACTCAAATCAAATATTTGAACTTACTGGATCACAGCTCACACAGGCTGGCCTTTCCGCAAATTCATTTGTCTCCGTTGGAGCTGGCTTTGCCTCCGCTGTAAGCAGCAAGATCGTTCCCTACAGCCCCGTTGTGAGAATCAACGGAAGCAATGAAGTTTACTTTTTGAAGGATGGCGCTCGGTACCAAATCGTCAACCCTGATGCGCTGTACGAGCTGGGCTACAACTTTTCAAACGTTCGCAACATCAATCAGTTTACAGCCGGACTGTTCCCTCAAGCGCCTCAGTTAATCTTTGCAACCGGCACGCTGGTACGTGTAGGTGGAAGTGATGCGGTATATATCATTACCTCGTCCTCATCAAAGCTGCACATCCCTTCAAGGGCAGTACTCGATGCGTATGGCTATAGCTTGTCATCGGTACTGAGTGTCCAGTCCTCGAGAGTCAGTAAACACCCGACTACAGGCACGCTGAATCCTATCGTCAAGGATAATGCTGGCGTCATTTGGCTTGTAGATAGCAGGACAAAGCGATCAATACCATCGACCTATCAAGGTCCAAGTTATTACAATCTATCACCTTCTACAATGACTCCACTCGCCGAAACTATTCTCTCTAGACTTCCCTCAAAGGGCTCTATGACACCAATACTACAAGTTAGTGGTGATACGAAAGTCTATAAGATAGAGAACGGCAAGCGGCGCTGGGTCACCTCACGGCAAGCACTTGAGTCAGCTGGTTTTAGCTTTGCAGATGTAAGAACTGTTTCCTCAAGCACGCTTGGGCAATTTCCAACTGGTCCAAATCTATAAAGAACCCTTTGTCTCACCATCAAGTGCCAGCCTCACCTGAGGGTTATAGATAATCTCGTACCCTTTTCCCGTCAGCCAAACACATAATTCTTCATCTGTCGTACCCTTGCTGGCTCTAAATGTCTCGGCCCTCATCGCAGCGCCGTTGAGCCCCTTTGCCGCGACTCCATGTCTCGTAAAGAGCATAAGGTGCTGGGTGTGTGTAAGTTTCTGATCAATCCTCATACCCTTTGTTGCCATCTTTGAGTTGTTTGGTACTACATCAGGGTATTCTCCCGAATCGTGGATATGCCAGTGATCGGAGTTTAAAATAAGTGGACCCACAAGTCCCGTTGCCGACTGTTGAGCCTCGGCAACAAGTCGCTCAAGCCAGCCATCGGTCAAGAATTGTATTTTGTCCGCAAGAAAGACAAGTACCTCTCCCTTGGCAAATGTTGCCCCATACCTCAGTGCCGCCAGTGCATCACTAGGCCTCTTCTTAAATTCAACCCACTGAACCTTGTGAAGATCCGTCGCAGAGGGGCGTTGATCACCAACAACAATGACTTCAGTATTTTTGTAACTCGTCATCCGATGGATATCCTCAAGCAAATGATTAATTCCCGCCCCATCTGACACAACAATAATAGACACTTTCAACTTTGATTTTATAGCGTAGTTTACATTCCAATAGCCTGGGTGCGCTGAATCCTGCTCGACATCTGTCACCCCACTAAGACCTCTCTGCTTGAGGTCATCCAAGATAGCAGCCCGCTGTGCCTCAATGACATATGGCTTGGCAGCTGTCTCCTTGGAGGTGGAAGCATCATGAATACGCCAACTATACACAATGCTTGGTATATGACATATTTTGGTTGTCGCGCGGGCAATCCTCAAGAAAAGATCCCAATCTTGAGCTCCGTTGTATTTGGAGCGGAGTCCACCGACGGATTCAAATAAATTCCTACGTATTGTTGCAAAATGCGTGATGTAGTTAACACTATGAAGAAATGTAGGATTCCAATCTGTTTTATAGAAAGGGTCAAGATGATGAGTGCCGTTTTGCAATACTTTGTCTTCATCGGTGTAAATAAAGTCGATCGATGAGTCATGGTTAAGTTGTTTCACCACTTCGTAAAGCGCATTCGGCCACAAAATGTCATCATGATCAAACAGGCTAATATACTCTCCAGTCGCAAGCTTGGCAGCCTGGTTGGTCGCATCGGATATATGATGGTTCTTTTTTAGAAATACATATTCAATACGTGGATCTTGCTGTGCATATTCCTGAATGATGCTCCGTACTTCCGAGTCCTGAGAGGCATCATCCGCGATACAAAGCTGCCAATTTTCATACGCTTGATCTATCACCGACTCAATACAGTCCCGTAGGAATTGTGGGTCTGTATTGTACGTGGGTACAAGAATTGATATGCATGGCCTATACGAAAAGTCTTTGGACTCGCGGCGAAGTCTCTCGGTGGATTCTAGATCTGGATAGTGCCCCCTCACCCATTTCCTATACTCACGGCGGTCGGACCTAAGTGGTGCGAGGTATCTATTGAACAGTTGTTTCGCGGGTTTTTCAATCGATGGATGTCGAGCAACTCGTCGTTTGATTGACGAGAGAGATTGTTTGGTTGCTTTTGTAACATGTTTGATCATAGTTCAATATATCTTTTGTTATTGTATCAAACCAGAAGAATACCTTGTATTTGCTATAATTAAAGATGATGAAAAAAATCCTTTTTGTTGCTCATAGTGGCACTCTCGAGGGCGGCGGTGAGCATTCGCTACTTGATATGATTCTCCACACCAAATCTCTGGGATTATACGATATTCATGTTGCATTACCCGAGCCTGGTCCATTCTCAGAAGCCCTAAAACGTCATGACATTCCCTTCTCAACGGCCACGTACAAATTCGGTATGAATCCTCGACCAGTCTTCGATGTAAGTACTCGTCATCGCACCTCACTCTGGTTTGGGCAATCGCTTGTCTCTGCATATAACATCGTCACACTAACCAAACCCGACCTTATCATTTCAAACACTATTGTAATCCCGTGGTTCATTCGAATTGCACGTTTCTTTAACGTACCAAGTATTTGTGTCGTACGAGAGTTAAATGACCTACGTAATGGGGTTGACCTCGCTCCAGATACTGACACATACCTAAGGAAGATTGCCGAGCAGGTTACCGCCGTTGTTTTCAACTCAAAATACACACAGTCCAACTACGAAAAATATTTCAAGCATCTCCCTCAGGCAATCGTCTATCCGGTGGTGAAGGTTGACCCAAAACTCATTGAGGAATCTACCACAAAAAAACCATTCCTTGGCTCAACTATAAAGCTGGTTGTTATCGGGAATGTCGCCACTCACAAGAATCAGTTGCTTGCACTCCAGGCAATCAATCAGCTACGTAAGAGCGGTACTAATCATAAGTTCCACCTCACAATTGTTGGCGCACAGCGCAATCCAGACTATCTAGAGACGCTCAAGTCATATATCAGCAAACATAGCCTGTCTCCTTATGTAACTTTCAAACCCTACACCCCTAATCCTCACCGAGAGATTGTCAAACACGATATATTACTAATGACCTCAAGTCATGAGGCTTTTGGTAGAGTTACTTTAGAGGGTCAAATGCTCGGCCGTCTCGTCATCGGCGCTGCAAGCGCCGGCACGCTCGAAATCATAAAAAACGATAGCACTGGACTCACCTTTAAGCCAGATGACTCAGCTGATCTAGCAGACACCCTGCTCTCTGCAGCAGACAATAAACGGCACGTACAATCACTGGCTCAAAAATCTCAAGAGCAATCTCTCCGCGTGTTCTCTGAAGAGGCTATCTATGCACCCTATAATGAGCTACTTGCTTCTCGGCACTTCAAAAACCAGCCGATCGACTACGATACTGCTCGTTTGTTTGGTGATGATCTGTTCAGTATGATCAAGTACGGCATCGAGCTTGAGCGAGATCTATCGATGGTTTCAAGAGTTATTACGCTACTTCGTCCAGCTCGCCTTGTCTATAAAGCTGCTCGTAATCCTCAACGCACTATGGAAAAAGTTAAAAAACGCGTCTCAAAGAAACGGAACACTGGGCTCGTTGATTGAGCTTACATAGTCCCTAACAAGTTGTCGATATTCAGGATAACGACTGTCGAGTGTTTTTTCATTTTTCTTAACAAGAGCAGTGCGCCTTTCCTCGCTAAAACTACGTGCCTTATAGTGAAAAACAAATGCTTTGTTGGCAACGGCACACTTCCATCCCTTGGCTCGTATGCGCATGCAAAAATCATTCTCCTCTCCATAGCCTTTGTCGTAGATTTCATCAAAAAGTCCGTATTTGGTAATGACCTCACGACGTATCAACATAGAGAAGCCATGCGCTATTGGCGAAATATAAAATTGTGGCAGTCTTCGGCGAATAGACTTATATATGAGATACGATCGTCGCATTGAGTAGGATTTACCAGCCCTTGGCATAGGGACAGAGAAGATGGTCGCTGCGTTACTACGTGGACACACAGCACCAATATCATCCTGGGCATACAAAACCGCTAGCATCTCGTTCAGGAAGCCTCGAGTAACAATAGCATCACTATTAAGCAGTAGAACATCGTGAGTCTGCGGAACAATCGTAAATACCGCATTGTTGCAGTTTTTGACAAATCCCAGATTCTCCTTGTTCCGAGCATAATGGAAGTTGGTCTGATCCTTAATCGCTTCTTGTATGTTTCTCTCGAGGGTTTCTGCTTCAGGCCCGCAATCGTTTACAAAATAGACCTCCACGTCCATAGTCGTAGGAGTGTGTTTTTTGAGTGCCTCTATATTCTTCTCAAGAGATACCCAGTCTCCGTATACTGGAACAATGATAGCTACCTTATTGATCATGCATCCTCCAGAGTATGCATGATCACCTGATCCACTACGTCAACGGTAGACTTAGGGGTACGTTTATCATGTATGTAGTCATAACCTGCCGTAACACGCTTTACCGCGCCAGTGCGACTTCTTTTTCGCCCTCGTATTTCTTTTTCAATCGCCGCATACCACGCTTCCGGGGTATTTTTTACTCGTACAATTAATTTATTTAGTTCTTTATTCGCATACGGTTCAACGTCTGACACAACTGGTTTCGCACCAACTGCAAGGTAATCAAGACACTTAATATCTGATTTGTTACGGTTAAAGTCGGTATCTTCGAGAGGGGAAAGTCCGATATCAAATGCTTGCAAGCCATTGAACCAGCTGACAAAATTAGGGTAAAGGCCGTCTGTCGGCTGATGCTTCACTATCCACGGCTGGTCATCGATACTTGATGCAACCCCAATAATATGAAGGCGGAACTCTTCTGGATATGTCTTCTGTAGACGCTCTAATGCTGGCATGATCAATTTCAAATCATTGTCGTGAGTACGGGTACCCATATATACCATCTCAAGTGGTGCGTCGCTTGGCACCTTTTTCACCGTCTTTGCCTTGAGACGCCTCCAGAGACGAGGATCAACCGTGTTGCGAACCACCGCACCAGACTTCTTTGCATAAACCTTTTTCAGCGGTTCGGTCGAAAACCACACGCCATCAGCATGATCAATAACATAATTAAGCGCCTCAACACGTTCGCTGTATTGTTCATATTCGGGGTGACTCTTATTGATCGAATTAAAGGCATCATCAGTGTCAACAAATAGCTGCACACCTCTTTCCTTCACCTGCTTTATTAAATTAACGGCAGTCGTCTTACTCTCCAGGGCCGTCCGCTGAACAACGACAAGCTTGGTTGATTGATTTACCGAAGGCTTCGCTCCACTAACGAGCCTAATCGCTAACTTGCTACGCTTAAGTGCTCGCGACACCGCAAACAGAGCAAGCAATCTGATAAATACCGAACTAGTCGGATGATTGTCGTCATGAACAACCAATAAGATATGCTGACGAGCACCCTTTTCATCCACCTCAAGGCCATAGTCATTACGCAGCACCTGTACTATCCGGTCAGCTGCGATCTTGTTCTCACGACTTTTGTCCGTTCGACGCTTTACCGCCTTTAGGGCGCGGAGTGGATACGTTGCCTTTCGACCAATACGATAACTGTTTGACTGAACTGCTTCATGGTACTTATTCCGCCAGTCGTGTGCTTCGGCTCGAGCCTTTACTATTCTTGCCTCAAGACTTTGTATTGTGGCTTTGTGCTCCTTACGTAGCTGCTCAAGATAGACATCGTTAATAACTATTGGACTCTTTATGGGAAGTTCTTGAACCACTAGGTCATTCTTGGATACCGAGGCGGCACCCACAAATTGATACGCCGCCGCATCTGTCGAATGTAGGAGGTCTTGGAATGCTTTCAAAGACCCTACCGTTAGACCCAGCGGCTCCAGCTCGCTCTTAACAACCTCTAGCGGCACATCACGCTCTACATAGTCAATATTATCGATAGTGTAGCCTGCGGCATTAAACACTCTAAATACTTCGGTTTGGTTGTAGAAATGGAGATGAGTCTCATCAAGTAAGCCTGTCTTGCCATACTCGACCGTACCCTTAAGAAGCATCATCCTCACAAGCATGTGGGTAATATTCGGAATCGAAAAGACAAGTTGGCCATCTTTCTTCAGGAGGGTCCTGAGTCGCTTAAGTGTTGGAATTGGCCGAGCAAGATGTTCGACAACATCACCCATAAAAATAATGTCGTACTTTTCTGTTGGTAGTTCATCTCGCTCAATGTCGACTACGTATACATTTCGGAGTATCTTCTCCGCTGCTTTTGCGTCATCGGGGTTGATTTCGATACCATCTACCGTACACTGCTTTTGACGAATAAGTTCGTATGCGAAGTTACCGCTACTACAACCGATATCAAGTACCTGTGCCTTTTCGGGGATTCGGTCGAATGTCATTTTCCATGAATTATTAGGGTCCGAGAAATTAAATTGCGAATCAGAATAATTAGACATGTTTTATCTCCCATTCGTGGTCAAGCTGCGTCACCCCTTGCCAATTATAGTCATCAGCAACCTTGTTGATTGCTATTTTTGCAGCATCGTCATTGAAAGCAACCTTAAGCTGATCATGTTCACCAAATAACCCCACCTTTACATAGTAGGATCCCTCGCCCATATTGAGGGTAACCTTGTAGTCAAGCGAGTGTATGTCCCGAAATGCCTTACCTTCAATGAAGGTATTGGTTGCATACACAAGCTTACCGTCATCACCGATAATCGCTACACCCACATTTTCGACACCTTCTTGCTCCCACTCGATTCGCACAGTAGCTTTTTCGCCAGAGGTAAAAACAGTCGACTCTTTCCCATCCGAGCCAAGTAGGGTCGTTTTTATATTGTCGTCCACATCCGCAGCTTTCTTTGTCTGCTTCGATGTGGCTGGGATATTGTTTGCTTTATTGTATGCCGAAGCAACCTTGTGGGTGTCTCCGATGACTTTGATCGTGCCCTTTTCAAGAAAAAGCGCTCTCGTACAAAATGACTCTACTGCAGCCATACTGTGCGTAACCAGCACAACTGTCCTGCCTTCTCTCTTGAGTTGGTTGAAGTATTCATAACATTTTCTCTGGAAAGCCTCATCACCTACCGCCAACACTTCGTCTAACAGTAGGATATCGCCCTCAGCGCGAATTGCAATCGAGAATGCCAACCTAACCTGCATACCACTCGAATAATTCTTTAGTTTTTCTTCCATGAAATCATGAAGTTCAGCAAAATCAACAATCTCGCTATACATAGTTTCCATTTCATTATTACTAAACCCAAGTAGTGCGCCGTTCAAGAATACATTCTCACGACCAGTAAGCTCTGGGTTAAAGCCGACACCAAGCTCAATAAATGGAACGAGCTTGCCGTTTACATGAACACCTCCGCCGTCTGGGGTGTAAATTCCAGCAATAGACTTTAAAAGCGTACTTTTACCACTCCCGTTGCGCCCTACTATACCAAAGAATTCGCCTTCTTTTATATCAAACGATACACCATTGAGCGGTGTGAATGTCCGATATCCCTTAACACCCTTGATGGTGTTGATTATCTTTTGCTTTATGCCACTATGTGCTTCAAGAGGTATCTTAAAAGACTTTACGAGGTGATCAACTTTGATAACGGTAGTCTGGTCTTGATCCATGGCTATACCAACTCCGCAAAATGCTTTTGATTGCGCTTAAAGTAAATCACCGCAAGTAAGCTTGTAATACCTATGATCATAAATGGCACCAATACAACCACCCCAGAGACGACGTCAATCGGTCGTACGGAGTCATGAGTAATCAACCAATAACGAGTATCCTGGATGACTTGTGCCACTGGATTCAAGAGGATAAGACTTGCTGCCGTGTGGTTCTGAGTGAGTATCAACTGGATTGGATAGATAATAGGAGTCGCATAAAATGCTGCCTGCAGAAACACTTCCCAAAGATAGCCCACATCACGATACCGAACATTTAGTGCCGCCAAAAAGAAGGCTACTGCTAAAGCAAATATATAAAGCTCAATGATGAGCGGAATAAACAGAAGTGATGAGAAGCTAAAGGTCACACCATTCACAACGATAAAGATCAATATAATGCCAAGATTAATCGCTAGATTAATCAGTGAAGACACTGTGCCGGATATAACTATTATATATTTAGGAAAATTAATCTTCCGTATGAGGCTGCCTCGTTTGACGATCGCATTAAGCCCCTGGGTGGTTGCTTCCGTGAAAAAACTCCACAAGATCACCCCCGTCAAAAGGTACACTGGGTAGTGCTCAACACCTCGACCAAGATTAAGGAATTTATCGAAAACAATATATAGAATCGCAAACAAAAGTAAGGGTTTTAATACCGACCACAGGTAGCCAAGAACTGATCCTTGGTATCTTAGCTTAAAGTCCGTAACAACGAGCTCACGCAAGAGAATACGGTTTCGTCTCGACAAAATACTAGATGGTTTCATAAACGTACTTATCATTATATGATAGGAGCAATACTATGACTAGAGTTGCTATTGCGATTATCACTTGGAATAATGCTGATGATGCTGTTGAATGTGCATCCAGTTTGCTCCAACAGTCTATGATAAGCGACATGGAAATTGTCTTTATCGA
The DNA here is from genome assembly GCA_964619585.1 of uncultured Candidatus Saccharibacteria bacterium. Classification (GTDB taxonomy): domain Bacteria; phylum Patescibacteriota; class Saccharimonadia; order Saccharimonadales; family Saccharimonadaceae; genus JASLCR01. The sequence goes on along the minus strand of CAZUCO010000002.1, from coordinate 31,933 downwards.
CAACGCCTCCTCAGATGCCACTACAGCAAAACTAAAACACTTTATTGAACTACACTCCACTAAACCTCTCTCACTTGTTCAAACAGGTTACAACGGGGGTACAGCGGGTGGATTTAATGCTGCGGTTATCTGGGCAAGACGTCATAAAGTAAAGTACATAGGCGCATTAAATGCCGATGCAGTAGCGGCAACTCCAGACTGGTGCAAATCTCTTGTCGATGAGCTTGATAAACATCCTGATACCGGGATTGCTACGGGGGTTGTTTTACACAGCGATGGAAAAACCATCGACAGCACTGGTGACTTTTATACTACCTGGGGGCTTCCCGCACCACGAGGGCGTAATGCGCTGGCCGATCATGCACCCAAAGAAGCTAGTTACGTATTTGGTGCGACAGGTGGGTGTTTTGTTGCAAAAACCGCTATGTACAACAAGGCAGGCCTTTATGATGAAAAGATGTTTATGTATTACGAAGATATCGATCTAAGTTTCCGAGCCCAGCTTGCTGGCTATAAAGTTCGCTACACCCCCGGTGCTGTCGTCTATCATAAACGTGGCGCGAGCGCTGATACAGTTCCAGGTCTTGCCACCTATAATACGTTTAAGAATCTTCCTTTCTTACTTGTTAAAGATGTACCTTTGTCGCTCTGGTGGCATGTCTATCCACGGTTTCTAGCGACCTACTTTCTCATATTTTTTAGCGCAGCAAAAAAAGGAAGAGGCTTTCCCGCCCTAAAAGGAGTCCTTATGAGCTGGTGGCACCTTCCCCACATGATTAAAGAGCGTATAGGTATACAGAAACAACGAGAAGTATCAGACGACTATATTAGGAGTATATTCTTTCAGGGTGTTGCTCCTGATCAAACGGGTCTCCGCAAATTTCGTAGTATATTTAAACGTTACTAGTTAAGAACGTTTTTGACTGTTGTTCGATGATTCACGCCAACCGAAGCACGAATGATGTTATTACCTGCCGCTACATTATATTCGCCATTTCGCCACCAATCAGCGAGAAAATACTTGTTATAAAGAGCCGAACCAGAGGCATTAAAGGCACGGATATGTGGTCCCCCTGTACTCATCGGAGATGTTACAATTTCTTCGCCTGGATTTGAGGAGACGACATTCCCCACCGAAACACGGGTTCCACCACGAAATGCTAAATCATACGCAAAGAATTCTTTCAGCTTTTGACCGGTCTTATCATACACAACGACGTGTGGTCCGCCCTTCTTGCCTGGTGCAGTAATAATTTCATCAATTCTGTCGTTACCAACGACGTCACCTACTGCAACATCCACCCCGCCTGCAAACATTGTGTTATATACCGGGAATGAATATAGGAGCTGGCCCGTGGGACTGAACACCTTTACTGTTGGGTTAATTCCTTGGGCGGGCGCAACCACGATCTCGGCCTTACCATCACCATCCACATCACCACTCGCTACATTAATACCGTCACGGTTTGCCGTATCATATGCATAAAATTCTCTCAGCAACGTACCGTCAGATTTAAACACCTTTACGTGCGGTCCGCCCGTTGGACCAGCACCAGTAATGATCTCATCAACTCCATCACCATCCACATCACCCGTAGCTACAGCAACACCTCCCCTAAATCCCGAGTTATAGGCCACTATCTCTCTTACGAGCGTTCTATTGGTCTTGAAGACCCTTACCACCGGACCACCTCTCGCGCCCGCACCGGTAACAATTTCTTGGTCAGCTGGAGTAGCGTCAACATTTCCAATCGCCAAATCGGTTGCGATTGAATCAAAACCATATGGCAACAATTCATTTGCTAACTGCGGGTAATTAACTGGTTTCGAGATTCGCGTCGCCTGTCGTAAAGAGTCATATGGATTGACGGCCGTATTACCCTTATATATCTCGAAGTGAAGATGCGAAACAGTCTCCTCCGCATTACCAGAGTCACCTACGTATCCAATGTGCTGGCCCTTCTTAACCGGATTACCTCTTACCATATCGGATGCATATGCGTTGATGCCTCCACCCTTACCATTGTCGGTTCCCGGGGTGTCATTGTTTAGATGTAGATAGTTATAGGTGTATCCATCGGTACCATTAATAGTTATCATGTAACCCCAAGATGGCTGAGGATAGGCAACATAACTGATAGTTCCGTCAGCTGCGGCAACAATTTTCTGGCCTTTGTTGGCAATAATGTCGATGGCATGGTGAGGACCACCTGAACGTGGGGCATTAAAGTCGTTACTATAGCTCGCTGAGCCAATAACCGGGAAAGTAATTGGTATTGGTGCTGCGTTAGCCACTGGCACGTACAACAAAAGACCAACTAGTACTAAAGAGACAGTAGAGACTAAACGCTTTAGGTTACTCATGTAAGTTCTATTGTAACAGATTAAGAGCTTCTCTGCGCGATGATGATTCGTCGATCTCGACCCTCACCCTCGGAGAATGTCTGAATATCCTCATATTCAGCGGCAACCTGATGCACAACACGACGATCAGCAGCATTTAGATGAGCTACGTGAGAATCACCCGTTTTACGAACCGATTCAATCCACTCTTTTGCTTCTGCGGCTACTTTTTCCGACCGTTGCTTCTTGTAATCGGCGATGTCGAGATTAACACGGCTTATGTCAGCATCTCGATTACGTAGTGTTGTTGACAAGAGGTATTGGATCGCACGAAGTGTTTCTGCTGAACGACCAATAAGAATACTGTTATGTTCAGTCGACGGAATACGAATCTCAATAACATCTTCTCTAAGTAATACTTCAACGTCGACATTGACTTCAAAAAACGTTAATAGATCCTCGATGTATTTCTTTGCGTACGCTAGGGTTGATTCGCTATCCATTACTTTTTCCTCCCCGTGTCTTTTGCTGTAATCCGCGTCACACTAGCTTCTTTTGCCACTTTCTCACGCGCTTTAGCAGTTGCCTTTTTACCGGTAGACTTGGTCGGTTCTTCTGCTATTTGTTCGAGTTCTTCTTCGTCTTGTTTTAGTAAGTAGTGCTGCTGAGCAACAGCTACAAGGTTTGAGACTGCGTAATATAGTGCGAGTGCCCCAGGTACACTCACCATAATAAAGAACATAAAGACAGGTAGTATCTTGGTCATCTTTCCCATCACTACAGCGTTCATTTCAGCTTGATCATGCTGCTTGCCTTCAGCAGCCTCAGCCATAATATCTCGGAGGCGGCGCTTATTCTCCTGATGCGGCATCGTCTGGCGACTCATAATATACTGAGTAACCGCAGCGAGAAGGGCCAGACCAATCAGGAAGATCTCTACGCCACCTTGGTGGAACGCTGACTTTGTAAGATCAACTATGCCGAGGAGTTTTTCATTAAACTGATCAGGATGTTCGATAATGGCTTTGATTGCGGGTATATTTTCAAGAAAGTCATAGGTGTATTTCGCAACCTGATCCCGGTGAAGGGTAAATATTTGAATAACATGATAGAGAGCAATGAATATTGGCAGCTGGATCAGTAATATACCGATCGATCGAAATGGTTTCACTCCATGCTTTTTATAAAGCTCCATTTGTTGCATGGCAGCAGCTTGACGGTTGCCCTTGGCACGTTTGTTGATTTTCTGTAGCTCAGGCTGCAGTTTTCGCATGGCGCGCGACTGATGAAGCATACTTCGAGTGAGCGGATACAACACGAACCGCACGATGATCGTAAAGATGATTATGGCGACGCCAAAATCACCGCCAGGTATAGCCGCATACAGACCTATGAGTAGGTTGAAAATCGGCTGCACGATAACAGTATCGAAGATATTCATTGGTGTTACAGTTCCTCACTCACCGTTAATTCTACTCCCTATAGTATAACAGTTTACGGCCTATTTTTGTAGAGATCGTTCATCTGTAGCAAATCACGTATTTGATTAACCAATGTGGCGTGATCAAGATTTTTCACCTCGGCAGATGTGACGATATACACAATATCAGCATTACCGTGAACAAGGTCAAGTTCCTGGCGCACTATCTCGTAGAGTCTACGCCTAATACGATTTCTTCCAACTGCACTCTTAAGAACTTTTTTACTGACGACAATTGCAACTCGATGCATAGTACGTCGCGGGTTGCGAATAGATTTTAATGTCATCAGCGAACTTCGACTTGTTGTGCCATTTCTGTATATAAAGCGAAGCGCGTTACGGCTGTGGAATCGGTTTTTATAAGGAATCATGATTTACTCTTACTACTATAATACATCCACGCTTTTTACAGCGTGGATGTAGTTTTTATTGCCGCTTATCGTAGCTGGATTAGACAGCGAGACGTGCACGACCTTTGATTCGTCGGCGCTTCAAAACATTTCGACCAGCTTTTGTCGAAACACGCGCACGAAAGCCATGCGTACGAGCACGGTGTCGTTTGTGTGGTTGGTGAGTTCTCTTTGGCATATCTGTTATTGTAACGTATCACCCCTAAAAATTCAACTATCTCTATTCGTGTCAAGGCTACTTATACACAGATAGTAGTGGCTTATCCACATATCTCCATCTGTAGCACGCATCCTGTGGATAAATAGCACCCCTGTCGTAATAAATGTTTAGTCCATACCCCTACTGGTTGTGGAAAACTATGTGATGGGGCTATAATAAGCGATAGTTATCAGTATTGATCGTCTATAACGGGTGGGGATGGTTGATCTGCTGGGGTAAATATTTAAGGGAGTAAAGATCTGTGGATCAGGCTATTTGGAAAAGTGCGTTAGGTGAGATCGAGGTGTCTGTTTCGCGCGCAACTTTTGTGACCTGGTTTAAAAACACAGAGCTTGTCGATCAGTCGAGTGATCTCGTTACCATTGCTGTTCCCAATATCTTTGCAAAGCGTCAGTTTGAGGTGAAGTTTGATGACCATGTTCGAACTGTTTTAAAGAAAAATGGTATTGAGCCAAAGGCAATTGAATATGTCGTCAAGACTGCTTCCAAAAAAACTCCCATCTCACGCGAAGTCTCCCCAAAGCCTCAACAAAAATCCACCAAACGAGCATCTTTCACTCCCGCAAATACTCTTAACCCCCGCTATACGTTTGATTCTTTTATCGTTGGTTCAAGTAACGATCTTGCTTACTCGGCCTGCAATGCTGTCGTAAGTCAACTTGGCACCAAATATAATCCGCTGTTTCTCTATGGTGGGGTTGGACTCGGAAAAACACATTTGATCCAAGCGGTTGGTAATGCCGTCCTAGAAAAAAACCCCGACATGAACGTACTCTACATTAGCTCAGAGACATTTGTTAAAGAGTTTCTAGAGAGTATACGTTTCAAGAAAAAGGGATTTGCCGACAAATATCGTAATGTTGATGTACTTATTGTTGACGATATGCAGTTCATTGCTAATAAAGAAAAGACGCAGGAAGAATTTTTCCATACCTTCAATGCGCTCCACCAAGCAAATAAACAGATCATTATCAGTTCTGACAAACCGCCGCGAAATATTCCAACCCTAACAGAGCGATTACGTAGCCGTTTTGAGTGGGGAATGTCCATTGATATCCAAATGCCAGACTTCGAGACCAGATCGGCAATCCTAGAATCAAAGGCTGCTGCAAGTGGGGTTGAGTTAGATCAGGAAACGGTTGAATACCTAGCCTCGAATGTCAAAACAAACATACGTGAACTTGAAGGGGTGCTCAACCAGCTGCTTGCCTACTCTGAAATGCGTGGTATTAAGCCAGACGTTACTACTGCTGAGGGCTTTGTTGGCAATGTACGGCGGAGCCGGCCACATTATTTAACCAGTAAGCAGGTTGTTGATAAGACGGCTCGTTATTTCCAGATTACGCCTGAGGAAATGTGTAGTTCAAAACGTGACAAACATATCGTTCTTCCTCGTCAGGTGGCGATGTATTTACTTCGTAGTGAGCTCCATTTTAGTTTTCCAAAAATTGCTCAAGAACTTGGAAGAAAAGATCACACAACAGCAATCCACTCTGTAGAAAAGATTGAGAAAGCTCTTAAGCTCGATTTTAGTATTCGTGAGCAGATTGCAGAGATTCGGGATAAGCTTTATGCCTAATATGTGTGGAAAAATTGTGTTCAACCGGTGTGTAGATATATGGAAAATATGTGTCGGTTGCTGTGAATATGTCTATGAGCTGAGTGGGTGTGTAGATATATGTAGTAAAACTACCAATCTACACACAGGTTTGTTCAAGTTTTTTGTACACATATATACACAGTTATATTTACGTATTTCAAAGTGTTATATCGGTAGTTTTACACACTTTCCACATAGCCTATTACTATTACCAAAAGGAATAAATTAAAAGGAGTTCTTATTATGGAAGTTCAAGTTACCCAGGAAAATCTCTCAAAAGCACTAAGTAATGTAGGACGAGTAGCTAGTTCAAAAGCTGACCTACAAATCCTAGGTAATATATTACTTAGAACCGATGGAAATCAACTATGTCTTGCTGCAACAAATCTAGAGATAGCTTCAACAGAAAAGATCGGTGCAAAGATCATCAAACATGGATCGGTCACAATCCCAGCACGCCTTATCACCGAACTGGTACAGAATCTTCCGAAGGAGACACTCACTCTGACAGTAAAAAACTCCATTCTTCATATTGAAACTCAAGGGAATACCTCGACAGTAAACGGTATGAGTGACGAAGAGTTTCCCGAGCTTCCGGTTATTGACGAATCCCAAGCGGTCAAATATGAGATTACTATAGGCGATTTTAAAGAAGCGAGCTCTCAAACACTTATTACCGCCAGTAATGATGCCACTCGTCCTGTTCTAACTGGTGTGTATTGGCATACATTTGAAGGGAATCTCTATTTTGTTGCAACTGACGGGTATCGCCTTACGGAGAGGCGGGTTATGAAAGCAGAAGCTGATCTCTCGGTTATTGTCCCTGTTTCTACTATCCAGGAAGTCCTTCGTACTATCGATGATGACAACGAAGCCGTAGAAGTGTTATTTGACGACAGCCAAGTTCGTTTCCGTGTAAACGACAACGAAATAACAAGCCGCCTTATAGATGGTGCCTTCCCTGACTATCGTCAATTGATTCCAGATACTACAGCCACAACTATACAGTTTGAGCGAGCCGACCTGCAGCGTGCTGTGAAGGTTACTTCTCTCTTTTCTTCGCAAACAGCCAAGACAATACAACTTGAGGTAGATACAAAAGCTGGACAGGTTAAGATATCATCTGTCGCTTCAGAGCTCGGTAAGAACGACTCGATCATTAGCACAGAAAGCAAAGGTGAATCAGGTGTAGTAAGTGTGAACTCACGCTATCTACTAGACGCATTATCGGTGATTGGTAGTGATACAGTGACCTTTTCATTCAGTGGCAAGCTTGCGCCGTGTGTTATCGCACCGATTGATGAAAAACCCGGCTACAAGCATATTATCATGCCGGTGAAGAGCTAGTACGACGTAATACTTCCCGTCTTTATGTTATAGGATGTAAATGAATAGTCGTAGCCTTTGACAAGGTTTGTGTCACGCGTAAGACAACTTGATATATCTTTTACTAATGAGTCGAACCGACTATTATCGGGTATGAGTATCGACATTGTATGAATGGAAGAATTGTATTGTATTTTTATATCACTATCCTTGGCACAGGTGTTTAAGTGTTTAGTTACAGAGTCTGGGTCCTTGGTGGAAAAATTAGACCAACTGGCATCCTTACGCGTAAGTAGATTCAGTTGCCCATCTGATGAGGGAAATAGGATACCATTTGGCGAAGGCTTTGAACTAAGAACGGGGGCGGCAGTAAAATCTTTTCCATCCATGTAACGTAGCTCATTATCGATCACGGCCGTAAACCAAAGTATCTTTTTAGTCGAGGAATAGCCATTCCCGGCGCCACTAAGTAATGTCAACGAGTCACCCGTATTTGTATAGAGGAAGCCATCGGGACTAAAAGTTTTTCCTATCTCTGCTGTGCGTACCTTTTTTGTTAGATTAAACAAGTTTGCTTTTTTGTAGACTATAGTGGCATCCTCTCCGGATCCACCAATATTGTCGCTATTATCAAGCGTTAGATAGGTATTCATATCACGTGTCGGGTATAACTCACCTTTTATACTAAGTAGCTCGTGGGCATTTTGGTCTGTATCTACCGAGTAAACGGCAGCCTTACTTGGGTCGGCTGCAGGGTGTCCTACGATGCAGATATTATTTGATGACGGGCAGGTGTCAATACTTGAAACGGAATCCAAGCTGACGGGTATCGGGTTTGAACTATCAACACGTGTCTTAGTGTTATAGGTGTGAAGTTCGAACTTACTAGCTGACCCTGTAATATAAGACAACAAGCCGTTGTTATACGAAGAAACATTTTCATACAGCGTGAAATTACCGACATAGTACAGTTGATTACTGCCAAAATCAAAATACCAAGTTGAATTTCGTTCTTGCTGATACGAAAGACCTCTTTGATCGGCTATTTTTTCAACGGCGGTATGTATGAGCGACTGATCGAAGTTTAGCAGTACACCTGTGTCACCGGCCCATACGGCATTTGTAACTACAGGTAGTTTGACCCCACCGCCGAGTATGACTGGTGCAGAGACTTTATTGGTCGGTATTTTATAGAAAGAAATTCCGTTGAAAGAGCGAATATGCGTCCCATCAAATTCAGTCGATCGATTACTGCTACTAATTCCGAGACGCACAACACGGTAATTGTCATCCCTGACTAGAAACAACACAACAAAGAGTACGACGAGCAGTATGAAGCATAGTAACAGCCCGAGCTGTACTTTTCTATTGTTGATTAGTCGTGTAGCTATTTCTCCAAACATACCCCTCCTTAATTTGGTAACGCCTGAAATGTACTATAGAGATCTTTTCCTATGGGTCGGAAGTGGTCTTGGATGGAACAGCCTTTTCGGCTACAGTCTTGTCTGACCTTATCGGTTGAGGCATCTATGTGGAGGTGATCAACATTAATTGCAGGGTACTTTTTTTCACTAGCAAGTGTCCCTAGGGGATCACCGGGTGATATTTTGGCACCCGCTTTTACACTAACAGTTTCCATATGGGTGTAGTAGACGACGAGCTTTGCTTTGTCGTTGTATACACTTACACCATTACCTAGGCTGCCGCTATGGGTAGCTGTTACGGTGCCGCTTGCAAAGGCGACTACCTGCGTACCAGCATTGGCATAAATGTCATAAGCGAGGTATGGGTGTCCACCACGGTCGGTGTCGTTGTTATTGAATATCTCCGAATTTTTAACCGTAGATTTACCGCCCTTGAGTGGAAAGGCTACTTGGCCGAAATCTGCCGACTCACCAGTCCCGACTGAGCCACCATCCGATGGGGTTGCACAGGTTTCTGAGATGTTATCGTCATCCGAAGAGGTGCCTGTTGAGCCATTCTCGCTTACTCCGCCACCACTCTTGAACGCATTCAAAACTTCTTTGGCGTAAGAGTTACGAACATCCTGAGCTGGTTTACCGGCTCGCTCGAATACCTCCTGCCATGCAAAAGCTGCTTTGTCAGAATTGGTGGTTGCCTTGAGGGCTGGAATTACCTTACTCTCGGCTGTTTCTGTGAGCTCATGAGTAAGGTAGGCGTAGTTTGCTGCGTCGCTCGCCCGTACGTTTGCACTTTTCATGTAGCCATTTGCTACCGAAAAATCAACAAAAGCTTTCTTTCTTCCAGCATCCCATTGAGCCCAGCCATAGGCGGCCCCCCCGCCATAATCAGTTGTTGGAGGTGCGCCTGATTTTGCGCCTTGATTAAAGTCAGGTGGGAGCCATTTACCCCCAGATTCATGCATGAAGTTACCCACCACTCCAGCTGCCTGGAAATCCTTTAGGTTGAAGTCTGTCATCAGCTGCTTGAGTAGGGTTACTGGACGTGTTGATTTGTCTGTTCCGAGGGTGAATTCCTTGTCTACCGTGACAGAGGTAGGTACGTCGCCCCCATCGGCTGCACCAACCGGCTGTTCGCTACACACCCCCGCACCCGGATCCCAGTAGTCTACCATGTTGCCTGAGTAAAATTGGACATCGGCTGACTTTGCCTGTACTGTTCTGACGAGTATAGCCGACGCAATTAAGCACACACATATGTATAGAAAAGCTTTTTGCAAAGTAATATTACTAAGCATCGGTGAAATCCTTACATTCAAATGCTTCGTAGATCAGATCTTGTTCACTGGGGCATGATATCTGCACTACTCGGAAATCATCGGGTCCAGCGATGGTCAGGAATGCCCGGTACGTTCGCTTAATCGAGGCGATATCGACCAAAAACTCAACATTAGTATAGCCATTTACCTGCTCTTTTTTGTAGCTACTAGGTCTTATTTCGCCCTTAAACGAAGCTGATTTGCTAATCATTTTGTATATCGCCTTCTCGAGATTGTAGTGTTGGTCATCACTTATACCGTTCGAATACGTACTGAAATTGGTGATGACTAATCGATTTTCCGATACCTGCTTGTCGGTAGTCTCTATCGTTGAAGAATCTTTCTGACTAAGCAGCCACACTGCAACGCCCCCGACAACGATAATTCCGGCGATGATGGCGATGATTATCTTTGTTTTACGGCTCATTTGTATTTCGTCTCCGTGTGGGCAAAAGTATATCCCTTACTTGTGTATTCCGCTTTGGATAGTTTGCGTGTGCCGTAGTGTAGTGGGTTTGTAAAGTTATATTCCTCAACAGTAATTGACCCATCCTTATGAACAGCCGAGACCATACCGGTGTGTCCGACGTCTGGCTGCGAGGTTGCTGAGGTTGAGAAGACGGCGTTGACCGCTGGTGTCTTGTTTACAGTAACACCAAGCACTCTACCAAGTGTTCGCACAACATCTTTACCATTACCAAGTGACATTGGTTTTATAACGCCGTGTTTCACAAGGCGGAATTTCACAAAAGCGACACATTGTTCAGTACAATCATCAGAAGAAAGATACTTCGTACACTCTCTGCTGTAGTCATCACCGGCTATATTGGAGCCAATCGCACCACCTTCACCACTACCCGGTACAGTAAGCTTGACGTACCTTGCAGGGTGGTCGGTAAATGCCTGGCCTGGCGATAGCTCATGATTAGCGTCAACCTTAACCCCTTGTGTTGAGTATATAAAGTCAACACCGCCCACACCTTTGCCACACTGACTCATCTTTGGTCCACTTGCGCTAAACATGAGGCCGTTTTTTGCAAACATACAAAACAGTAGGTTGTTTGCGTTGCCTTGATAAGTCACGTTTTTGCTATTCCTGACACCATAGCCCTCGTTGAAGTCACCAGTGAAAAATATCGGTACTCCAGGGTATTTCGAGCGGAGCAACTTGACCTGATATACGTAGATATTTGCCGAAACAAAACGACTATAGGCTGGGTTGGTACCTCTTGCGCCTTTTACGTTTGCGACGTTGTGAGTGTTCATGACAATAACCTTCTGTTGAGTATCGACGTCTTTGAATGTCGCGTAGGGGATGTGTGTCCAGACACTTGGGAGATTATCCCAGTTGAGGTTTGGTACACCTTCGACGGTTCTGCTTTTTGATGCTACGGTCTTTTCGCCATCACCACAGTTTTGCGCGCGTTCAGGATATCGCGGCACCTCAAACCAACCACTCTCCTCTTCCACGATTTCAAACTTTGCTTTGTTGTAGAAAATAGACTGAGCATAAGAACAAGTCTGGTTGATATACTTGTCACCCTTCTTGATATCTCTATCTGGGTAGACGCCGTAGTTTTGCTTCGCAAGCTCGGTTTTGTAGGTGGAGTATTTGGGGTTTGTTGTTTCCTGGGTGCCAACGATATCCATGCCCTTCTCGACGATCACGGCTGTTGCTTTTTTGTGCTTTTCTTCTCCCACTCTGAGTGGCTGGTTGTAGGTCCCGAGGGTGAAAGATGTACCAGCACCAGAGTTCGGTGTACTATCCGTTCCCGTCTCTGGTCCTTCGTCCATACCCTCTTCTATTGATCTGTCCATTGTGTAGGCGCGGAAGTAGTGATGCTCGGTATCGTTTTTCATGCAGTCTTCGCCAATACTGCTGTTCTCCTCGCCTTCAAGTGGTGTACCCCAGCCTGTTGTTCGATCAACACAGTTCTTTACAAACTCTTCGTATTTGCTACCTTCTTTTGCTGAAAAGTCTTCATTTATTTGTTTGTTTGCATACATCCATTCGTATACATCCTCGGTGGGCATGTTAAGTTCCTGAGGGCTCATGGTGTAGCGAACATTACAGAAGATATCGGCATCGATCCTGAGTTTTTTGTAGCCACTATCGTTACATTTACTAAAACGCTCAGGGTTGAATTCGCCGACAGCTTCTACGTTTGGTAGTGCACTAGAAGTTGCGCTGGCAAATAGTTTAGGGAAGCCAGAAGTCAGTGTACTGGCAAACGAGCTACTCGCCATGTAACTAGGTAGTATTTTGCGAGCGAGCATGCCGGTGAACGAATATTCATTTTTTATATCAAATGGAGTACTCTTAGCATCTTCGACACCCATGGCAACATACTCCTGTTTGATCTCATTGCTGGTTGCGAGGTAGCTCTTGAGATCAGACTTGCTGGCTGGTTTCATGCCTCGTGCTTGAGCGGCCGCCCCGAGTATGACGCCGGTTCCAGAGAAGATTGCATTACCGGAGTCGACACCTTTAGTATCGGGGCCGACTGTTTCTCCTGCAAGCATATCTTTGAGGTATGCTTCAAGAACCGGCAATGCCGCAGCTGCAGCTCCTGAAAGTGCCACACCTGCCGCAATAGTCGTACCACCACTCCCTACCCCAAGGAGAAGACCAACTACAAACGACCCTCCGCGCACCCATGGGTTTTGTATTTTGCCACATGTAGCTTCGGGATTATCGCCAACTACACTTTGAATCTTGCTATTTACACTAGCGAGTGTTCCTACGAGTCCTCCACCAACAGTAAATTGCTGTGCTTGAGCAGTGAGGTTGGCTGCGTCATTATAAAAAGCGGCTTTTGCTCCTTCTGAATCAAAAGCGTTTTTACCAAAGTAGGGGTTTTCTACTTTATCACTTTGATTCTTGCTGTATTCATTAACGACCTTTTCTCGTCTATCGACAGCTGTAGTGATGTTTCCGCCGTAGGTCGCTTGCTCATGGCTAGCATCACCAGCTAGCTCCATATCTGCAAGTGTGTTAAACACCATGGCGTACTGTGCGACTTGTTCTGAACGGATAAACTTGGCACCAGCCTCCACAGCGCGTGATGTATTGTAGACGGTGCAGGTGCTATCGGCTGCACCGAGGATGCCGAGGCCTTTGACAGCTCCACTGAAGACGCTACCGGCTCGCCCTCCCCCTTCGGTGAGCTTTGCTGATTCACTTTTTTCCTTCTCTCTCCTCTTATCCTCGTTATCCTGACAAGCCTTATCATCACCACACTCTTTGCCAACCGGTTCACCATCAAGTGTTGCATTATCGCCTGAAGTTGCTGCCTTGAGGGACTTACTCCTCTCCTCGTCAGAGCTTCCCTTTAGTTTATCCGCCTTACTTGTCTTGAATCTAGCGAGTGCTTTTCCAAGTGTTTTATCCCATGTCGAATAGAAGCGGGGGTTGTAAGCTCGCCGGAGTTGATTTCTGACACCCTTGTCTCCGAGTAGTTTGTTAAACTCACTTACACTCGTAACTTTTACCTTAGTACCGTCACTCTTTGTGGCGGTGATAGCATATATTGGGGTTTTGCCAAAACTATTCTTAGGTCCTTTCTCTAGATCAAAACCAGCTACCTTTTCAAATGACTGTATCTGCTTATCCGTCATTCCGCGTAACCCACAAGAGAAGGCTTTACAGACAACCCCTCTTTTTCCAAGATCGGCGACCTTTGCTTTTAATACATGGACACTTCGTATATCCATAGCAGCGAGCTGATCGTTAAGGTCCTCGGTTAGTACTTGTTTGAGGTGAATCATCGCAAGCGACGGAGCGATGAATACCCCAGCGCCAAATATAATAGCAAGAAGTCCACCGATTATTCCCCCGGTTGGGCCGTATTTGTTGAGGCGTGCTCTTAGATTACCTTTTTTACTGACAGTATTGTCTTTTTGATAGCCAAACTGATTGTTCGACGGTGTGCCAGCAGCAACACTCTCTCCGAGCTGAGCAAGTTCGGGGTTGTTTTTTGCGATATCTTCAAACTCACGATTATAGGCTGCCTGCTCACCAGCCTGCTCACCAGCTGCCTGCTCACCTGCTTTTACGCGGTTGAACTTATCATCGTATCGTTTCTCTATTTGGTCTTCGCGCGCCATAGAATACCTCTATTATACGCTGTATTCACCAGGGTTCATATAGCCTGGATTGACGCTGGGTTGCCCCTGTCCAGCTGGTGGCTGATTTTGTACGGGTGTTGGTGTTTGGATGACAGGTGTAGTGCTGACGAGCTGCTGCTCAGTCTCTGACGGAACGATCTGGATATGTACGTGGTTTTGTCCTGCAAAGAATAGCCCCTGACCTACCGGGAAGTTGGCGAGACGTTTGCGTTCTTCTTCTGTCAGTTTGAATACGTCTGCGAGCACATCGACGGCACTCGATGACTGTTTGAGGAGGAGTTGCATTGATGAGTTAGCGACGATCGCACGGCCCATCTTGCTTCCCATGAAGTCTTCCACGTCTTGAGTGATAGTGGTGAGGCCAAGTGCATATTTTCTTGCCCGCTTGGCGAGGCTAAAGAGGAAGTTGGCAGAGTCGTCATATTTCATCAGCTGCCAGGCCTCATCGACAATCAGCATACGTTTTCGCTGTTCACTACGAGTGATGTTCCATATGTGACTAAGCACAATGTACATCGCAACGGGCCGCAGTTCATCTTCGAGGTCACGGATGTTAAATACAACCATGTTGTTGTTGATATCGATGTTTGATTGTTGACTGAATATACCCGCGAATGTACCTGACGTATATTTGCGGAGGCGCTGCGCTAGTTGAGGCCCGGTACCACCCATATGGAGAAGTGTGTCATAGAGATCCGAAATAGTAGGCGGAGTTGAATTATGGGTGAGGGGGTCTGAAGTGATTCCGGCGCGGGCGTAGGTGTCGATCAACCCCTGGTCGAGATCGGCTTCTTCGGCTGGGGTGAGACCGCTCATGAGCTGGCCATTGGCGGCAACTTGTGAGCCTCCAAGCATGAGTCGGAATAGCCCATGAAGTGTGACAAGGTTGGCACGGAGCGCATCGTCGGCTTCTTCGGTGTCGATCACTTTTGGTAGATCGAATGGATTGATGCGGGTATCACTGTTGAGACTCAGACGTATGTAGCTGCCACCGACAGCGTCGCTTAGTTTCTGGTACTCATTCTCTGGGTCAATGATCAGGATATCTGAGCCTGTCATCATACTGCGTAGTGCCTCGAGCTTGACGGTAAATGACTTACCAGCACCTGACTTTGCAAACACTACCATATTGGCATTCTCGAGCTTGAAACGGTCAAAGATCACCAGCCCGTTGTTGTGCATGTTGATACCATAGAGGATTCCAGTATTATCGGTGAGATCGGCGCTTGTGAATGGGAACGAAGTAGAGATGGCGCCAGTGTTCATGTTGCGACGGATCTGAAGCTGGTCGGTCATTTGTGGGACGGTGCTATTGAGACCCTGCTCCTGTTGGCTGCTGGCAACCTTACTAAAGACAAGCTGTTGGCCAAAGATTGTCTCGATCTTGTGTTGTACAAAATTAAGCTCATCAGTACTATCGGCATAGATAGTGAGATATAGGCCGTAGCGGAAGAAGCGCTCTGATCCAACCTGTAGTTGATCTCGCAGTTCTTCGGCATCTTGGATTGCAGCTTCGAGCCCTGGGTCTCTGGTGCGACCTTTTTCGTTGTTGATCGACATAGTGGCTTCGAGCTGAGTCACTTTTTTGCGCAGATTGTTCATGACCACAGTGGTATCAACTGGGTAGATAAACATCGAAACATCAAGCACCTCGTCAATATTGATGATGCTTGATAGCCAACCAGTATAAATCTGGCGAGGATAGCCATAGATGTACATGGTTCGACCGTATTTTGTACCAAGTCGGAAATAGCTCGAGTGGATTTCAATCGAACTTGGGGCGATCAGGTCACGCAACGTGGTAATACCCTTGAGGAATGCTTGCTCTACCTCAGCTTGTTCGCGGGCGCGCTGCTGAGCTGCAATATCTACTGGATCAAGCTTTTTCTTGCGTGCCATCTAGAGCTCCCCTTCCTGTAAGTGTGGTCGTACTGCTTCACCCTCGCCCTTGCGCACAAAAGTGCTTGTGTTGTTCTCGAAATTACCGAGTGGCTCACGGACGGCAGTGTCTGGATTGTAGATGTTGTAATACAGCTCACCAAGCTCTTTTGTGTTGAGCTGGACACTCTTGACGCCCATCTGGAATAAACCGCTTGTGACTGAATCGACGCGGTTTTTTATTTCGTCTTTTGCCTTCTGATAATCAGCCTCGTCGATCTTGGTTGGACCCTGCTGTGGCTTGGAGAAGAGTTTTCCAAAGAAACCTTTTGCCTGATCACGAAGGTCAGTCAGGTCACCTGCTGGGAAGTACGGGATGGTGATAAAGAAACTCTTGTCCATGATGTTTGCTTCTTGGCTAAGTACATCGATGAAGTTGATATAGTCATCCATCAAGACATTGAGCAGCATATTGTCCTGTGAGCGACGGATGGTTACAAGCCGGTCAATATAGGGACCGATATCAACACGCTGAGAACGGATGAATATCTGGACCGGGAAGTACAAGGAGTTAAGGAAGTTCTGGTAGCTATATTCGACACCTTCACGCTCACGAGAGCTCATGAGGTCGAAGTTAATGGATTTACAGGCAATCACGGCACGGAAACTACCATCTTTCATGATAACCATGTTGTCGCGAATCTCAGAAATGAGTAGTGTGTTTTGGGTGCTGTTTTGATTGGCGGCAGGCTTTTGTGGGGCCTGTTGAGTAGCCTTACCTGCAGGTTGTTGTGGCTGAGAGCCTATAGGTTGCATAGCTGGTTGGGGTGTTGCTTGCGGAAAAGAAGCCCCAGGGGGTACTGGCGCAGGAGTTTGTCCTTGCGGTTGTGGCGCTTGTGTACTTGGTGGCACGTTATTGATTCCCCACTCCTTTAAGATCCTTTACCGTAACGATATGGTTACCTCTTCGTCACCAAGCTCTTGTTTTTGCTTGATACGATTGGCCTCGTGGGCGATGGTTTCAATCGAAAGATCAGGATTGTTTGCAAGGTTAATTATATCAGGAGACACCACCTTTTCGCTAGGGGTTTGTGCTTGAGCTTGCGGCTGCGGTGCCGGCATCGCTGGCTCCTCACCAAGCGGCCTAATAACGGATTGATGCATGCTGGTTGGATATGGGTTGAAGTTGAGGTGTGGCTCATCGACAGGCTCTTCATTTGTAGCAGCTTGTGGTGTGGGAGATAGGCTGGCGTATGGGTTCGGTATAGCTGGCGCAGGAGCCGCTGTTGTTGCTGGTTGTGGGGTCGTCGCGGGGTGTTGGAGACGATCTACTAGCTCTTGTCGATGGCGTGCATTCGCTTGATCAAGCTGATTGCCGATTGTCTGTGCAGTTCGGGCCGAAGCATCGAGCACATCAGGCACCTGTTGTGCCTCGTAGAATATATCGCTATTGAGTGAGCTATTTACCTCTGTTGGTTGTTGTACGCCGCGTACGGCCCATCCGTGGCTATCCACGATATTTGCTAGGTATGATAGACGTCGTTCGGCTTCATCTTGTGAGAAGTCTTTTGTGAGTTGGGTTTCAACAACCTTTGGTGCGGTGATTTCGACAAGTGACTGCTGTCCGTCTGGATCCCAGAGTCGCTTGCGTGGCTTGAGATAAAACGACACGATAGCTGCGAGATACGTCTCCATCGGCTGGTCTTTGCGGAGGGGTAGTGCGAGCGCACCAAAAAAAACAATAATAGGGAGTGGGATGATAAGAAGCGGGAGGAAGATACGACTCAAAAACCACGCGACAGCGATAGCTGCCGCCACGATGATGAGGTACACAAACTGACGGAAGCTAAATGGGCCGATGAGCTTGTCATCTGCCTCAACATCTTGCGGTACTTTATAGACTGCCATAGATACTCACTAGTATACAACATCGATTAAACTGCTTACACTTGACAGAATAAGCCCATAATGCTAACATATAGTTAGTAATTTATTAAAAAACAAAAATGCTTCGAAGAAACCTTAATAAACTCACACTCGGTGGTCGCGAAAGAAATCGTCAAGCGGACCATGACTATGCTAATAGCCTAGAGCGACCTCTAAAATCATTAATCACTGATGATAAAGAAATTCTTGGTGAATCTAAAGAGCTGCACCATTTTCTACGTGACCGATATCGTAGAAAAACTGATAAAGTCATGAAAAAGTTTGAGGCTGCTACAGATCGTGCCGACAAACTTGGCAATCGCGAACGATGGAAAACATATCGAGACCACCGTACGGATATAAAGATTGCGCGCCTAGAGAGTAGGATGAAGAGCACACCCGACTCATTTCTTGGAAAACAGATTAAACGACAGCAGAGACAGAAGCTCAGTAATCTCAGATACAAGAAGAAAGTTATCTCTCATGATCTCAAAGGTCTTGAGCGTAAGCGTCTACAGAAGCCCGAAGAACTGCAGAAAAAGATTGATGGCTACGTGAAAAAGAAAGTTGATGCGATGTATAAAAAAACGCTTCGCAAAGAGAGCTGGAAGAAGCATGGTTTCAATCACGTCAAGCGGACTGAGTTTGTCGCTAGCCTAAAGCCTAAGGATAAGCGACGAATCGTCCGAGAAGCTATTTTGCTTGTACGCAAGAAAAACATTGAGGCTGGACGACTATCTATGAACTATTCAGTTGACAATGTCGCGAATGAAGACAACGTAGCAATAAGAGAGGTTGAAGAAAACTATGGACGAATTGTTGAGTAGAGATTTTCTTGAAAGTATTGGTGTTGTTCTTGATGAGCCGACCTATCAGGCATTATCGCAACACTATGAAAAGACTCTGAATGAGCGAGTGATTGATGAGATCGTTGATGGGCTTGACGATAAGCAGGTGGAGCAGCTAAGTGTATTAAGAGGTGGCGATAGTACACTCTTGCAACAATGGCTTGTTGAAAATGTGCCAAAGCTCGATGAAATTATCGAGGACGAGATAGCTATTCTACTTGGTGATATTGCCGAGAATAGCCACGCCCTCTAATACCTAGCTTAATGGTACAAGTGGTCTGCGTGGTGTGCCATCGGCATTTTGAGGAGCTTGTTTGAACGCAATATTCTCGTAGAGTTTTTGTCGTTCACCGGACATAGATCCCTTGAGTGTTTCATCGGCCATGATCGCATTGTATTGGTCGTTAATATGTTGGAGGTCGGCAGCTCCAAGCTTACCACTCGATGCGAGCTCTGCAACACGTATGAGGTCGTCTGTACCCATACCTGCCCAGTCTTTGGCCGTCATCTTTTGTTCACCTATTCGATTCTTGAGAGAGTTCATGTAGCCTGGACCACCGAAGGTTCCATCACTATTGACGCCCAGTTGTCCGTTAGAGAGTCGCTGTGCCTCACTAGTGCCTAGACCGGCAGGCTTGCGACTGAGAAGAGCGCTTGCGGAGAGTTGTTGTACATCTCCTTTGTGCTGATCTGTCGAGGTCATTAGGTGGTCATATGCAGCTTGAACATGCTGATCACCGCCCGTTTTTGCGATGCGTCGTATAACGGCGGCCTGTTCTATTGCAGTTCCTTGCCCTAGTCTTGCTACAAGTGCATCCGGTGTAATACCAGATAGTAACGCTTCCTCGTGATCGACTGCTTCATCAGCCGCCTTGTGTGATGCAGCAACAGCGCTCGCGGTAGCTGCTTTGGCTGCAAACTCACCAGAGCTAGTGAATGTTCGTCCAGTTATACCCCGGGAAGCTCTCCTTCTAAGTCGTCCGAGTAACTTTGTGTCTTCACCAGAGACTGCATCAGCAAACTTCATGTTCTTGTAACCTTCCCTACCCTGTTTGCGCAGCTGGCGTCCTCTCTCGAACGCGCTTTTGTTGTAGCTATCTTTTGCACTTCCTCCAGCGGCTCCCTGGGCCTTTGATATGCTGCCACTTATTCTTGCACCAATCGAGCCGATACCATTCATAGCAGTTTTAAGTACGACTGGTACAGCAAACAGTGGCAACACGGATACGCCGAGCGCTGTGAGTTGGATAAGGATATCGCCGTTTGCTGTGGTGTTGATGATACGGGCCGCAAGTGCACTTGCACCAAATAGTAGTCCAATGATTGGATATACCATGAGTAGTGTGTAAAAGAGCTTCCACCACTTCTTGAACCAATCTTCAGTATTAGGCAGTAGATATGCGACAAAAGCTAGTGGTGATACGACGATCAATAGTAGCAGTACGGCCTTTCGTATGATCAGTGCCAATACGATCAATATCAGTACGAGTAGTCCAGGTAGCCCAATCGCAAATGCGAGCGCAAGACCTATAGCAACTGTCCCAACTATGAGTACGCCTCCAATCATGTCTTTCCACAGTGGGAGATCTGTGTTGGCGGTTGTGGCGCTGCCGGCTGGTGTTGTCTGTATGGACTTCCCCAGGAAGTCAGCGACAGCGTTACCGAGTATGTTACTGACGTCGACTGCTATCTGACATATAAAGAATGACAAGTTGACCAGGATGGCGGCGATGATAACTCGAGGCAGCATGCGCTTGATGCCGTAGTTTGTGAAACCACCACCAGTAATCTGTGAATAGATTATCAAGAGGAAGAATATCACGAATACTACGTTTGCAATGTTCTTGAAGCTATCCCAAGCAGTCTTTGCACCTTGATCCTGGAGCAGTTTGATATCAAACTGTAGGAAGTTCTGAGAGAGGAATCCGTAAGCACGGTCGTTTAGATCAGCGATAAAGGTCATCACTGGACAGATCATCCAGCCTATACCATCTATGGCGCAATTTGTGCTGTTCTTTCCGCTGAGTGCACCGGAAGTGTCGTATTGCATCGCTTCGTCAATCGTGAGAGAGATGTCTGCGTTTGTGATACGCTCGGATCGTTTCTTTGTGACGTCGACACACTTTTTGGTCCCGCTTACACATACTTTATATTTACCGGGTGTAACGTTTTTAAACTCGTAGTATCCACTTACGGATGCTGGGCTTTTACACACCCAACCGGTGGCTTTCTTTATGTCTTCTCGACACTGACTTCCATCATATTTAACATTGACCTCCTGGGATTCAACAAGGGTGCCATCACTTTTGAAGAGGTCGAGTTTGTAGGTACCAAAATCAATATCCTCATCGAGGTTGTCAGGCGTGAATGGATCGTCGTTGGTCTTGTCGAGACCCTCTATTCGTAATGAGCCTCCGATGATTTTGTCTCTGGCAATCTCTGGAGAGTTACCAAAATAAAAGGTGCTTGCACTACCCGGCTGGTATTTTACCTTAGTGCCAGTATCACACTGCTCTTTTCCATTTAAAGTTACACATACCTTAACTTGTCCGGGGTTTATGTTACTGAGTACACTTTTGTACTTCTTTTTACAGTCATTATCAAGCGGCGCGCTGTTGTCTGTGTTGGCCGTGCCACTGCCATTTTTCCCGCCAATAGTGGTTGTATAGCTGACGCTCGCAGGCGAGTCGTTAAGGTAGCTACATACATAGATTACGTATACTCTTTGCTCTGCGGTCTCTTCAGGTGCACCCCCAGTTGGTCGGGGGTTAGTCATGGTATACGTAGTGTTGTAAACCTGTTCAATAGACTTGCCATTAATCTTCTGACCCTCGCAGCGCGGTGGTCCACCCACGGGACTCGATGTTGCTCCTGAATAGACGGATATCTTTATGGTGTTTTTATCGGTATCAGGAATAGGAGAGTTTAGTATGAGATTACAGGTTCCATTATCGGTGTCGATAAGTGTATTTCCTGACATTTGAGCGACTTCATGATTGCCATCACCATCATTATCTACCCAGTGATATTCTCGTGCACCTTGGAAGTGCCCGCCGCTTATTGATATGTCAAATTGACCTATCCATTTAGCCGTCTCACCACCACCAGCTGCACTAGCCGAATCTGCGGTTGAGATCAGAGCGCCAAGGCCGGAGGCGCCAAACAGAAAGGCAGTCAACAAGAGATAATGCGCTGCCTGAGAAAGAAAATGTCTGTATGATTTTCTTGCTAGCTTCATTACTGTAATCATACGCGATGGAGCACTAAAATGCTACTGTTTATAGCTAGTTCTATTATAACCTGTGAGGTTGCTGTATAGTGAATTGTATGAGTAAGGGTAAGCTTATTGTGGCAATTATAATTCTCGCGGTAGTTATTGCGGGTGGTTTTGTATTTATCCTCATCTCTACAAATACGAGCAACAACAACCCAAGCGGTGCACCTCGGGTTGAGCAAGCACCATCTGCTACAGGTAGCGTTAAAGTAACTGATGTCTTAGTAACAAAAAGCGTACAGGATCAGTCGTTTATTGATGTAACCGTTTTTGTTAAGAACGAGTCAAAAGCTCAGAAAAGTATTGCCGTAGAGCTATCTCTCACGAGTGATAATGCAGCAAAGACCTACAGCGCAGCCGTGAGTAATATCAAACCTGGGGAGACTGGGTCGGCGACTCTTTTTAATCTGAAAGACTTTAGTCCTAACGATGACGTTCGCACAGCTGCACAGATCATAGCAGAATATTAGGCTAAGCTCTGAAGACGGTACTTAGGGTTTTATTATTGTTGACTGGCCTTGTCCGAAGTCTTCTTCGGCAGGATCTATTGTCCCCATTGGGGTTTCGCTCAAGATTGTCCAGGCGGTTTCTGTTACGCCTTCGCTAACATCATGCGGAGATGCCATGATTTTAAATTCCATACGTGTGGCAGTCTTAGTCGCCCGAACACCTCCATCGGCAAGTGGAGCACCGTAAGTCGTCTCAAGGACAACGCCTTGTACGGTAAATGCCTCGAAGCCATCGTCTTGTACGTTGTCAATTCGTGCAAGTATTTTCTCTGATACAGGATAGTTAGGGTTTTGCTTTGTGTATTCTGCGATTGTTTCATGTTGAGCTTTTAGGCCTTCGACGTATGTCGTCATACCTTGGTCTGGATAATTTCCATTACCGTCCGTGAAGAAAGTTTTATTAAGCGCAGAAAAGTCGCCAGTTTCTATCATATAAACTTCGTTATCAAGTAGTGTCCGCATATTGACCCCAAGGAGCTTTTGATCCAAGTAATCTATACTTTGAGTGCTATTGGGTTCGTAATATTCCGGAGAGAGCATAGCTGCATTTGCAGTCCTAGCGGACAGTTTTGCTCGTTGCGCTTCAAACTCACCTGGGGTACCGTCGGGTGATACCTCACCTCCAGGTACGGCCGGGCCACTTGCTGTTGGTCGAGGCGATGGAGCCTCTTCGTCGTTGCCGCCGACAGCTTTGGCGACGCCAATAACTGCACCTGTAGCAGCTCCAAGGGCGACGGTGCCAACAATAGCGCGTTTTACCCAGTTTGGTTTTTTCTCTGCCTTAGGCTTGGGGCTTGCCTGAACTTCTTGTTCGGTCTCGGTAGCGGTTAGAGGGGCTGGAGAATCTGGTGTTGTAAGTAAACCTTGTGCATGAGCATCACCGAGGCTTGTTTTATCAAATTCTCTGACCACACCTTCACGGGAGTGGCCTATCAAGCCTTGCTCTGCCATACTTGTGTATTCTGCGTCTGTCAGCCAAACATGATCACCATTAGTAAGTACCTGCTCCGTCATCACTTCTCCAGCAGCATTTCGCATAACTGGTTGACCTGGTTGTTGTTCACGATCGATGCTCATTGACTTTCCCTTTCCTTCTGGTGTGTCACCTTGTGAGGTACTAAGTGTTGTTTCCGTCATGTTTGTTTTTGCCTTTTTAAGGTTATTGTTTATTAATATCTACTATACACCAAATCGTTTAAAAAATCAAGCTTGTGGTTTTTACGTCAAGGGTTGAAAAAGATTTTACAACAGATATGGGTCTAAGATTAGCTTCGTGGTGTCATAGAATTGATGCCATCAACATACTGACGATCCCAGAAGTTATCGAAGTCTATACCTGGAGGAGGCGGACTGCCTGGTTGTGGGAAGCTTGAGACATTCCCTCCACCACTATAGCTAGCAAATGGATCAAGTAGTGAACGATGCTTTGGACGGATCGATGATTTGAGGTTATCGTCGTTTTGCCAGTCTTCGTAAGCACCTTGGACGGCGCGAATTTCTTCATCATTGAGTTTGCCGCTTCGGGCCATCTCAAAGATGAGGCGTATGTCATCTGGGTCCATATTAGCCAGGTCTGCTGCTGATAGATTTGTGTTGAGACGCTGGCGTGTAGAGTCGTATATATTACCGTTGTAGTTACCAACTTTTGCTGCACCCAGGTCTGCATCACTCGCCCCAAATGGTATCTTACCCTTGTCGTCCATGACTTGCTGCTCAAGACTCTTAACCTTGCCGATGTGGTCGTTTGCTCTATCAATATCTGCTTGGTTGCCACTTGCTTTTGCGACTGCAAGCTCTTGATCAGCCTGGCGTCGAAGTTCACCCATACGCTGCCATAGTTCGATATTAGACTTGTGGTGACCACCGCTTGCTACCTTACCTGCTAGTGCTGCGATTCGCTCCTCTGGCTCATCAAGGATGTTTGGACTACCGAGACCCACGGTGCCCGGAGCGCTCGGGTCGCTCGGGTTAGGAATAGTCTCTCCAAGGATTTCCCTCGGTTGATTTCGCGATACGAGGGTCTTCTCGGCAGATACAGCCTTGCCAAATGCCTCGAAGGTGACTTGAGTCGCGGTCGCTTTTGCCTGGCTGACACCGGTAGCGCCAGCAATACCACCCGCAACGCTGGCTATGGTATCGGTTCCGCCAGGGATTATTTCGTCGCTGATAACCTTACCGGCGTACTCCTGGTTAGCGGTGTCTGTGGCCACACTTGTGCGCCGATCTTGGGCATGTTTTTGGATATCAGCTTCCTGGAGTTGTTCAGCTAGTGCGATATCATCTGGATCGGTAAGGTCTTCTCGACCTTTTTCGGTACGCCACTCTTGTACCAGTGCCGCTTCTTCGGCTTTTGTGGCTGCCAGGGAATCTTGAGCTGCTTGGGCGCGTATATTAATTCGGCGGCCATCAGCACTGGTTGCAAAGTCTTTCTCCGATCGGCTCTTGACGATCGACATAAGTCCTTCGGTAGTCTTTTCGGCAGCCAGTGTGTCTGATGCAAGTGTTTGGATTGTTCTTGCGCTACGGCTATTTATTGGAGAGACACCAGCCGCACTTGCACCGTCCAGACGAACATTCTCAACAAGTGTGTTCCACTCTGCCTCGGCTTTTTTGTATGAATCTGAGGCTTCAATCTCACTAAGTCGAATACCCTGGAGGCGTGGATCAGTTCTGGTCTGTCTCTGCCAATTAGCCTCTGCGCGCTGCTTCAAAGTGTTTTCGATTGTAGCCGCTTCTTTTTCGTTTCGTACTGTATCGACGTTCATGAGACGTAGTGCACGGTCAGCTATGACTTCGTTCTGGAACTGAGCCTTACCAGCTGCGGTGACGTTTGCAGCTTGGAACTGGGCGTGAGCTGTGTCGACATCTGACTGAATCTTGAGGTTGCGCAGATTGGCCTGTTGGTTGATCTGTGTCTGCAGGGCGCGTTCATCGGCATTTGTCATGGCATCTTCACTCAGTTTGGCACGACCTTGCGCTAGGTGTGTACCGGTACGGATAGCGCGCAGGCTCGTATCATGTGCGAGAACGTGCTTCCAGTGTTCCTCGTCGGCAGCTTCCATCGAGCCCTTGTAGAGGTCGGCACGTTCATGTGCGGCATGAGAATCTTGGAGAGTCTGACGGTGACCAAGGTATCGATTGTCTTCACGGAGTCGTGCACCAGCAGTACGATTAGTGCTCGAGCTATAGCCTGCAACACGCTTTTGGAACATTTCCTCGTTGTGGTTCTTGGCGTTTGCCTTTTGATCTTCACCAATACGTGTCTCACTGTAGGCTCGTTGTCCGCGCCTCGATCGTTCATAGCTTGCCTCGGCCTGTGCTTGATAAGCAGATGTCATGCGCTCACGGTGCGTCTTACCCATTGCCATTCGGGCACCAAAGGCAGTTGGTCGGAATCTCTGGCCGTTTTCTATACGGTTCATACCATTGCGTACGGCACGAGCTTTGTGTAGCTCGGCATTGCCTCTCGCCCAGTTCTTGGCACCGTCGAAGACACCTTTGCTACGGTCATTGGCAAGACCAGCAACGGTACTCAAAATACCCGAGCTAAGTCGGATAAGGATTGGTGTGACGAAAAGAGGGATAACTTGCACCGTAAGACCAAGTAGCACAAGGCCGAGACTGCCATTTGCACTCTGGATGATGATGTTACCCGCGAGTTGTGAGCCACCAAAGATGACTGAAAACGCTGGGAAGAAGACAAGTAAAGTAGTGAAAGCTTTGCGCCAACGCGTAAACCACTCCTCGGTGTTAGGTAGTATATATGCCACGAATGCTAGTGGTGACAAGATGACAAGGATCAAGATAATGGCCTGTCGCGCTGCAAGTATGACAAATGCCACCAACACGGCAAACAGGCTGGCGACAAGAGCTGCTACGAGCAAGAAGCTAAGTGCAGTAATACTACCACCGGTGGCAGCAATAGTAGCGATTGTTCCAATAGCTCCGCCCGAGAGGATAAAGGCAGTCAGTTTTTGCCACGACAGATCGCCGCCATTTGCGGCATTTCCAGCGACTTGTTCACGTATGGCGGTAAATAGATCATGTACCGCATAACCAAGTACATTTGAGATATCGACAAACAGCACACAGACCCAGTACGATACATTGACGAGGATGGCAGCGATGATGAGACGAGGGAGTACTTTGCGTATTGTGTAGTTTGTCACCATGCCACCAGTTATCTGACCGTAGATCATGACAAGAAACGCGATCACAAAACAGATGTTTGCAATATTGCGAGCAAACTCCCATGTGCGAAGCGCGGCGTCGTTGGTGCCAAAGAGGGTTTTTGTTGCAAGGAATGACTCAACAAGCTCGTAGATTTTGTCCATACCTTCTGCAATCCAGTAGGAGGCGTTACAGACGAGCCACCCAACACCATCGATCTTACAATCAGACACGGGCTGACTGGTTGAGTTCGAAGCGGGGGGTGCACGCGGCGTAATAGATATCTGTACTTGTTGGCCTGGGTTTGACAGTACTACCCCACCTGGCTGTGTGCCATTGGTATCGGTATAGGTGTAAGTAATAAGTCCGGCTGTAGTTGCCGAGAATTGTTCCCCGTTCTTGAGAGACGGATCAAAAAAGACGACCCAGGCTTTTTTCTTGGCACTGTCGTAGGTGCCATACCACATTGCCCCACTTGGTACATCTTGGGGTTGGTCACTTGTCGCAGGGCCTTGGTACTTTTTTCCGTCGTATTGCAACGTATCGTCGCTGTTCCAGTTACCATCGGCGGCAAACACAGAGGTAGAAGTAAGAAGTGAGTACCCTAAAACCGCCACAAGGAGCGTGGCGAACAGCATCATGAATTTCCGCATGGATGTT
Source organism: uncultured Candidatus Saccharibacteria bacterium (assembly GCA_964619585.1). GTDB lineage: Bacteria > Patescibacteriota > Saccharimonadia > Saccharimonadales > Saccharimonadaceae > JASLCR01. Next base: position 4,421 of record CAZUCO010000002.1, on the reverse strand, counting down.
CTACCCAGCGGAAGTCGTACGAGATCTTCCCACATTACGCTCTCATTGTACCATTTTACAGATCAAAAGTCAATACTTTTATGATAATAAGACCACTTGTCAAAAGGTAGACAGTATACTATGGTATTAAGTACATATGAGCATAAAACAAATAACCAGTCTAACAATAGGTAGTCTAAACAAAAAGTCCCTCATCGTTATCGGAGCACTGGTTCTGTCTTTTGGTCTATCGCTGGCTACACTTACCCCGGCTTTTGCCGCAAAATGTGGCGGTCAGGATACGGCGATACTTGAGTGTGGTAACAGTGGTGGCGCAGGTGGCGGAATCGGTGGTATTTTGAAGCTAGTTATCCAGATCCTGACAGTAAGTATTGGTATCGTAGCCATCGGTGGTTTGATCTATGGGGCGATACTCTGGACGACCGCTGGTGACAATAGTGGACAGATCACAAAGTCCAAAACAGTAATATTCAACGTTGTGCTGGGGCTCGTACTCTATGCATTGATGTACTCATTTTTGCAATTTATTATCCCAGGAGGAGTGTTCTAGCGTATGATCAAGCAACTAAGACGGTTATTTATCGGTGGTCTCGTCATTGGGGCTTTTTCTGCCTCTGTTTTGAGTGTGACCACGCCAACGCCAGTCTCCGCAGCGTGTGGCCAGTTCCTCACCTTCCCGGCCTGGTACGAGGGTCTTACCAAGGGAGATTGTGAAGTCAAAAGTCCCTCAGAATTAGGGGGTGATAAGGAAACGCAATTTACCCGCTATATCTCACGCATTGTTTTAAATGTCGTTGAAACACTGCTTCAGTTGGTGGTATATATTGCCGTCGGATTTATCATCTACGGAGGATTTATCTATCTGACAAGTAATGGTCGTGAGCAAAAGATTACTGAGGGAAGACAGCTGATCCTCAACGCTGTTATCGGGCTGGTTATTGCGATGTTTGCGGTATTGGTTATATCCTTTGTCGGGGATAGTATTACAAAGTAAAGGCATGGCTATGAATATTTTTCCAAGAATGACATATAAACAACCCCTTATCGTCCTCATCGGGATTTTACTACTGCTTGTTAGCAGTATCACAGGAGCTCTTGCCCTAACGAGTGGCACTGTAGGTGCCGAACCACCGCTTTCTGAACAGTTCTGTACGTCATATAAGGCTAAAAAGGCGCAATTTAACGCTTGTGTGTATGGGTTTAACCACCACACGCAGAAACAACCATGTAAACAATATAGTGGTGCGCAGAAGAGTGCTTGCCAGTTTGGTGACACGCGGGGAGATGATCCTACAAGTGCAGGTGACGGCGCGGCTTCGGGGAGTGGCGGAAGCGGTGATACGAGCGATGACACCAAGAATGACACTACTTCAAAGACAGTCAAAGAGCAGGTCATAGACCTCAAGCCTGGTGAACTGAATATCCCGACTGCTTCGGCAGATAATGTACTTACGGGAGTGCTAAGACTGGTGTATATGGCGGCTGGTGTTGTGTGTGTAATCACGATTATCATCGGTGGTATCCGTTATGCAACATCTGATGGTGATCCTGGCAAGGTCAAGGCTGCTCGCAATGCAATCTTGTATGCCGTGGTGGGACTAGTAGTGATTGCGATGGCATTTGTTATAACAGGCTTTATAGCAGGAAGGTTTTAAGAAGATATGAAGCGAATAGTAGGATTATTTACGGGACTTGCGATGGTGTTGGCGCTGGGTGTAGCGATGACAGCACCAGTACAGGCGATCAACCCAGTCAAAACTGGCTGTGAGGGAAATAGTAGCTCCCCTATCTGTCAAGAAACGCAAAATGCCAACAAGAAAACAAATGACTTTATCCAAAACATCGTATCGGTACTTCTGATGGTACTGGGTATCATATGTGTCATCGTCATTATCATCGGTGGTATCCGCTACACTACCTCTGGTGGAGATTCGGGTCAGGTCGCCGCGGCAAAAAATACAATCCTGTATGCCGTGGTGGGACTTATTGTGGCAATCCTCGCCTATGCTATCGTTAACTTTGTGCTAAATGCATTAAAAAAATAAGAAGGGTATATATGATACAGCGGATTAAATCACTACTACTAATATTGGGACTTATCGGACTCCCATTGGCCGGAGCAGTATCGGTTGGACAGACTGTAAGCGCTGCAGTAGATCCGATCGACAGCATCAAAAACGGCTACACGAGAGCTGGTGGTGACGCCGACAACGGTAATCTCTCGGCGGGTATTAAAAATGTTGTCAATATCTTGCTCTTTGTGATTGGTATCATCGCAGTCATCGTCATTATCATCGGTGGTATCCGCTACACTACCTCTGGTGGAGATTCGGGTCAGGTATCAGGGGCAAAGAATACTATTCTCTACGCGATCATCGGACTGATCATAGCAATCCTCGCCTATGCCATCGTTAACTTTGTTATCGGTGCGTTCTAGGTTGCAAGAAGAGGGTTAACTTTTTGCGCGTAGTTTGGTATAAACGTAACAGAGAATATAAGAAAGGAAATAACAATATAATGAAAGTATCAATCAAAAACACCCTACGAGCACTCTTGATTGCTCCAGTGCTTGCGCTTGGTGTTGTTGCGGTTGTCCCTGCGACAACTAACGCGGCTACCTGTAATCCAAGTAGCCCAACCATCGACACTGGTGCCGACTGTGCAAAGCCAGACAAGACTCCAAGTGACATCACTGGTGAAGGCGGTATCTTTAGGACTATCGTCAATGTCATGCTCTTTATCATCGGTGCTGTAGCAGTGATTATGCTCATAATCGGCGGTATCCGCTACACAGTATCTGGTGGTGACTCAGGTGCAGTGACAAGTGCAAAGAACACTATCCTTTATGCGATTGTTGGTATCATCGTGGCGATCCTCGCCTACGCTATTGTCAACTTCGTTATCGATAGCTTTGCAAAATAGCCAAGAAGTCTAAAACTTAGCAACCCAAATGCGTCTCCCCTGGAGGCGCATTTATGTTGGTGAATCATATGTATTCCTCTTAGACAGAAGAGATAGAGGTCCATAAAAATAACTCCGCTCTAGGGCGGAGTTATTTGCGAAGTGCCAGGTCGATTACTGAACAGCAATCTTCTTGGCTTGCTCCTGCTGCACCTTAGGGAACTCAATAGTGAGTACACCATCTTTGAGTGATGCTGAGGCTTCGTCTTCTTTGACGGCCACAGGAAGCGCTACAGTACGACTGAATTCGCCCCAGTAGCATTCTTGAATGTGCCAGTTAGTAGCTTCAGTGTCATCGCCGCTTGAGAGGGTTCCACTGACGGTTAAGATACCATCTGAGATGCTAACATCAAGATCTTCTTTGTTTACACCTGCAGTACGAGCCTTTACGACAAGTTTGTCGTCAGTTTCGTATACATCAACTGCTAGTTGACCTGGGAACTCGTCTTCAACTTCTTCCCAGTTGTTGTTTTGTGCGTCGTCTGCAGCAGGTTGCTGCTGAGCAGGCGCTTCGGTAGTTGGTTGATCGTCGTCGTTTAGAAAGGCAGCTGCCAGTTCATCCTCGATGAGCAGATCGTCATTTTGTTTACGAGCCATAAATTTCCTCCACTTCCATTTAAGGCACTATTGACAGATAGTCCCCTTCAGTATAGCCAATACGTAGGCTATAATCAACCGAATAAGGTAGTAAAACGTAAAAAACACAATGATTGAGACGTTACTCCAAATACTTGCTCCTCACTACTGTTGTGAGTGCGGTCAAATCGGGACTCTTTTGTGTGATAGTTGTAGATATGACATCGCTAGTGAGCCATATTCTGGTTGTATTGTCTGCCGTGTGCCAGCTGTTGGAGGTATTTGCTCTGAACATAGACAGTTTATCGATGGAGCATGGGTCGTCGGTGATCGGAGTGATGGTCTTGGGAGGCTTATCGACAAGTATAAGTTTGAACGAGCCAAAGCAGCCTACTCCCCTCTCGCCTCATTATTGGACGATGTCGTGCCATTACTGCCAGGAGCCATAGTTACGACGATCCCAACAGTACGAAGCCACGTCCGTGCACGCGGTTATGATCACGCAAGACTACTCGCACGAAGCTTTGCACGTAGGCGAAACGACGCGTATCAGACGCTGCTTATCCGCCAGAACAACACGAAACAGCGTGGTGCGAGCTATAGGGAGCGTATTGAGCAGGCAAAACAGGCATTTGTGGGCTTGAACGTACCAAAAGATGCAGTTGTACTGCTTATCGATGACGTCATCACAACAGGAGCTACGCTACATTTTGGTGCTAAAGCGCTAAAGAGGGCGGGAGCCAAAACGGTGTATGTGGCTGCAGTAGCGAAACAACCCCTCGACGAGACGAAGAAAATTTAGTAGAATTACCAGAGTGTCACTCGAGGAGAGGTGACCGAGTGGTTGAAGGTACCGGTCTTGAAAACCGGCAAGGTGTAAAAGC
>CAZUCO010000001.1:0-445090 GCA_964619585.1 uncultured Candidatus Saccharibacteria bacterium | reverse complement strand
CTTCGGATGGAAATCGAAGTGATAGTGTATGCGCATAAGCCAGCTTGACTGTGAGGAGTACATTCCAAGCAGAGACGAAAGTCGGAGCAAGTGATCCGCTGTACGTACATTTGTACATGAACGTGGGATCGACAGCGCAAACGGATAAAAGTTACCCTGGGGATAACAGGCTTATAGCGCCCAATAGTTCACATAGACGGCGCTGTTTGGCACCTCGATGTCGGCTCATCACATCCTGGAGGGGGAGCACCTTCCAAGGGTTCGGCTGTTCGCCGATTAAAGTGGTACGCGAGCTGGGTTCAGAACGTCGTGAGACAGTTCGGTTTATATCCGGTATGGACGTTAGGAAATTTGAGGAGATCTACCCCTAGTACGAGAGGACCGGGGCGGACGAACCTCTGGTGTATCGATTGTGGCCACCTGCTGCATTGTCGAGTAGCTAAGTTCGGAATGGATAAGCGCTGAAAGCATATTAAGCGCGAAGCCAACTTCAAGATGAGATTTCCCTATGAGGACACAGATAGACGATCTGTTTGATAGGCGCAAGGTGGAAGTACAGTAATGTATGGAGCTGAAGCGTACTAATAGTCCCATTGCCTTTTTATGAATCTAGATTGTCACATTTTTTGTGTGTTCAATCTAGGTTTCCGACCCCATAAAGGTCGGACGACAGACTTAACTAGTAATTGGTGTGCAAACACCACTGTCAATCTCTAAAAAATTGAGATTCGTACATCACTAAACCGTGCAAAGTGTCATCGACATCGAAGCAAGGTTTTGGCCCACTCCTGACGTGATAGGAGCGAAAAAGTGCCTAAAGCCTTACTTCGGTGCCCATGGCGATGAGGAAACACCTGTTCTCATTCCGAACACAGAAGTTAAGCTCATCAGCGGCGATTATACTGCCACAAGTGGGAAACTAGCACGGTGCCGAATTATATAGAAGCCATCCGAAAAGGGTGGCTTTTATCTTTTGAATTAGATTAATACCTGCTAGAATAGTTGGTAAGGCTTTTAAAAATAAATAATGAAAGAACAGCAGAAAAAAGAACATCGTTTCACGTTGCGCTATTGGCTTATTGGCAGTGGGCTGGTGGTAGTTTCAGCATGTATTACTCTCTTTGTGCTTGTCACACTAGGTAATGTAACGCCTTCTTATCAGAGATCGGCAGTCGATGTTCAAAAGCCCATTAAGGTTTCGTTAAATCAAAAGCTCCTTCGGATCTCAGAAGCTGATATTAGCATTGAGCCCAGAGTAAATGGAACATGGCAGGTGAAACGCTCACTGCTTGGTAATGATGAGCTTATCTTTATTCATGACCAACCCCTCATCACTGCGACAACTTATAAAATTAACCTGGCTGGTGTAAAGCGTTTCCATGGTGCATCCGTCAAGGTGCCCGATGTGTCGTTTACGACTGAAGCTGCTCCAGGGGTCGCGGCCACCTCGTTTGATACCTCAAAAGTTGTTGCGGCTGATTTTGCTTTTACGGTTAAACTGGCAAAGAAAAATCGTGGTCTGACGAAGCTTCAGTTGGCGACTGTTCCAACAATTCCTTTGGTACATTCCGAGCACGGTGATGACACCTACAAGTGGGCGCCTAAAGGCTTCTTACCCCAGGGTAAGAAGTTGACCGTTCTGCTCAAAGATGCAAATTCGGGTAAACAGCTCATGACGAAAAAGCTTACAGTGGCGGCTATGCCAAAAATTACTCAGACAGTGAAGAGAACGTACTTCACAAAAGACGACAAAGCGGTTATTAAATTTGCCGAGCCGATAGATCAAAAAAGTGGCAAGATCACGTTTGGGCTTCCCGGAAAGGGAGCATGGAGTGATGCAAAAACATACACATTTACTCCCGATAAAGTTGTACCTGGCAAAACATATTCATATCGAGTCCCGAAGGGACTACGGACGGTAGCTGGCGGGGTTTTGCCCAAGACGCAGCGGTATAGCTTTTCGACACCAGGAGTGGTAAGGGTCATCTCCATGTCACCATATGGTAATGAGCTATCTCAAGGTGAGCAGACATTTCGGTTTAACTTTGATCAGCCAGTTGATCGCACCAGTGCTGAGAAGCGTTTCCATACCTCTCATGGGACGGTCACATCAAAGACCTGGCAAGGCAACACACTAGTTGTTACTGCGGTAAAATTCGGCGCTCAAGAGACAGTGCGTGGCTGGATCGATGCGGGGGTTAAACCAGTGTTCGGCTTGGCGAGTGCGAGTAGCTTCGAGGTGTCGTTTACTACTGAGATCCCGATTAAGAAGTTAAGTGTACCGCAATATTACCAGCAGTATGCACAGAGCTGCGAAGCGGCATCGGTACGTATGGCATTAGCTTACAGGGGAATCGGGGTTGGGAGTGATATGACATTACTACAGAAATTTGGTTACCACCCTCGTCCCTACGACAAAAAGAGAAACGTATGGGATGATCCGCAGCTGCAATTTGTTGGAGATGTTAATGGCAATCAGGGCAAGTTGACCGGTTGGGGCGTCTATGCGGAGCCAGTTGCTGCTGCTATCCGCAGCTATGGACGAGGGGCCGCAGTGCAGTACGGTGTAAGTACTGGATTTGTTGCAAGTCAGATTCATGCCGGCAACCCAGTAGTACTCTGGGGTATTTGGGATGATTCTGCGACTCAAAAAAGCTGGAAAACACCCGGTGGCCGTACCGTAAGTGGCCCCATACCGATGCACGTACGGCTAGTGATAGGAGTAAAGGGTAAGGCAAGTAGCCCGGTAGGGTTCTATATAAACGATCCAATCAACGGTACTCTTTATTGGAGTGCTGGTGAGCTTGCGTACAACGTTTCGAGAGCAGGCGGTGCCAATCAGGCCGTGGCGGTGCAGTAGAGACACGGAATTCAAGTGTTTGTCATGCGGAAGCTGCTTTCGGGAACTATGTACTTACTTGGCTAAGCTATAGCTTCACCTATTGACTTGGTATGTTGCTTCACGAGGCTTATTTATCTTTCAATCTCTTGATGTATCTTTGAACTAATTAAAAACGACCCGTCTCGCAGATCGGGTCGTTTGTTTATTCGTTCAAAACTAATTTGGTTTCAAACAGGTGCCAGTCTCTTTGGGGGAGACTACGTCTAATATATACCACCGTGAGCATAAACGCAATACTTTTTACACAACATAAAGTGCTTGTGTAAATATTGACAAAAAGCATAAGCTATGATAATATGTACATCATACACATAGCATGTGTGAGATAAAGCGGGGGTTCGTATCTGTTGATACGGATCCTTTTAACTTAAGTAAGGAGACTAGCAATGGCTGGAACAAAAGCTGGCGGCCTCAAGGCTGCTGCAAAGAACAAAGCAAAAGACCCTAACTTCTACGCTAAAATTGGCGCAAAAGGCGGTCGTGCAGGTAACACAGGTGGATTTGCCGCTAACCCTGAGTTGGCACGAGTTGCCGGTCGTAAAGGTGGGCAGATCTCACGCCGTCGTAAAACGACAAAGTAACGATATGCTCTTGGTCCAAGCGGACTATGTAACTAGAAAATACCTCCTCTTTTATGAGGAGGTATTTTTAATATAGCGCTTCAGGCCGCAGCCGATTGCTTGATTGACACGCCAGCGAGCTCGACAAGATACGCAGGTATACTCTTGAGTGTCCGTCTGCAGTCCAGTACTTGAGCAATGGGGGCATGTACTGCGTGCATGGAGCCATTGTCGGTAGGTGTCGAGGTCATCTTCGATAACATCGCTATCTATCGTTGTCTCGAATAGTGGTGCGAGCGTTGTCTTGGCGTGTTGCCAAGCGTCACGTTCAATTGCAATAAGCTCTATGTCTCGATCATACGCTAGATGGCCTAACTCAGCATGAGCTACTTCGTGTAGTAAACGTTCAAGGGCGTGTGTATCGGCCTGGTTGAAGTAGATTGTTTTGTCCTGCGGTGACCAGCGAAAGTCCTCGGCTTCTTTGAAGTTGAACCGAGGCGTAAAGTGCTCAATAATCGTATTAAATAGTGGTTTGCTGGACAGCATAACGGTAACATCCATATATGACGGCTTCTTCTGGGTGAGCTGCTTGCCGTAGCTCTGGGCGGGGAATGTGTGGCGGCAGCCTCTCTTCGAGTAACGCAATGAGTTTTGCATGATAATTTGCAAAGTGTGTCCCTACGCTTCCGCCGATGATGATGACATCGGGTTGTATGACAGGAATTAGAACAAGAAAGCCGAGGCCAAAACGGAAAGTAATTTGTTGCCAGGTCTCAGCATCAGTGATCTCGCTGGCCATTTTCCCAAAGTCTCGTTTAATCGCACGCCCCGACGCAAACTGCTCCCAAGTCTGAAGCTCCTCTTCAAATTGAAGTTGCATATGGCCACCTTCAGAGTGTCGGAGAGCAGTGTCAATATAGCCGTTCTCAATCACTCCTGTACCTATACCTGTGCTGATCGTGACATAGAGTGACGAGGCGGGCAATTTTTCGAGCGAATATGCCTCACCAAGGCCGGCCAGGTTGGCATCATTCTCAACGTAAATAGCCGCATGATGAAACTCTGTTCGTAGCAGGGAACGTATATCAATATTCTCCCATTCAAGGTTTGGGCACCAGATGGCGATATCGTTTTTGATAATGCTTGGAAGTGCAACAACAATCACATCAGGTCGACCACCATCGGTGAGGTGGTTGATAGTGTTTGTCAGCACCGCAATGTACTCGTCGATATTTTTTGGGGTTGGGAATTTACTTTTTTCTTCGATCACGCCATCGGTCGACACTCTCGCGACGAGCGTCTTTGTTCCCCCTGTATCGACTGCAATAAGCATAGTAGTAGTGTAACATGTACATAAGCCTTGCGAAGTTTGTAAATCAGTGCTATAGTATATTTAAATACGAATTAGAGGTGTCTATGACGAGGAAATATCAGCAGCAAGGTGGATGGATCGTAAGTTTTGTGGTGGTTGGTGCTATTTTGGCACTGGGTGTGCTTGCCGGGCTTTATTATCTCAAGAACCAGTCCTCTGATGGTAGTACTAAAGAGGTGAGTACCAGTGAGCAGAAGCCTGCCTCGGACTCCAAGGACGACAAGCCTCAAAGTGAAGACAAGAAGCCCGACACTAGCAAAGAAACTACTACGGGTACGCCATCTCAGGCAGGGCAAACTGAGAAAAGCAACCCAGGTTCAACAAAGGTATTTGACGGGACGTCATCTTCAACGAATGCCAAGGACGATGCAAGCGAAACAAAGGTCGCTGGTGACCTACCAAAGACAGGTCCAGAAGACGTTCTAGGGCAACTAGCAGGTGTCGGCTTACTCACAGTAGCAGTTGCTGCGTATATCCAATCACGACGCCACCTCTAGCTTTACAGATAGCGTCTCTTGGCGTACAATAGGGGATGATCTATGGAGTTGTCTAGCGAGGACCCTCAAGAGAGGCAGCTTCACGGTAAATAATAAGTAAGAAGAGGAGTCTTAATAATATTATGGCTACAAAAGCCCCATTAACAATGGATGACCTATTGGCTGATGCAGGAGCAAGTCTGCAGCTAGCAGTTGGTGAAACAGTAACTGGTAAGATACTGTCGGTGAAGAAGCACGAGGTACTTCTTGATCTCGGTCCACTCGGTGTTGGATTTGTTCCACGTCGTGAGGTTGGTATGTCACGTCAACTCAAGGAAGGTGATGAAGTTACCGCAAGTGTTGTCGACACTGAGCTGGACAATGGTTACAGCCTACTCAGCCTTCGTAAGGCTGCTAAAGATAAGGGCTGGGAAGACGTTATTGCCAAGCAAGAGGCTGGTGAAATTCTGGAAGTTGTTCCATATGACGCAAACCGCGGTGGTCTACTCGTAGAGTACGAAGGTGTTCGCGGATTCCTACCGGTTTCACAACTATCAGCTGAGCACTACCCACGCGTAGGCAGCAGCGACAAAGACGAAATCCTACAGCGCCTCAACGCGTTGACAAGCCAAACACTTAAGGTTCGTATTCTTGACGCCGACCGTAAGGCAAACAAATTGATTTTCTCTGAAAAAGAAGCAATCAAAGACGGTCTTGCTGAGCGCTTTGAGAAACTAAAGGTAGGGGACACAGTAAAGGGTGTCGTCACTGGCGTCGTTGACTTTGGTGTATTCGTCAACGTTGAAGGCATTGAAGGTTTGGTTCACATCTCAGAAATTAGCTGGGAGCGTGTCAACAACCCGAGCGACTATGTAAAAGTAGGCGAGACGATCGAAGCAAAGATTATCTCTATTGATAAAGAACGACTGAGCCTCAGCATGAAGCAACTTACTCAAGACCCATGGCTTGATGAAGTAGAGCGTATCAAGTCTGGCGATGTAGTTGAAGGTACAGTGACACGTATTACGCCGTTTGGTGCATTCGTGCAGATTAGCCCAGCGGTTGAAGCGTTGGTCCACATTTCAGAGCTTGGAAGTGGCAACGACGCTGATCCTGAAAAGGTATTTACCCTCAATGAACGAAAAGAATTCGTTGTACTTGATATCGAAAAAGAAAATCGCAAGATTTCACTTAGTTTGAACAAGAAGAAAAGTAAGTAATGTAAGTAAAGCGCCGACCATCAATCCGGCAGAAGGGAGCAGTTCATGGCTGAGAAAATTGTATCTATTGCCGGTTCGATTACGGTTGGTGAGCTTGCAGAAACGCTTAATCTTCCAGTGACAACACTGGTTGGTGAGTTGTTCAAGAACGGAATAGCGGCAACGATCAATCAACGGATTGATTTTGAGACAGCATCTATCATCGTCGAAGAGCTTGGGCTCGATGTAAGCCTTGAGAAAAAAGAGGTTTCAAACACTCCTGAGAAGCGAGTTCATCAAATCAGTGACAGTGCGACAGAGCGACCACCTATTGTTGCAGTGATGGGTCATGTTGACCATGGTAAAACCAGTCTACTTGATGCAATCTTGGGGCAAAAAGTGGTCGAAGGTGAGGCCGGTGGAATCACCCAGCACATTAGTGCTTATCAGGCTCAGCATGGAGGCCGAACTATGACCCTCCTGGATACGCCAGGGCACGAGGCATTTGCCGCGCTCAGGCAGCATGGGGCGACACTTACTGATGTAGTGGTAATTGTCGTAGCTGCCGATGATGGAGTGAAGCCACAAACGATTGAGGCGATTCGATTTGCGAATGAGGCCAACGCAAAAATCGTTGTCGCAATCAACAAGATCGACAAAGAAACAGCCAACCCACAGTTGGTGATGACGCAGCTTGCTAGTGAGCACAAGCTTAACCCAGAGGAATGGGGTGGCGATACAATCATGGTTGAGGTAAGTGCAAAAACTGGCCAAGGGATCGACAAACTCCTCGAGAGTGTCTTACTTGTTTCTGACCTTGAAGAGCTGAAGGCCGACTACGATGTGCCGGCTGAAGGACTTGTGATTGAGGCACATATGGAGACTGGTCGTGGATCAGTAGTTGGACTACTCGTAGAGCAGGGTACACTTAAGCCGGGTCAATATTTGGTAGCGGGTACCTCCTACGGCAAGGTGCGTACGTTGCTTGATTTCACCGGTAAAGCAGTGAAGGAAGCTGGTCCATCAACTCCTGTGACAGTTACTGGCTTTAAAGAACTTCCGCAATTTGGCGACACATTTGGTATTGTCAAAAGCGAAAAAGAAGCTCGTCAGGCAACGGTGCAAGCCCGGATTGAGCGTGAAAAAGCCGCGGCAAGCACCAATGTGACAAGTGCAGACATCTTGAAGCTTATGAGTCAGGATCGAGAGGCGGCACAGTTTAACGTGATCGTAAAAGCCGACGTGCAGGGATCACTTACGTCTGTCATTGATAGCTTGAAGTTGATCGATACTGAGGGCCAAGTGACGCTCCGAATCGTAGGGAGTGGCGTAGGAAACATCTCAGAAAATGATATTCATCTGGCTGCTAACGAGAATACGGTTGTATATGGATTTAATGTTGAACTACCTCCAGCCGTCAAGCGTCAGGCAACAAGAGACAAGATCCCAGTTCGCATCTATAAGGTAATCTATGAGTTGCTTGATGATGCAAAGCATTCGATGGAGGAGCTGCTTGCGCCAGAAGTTGTTGAGACAGAGATTGGTACACTGACAATCAAAGGCATATTCCGTACTCTCAAGGATGAGGTAATCGCTGGTGGAGAGGTGACCAGTGGTAAGGTAACTACCGGCATCATGGCCCGTGTCAAGCGTGGCAAGGAGCAGGTAGCCGAAGTAGAGGTGAGTAAGGTGCAGCGCCAACAAGTTGAAGCCAAAGAGGTCTTCGAAGGTGAGATGTGTGGTCTATCGCTGAAAACTGATAAGAAGCTACTACTTGAAGAAGGTGACATACTTGAATTCTTTACGCGTGAAATCGTCAAACGAACGCTCAGCTAGCCTATAGCTGTAAGACCCATCACTATATTGCAATTATATCAACTGTATGATATAATACTATTAGTAATGAAGAATATATTGATCACGAAGACAAGGAGCTACTAATGGTTAATGAACGTGGTGCTGTAGACCTAAGCCGTAGGAAAGAACTGCACGGTAACGGTGGCGACAATGACGCCCAGGCAGCAGAGGAAACGCTGCAACTGCAACGACTTCAGGCCGATCTTGCAGAGAGTCGTCGTGACTATATAAAATCACTCGATAAGCGCATTATAGAGAACCCGCTGGCTGCTACCATAAGGGGCCGACTAAAGCGAAAGAAGGTCGAGCAAACTCGCGGCAGTGAGCCACCTATGCCTGCGTCGACAGATGAACTAGCCGAGGAATATCTGGGTGATCTGCAGCGCGTGCTTGAGCATGAGGCTGACTCTGACAATACCCATTTGGTGGAAATGATAGGTGAGGAATGGCGCGAGTTTGGTGCGATACAAGCCGTGTATGGTGATCATAATAAAGATTCAAGCCGGACAAAAGAGCTTGCATCATATGCTGCATATGGCATGGGTGGGGTTGCTCTTGGGGTAGGCTCATCGGTGGTTCATCTAGGTATTGCAGAGCCGGCTCTTGTCGCTGGTGGTCTGGGCATGATGGGTATGGCGAAACGTACAAAACCCTCACGCAAAGATATTGAGCGATCATTCAAGGGTGGTGGGCAGTTTGAGGGCGTCAGCGACGCAGAGTCAAGAGTCGCGCTACTGATGAATAGACTGCATCTTGATACTACCGAGAATGATGCTGACACTCGCGGGGTCGTACGGGTGCGTGCAATTGACTGGATGGATGAGAATAAGAAAAAGTACCGTGTGGGTACCTACTCTCAGCTTGAACAGGCGCGTTACGATGCAGTAAAACAGCTTGAAGAAGAGCTTGATGAACCTGGATTTGATATAAAAAATGCGCGGGTAACGATTGCACTTAAGCTAATGCTAGCTGAACTTGAGGCCATGCAGGATAAGCAGTTGAAAGCAGAACATAGAGGCGCGCGCCGCCGCCGTGTCGGTTTTGCCTTGGCTACCACAGTTCTGACGGCTATACCGCTTATGAATGGCATAGGATCGGGTGAATCTGATACACCAAAGGAACAGCCCACTGAGCAAATTGAACCAACACCACCGACTCCAGCGCCTACCAAAGAGTTTGACGAAATCTTTCCCGGCGATCAAGGGTAGTAGCTAGCTTGCGAGCTATGTGATAGCTAGACAAGACGTCTTTACGGCTAGGTCATAACATTGTTACAATAGGAGTAATCGTAATACAAAGGGGATAAGATGTTTCGATTAGACGATCAATTTTTGAAAGATATCGGACTTGACGGACTTCCAGAAGAGCAAAAAAAGCCATTTTTGCAGCATATTTATAGCGAGCTTGAGCTTCGGGTAGGTACTCGTTTGTCTGACGGCTTGAGTGATGCGCAGCTTGAAGAATTTGAGCAGATCATTGATCGTAAACAGGACAAAATCATGGAGTGGCTATCGCAACATGCGCCAAGCTATGTCCAGGATCAGGCTTTTATGAAGCTACAGCAGGCGACAAATTTGCCAGCTGATGATCCTCGCCTGGTGGCTGAGTACACTGCCACCAAATGGCTTGAGGTGAATCGACCTGATTATCGCGATGTGGTCGCAGCAGTTCTTGACGAGCTGAAAAAAGAGATTATGACTAATCGAGATGCTATCTTGGGGGGAATGGCTGCGCAGCAGCAAGCTGCTCCAGCTGACAATGGTGGCCAGTCACAGCCCGAGACACTATCTCAGACGGCCGACGACCAGCGTATGCCACCAATGGCAACTTAGAGCTTGTCTCTGTAGCCTGCCAGAAATGCCCCGATGGGCATTTCTTTTTTGCCTACTGGTTTGATTTTGTCGATAACTAAATAGTCTTTCGCTGTGCCAATCATGAGTAGCTTGGTGTTGCCATCCTCAACAACTTCAAGATAGCCTAGCTCGTGGGTGTTTGCTGGTCCGACGTGGGCTTCGGTAATAATCACTTCAGTACTACCAAGTAAGGTACGGCTACCTGGCCAACCCTTGTAAGCTCGGATTTCACGCTCAAGTATCTCGGCGGGCTTATGCCAGTCAATTACGCTGTCGGTTTTTTTGATGAGCTGACAGTAGGTTGCTTGGCTGTCATCTTGAGATATGGGCTGCAGCGTCCCATCTAGGATATCAGGTAAGGATTTTAAGAGTGCATTTGTGCCTAACGTGGAGAGATCGTGATATAAGGCTTGTTTTGAAGTGTTGGGCAAGATTGTGTAGGGCTCCTCGTGATAGACCGGGCCCGCATCCATCGCGGCGGACAATTGCATGATCGATACGCCCGTTTCGGTATCACCGTGTAGGATAGCTGACTCAACTGGCGAAGGACCGCGATATTTTGGCAGAAGTGATGGGTGAACATTGATGATCCCAGGACTGAAGAGATCGATGATAGACTTTGGGACAATCTTTCCGTAACTTACTAAAACTCCCGCGACTTGGCTTAGGGCTTTGATATCTTCTGTAATATCGGCTAGCTTAGCCGGTTGCCAGACTGGAATACTATGTGTGTTAGCGATTACTTTCACCGAGGGCGGAATAACTTTGTGGCCGCGGCCTTTTGGTGTGTCTGGTTTTGTGACTACCGCGGCAATATCGTACTCGGCGTCAATGAGTGCGCTAAGAAAGTGGGCGCTAAAGTCTTCAGTCCCAAAGAATATGATTTTCTGCGATATGTTCTTCATAATCAAGAGGCTGCAACGCTCCTTTATCGTCGAGCGTATAGAATGCATCTTTCTTGTCTTTAATGTGGTCGATAAAACAGATACCCTTGGTATGATCGATCTCATGCTGCAAGACTCGTGCAAGGAAGCCATCAGCTTTGAGCCGGATCTCATTGCCCTCGATATCAAGTGCCTTAACTCGCACCCGACTCCAACGAGGCACTTTACCATATACTTTACTGACACTGAGGCAGCCTTCGTAGTCTGCGATTTGTGTTCCTTCAGTCTTTACGATTTCCGGATTAATCAGGGCGGTGAATTCATCATCTTCCTTGTTGTCGAAGTCGCTTCGGATGATAACCACGCGTTCGAGGCGATCGACCTGCACTGCAGCAAGTGCGGCAGAAATTTCATGTGGTCGAGATGCTTCCCAGTCGAGCGCTGCCTCGGTCATATCATCGATCAGTTGCAGTGTCTCAGGTGTGATGACGTGTACTTTTAGCGATTTTTGTCGCAAGTGAGGATTTGGCAACGTGATGATGTCTTCTTTTTTCATTAAGCCTATTGTAACAGATAAGATAGTGCCAACCTAGAGAAGGCTGAGTGGATCAAGTTCATACTGCCAATGCTGACGGGGAACATATTGGAGAAGCTTGAGAAGGTCGGCTCGTGACGATGACTTCACCACTAGTTGCCAGCGATATGTATCACGTTGCCGTTCATAGAATGCCGGTGTTGGACCTAGAATCTCAGCATTGCTAGGTAGGTGGTTGGTTAGTATTTTGGCGACTGCTTGGGCGTTTTTGATAGCAGCCTTTTCGGTTTTGTAGATGCAGGTGAGTTTGAGAAGGAAACGAAAAGGTGGAAAGTTTGTTTGCCGACGGAGTGCGATTGTACGAGTGTAGAATTCTTGGTAGTTTTGCTGCAGCCCATCGGTAACGGCTGGATGAGTCGGCTGATAGCTTTGAACGATAACATTTGTTTGATGATGCGTTCGGCCCACGCGGCCGATTACCTGGCTAAGCAGTTGAAAGGTTCGCTCTGGTGCCATGTAGTCAGGTAGACTCAAGCCGGCATCGGCTTGCACCACTCCAACGGTGCGAAGATGAGGAAGATCCAAGCCTTTAGCTACTACCTGGGTGCCGATAATAATATCGATTTTGCCATCGTAGAGCTCTTGGTAGTGTGCTTCAACAGAATCATCGTCTGCGCTGTCACCGTCAAAACGGGCGATAACTTGCTTTGGAAAGAGCCGTCGTAACTCGCTTTCAATTAATTTTGTACCAATGCCCTTGTGGATGATGTTGGCATGTCCACACTCAGGGCATGAAGTAGGAACACGATCTTTGAAGCCACAAATGTGACATCGTAGCTGATGTGTGTCGGCGTGCAATGTGAGCGGTACATAGCAGCGTGGACAGCCTGCTTGCCAGCCGCAGTTTTCGCATAGCGTAGTGGAAGCGCTACCGCGACGATTGTGAAAGATAAGGGCTTGTTTGCCGTTGGCAAATGTTTGTTCAAGTTGAGCAAGTAACTGGTTTGACAGGAAGCGGTGCTGTGAGAAGTGGGTACGCTTTGTCATGTCGACAAGGGAAATGGTCGGGCTGATTGCCTCGCTGTCAGCAAGGCGAGGAAGGCTGATGATAGGACGATCAGTTTTTGACGCGAGGTAATAGTCACTAATAAGCGGGGTGGCACTTCCAAGAATCATTTTGCCTCCTGTGAGTTCGACGAGTTTTGCACCTGTGCGTAGGGCTGAATAGCGAGGGGCTTGCTCTTGCTGAAAGCTCGGTTCGTGACACTCATCGACAATGACTAGACCAAGGTCTTTGAGTGGGAGAAAGAGGGCAGATCGTGGGCCAATTGCGATACGAGGTACTTTGCTATCGAGCGCCTCACTCCACACGGTATGGCGTTCTGCTTCCGTCTGACGGGAATGGGTGAGTAATATATCAGAGAAATAGTGCGAAAACTCAGCTACTAGCTGTGAGGTGAGTGCGATCTCAGGCACGAGAATAATAGCAGATTTGTTTTCGGCAAGAGCTGCTTTGGCGGCTTCGATGTAGACGGCTGTTTTTCCTGAGCCGGTTATGCCATGCAAAAGCAGGGTACCTGCGGGTACTGCCCCTATTATATCTACGGCAGATTGCTGATCGGGGTTGAGCACAAATTTTGTTCGTTTACGAGTAGAGGAGGTTGTTGACCTCTCTTTAATTCGACGTTTTTTGGTGACGCCACGCGGTAGTATAGTTTGTAGAACTGTTGCAAGCGGTGTAGCGTAGTAGAACGCCATCCACTCGGCGAGTCCGACTAGGTGGGCGGGAAGCGGTGCGATATTTTGGATGATACTCAGAGCCTTTGTGGTAAATGAAGGTTGGCTCACCTTCTTCATGACGACACCAATGGTCGTAGCTTTGCCGACTGGAATCTCCACAATTTGTCCGACTGACAGCAAGCCGTCACTATGATACGTAAATGTATCGATGCCTGAGCGTACAATCTTGTTGGGAGCTACCTCGTAGTAGTGCATGTAGCTCATTATACTTCTTCTGTACTTCTGATACACTTAAGGAAGTATGTATTTTGAAAATCGTGGGCAAGCAGGGGCACTTCTTGCCCAGCAGCTAGTTGAAAAGTATCGTTATGAGAACTGTGCAGTGGTTGCGCTCTCTGATGGTGCTGTACTCGTGGGTGAGCAGATTGCTTCGGCCTTGCACTGTGTTCTCACAATGCTTCTCATTGAAGACATCGAGGTGCCCGGCGAGAGTATGAGTTTTGGTGGGGTGTCTCAGAGCGGTAGTTTTACCTATAATGGCATGTTCTCTGCGGGCGAAATCGAATCATATGCAAGCGAGTTCCATGGCTACTTGGAGGAAAAAAAACGAGAAGCATTTCAAAAGATAAATCGCTTGCTTGGTGATGGCGGAATTATATCTGATGAATTGCTAAGAGATAGAGTAGTGATTTTGGTGGCCGATGGATTGGATAACGGAGCAAGTATCGATGTTGCTATGGACTTCTTGAAGCCGATTCGTACAGCGAAAGTTGTCGTAGCCACTCCGGTTGCGACTGTTCCAGCGGTTGATAAATTACATATTGTTGCCGATGAGCTCCATATTCTTGACGTTAAGACAAACTTCATGGGTATCGATCATTATTATGACGACAACACTATTCCAAGCCATGAAGAAACGATTGCAAAAATCAACCAAATTGTGCTTAATTGGCAATAATTCTGCACTGAATGGGTTGAAGGGTGTTGTAAGATTGTGTTACGATAAAAGGAACAAACAACAAGACTTTAAGCTGACCAAGGGAGAGTATGTTAGACGTTTTTATTACCAGTCGTGTGCGCCGAAAAATAGTTGTGGTGTATGCGAAATATCCAGATTTTCATACTCATGTGAGAGGTCTAGCGAAGCTTATTAAAGAGGATCCAGGTAATATCCAGCGTGAACTTAAGAAGCTTGAGAAAGTCGGTTTTCTCTCTAGTGAAAAGCAGGGCAACACCAAGATTTACTCGACCAACAAACAGTTTCCGATCTTCAAGGAACTCCAGAGTATTGTTATTAAGAGTCAGCAGCACCAATCGGCACGTAGCAAACGGTCTACTGATGTCTCTCCAGTCTAGATACGACACGGGGAGCTAGTATGAGTACCGATATCTTTCCTGCAATCTTGAAGAAACGGGGGCTTCATACAGCACAGGCTCGTGAAGCGTTTTTGCATCCAAGCTATGATGCAAAACATGACCCATTTTTACTGCCAGATATGAAACAGGCGGTGGATCGTCTCGTCACGGCACATGAGAAGCAAGAACACATAACAATCTATGGCGACTATGATATCGATGGTTTGACGGCAACGACCATTCTTTTGGATGCGTTTAAGAGCTTTGGATTTGAAATCGTCGAGACATTCATTCCAAATCGATTTGTCGAGGGGTATGGGTTGACGGTTGAGGCAGTTGAGAAGATTGCCGCAAGTGGGGCAAGTCTCATTGTCACTGTAGATTGTGGTAGCCTCAGTGAAAAGGAAATTGTCCGGGCAAATGAACTCGGGGTCGATGTGATCGTGACGGATCATCACAATGTTGCCCCCGTGCAGCCACCGGCTGTGGCGGTCATTAATCCAAAGCGGCTACTACAGGACTATCCAGATGCTTATGAAAATTTGTTACTAAAAGACAATTACCTGATATCTGAAGATGCATCTACAAAACTCTATCCGTTTCTCGATCTCGCAGGCTGTGGTGTGGCGTTTAAACTGGTGCAAGCTTTGCAGACTCGACTCAGTGGGCTTGAGGATGGGCAGGAGAAATGGCTTCTTGATCTCGTAGCACTGGGGACAGTGTGTGATGTGGTGACGCTGAAGGACGAGAATAGGGCCAACGTCTACTGGGGTCTAAAAGTCCTGAGCAAGACTCGACGGCCGGGTCTAAAGGCGCTGATGGCAGTGAGCAAGGTTGAGCCTGAAGCCGTCAATGCGCGCAGCCTTGGTTTTGGGTTGGGCCCGCGTATGAATGCGGCGGGGCGACTCGAGACGGCACAGATAGCGCTTGATATGCTCACTGCAACTGATGGTATTGTCGCGCTCGAAAAAGCACAAGCCCTCGACGTACTCAATACTACGCGACGGTCTAATCAAGACAAGATCTATAAAGCGGCGATCCTACAAGCCGAGGAGTATGCCGATGATCCAGTGCTTGTCGTGAGTGCTCCTGAGTGGAACCACGGTATTGTCGGGATTGTGGCGGCAAAATTACTTGAGAAGTACAAAAAACCGACATTTGTACTGCAGGAAATGGGCGATGAGACAAAGGGGAGTGCACGCAGCTATGGCGGATTCTCGGCAGCTGATGCAATTCGTAGCGCTGACGATATCATCACGAAAGGTGGTGGACATCGAGCAGCGGCTGGTGTCACGCTACCGACCAAGAATATTGAAGCGTTTCGAAAGCGAGTAAATGAATTTTACAATCAATCAGGTCTTGTACTCACTGATGAGCAAAAGAAGCTGCTGCCCGAGGAAGATGTACTCGCAGAGATTGATCATGTAGGTGAAGAGCTTGTGAAACAAATTGCGGCGCTTGAGCCATTTGGTAGTGGTAATCCTCAGCCAATTCTACGTTCGGATAATTTGATAGTAATGCATGTTCGACGTATGGGCACGGATGGCCAGCACGTGAAAATCGAAGTCCGCAGTAACAGTGGTGTTGTACTACAGTTTTTGGCATTTAATGCGCCGGATCATTTTTTTGTTGAGGTTGGTGCTGAAATCTCCGTCTGGTATCAACCGGATATCAATGAGTGGATGGGTCGACGAAGTGTTGAGGGCCGGCTGCTTCATGTAGTAGCATTGGATAAAAAGTAAAAAATACTTTACTTTTATAAAACTATTATGTACTATTGGGAATAGGGAAATTTTCCAAATACTATTAATGAAAGGCTAGCGTACGAAAAAGAAAGAAGTCGATACAGTCCACAACACGGTATATGAACATCGTGTCTTGCGCCGTATGTCGCAACAACAGCTTGCTGATGCGGTGGACGTATCAAAGCAGACAATTTTAATGATGGAAAAAGGTAACTATTCACCATCGCTGGCATTGGCGTTTCGCATTGCGCGCTACTTCAATGTTGATATTAATGAAGTGTTCTCGTATGAACGCAAGGAGGAATAGATGATCGATCAACTACAAGAATTGACACTTAGTCTCGATAAGTGGCTGAGTGCAGATACCTCAAATTATGTAACATATTTTATTGCTGTTGGTATTGTGATCGCGATGAGCGTTGCTGTAATGGCGCTATTTCGGCGAATGCTAGGCAAGGGAAAAGATGAGCGGACTGAGAAGATTGATCTGAAGATCAGCCACACGGTGTTGCTGACTGGGTTTATTGCGATGATCATATATGTGAGCGCAATCACGAAACAAGTTGAGCACATCCAACAACTGGTACTTCTGCCGTTTGCTGTCATGTTAGTGGCCGGGGCTTTAGCAGCAATGGCTCAGTATTGGAAAACACGGTAGTTGTCATCATTGTTAACATCTGTTACAATAGCAAACGATATGGTACAAGTAACACGTAAAGATCAGAAGGAAGCGAACGAAAACGTTATTCGTCGCTTTAATCGTAAGGTATTGCAGAGCGGTGTCCTGAGCGAAGCGAAAGCAAGTATGCGCTTCCAGAAGCCAATTAGCAAAACTGAGCGTCGCAGTAAAGCGATTATCCGCAAGGAACGTAAGGCCGACAAAATGGCTAAAATGCGCCTAGGAGTTCGCTAGCGGATGGCTCTAACGGAGCAAATCCAAAACGATATGAAAGCCGCTCTTTTGGGCGGCAATCGTTTTGAAGGCGATGTGTTACGCAACCTAAAGGCTGCGATTCTTAACGAAGAGGTGGCGCAAAACAAGCGTGACGAAGGACTTGCTGACGCTGAGGTTGAGCAAGTGATTGCTCGTGAGGTGAAGAAGCGTCGCGAATCGATCACCCTCTATGAACAGAACGGCCGACCAGAACTCGCGGAAGAAGAAGCCAAAGAAGTGGCGGTACTTGAAAAGTATCTTCCAAAGCAATTGACGGAAGATGAGGTTCGTCTCGAGGTTGAGCAAGTGATTGCTGGTATCGATGGCGCTACCATGCAACAGATGGGACAGGTGATTGGTGCGGTTAAAGCCAAGCTTGGTAATACGGCGGATGGTGCAGTTATCGCACGTATTGTAAAAGAGCAACTCAGTAAGTAACGATAGGGAAAGGTGAGAGCGGGGTGATTTTATTCTTTGGGCCGACAGGGGCAGGAAAGAGCATGCAGGGACAGATGTTGGCAGTACGTCAGGGATGGAAGTGGCTCTCGACTGGAGAAATGCTTCGAAATAGCAAGGACTCTGAGGTTATCAAAGTATTAAAGTCTGGTGAGTTGGTGAGTGACGAGCTAACTTACGAAGTGTTCGATGAAGCCATCAAGGATGCTCGAGCAAAAAACTATCCGAAAACAATCGTCGATGGTTTCCCGCGTACAAAGGAGCAGGCTGAGTGGCTAGCTGGCTATATGGAGCAGA
This sequence comes from uncultured Candidatus Saccharibacteria bacterium, assembly GCA_964619585.1. GTDB lineage: Bacteria > Patescibacteriota > Saccharimonadia > Saccharimonadales > Saccharimonadaceae > JASLCR01. Next base: position 426,924 of record CAZUCO010000001.1, on the reverse strand, counting down.
ATGGCGAGACGATTGATCTAGTGATTGCACTGGAGGTGCCTGAGGCAGAGATTATGAAGCGCTTAGAACGACGCGGTCGGATGGAAGACACGCCTGAGACAATCGCTCGACGTATGAGTATCTATCGTCAAAAGATGTACCCCGTCTTGGGTAGTTTTGCTGAAGATGATGTGAAGATTGTTCACATTGATGGTACTGGTACCGCCGGTGAAGTGCACGACAAGATCTTTGCGGAGTTAGAGCACCGCGGTTTGGTGTAACGAGATCATGACCCAGCCAACCAAAACTCAGGCTGAGATCCAAGCAATGCGCGAAGGGGGCAAGATCCTTGGTGAGATTCTTGGTAATCTAAAAACCTATGTCCAGCCCGGTATGACAGGTCTGGAGGTTGACGCATATGTGGCAAAAGAGATCAGTGCACGAGGGGCTGTAGCCACGTATCAGACAAAGGAAGTCGGATTTCCAAATGTTATCTGTATTTCTAAAAATGATGAGATCGTTCACGGAGTGCCGACTGATGAGTCGTTTGAAGTAGGCGACATTGTGAGCTTTGACCTTGTTATTACTTACAAAAACATGAAAACCGACAGCGCATTGACGATGGTCATTGGTGATAAGCCAAAAGGTGCTGCGAAGCATCTATTGAGTGCAACGGAGCGTAGCCTGTATGCGGGGATCGATGCAATCAAGGGTGAGGGTACGCGTGTTGGCGATATTTCTGCGGCCGTTGAGAAAGTATTGGCTGGAGCTGGTCTGGGAGTCATCCGTGAGCTGGTAGGGCATGGTGTCGGTCATCAAATGCATATGCCACCTGAGGTGCCTAATTATGGCCGGGCAGGAACTGGTGTTGTCCTTCATGCGGGCGATACGATTGCGATTGAGCCAATGGCAACCCTTGGCGGCGAGAGAATTGACTCTAACCACCCTGATGGATGGACTATCTCAACGAGAGACGGTAGCTTGAGCGCACATTTTGAGCATACGGTGCTTGTGACAGAAGCTGGTGCGGAAATATTGACACTTTAGAGTAGTTGTTTGGGGCAACTTCGGGTACGCGTTGACGTGATGGACTATTTTCCGCTTATGTCCTTATGCTATAATCCTACATATGCAAGATAATGCGCGATATGCAGTCGGTCTTGATATTGGAACAACGACTGTTCGATGTGTAGTAGGGCACATCGATCCAACAACAGGTACACCAACGATCGTTGGTGTAGGTAAAGCACCTAATAGCGGTATGCGTAAAGGTGTGGTTGTTACACTCACTGGTCCAGCTCGAGCGATCGATGATACGCTTGGTGAAGCTGAACGGATGAGTGGCTATCAAGTTGACGGGGCAACTATTTCGATCAACGGTCAGCATGTCCTAAGCACAAAGGCTGATGGCATGATTGCTGTTGGTGCGCCTGATCACGAAATCTCTCGACAGGACCTGTCACGGATAGAGGAAGTTGCCACAACTGGCAAAGTGCCAGCCAACCGTGAGGTAATCGAAGTCGTCCCACATAGTTATCGACTTGATGGCCAAGACAACATCAAAGATCCGCTTGGTATGACAGGCACACGGCTTGAGATCAATGCGAATGTTGTGTCAGTCTTGGTGCCACATCTGCAAAATCTCGAAAAAGCAGCTGACATGGCCAAGGTAGCAGGACACGCTATCGTACCGAGCGTACTTGGCGCTGCCAAGGCTGTCGTGCGTGAGCAGCAGCTCGAGAATGGAGTTGCAGTTATTGACCTTGGTGGAGCTACTACCAGTGTGGCCGTATTTGAAGAAGGTGACCTGCAATATGTCGGTGTTATTCCGATTGGTGGAAATAATATTACCAATGACTTGGCGATTGGGCTCAAGACCGATCCTGAGATAGCTGAAAAAGTGAAAGTGTCTCATGCGGTTGCGATTCCGCGTACAGACCACGCTGGTATCAGTATCAAAGGTGATAATGAGGTATTTACTTTTGATTCAAGTGAAATTGACGAGATTGTTGAGGCTCGACTCGAGGAAATTTTTGAGGGAGTACATAAAGAACTCAAAAAAGCTGGTCGGGCTGGGCAACTTCCGAGCGGCGTGGTCCTAACTGGTGGTGGTGCAAATATGCGGCAAATGACTGAGTTCGCTAAGAAATCGCTTGGCCTGGCGGCTCGGATTGGGAAAATTGAAGGTTTTAGTGGTGTAAGTGAAGATGCTGAAAAGCCAGAATTTGCAACCGCGATCGGCTTAATGCTGATTGACGGCGAGCGCGAATTCGTCACACACACTAGTGGCGGAGTTGGCAAACTCAGTAGCAAAAATGCTAAAGAGGGCCTACAAAAAGCGGGCGGAGTATTGAGCCGTTTCTTGGGTCGGTTCAAAGCCTGACCCCTGTTATTATTGAAGATTTAATTTTTGTATTCAAGAGTGATATACTAGAATGAGTAAAACTTTTGTTTAGTGAAAAAGCGAGGGAGAAAAGCGTTTCATGCCGGAAGTAAAACCAAGCGAAATCCAGACTTTTGCAAGTATTAAAGTTATTGGAGTCGGAGGCGCTGGCGGTAGCGCAGTAAACCGCATGAAAGATGCTGGCCTGCATGGTGTGCAGTTTATCGCCATGAACACGGATGCGCAGGCACTTCATAACTCAAAGGCTGATGTAAAGATCCATCTAGGTAAGCAAGCGACAAATGGTCTTGGCGCTGGTGCTGATCCAGCAAAAGGTGAAGAGGCAGCGAACGAATCACGGGATGAGATCCGCAGTGCGCTTGAGGGTGCAGACATGATATTTGTCACAATCGGTGCTGGCGGTGGTACCGGATCCGGTGCTGGCCATATTGTGGCAGAGATTGCTCGTGAACTCGGTATCTTGGTGGTTGGTGTCGCTACAAAGCCATTTAGTTTTGAGGGTGAGAAGCGTCGTCAGAACGCAGAGTGGGCAGTCGCTCAACTCGGTAAGCAAGTTGATACTCTGATCACGATTCCAAACGACCGCTTACTCCAAACGATCGATCGACGTACGCCACTACTCGAGACTTTCAAAATTGCCGATGACGTGCTTCGCCAGGGTGTGCAAGGTATTTCTGAATTGATCACTGAACATGGACTCATTAACCTCGACTTCGCAGACGTCAAGGCGATTATGAGCAATGCTGGCTCCGCACTGATGGGTATTGGCCGTGCCAGCGGTGAAGAGCGTGCTGCACAAGCTGCTCAGCAGGCAATTGAGAGCCCGCTGATCGAGGTCTCTATTGATGGCGCAAAGGGTGTACTCTTCAACGTTACCGGTGGTTATGACATGAGCATGTCAGAAATCCAGGAAGCGGCTGAGATTATTACCTCTGCAGTTTCTCCGGACGCCAACATAATCTTCGGTGCAACACTCAAACCTGAGATGGAAGACGAGCTTGTGATTACTGTAATCGCGACTGGCTTCGACTCAGAATTCTTTGAGGAACAAGCAGCCACTCTTGAGCATCCAACGACAGCTGTTCAGCAACCATCTGCCTCTGTTGATACCATGAAAGACGAAGAGATCTCAAGCGTTAACATGGAACTTGATCAAACAGCAGCAGCAGAACACTTCGCTGACGAGTCTGCCCCTGATATGTGGAAAGAACCAGAGCCAGAAGATGAAGAAGATGATACACCAGCTTTCCTCCGTCGCCGTAAGAAGAAAAAAGATCAAGAATAGGAAGTCATAAGAATGGCGAGTCAAATCAATATAGGTGACAGTAGGGTACTTGAGTCACGAGAGGTTGGTGACGGCAAGACAATCCGCCGCCGCCGCGAGGCCCCCGATGGTAAGCGGTTTACAACCTATGAGCGGATCGAAAAGCCAAATCTTGCAGTGATCAAGAAGGACGGTGATCGTGAGCTTTTTGACAGAGACAAGCTGGCCGCAGCAATCAAACAATCAGTAGGTAAATTCTTTTCATCAGAACTAGAGGTTGAACAGATTGTTGATACCGTTGAGGAGTCAATATATGATCTTGGCGAAAGTGAAGTCTTCTCAAAGCAAATTGGAGAAATTGTCCTCGATGAGCTAGAGGGTAAGAATCAAGTGGCATATGTGCGGTTTGCTAGCGTATTCCATGACTTCAAGACATTAGATGATTTTGTTAAAATTCTTGCATCTCGATCGGGGAAGGAGCGCAAATAGTATGCGCGTCGTGGTGGTATATAGAGAAAACAGCGAGCATCGGCGAGCTGTCGAAGAGTTCTTGCATGATTTTGAGCGGCAGACTGGTCATGAAATGGAGACAATGGACCCGGATACTCGTGATGCTCAAGATTTCTGTCGAGTGTATGACATCGTTGAATATCCGACACTTATCGCGATCTCAGATGATGGGCAAGTGCAAAATAACTGGCGTGGATTGCCGCTACCAACTATAAGTGAGGTGAGTTACTATGTTTAAAACTTGGTTTGCAAAGGAAAAGCACACAGGCCTTTTTGTTTTGATGCTTACAGCGGGAATCGGAGGGTTGATCCCGGCCTTTATTCTGACCGTGGAAAAGTTTCACCTGCTTGAATCCCCAGATGCAGTACTGAGTTGTAGTATCAATGTTGTTCTGAACTGTGCAAGTGTTATGAAAACATGGCAGGCGAGTGTGTTTGGATTTCCAAATTCTCTGATAGGTTTGATTGGTTTTTCAGTGGTTATTACGGTTGCGGTGAGCTATCTTGCCGGCGCGCGTATGCAACGATGGTATTGGCTGACAGCCCAAGTATTTTATATACTCGGTGCGATCTTTGCGTACTGGCTGTTCTTTAATAGTGTTTACGCTATTCAGGTACTCTGTCCTTGGTGTTTGTTTGTGACATTCTTCACCACCATACTTCTTGCTACGATCACACACTACAACCTAAAGGAGAATAACTTCCAACTCCCTAAGAAACTACACGAACGAGCTATAAAGTTCATTGAGAACGGCGTACTGACACTCATGACAGTATCATGGATACTTGTACTGGCGGCGCTTGTTATCTTGAAGTTTGGTGAGAGTCTCTGGGGTTAAGCTTGCTCAGCGATCTTGATTCTAGTCTTGCATAATGATGCGATAGGCGTATTATGAATACTACCATGGGTATAGAACGAAGAATTTCTGATGCGTCTTCACGGTATGATGCATGGTATAACAATGTTGTTGTTGACCTTTCGCTTCAAGTTGAGGCATATACGAGGGCTCGACTAGAAGATATGCGGCGTAAGTTTGGGAGAAAGACTGCAGAGGTGATTAATTTACCTTTGGACTCACCAAGCGTAGCAGTGGCTCAAGTATCGCAGGAATCTCAAGCTCCTGACGTGTCGACTGCATAATTGAAATTGTGGGCCAAAAGAGTTACAATGACAACAAGACGTTTGAGTGGCTATCACCCACAAGTCGCGGGAAGAACAGCTTTAGAGCCCAGTAGAATCCGCCGTGAAACTGCGTAAAAGTTGAAATAAGTGCTAAGAATTCCTTCTTAGAAACTGGATGGTACCGTCCGTGAAACCCTTCTCGGATTCCAGTAACTAAGAAGGGATTTTTATTTGGAAAAAATATGAGCGAAAGATTATCGGCCCCAGACCATATCGATGTAAGTAACCCTGACTATGAGCATCTTGCTCATCTTCTTTTGCGATATCTGGAAAACTCACCGAGCGCAAAAGACCTGTCTGGACTAAAAGATAATCGGCTTGTGTCGACAATTATTTGGTGGGCAAAAGAGGCAAATCAAGCTAATCCGCAGACAGTTATTTCTGAAATATTTGGCGTTGATGTATGGGAAAGTGGAGACTGGACATGAGACTGCAGGGGCAGGAATTTACAAATAGCGACACATGTCGAGGTGTGATGTTTACCGCTGCTGCGCCAGTCGATTTTGCAGAGATTATCATCTCTGGTCGTTATCCTGAAAAAGGGTGGGCACGAAACTTAGAGAGCCATGAAATGGTACGTGTACTGCGTGGTATGGGTAATCTACTGCTTCGTGACAGTGAGACAACCGAGCTTGGTGAAGGTGATGTAGTACATGTACCACCAGAGACGTGGTTTGCTTGGGATGGTAATATGACGATTTTGATGGGATGCAGCCCCGCGTTTAGCTCAGAGCAATATGAGGTGGAGGAGGCATGAAAACAAGAATCTTAATCTACGGTGATTCGAATACTTGGGGTGATGAGGCGTTACATCGTGGTAGATATGAAACACATGAGCAGTGGCCAGATATTTTTCAACACTTACTTGGTGATGAGTATGAGGTAATACAGGAAGGTTTATGCGGACGAATCGCAGGTGATCATGATACAGCAGATGCCTATCGAAACGGCAGGGTTGGCTATGAGATTGCCTTACGTAGTGCATGCCCTGTGCAATATGTGATTGTTGCGCCCGGTACGAATGACGCAAAGCCAAGATACAATTTGTCTATCGACGACATCGTTGCTGACCTAGCTTGGTACGATAAGCGAACACAGGAATATGCACGCGATGATAAAGATATGACCGATTTTCACACAGTTATCTACTTGGGTGCTGCTAATTTCAAATCGAACGATCATTTTAATCCGCCGGAGGGCTATGCCGACGATTTGAATCGCTCTTTACGCGAAGCAGGGAAAGATGTTATCGTACCGCCGCGTTTAGAGCACGTAGAGGACGGCCTGCACTACTCAAGAGAAGATCATAAAAGAGTTGCACAAAAAGTCTATGAGAAATTTAAGGAGATGGAAAGACGATGAAGTTCAAATCAGGAACACGCAGGCGAGCACTTGAGTACGAAAAAGACTGGGTGCAGCGCTGGAAAAAGGATCAGACTTTTGAGAAATCAGTTGGTAATCGGCCAAAAGGTAACTCATATGTGTTTTATGATGGGCCGCCGTTTATCTCTGGTGTGCCACATCACGGTACATTGCTCAGTTCGATTGTAAAAGATGCGGTGCCGCGCTATCAGACAATGAAGGGCAAACGCGTGGAGCGTGTCTGGGGTTGGGATGCACACGGATTACCGGCAGAGCGCTATACTGAGAAAAAACTTGGCATTCACTCTCGCCAAGAAGTGATTGATTATGGTATCGAAAAGTACATTAATGCCACCCGAGAAAATATGCTTGAAACCTCAAGCGCTTGGGAAGAGGTCATTGATCGCATAGGTCGTTGGGTCGAGTTCAAGGGTGCTTATAAGACCATGGACAAAAACTACATGGAGTCTATTTGGTGGGCGTTTAAGACCTTGTACGAAAAGGGCAAGATTTACGAAGGTGAAAAGGTACTGATGTACTGTACGCTCGACGGTACGCCGCTCTCAAAAGCCGAAGTGACCATGGACGCTGGGGCCTATCAGGATGTGACTGATCCGAGTGTTTATGTGAAGTTTAAGCTGGACGCAGTTGCTGATATACCACGCTTTGGTAATTACGATGTCGACAAAGAATCTGGCTACATGTCAGTAGATTTGACCGATATGATTCACAAGCTAGACTTTCCAAATGAGGTTGGTGACTTGACACTCAAAACAGGAGAATTTCATCTTTCTCTTTTGAAGATCATTGAAGACTACAAACTTAGTGACGAGCAACTTGCGAAACTGGAAGAAATTTCCATAAAAGCTGGAGCAAAAATTAAAACTAGGCCGAAGTTGACAGGTGAATTTCGGCGTCTCATTGATGAAAAGCGCGGACGCGAGACAATTATTGGACTCATGGAGTGGAATGAGTTGGAGTTTTGGCGAGACGAGGTTCGTGCAATTGTTCCTGGCGCAGACTTTGTGATTCCTCACGTGACACTTTATGTTAATGAAAATGGGGCGATTGGATATAGTTCTGCGAATAAAGACATTGCTCAAAAACTAGATGAAGAGACCGAAAAAATACTTCGTGAGTCTATGCTGAGACAGCGTGATCCAGTCTACCTGCTTGCGTGGACGACGACTCCATGGACGCTTCCCGCCAATACTGCACTTGCGGTGAACGAAGGCCTCGACTACGTCGAAGTTGAAGTGGGTGGTGAGACATTTATCCTTGCCAAAGAACTAGTCGAGAAAGTGCTACAAGACGAGAAGCATCAGCCACTCGAGCATAAAATACTTCGAACGCTGAAGGGCAAAGATCTTGTTGGTAAAAGCTACGAGCCACTTCTTGGCGTCAATCGTGGCAAGAATGCGCACAAGGTATGGGCAGCGGACTACGTAAGCAGTGAAGACGGTACCGGTATTGTGCACCTTGCACCAACCTATGGTGAGGAAGACTTTGCGCTGGCCAAGGAAAAGAAGTTCCCAGCCGTGCATGTGATTGATGAAAATGGGTTTTATACTGAAGGCGACTGGAAGGGTGAGAATGTTTGGGAGATCAATAAGCAAATCGCCAAAGACCTCAAAGAGCGCGGCGTGGTCTGGAAAATCGACTACATCCGCCACAGTTATCCGCACTGTCACCGCTGCGGTACTCGCCTTATGTACCGCGCACATCCGAGCTGGTTTATGGACATCGATGGCCAGCGCGAAAAGATGCTCGAGAAGAACGGACCAATTGAATGGTTCCCGGGCCATGTAAAGCATGGTCGATTTGAAAAGACGGTTCAGCAAGCACCAGACTGGAACATCTCTCGTGACCGTTTTTGGGCAACAGCGATGCCGGTCTGGAAGTCAGAGTCTGGCAAGACAAAAGTTGTTGGTAGCTACGCGGAACTCAAAGAGCTCAGTGGGGTAGAACTCGAAGATTACCACCGTCCATGGATCGACGATGTGAAGCTTACGATTGATGGTGAGGAATACACTCGCATCGACAAGGTGATGGACAGCTGGTTTGAGGCAGGTAGTATGCCATTTGCCCAGTTCCACTATCCGTTTGAGAATAAAGAGAAATTTGAAGCCAATTTCCCGGGTGATTTCATCGTCGAATATATCGGCCAGGTCCGCGCATGGTTCTACTACATGCACGCTATGAGTGTGGCGCTCTTTGGTGAAAACTCATTTAAGAACGTGATTGTGACTGGTAATGTGGCCGGCAATGACGGCCGTAAGATGAGCAAGAGTTACGGCAATTATACCGACCCAAATGAATTGATGGACAAATTCTCAGCTGACTCACTGCGCTTCTTGCTGCTCAGCTCACCGTTACTCAACGGTGAAGACTTTGCGCTGCAAGACAAGGAAGTGGGGGATGTGGCCCGTAAGCTTGGGATGGTCTGGAACATGTACGACTTCTTTACGATGTATGCTGAAGTCGATGGCTGGGAATTTGATGGAGAGTTGAAAGACCCGCTTGAGGAGCTCAAGAACCCACTTGACCTCTGGATTGTTAGTCGTGTCCATCAGTTGGTAGGGGAAGTAGAGGAGCATATGGACAAATATGACATTCCAAATGCAATTAGTCCGATCCTGCCATTCCTTGATGACGCATCTAACTGGTATGTACGCCGCTCGCGCCGACGTTTCTGGAAGTCGGAGGATGACGGCGATAAAAACGATGCGTACCGCACACTGCACTACGTGCTTGTACGGCTCGCATATGTACTAGCGCCATTCACACCATTCCTCGCCGAAGAGCTCTATCATAATCTGACAGGCGATAAAGAGTCGATCCACCTGAAGGATTGGATGTCAGCAGGGCATGTGAATCAACTTGTGCTTGATGAGATGAACCAAGTTCGTGAGTACGTCAATGAAGGTTTGAGCCTGCGTGCAAAAGCAAGCCTGAAGGTGCGCCAGCCACTGGCCAGTGTGACGGTGCCAGGTCTTGGTGAGTTTGTTGATTTTGAGGATATTCTCACCGAAGAGCTCAATGTAAAGACGGTAAAAACGGGTGATGCAGTTGCGATCGATGAGAAGCTAACTCCAGCACTAAAACGTGAAGGCATGATGCGCGAGGTAATCCGTCATATACAGTCTGCCCGCAAAAACGCTGGGCTAAATGTCGATGACAGAATAAAACTTGGCATGACAACCGAAGATAGCGAGTTAAAAGACGCAATGGCAGAACACGCCAGCACTATCGAAGCTGAAACGCTTGCAACTAGTATTGAGAACGGGAATAAGCTTCACTATGAAACAACCGTGCAAGTTGATGGCAAAGAGCTGATTATCTCCCTTGTGAAAGCTTGACAGTAATAAGCAACAGGCGTATACCAGAGGTATATCTCGGGTCAACACAAACATAATTGAATATGACATGAGGTAGGTTCATTCCTAGAAACAGAAGGGAGATGAGGGCAATGTCAACGATGACACAGCCCTTGCTTGAGAGTGCAACGCACTGCGTGCTGGCGCACATGGCGGTGGCATACGGCGACAAGACTGTCCTAGATGGCGCCGATGTGACATCGCTTCTCGACGACTTCATCTGCTACGCTCGTTGCGAGCGTTCGGCGCTTCCGCCGGAACTCCACGACCTTCAGGTCCGCGCTCAGCAGCAACCGGGCATGGTCATCGGCAAGCAGGCCGTGATCACCAAGTTGCTGCGGGCGGCATCGTGATCTGTTTCACCCAAGGGGTGCCTGGTATGAGCCGGCACCCCTGAAACATGTATGTTAGAGCTTTATCATCTCTTCAAGGCCAGTAGTGCCGTCATATACGCCACGCTCTAGGAGCCATGATTGAACTGCCTTATCGGCCCCAAGTAAGACGCCGACTCCAACTATGACAAAGATGATACCGATAATTTTATGAAATATCCCATGTTCGTTGAGCGCCCAACCGAGCTTCTTGACGATTTTTTGCCCAAGCCAGATGACAATAAGCAACACACTCACCATGCCAACTGTGTATGCAGTAAGGTAGAGCAAGCCGGCTAGAAATGAGGCCGGTAGGATAGCCGCAACAATAAGCGCATAAGTTGGGCTACAGCTTGTAAAAACAGGGCCAAGGGCTGCACCGGTAGCTATCGCCCCAGTGATAGAAGAATTCCCGGCTGCTTTGTATAGGTTTTTATTCGAACGTCCAGATAGATTTAGTGCTAGTACAAGTCGTTGCCACAGGGTTGGAAAGAGGTAATTGATGCCAAGCAGCAAAACAATTCCGCCAGAGATGATGCGCCATAGCTCTTGTGGTATTCCAAGTAAGACAGTGCTAGCTTTTAGCAGCAAGGTAAAGACGATCACTGAGATTGCTAGGCTGCCAACAACAATAATGCCACGTTTTAGATTTGATGATCCGCCTTCTCGCGAATTGAGACCGCCACCAATGATGACCGGTAGTAAGGGTAAAATGCACGGTGCAAGTGTGGTAAGTACCCCAGCTAGAAATGAGACAAGCAAGAGAGTCATGCTAGTTTAGTAAATTATCCTTTAGAGATTGAAACGTCGGCTCGTTGTAAGCGACATATTTTTTTACTAAGTTCCCGCTATCGTCAACCAAGACGAATGTTGTTTGCAGGGTGACACCGTACTTTTGACGAAGGGCTTGGTTGGAATCGTAGTCAACTTTGATAATGGTGGTATTTTCAGGAAGGCTTGGCTGCGCTTTAATATCGGCTTCAATCATGCGGCATTGTGGGCACCATGGTGCGTGAAAAAACAGTATTTTTTGCCCACTGGTTTGTGGGATGATATCGGGTGAGTAATTGATGTAGCGACCTGGTGCGTTTAAGTTGCTGCCGCTTGATGTTTCGTTGGTTTTCACCGGATTTTTATCGGTGAGTCGAGTTTTCTCGGCGGAATTTTCTTCGTCAGCAATGTGGCGATTATTGAGGTATAACGCCCCACCAGCTAGGACAGTTAGTCCAACAAGTGTTAAAGCCACAACTATAATTAATCGCTTATTCACAGTTACAGTATAGCACCTCAGTGTGCTATACTTTTTATAGTGAAAGAACTATCTGATCAAGAATTTGACGTGCTCATTACCCGTGCAATGGACGAGCTCCCGCAGGAATATATTCGTGGACTTCAAAATGTTGCGATTGTGATGGCGGATGAGCCGACCGATCATCAGCGCGAAAAACTAAAATTACGTCACGATAGATTACTGCTCGGGCTGTATGAGGGTGTCCCTAGAACTCATCGGACTGGCAATGAATCAGGTATTTTGCCAGATAAGATTACGCTTTTTAAGCTGCCAATCTTGGCAGTTTCTCACGATGAGCATAGTTTGTTTGAGCAAATCAAACGCACACTTTGGCATGAGATTGCACATTACTACGGGCTTGATCATGACAGAATTCACTCGCTCGAGCGATAACTCTAAGTTTGGGGGTGGTATAATGAGGGTAAACGAACCGTTTGTGGAGGCGGAACGAGACCGGTATGCGAGGAGCTATGTTGTTATTTGGCAAACGACTATTGGGTGTAGTCATTGCCTGCGTGCTCTTACAGCCGGTAAGTCTTGCTAGTGCTAATAGTGAGCTTTTCTATAACGCAGATTTTGATCAATATCCGACTGTGGCGCCAGCTGAGTGGGACTTCGATAAAGTCGAAGCATATACTTCATCTGAACATTCTGTCACACCTAACTCTCTAAAGTTTGGTGAAGTGGGTAGTGCGGCAACACTTCATCTTCGGCTTGGCGCTGATCGCCAGCCATCGCAACTAGCATTTTGGGCAAAACAGGACGGTGTGAGTGGTTCGTCACAGCTCATCATAGAAGAGTCGGACAACGGCACTACATGGCGACAGGTGGTGCAATATGACGCACGTGTACTCAATGGTCAGGTATATCAGAATGAGCTACAAAGCACTACTGAGTGGCTACGCTTTCGCTATGATAAGGATATTGGTAATATAGCCATTGATAATGTTGCTATCTACGGTTCGTCTACTATCGATACGGTGCCTCCTACGGCTGCGATTGACTCACCAAGTCAGTACAACCCTTCAGCTATAGTGTTTCGCGCAACAGATGATATTGGTTTGCAAAGTCTAGAGGTCACGATCGAGACCCTTACTGGTGAGGTGAAAAAATTATGCCAGAAGACTTCAAGTCTTCTGACTGATAATATCGTTTGTGATCTACCTGTACTAACTGATGGCACATATATTGTTCACGCAAAAGCAATTGATGGGAGATCAAATGAAACCGCAGCCGTGGCTCGACAGTTTCAGATCGATAGCACTGCGCCATCTATAAGTATTCAGCTAGACGGGACACGTTATAATCCTAGTAGCATCACTGTACTGACGGATGCCGCGGCATCCAATGTACGAGCTACACTAAGTAACGCAACACTGACACGCCAACTTATATGTGTAGCAATCGAGGGCGGAGCGGCGTGTGAGATCCCAAAGGACATTGCTGACGACACGTATACTGTAAAAGCTGCTGCTCATGACGAAGCCGGCAATTGGAGTGCGGAGGCGACCACGGAGATTATCCTTGATGCCATTGCTCCTGGTTTGACGGTAGGTCAGCTAGAGCGTCAACTTGATGGGAGATATATATTTAGCGGTACAACTGATGACGGCAACATTGTTCAAATCTTACTTGATGGTAAGTTGCTTGGAGAGGCAGGTCCGACACTGGCTGGTATGTGGAGCTTTGAGACAACGTTTGCTGTTGCCTCCGGTGATCATGAGGTTGCTTTTGTTCAAACTGATAATGCCGGCAATCGCGCTCAGATACAACGTACATTTTTTGTCATTATTCCTGGGGCAGGCGGTATTGGATCGCTGCCGGTTCGTATCTCACCGCTAAAGCCTGTCGTCGCTCAGTCTGCTACGAGCAAAGTTACTGTATCTACCGGTGTTGATACTCAACCAACATCGCATGGTGCGACTGTTATTAAGCCTACACCTGCCGGGAATGATATTGTGTCACCTGAGAAATCGGTTGTGCTTGCGCCAAGTACAGATGGTTGGAAACTGTGGAACATCGCGTGGTACTGGTGGCTTAGTATGCTGGCAGTACTTGTAGTGGGTGTGATGGGTGCGTATACACTATGGCATAGACGTAAGGTTTAGTACACTTAAGGTATGAGAATTACAAAAGCGATTATTCCGGTGGCTGGTTGGGGAGCTCGTCGACTACCGATTACCAAAGCAATCGAGAAGTGTATGTTACCAATTGGCAATAGGCCACTGGTAGATTATGTCGTGCAAGATTGTATACAAGCTGGTATTTCCGAGTTGATATTCATTGTTGGTGAGGAAAGCAGGCAAATTCAAGATTACTACGCAGATAATATTAGGCTTAATGATGCGCTCAGACGTCATGGCAAGGAAGACTTGTTGCCGCTTGTCGCACCGATCAAAGACGTGAAGCTACATTTTGTCACTCAACCAGATACTGAAAGATATGGTACCGCAGTACCGGTGGGTCTTGCTGCAGACTATATTGATAGCGATGAGTCTGCTGTTGTGCTTATGGGCGATGACTTTATTTATAATCAAGATGGGAGTAGTGAGGTTGCTCGGCTAGTCGCAAGTGTGCCTGAAGGTGAGTGTGCGCTTCTAGCGGCCGAAGTCCCGATAGAAGACGTGTCAAAATACGGGGTGATTCAAGTCGATGATAACGGCAATTATGTACAAATCGTCGAGAAGCCCAAGTCTGGCGAAGCACCTAGTAATCTAATTAACATTAGTAAATACGTCTTAACAAAAGAAGTCATTGATGCGTGTAGAGAATTAGCTCCATCACCTCGTGGTGAGTACGAACTTCCTGATGCTGTGAACAACTTTGTTGCTCGAGGGGGTTCGGTGAAGGTGGTGGCTGCAAAAGGCCAGTATCTCGATGGCGGTAGCGTTGAGGGGTGGTTACACGCTAACAATATCGTTGTTGTATAAACTACTTGACTCTAATTTTCTCTCTATCTATAATCATAACTAGTATTAGGGGACGGCTCAGTCAAAAAGCAAAAAAGGGGAACAATGAGGATACTACATCAACGAGGTACGATACTAGTATCTCTTAGAGTGCTTATCTTGTTCGGTGCACTCTATTTCCTCGGCACAGCTCACCAATCCGTCTTTGCGGCAACTTTTACGGTAACGAATACGAATAACAGTGGAGCTGGAAGTCTTCGTCAGGCCATTACTGATGCAGAGACGGCGGCTGGTGCTGACAACATCACTTTCAATATAGCTGGAGCTGGTCCACACATTATTTCACCTACAACTGCGCTTCCCAACATGGCCCAGCAGATAAGCATCGACGGATGTACCGAACCAGAAGCTAACTGTAGTGTATTTCCCGCCCAACCATCGGTGCAGATAAACTTCTCAGGTCTTCCGGCAAATGTAAATGGCTTCGGATTCTTTGATACGGCAGATAACAGTACTATTCGTGGTCTGTCAATTGTGGGTAACAATGCAGGTGTTCTCAACAACGCAATTGGCATCAACGATGCAGATAATATTTTGATCGAGCAAAACCTAATCGGTCTCACTACAACAGGAGCTGCAAGTGCCAATCGCTACGGCATTATCGCCTATGGAACCGATAACCTGCGGCTTGGTACGGCAGGGAAAGGCAATGTGATTAGTGGCAATATCACCGCGGGACTTGTTACTGATCCGACCCCGGCAGATGCGGCCACGAACATCACCAACTTCAGCATGAAGGGCAACTGGATGGGGCTTGGGCTTGATGGTACTACTGCACGACCGAACACAGGAGCTCCCGCTCCAGGCACGACGGTTGCCGGTATCTATCTCGGCAATGGTGATAGTAACTCGGGGGCCGTGATCGGCGGCACTACGGCCGCAGAAAGAAATGTCTTTGCAGCGAGTGGCCGTGCGAGTCTAGAGTTAGCACCGTTTTCCGGTGTTTCAATACGAGGAAACTATTTTGAGACAACCGCCGATGGAATGCAGACGATATCGACAGGGCTGTCACTGTTTGGTACAACCAGTGGGCATATCTCTGTTGCATTTAATCCTGGCACCCAAAACAATGTTGATATACGCGACAACATCTTTGGTAATGTTGGTGTCGGTAGTACATTCTACAGTGTCGGTGTAGGGTCGAATCCTGCATCTATCACGAACGGCCTTGTCATCCAGCACAACCAATTTGGTATTGCTAGTGACGGGACGAGTACTTTACGTTCTAATGACAGTGACTTGGCTCATGGAATCTCGCTCTTTCAGACACCTGGTGCGATTGTTGGAGGACCGAATGCAGCTGATCGTAATTATTTTTCAAACACTGGAGCAGCTGTCTACTCTACAACTGCTGGTGGTATACGTACAGAAAATAACTACATCAACTTTGACACAAATGGCACACCACTAAGCGCTCCCATGACGGTCGGTGTGTTCATTGCTACAGGTAATAATCACCAAATTATTAATAACAAAAGCGGATATGTGGCAATCGGTATTCGGCTTAGCAACACAGGATTTACCTCGCCTACGAACACCGTGATACAAGGCAATTACATTGGTACTACGGTGAATGGCATGGCAAGTGCAACGCCAATTGCAAATTCTTACGGCATCCTTATGGTAGGGGACGACACAGTTGTTGGCGGTACGACAACGGCGCAGCGAAATGTTATCGCGGGTAATGCAGTTGGTATACGATTTGGTGGTAACCGGACAACAATTCTCGGTAACTACATCGGTGTAGGAGCAGATGGCACGACACCCATTCTTACGGGTAATACTGGCATATGGACCTCAGCGGCTACAGTAGCCCGGATTGGTGGCACTGCGCCTGGTGAGGGAAACATTATCGCCAATAGCGTGTATGGTGGCGTACTCGTCGAGGACACTACCGGCCATGCAGAGAGGGTAGCAATCCGTGGTAACTCAATCTATAACAACGGAGCGCTTGGTATCAACCTTGAAGGTACCTCGCTTACATTCAATCCTACGCCAAATGATGAAGGTGATGGCGATACCGGTGGTAATAATCTTCAGAACTTCCCAGTGATCAACCGTGTTGAGCGATGCGATGGAACGACACAGCTAAGGGGAAGCTTGAGCAGTCAAGCTAACCGACAGTATATTATTGACTTCTATAATACCCCCGAAGGATTTTCGAATCCAAATTATCCCGATGAAGGACGTACGCATGTTGGTTCAACAACTGTGACAACTGATGGTTCGGGTAATACTACCTTTGCGCTTCCGAGCGGTGCAAGTAATCTATCGATGACGGCGACTGATCCAAGCGGTAACACTTCAGAGTTTGGCAACATACGTGATGTCGCCATAAAAAATTGCCATGTCACGGAGCAATTCACCAAGGATCATACTCCGGCTCTAGGTGGTACTATCTCTATCGCTGGCATTACGAATCCGGTAGTGCAGATTACTGTCGATGGACAAACTGTCAATGCAACTTACAACGATACGACCAAGACATGGTCCGTTGCCGACAATACACTCACAACGATTCCTGACGGCACTTATGATGTCACGATTCAGGTGACTGATCCCGTGAGCGGCATTACAAGTACCTACACACAGCCTAGCGCACTTCATATTAGTTCGACCGCTCCAGAAGTTGGATTGACCCCGAAGGTGACAAAAGATACGACACCTAGTATGCAAGGTACAATCGAAGACCCGAATGCAACGGTTGTGCTGACAATTAATGGGAAAAACTACACTGCTACCAATAATGGGGACGGCACTTGGACACTGCCAGATGGAGTTGTTGGACCGCTTACTCCAGGTAAATATGATGTAGTGGTAACGGTGACTGATAGTGATGGTGATGTATCAAGAGTGACATTTATTGGTGGTTTAACGATTATCGGTGACCCTGCTGCGCCAACTGCTCCTGATACGGGTATGTTTGCACCTGTCAATTTGGCCTACCTGACCGTCGTTGCTATTTTGGTGCTGGCACTCTTTGTTGGAACACGACTATACCTAAGATTCAATAAATAAAAAAGCTATGGTTAAGCCCCGCCCCGGTTGTTCAGGGAGCGAGGCTCAACCGTGTAACGTGGGGTGCGGGGCAGTGGTGCTAGCGGGCGACCGAGCTGGGAGTCACTGTAGCAGTGAGGTGGTAGAGTCGATCGCCTATTGCCTTGTAGTCCAGTGCGACGAGCACTGGACAAGGCGCGAGCTCAGCCTGGATGCGCAACTTCAGGTGATGAAGTAGCTGAGCCTGTGAGCGGCCAAGGCGCCGATCTCGGAAGGCATCAAGTTGCTTCTTGCTGGTGACCATCGCACTGGCCTCATCGCCTGGTCCCCATGCATCGATTTTTGCCTGAAGTTCTAGGGCAAGCGTCTGTGCGCATTTGCGACGCGTACCCCGACCAACCCAACTGAGTGAGTGACGAAATGTCACAATCTTCCTCCATGGTAGTGGACAGACCAACGGGTAGCATAGCAAAGAACATTGCGGTTATCAAATATAGGTGTGTTTACAGTGCAATCAGTGGAAGACCACAAACGAAGAGTAAGTACTGTAATGCTATTGCTTTTTTAGCAAAAATTTGCTATAATATATATTATGACAGAACCGACTGACAAGTCGTTTGAAACAGACAACCAAACACCAGATTTTCAAGCACAGATAGATGCAGTTACGAATCGTGTACTAACACCAGAGAATATTAATACCTATGCTGATAACGCGCTCAGTGATTTTGTTGATATCATTGAGTCTATTAAATATAGCTATGACGGTTCGTCTCTCCCGCTTGTTTTGACTGACAGTGGACGAGAAATGGCTATGATGCAATATTATAATATTGATCCTGACCTTATTGAAACGATGCTTGATCATATTGCAGATGTTGCTAGTAGTATTGATGAACTTGATAGTTTTATCAAAAATCATCTGGATGAGGGGAGTACTGTAGTTACTCCTCCAGCCGCGCGAGAACAAGGTGTGTATGCTGGTGATGGTTCATTTCAAGAGAAGCGACAGATTCCCCGGCTGAAGACGACTCTATTACTTCTAAAGCACCGTTTCGGTATTGATATAGATGATAAGAGTCAGCTAAAAATAATTCCCGGTAAAGTAACCCCTAACATGGTACGTAAGTTACCTTACAATATGCTCGATGTACCAATACTCAATCGTATGATTGATGTATGCGATGAAGAAGGTAATAGAACGTTTGTATTTGACAGAGATAAATTACTAAAACTCGGGTTGAACGCTGAAGCTGTTGCGGCTCTAAAAAAACCTGAACTAGAGGATCTCATTAGTCGTAACCAATTGGTAGGAGAGTCTTTCAACTATAATAAGGTGACCTTTATTGAAACACTCGCTCGGCTTCTAGAAGATGACTTTGCAGACCAGTCACTGGATACCGCAAATCCCGCACAGCTCTTGAAGAGACCAGAATCTCCACCTGAAGGTGTGATTAATCTTCAAGAGCTAGCAAAAAATCTTGGAGTAAATGTATCGACGATTAAAAATATAATCGCAGGTCACACTGAGCAAATTGGTACAGTCAATAGATATAGATTTGGTCGAAATAGAAATTGGGGATATGGATTTAGTGTCAACCAACAAGAAGTAATTACTCACCTACTTGGAGCAGAGGGGAAGCTAATTGAAGATATGCCCGAGGGTTTTGTGTCTATAACGCATTTTCGTAGAGACAACAAAATCGATGATAAGATTCTGGAAGAGACAATAGCTCACCTTGAAGATGAGATAGGACAAGTTGCCGTCTACCGGGTGGGCACAAGGAGGAACCCTGCTAAATGTTTGAATACTACGCAACAAGAAAGAGTGTTGGCATATTTGAAGGAGAGGGACTATTTTAATACTCCGCCTGAAGGTGTACTCTCGGTGCCAGGTCTATCGAAACTACTAGGCCTTGACCATTCAACCATTATGGCTGCACTAGGTAACATTTCAGAAGAACTAGGTGAGGTTAAGAAATACAAATTTGGATCAAATACGGTATATGGGTACGATCCTGATCAGCAACAGAAGCTCAAGGATTATTTGTCAAAAAAAGGTACAATATCTGAAGTCATTCCAGATGGTGTTATCACAGTCCAGGAATTTGCAGATAGCGTTCACCTAAGTAGGTCGTATGTGCATCGGGTGATAAATACGTTAGGAATAAAACTGCAATCCTATAAGTTCAATGAGAAAGGTCGACCGGGATTTGGCATGAATGAAGACGAGCAGGCAGCCGTTCGGGGATATATCGAGAAGAGTGTACGCAAGGTAGCTAAGCAAGCGCTTGAGGACAACATGTAAACCCTGTTGATAAATGAGTTCGTCTCTGTTACAATAGTTCAGATTGAAAAGCTAAATAAGAAAAGGAAGCTATGAAAGCAGTCGTTAAGGTTGGCGGTAAGCAATACATCGTCAGCGAAAAAGAGACCCTCCTGGTGGACCGCCTCCCGGATGGAACGAAAGAGCTCAATCTCGACGTACTCATGCTTGTTGATGGTGAGAAATCTACTGTCGGCACGCCACTCGTCAAAGGTGTGAAGCTCACAGCCAAGGTGGTAGAGGAAGAAGTAAAGGGCGACAAGCTCCGCGTTATCCGCTACAAGGCCAAGAAGCGTGTTCACAAAGAGATGGGACACCGCCAAAAATACAGTCGAATTGAAATCGGTAAGATCGCTAAATAGACTGATTTACAGAGACAAAAAAGGTTGCATATATGCAACCTTTTTTGTTGCTCATGCTATACTTATATGCAGATGAGCGAGGGAGATAAACAACCTATTGTGATTGCGGTCACAAATCAAAAGGGCGGCGTAGGTAAGACAACGACAGCTGTTAATGTGGCGTATTTTCTCGCTAAGGCGGGCAAAAAGACGCTACTGATTGATTATGATCCCCAGGGTAACGCAACCAGCGGGCTTGGTATTGATAAACGTGAACTTGAAAATGGGTCGATGAGCGAAGTGATGACCGAGGCTCGCAGCTTGCAGCACATTGTCATCGAGACGAAGCACAAGAATCTTTTTCTTGCACCGGCGACGCCCCAACTTGCAAACACTGAGGCGGAATTGAATACAGCCGACCGTAGGTTTTCTCGTCTAAAAAATGCAATTAACTCAGTTGAGGGCTACGATGTTATTTTGATTGATTGCCCCCCAAGTCTTAGTTTGTTGACAGTGAATGGTCTTATTGCGGCCCGTTACATATTACTGCCAGTTCAGGCAGAGTTTTATGCCTTGGAAGGCCTGGGTCAGCTACTCGAGACGATGAAGCTGATTCGCCAAAAGATGAATCCAACCCTGGAACTTATTGGGGTCCTCCCAACGATGGTAGATAGTCGGACGACACTCAGTGCACAGGTACACGAGGAGATCAAAAAGCACTTCCCGGGCAAAGTATTTAAGACGGTGATCCCTCGTAACATTCGTCTGGCTGAGGCTCCGAGTCACGGAGTACCTGTGGGTAGTTACGATCGCTTTAGTAAAGGCTCGCGAGCCTACAAATCACTTACAAAAGAGGTGATGGAAAGGGCAGGACTATAGACATGGTTAAAAAAGGACTTGGTCGCGGATTTGAATCGCTGATTCCAACAGATCTTTTGGATGAATCGTTTGACCCGACAGCTGGCGACGACCGAAAAGTAAGCGAGCTGCGACATATTAAGTTGAGTGAGATTGAGGGCAATCCGGACCAGCCGCGTCGCATTTTTGACGAGACTGCTCTTGGGGAGCTGGCTGAGTCAATCAAGCAGCATGGAGTGTTGCAGCCAATCGTACTCACACCCAAAGGTGGTGGCTATGAGATCATCGCTGGTGAGCGTCGCTATCGGGCGGCAAAGATCGCCGGTCTTCGCACCATCCCGGCCCTTGTAAGGACTACTACAGCGCAGCGTAAGCTTGAGTTAGCACTGATCGAAAACCTTCAGCGAAAGAACCTCAATCCACTGGAGACAGCAACGGCGTACGGCAAACTTCGAGAGCAATTTAACATGAGCCTTGAAGAGATAGGTGTCAGTGTCGGCGGGCAATCTGTGAGCGCTATTAGCAATAAGCTACGTCTTCTCAAACTTCCGAAAGAAGTGCAAACAGCGATTGTCGACAATAAGATTAGCGAAGGTCAGGCGCGACCGCTCATCGATATGGATCCTGAGTTCGCACTTGAGTTGCTCCCGCGTATTATCGCTGAGGGCTGGAGTGCACGTAAGGTGGAGGCTGCGGCACGTGAGAGTAAGCAGAAAGGCAGTGTCACGGAACGGTCCCTGGCACAGGCTACACAGTATAAAGATGAAGCACGTCAGATTGGCGAGCGTTTCCATACGACAGTGAGGGTCAAGACTTCCTCGCGTGGAAGTGGCCAAATCGTTTTCTCATTTGCGACACCTGACGAGTTTGCGGCTCTAAAAGAACGCCTGTTACCTTAGATAGTTTTTACTACTGAAGTCCTATGACTTCTTCGCAGGCAGCACCATTGCCCGGATGTGTCTTGCCGACTGCGTCGGGAGTTTTACTGCTTCCACCGAAACTTCTGATGGCACCAAATGGGAAGATTCTGAATGACACTGGCCCAACTACATCGTAGAGCGGTATCATACCTAGTCCGCCGTTGGTAGGTTCACCGCGGGAGTCAGCCGAGCAGCTTCCTTGTCGGTGGTCACCGCTAACAAATATCGTACCTTCTGGAACGACAGCATCGATTGACCCGCTTGTTGGTGTGCCAGGTTCGCCGTGGTTGTAATCGTCAGGATTGAAACCCTTTGGGCGATCATGGTTGTAGACTGTATATGATCCGTCCTTAAGAACCACTCGTTCTCCGGCAAAAGCAATAACTCGTTTTACGATATACTGTTCGCGATTAGTAGATCGATTGAAGAGGGGATTCTTGAAGACAATAATCTCACCACGTCCAGGGACGTATGGTTTGTTTTGTAGCTGTGCCCAAGTAACAGGAAGTCGATTGACAATCAGACGATCACCTTGCTGTATGGTTGTTTGCATACTTGGTCCTTCGACAGTAAAGCTACGGAAGATAAATGCGTTGATTATGACAGTACCTATCACAACACAGACGAGAAAAATAACAATCCCAAGGGCATCCTTGGCACGTTGGTGATGGTCAAAAAAACTCATAGAAGGCACTATCGTATTGTATCAGACCGAGTAGGCTTTTGCGGGAAGATAAGTATACCGCAAGCCAGTCCGATGATACACCAGATATGGATAACGTTTGCGTTGCCAGAGAAGAAGTTCCACTGCACGAGGAATCCAGCGATGACAGCAGTGATAAGCCACTGTTGTTTGCGGAGTAGATGCCAACCAAGGCATATAATAAAACCAGCAAAGATGAGAGTACCTATGATGCCAGTCTCAACGAGCATCTCAAGATAATAGTTATTAACGACGCGGCCAGCTGGTTCATCTGCATCGGCGGCGTGCAGTGCGGCTCCAAAGCCTCCTATGCCGACACCGAAAAGAACTGTCTGTGGGTCACGTCGCCATATTTCGATAGCTCGTGCCGCCATTGAGGTGCGTGAAGTTGTGGAGCTTGCTACGTAGCCGCTGGACGAGATAGAGCGAGGCTTATTGGCCGAGACCTCTGTATCTCGCGGGTGTGATTTACTTGGTAGATTGATACCACCAAGGGTAAGCTGACTAACGCTTTTTTGAACAGCTGAATAGCCCGAAATCGAATCTCTTGTGTTGAGTTGAGCACTAATTGCAACGATGGAGAGCGCTGAGAATATTCCGGCAAGAAGGAGACCAATAACAAGTAGCCAGCGCTCCTTATTCGTTGTGTATAAAAAGCAGAGTAAAAGTATAAGGCTAATGCTCGCTGCAAGTAAGCCGCCACGAGATAGAGTTAGGACAAGGGTTGCAGTGATAGATATAAAACCAAGCGTAGTGAGGGCACCCAGTCGTTCTCGAATGAGTAGCCGGTAGCTGAGCCAGCAAAATGGCACAAGTAGCAGGCTGGCGAAAAACTGCGGCTCAAGCGCGAAGGCTGTAGGCCGTGCTACGCCAAAGACAGTAGATTGATAAGCTTCTGGTAGGAGTGTCAAAGAGTTTGATACTCCCGCTGTATCACCTATGATTTGCCAGGCTGCCCAGACAATCATGACAGC
This sequence comes from uncultured Candidatus Saccharibacteria bacterium, assembly GCA_964619585.1. Classification (GTDB taxonomy): domain Bacteria; phylum Patescibacteriota; class Saccharimonadia; order Saccharimonadales; family Saccharimonadaceae; genus JASLCR01. Next base: position 403,095 of record CAZUCO010000001.1, on the reverse strand, counting down.
TGTCTCTACGGCTACAATGGCAAACATTAGCCGTGATGAGCGTCGCAAGGGTTGAAAATGTGCTGTGATTGCCATAACAAGGCCAGTGAGAAGCCACATAAATCCTGCAGTAGCTAGGCTCCGTGTACTATTTGGACTCCACAATATAGTCAGACTGAGATAAGCAGAGAATAGAACTAGTAACCGTAGTGGCCATGAGCTTATAAGGTGGTGTCTTGCTTGCCAGATGGTGCCGAACGAAATCACTACTGCAACAAGCGTGAGCACATAGAGAAGGGAAATATCAATATGCATGCCGCTCAGAGTGCCGAGAGACAGGAGTGGATAGTAGCTGAAAAGAAGAGCTCCAAAAACGGCCAATAGAGGCCACGTCATCGGCCGCGGTCGAGAAGATGTTGAAGTTTGCATACGTCTATTGTCGACCGCTGAGCGGAAAAATACAACACGCTTTTGTTTTAATGATACGTCCAGTCTTGTATAGTAGATGGAAGTAATCTATGCGAAAAAGTTCTCAATCAATTGATGGTTTTGTGTCGCGGCCAAATCGCCGCACCATTGGTGATAGTAGCGAGTCGGATGCAACACGCAGTATTGCTGCGCACCAAGACGAGTCTACGATAGGCAATCATAAGAGTCAGCCTATCATAACAGCCGGCAGAGTCAGTCGTCGCGAAATTGACGAGTCACTGAGTACAATTGATGATCAACCAGAACAACCAAAGAAAAAGCGTCATTTATTTGGTCGGAACAAAAACAAACCTCCAAAGTCAAAGAGACGTAAGATCGTTGGTTGGATTATTAAACTTATTATCGTTGCCGTTTTGGCAATTGGCGCGTATCTGGGTATAAATGCAATCCTGGCTGGAACAAGCGTGTTTAAGGGTAATATATTTGATATCTTTCAAAATGTGCCGCTCAAAGCTGATGAGAACGGCCGAACTAATGTGTTGGTGTTTGGTACCTCAGGGAGCGTGGATGATCAGCGTCACGAAGGAGCAAATCTGACCGATACTCTGATGGTTCTCTCGATCGATCAGGAGAAGAAAAATGCCTACATGGTAAGCCTTCCTCGCGACTTGTATGTCGACTATGGCTCGGTATGTCCAGAGGGTTACCAAGGTAAAATCAACTCACTTTATGAGTGTTTCTCAGAGAGTGGCAGCAAGGAAGAAGCGGGGGCGAAGGCACTTCAGAAAAAAGTGACTGAAGTGACTGGCCTCAAGATGCAGTATTATGCGCATATTAATTGGGCCGTTGTTATAGGTGCAGTAAATGCGGTGGGTGGTGTCACGATCAAGGTTGAAGGGAATGGGTACAACTATTACTGTATCAACAGTGGTATACCACGAGGGGGAATCGTTGATGTCAATATGAACATAAAATATACCCCTGGTAAGCACCATATGAACGGTGATCAGGCGTTGAAATTCTCCCGCGCTCGTGGATCTGCAGGTGCTTGTGGGCTGGCGCGAGGTGACTTTGACCGACAGGCGAATCAGCAAAAGGTTCTTCAGGCTCTCCAGAAGAAGGCAACGAGTAGCGAAACACTTCTCAACATTGGGAAGGTGACAAGTCTCATGAACGCTCTTGGTAAGAATCTACGCACTGACTTTGCTACTAAAGAGGTTCAAACCCTTATATCACTCACAAAAGATATTCCAAGCGACAAAATAGTTTCAATTGATCTAGCGGGCGATGACGCAAACCTTATTGGTAGTAGCACTGGTCCTGGTAATTCGAGTATTCAGATACCAACGGCAGGGCAGTACGACTATACCCAAATCAAAGCCTACATTCATAAAAAGATCTTTGCTAGTGCTATCACAAAGGAAGCGGCAAAAGTAGCTGTTTACAATGGTGCTGGAGTAGCTGGCTTGGCTCAGAGTGAGGCGGATAAGCTCGAAGCGCAAGGCTTTACGATATCGGCAGTTGACACCGCTGCTGACGTAAAGACAGGTAAGGCTGAGATATATGACCTTAGTGCAGGCAAGAAGCCAGAGACAAAGAAAAAACTCGAGAGTATACTCGGCACAAAAGTACGATCAGGTGCTAGTCCGGTGATTACAGCAGCAAATACCGACTTCGTGATTATTCTACGAAAAGCAGCAACTAGCACAAACTAGAGCCTACAATAATGGTATAATAGCTGAAGTAATGGAGTTCCTAAAACCATCTCGACATAAGACATTATTGTCTGAAACTGTCTATATATTGCTCAATATTCTTGTAGCGGCAGCTATTTTGGTTGTAGTACTTGTTGTGGAGTCTCCCTTGCCGGCCTTTCTGTTGGTGTTACTGAGTAAGTGGCGTATCCTGGCAGTGCGACCACAATACTGGCCAGCACATGTGGTCGCAAATGCTGTTGATATCATTGTCAGCCTTGGGTTGGTGGTATTTCTTTATGCGGCCAGTGGTCATTTGAGTGTGCAAATCATTTTGACGGTGCTGTATGTGGCCTGGTTACTCTTCCTAAAGCCAAGTTCTAAGCGAACGTTTGTTGTGCTACAGGCAGGGGTAAGTGTGTTTGTCGGAGTAGCAGCGTTGATGCATGTTGCTTTTGAATGGTGGGATATTGCCGTGGTCGCCATTATGTGGATGATTGGTTACGCCTCTGCTCGACATGTTTTGACAGCCTACAATGAGCCTCACTTTGTACTACTTAGTCTTGTCTGGGGTACAGTATTTGCAGAACTGGGCTGGCTATTCTACCACTGGTCATTTGGTTACCGCCTTTCGGTGCTTGGTGACTTACAAATCTCACAGGCAGCAGTTGTTATGATGCTGCTAAGCTTCTTGGCGGAACGTGTCTATAATAGCTATCATCGAAACAAAGAGATAAAGCTTGCTGAAGTAATCCTACCAGCATTATTGGTAATTAGCTCTATCGTATTGCTCCTGACGTTATTTGGAACAGTCAAGACAATCTAAGAGGAAAATTGTAACTATAAAAGGGGGTAGTGTGCAGCAAGATCAGCCAGTAGCGCAACATAACAATGTGGGTCGAACACTCGGTATCATAGGTGGAGTGATAGGTCTGGTGCTTCTGTGTGGACTGATAGGATATTTTGGCGGCTGGCTAGCGACGACAAACCTTGGGTCTGCTACAACAACGTTTGAGCCAGTTGCTAATGATGGCAACAAGATTGTCTCAAAGAACGAGCAAACGTTGGCATCAGTGATTGAAAAGGTATCGCCAAGCGTTGTTTCAATTATTACGTCATCTGGCTCGTCGAGCTTCTTGGGATACACGGCACAGAGCGCAGGGACGGGTGTGGTCCTGAGCAAAGATGGCTATATCATGACGAATAAGCATGTGATCAGCGGTGCGTCTCAGGCAACAGTGGTGACCTCTGATGGGACAACTCACGACAACGTACGAGTGGTGGGAACTGATCCATTGAACGATCTTGCGTTTTTAAAGATCAATAACGTCGATAATCTTACCCCGGCAGTGTTGGGTGACTCAAAAACAATACGAATTGGTCAAAATGTCGTTGCAATTGGCAATGCACTTGGTCAATATCAAAATACCGTTACAAGCGGGGTGATATCTGGGCTTGGTCGGCCGGTCATCGCTTCAAGTGATGAATCTGGACGAGACGCCGAGAGCCTCAACGACCTCATCCAAACCGATGCTGCAATCAACTCAGGTAACTCTGGAGGTCCACTTATAAACCTGCAAGGGCAGGTAGTTGGTATCAATACTGCAGTCGCTTCGGACGCTCAGAGTATTGGGTTTGCGATACCAATCGGCGCGGCAAAGGGTGCTATCAAGCAGCTTTTAGCAGCAGGAAATGTTAAACGAGCTATCATTGGTGTTCAATACGTCTCCATCACGCCTGAAATAAAGAGTGAATACAAATTACCTGTGAGTAAAGGTGATTATGTTGTCGCAGAGAAGGGCAGTGCAGTGAGAGCGGGCAGCCCAGCTGCCAGGGCAGGGATCAAAGATAAGGACATCATCACAAAAGTAAATGGTGTAGAAGTAGGTCCCGGTAAGAGCGTTTCAACCCTTGTGGGTGAGTTTCGCCCTGGTGATACAGTGCGTTTGACAGTCTTACGCGGTGGAAGATCACAAGAGATATCGCTCAAGCTAACTGCCTACTAGGTACTATTGCTTTATGAAGCTATAGACGAACTCACTAGTTTGTTTGATTGTAAAGCCGGCTCCTGCAGCGTATTTTGTGATGAGCTCCCATTGCCGCGGGTCTGCTTCAAAGATCGCAATACCGCCCTTCTTCATCCGGTGTGAAAGTTGCTCAAAGCATTTTTCGATGAGGACCAGTCCGTGGTTGCCAGCAAACAACGCTTCTGCGGGCTCATGATTTGTCTCTGGTGAACGCTCCCACCCGCTATCAACATACGGGAGGTTTGCTAGTACGATATCAGGAGAGAAGGGATAGTTATCAAGCAAATCTGACTGTACAGTGGTTACTTCAGCTCCGTGTTGGTACGCGTTTTTCTCGGCAACAATAAGAGCTGCTTTGCTTGTGTCAACGAGTGTCACATCAAGCTCGGGGTAAAGTAACTTGGCGGTAACGCCAAGACAACCACTGCCTGTGCCGATATCAACTAGTCGCCGAGTCGTTATCCCAGGAAGGGTTGCTGTATCGCCGAGGAGTTGTCGCAGCATAGTGATGATCTCTTCTGACTCTGGTCGGGGGATGAGGGTCTGGGGAGTGACATGATACATACGCCCGTAGAATTCCTTATGCCCAACAATATAAGCGACTGGGACTCGGTCGCAACGAAGATCGAGTCTAGCGTTTGCAATATCCTCCTGCCTCGCGTCTATTACTGCCTCAGGGTGAGCGTGCACATAGGTTCGCGGTTTTTTGAGAGTATGGGCCAAGATGATTTCAGCATCAAGGCGAGCAGATTCAATACCGCACTTAAGAAGTGTATCGCCGGCGCTATGGATCCATGAACCTACTGTCATACAAGGCATTATGCCATTAAGAAGTCGAAATACAAAACAGATATATCGTATAATACGAAGAATGGTAGAACAAAAAGGGGTTATAAATGCTTAAAGTCGGTAGTCGTATTTTGTTCATGCTCCTTGGTATTCTCTGTACAGTACTGGGGATCGTTGGCGTGTGGGTGCCAGGTATGCCAACAACAGTCTTTATCCTTATCGCGCTCTGGGCATTTTCTCGGTCGAGTCAGCGACTCCATCAATGGCTCGTTAAACTGCCAGTTCTGAAACAGGCTATTTATGAAGCTGAACGTTTTCAGCGAGAGGGGACGGTTGATCGGCGGGTGAAAGTTATCTCCCAAGGTTGCTCGTGGGTGTCATTTGTGGCGGTAGCGCTTCTTTCACGCAATGTGATTACCAGTTTGATTGTACTTGCCCTTGCAATCTCATGTAGTGCCTTTATGTGGTGGGTACCCACTGCGCACTCTGCAACTATTGACAAATAACTATAAGTGTGATAGAATTCACCTTATGAAGAAATATTATGATTCACTTCGCAATCCAAGGGGTCGAAATAAGATCATTCCACCCGCGGTAGTTGGCGCTGCTATTGTTGGTGTGGCATTTGCAGCATTTGGTACACCGGGGAACTCGGAAAAGGCTAGGCCTATCGTGTCGCCTGAATCTGAGTTAGCTCCCTCAGATGTCTTTACGGGCACGAGTGAATTTGGCGGTTCTGAATCTGGTTGGGGCCAGGGAGCCGCAGAGCGCGCGATCCGTAATGCTCTTGAAAAAGGAATCCCAGCAGTACTTGATCAGTCAATGACAAAGGCTGAAGTGGAAGATGTCATTCGGACCTTGCCAATATATGAGCAAGCTGGTGATGTACTTGAGATAGCTTATTCGCACGACAAGGATGCTATGCCGGATGTCGGTGATGAGCTCAAGGCGCAAGTTAAAGTTGAGACTGATGAGCACGGGATATCTTACCGAGTGGTTGATGGTGAGATAATAGATTTACCAAATAACCAGTAGTAGTCTACGCTTCGGCGTTTTGCGCTTTGAGCTCGCGTTCGTAGGCAGCAAGGCGTTCGACAAGATCATCAATATCCCCGTTCATTGCAGCGGGGATATTTGATCTGGAGTAGCCGATACGGTGGTCTGTGATGCGATCTTGCGGGTAGTTGTAGGTGCGAATCTTTTCAGAACGATCACCAGAGCCGATGAGAGAGCGGCGTTCGGCAGTGAGTTTAGCGTTTTCCTCATCTACTTTGATCTGCAGCAGACGAGCCCGCAGGACACTCATGGCTTTTTCTTTATTTTTAAGCTGTGATTTCTCGTCCTGGTTGGAGACAACAAGTCCTGAAGGTAGGTGAGTGATACGAACGGCTGAGTCTGTAGTGTTGACTGACTGGCCGCCGTGACCACTTGCACGAAAAATATCAATGCGAAGGTCATTCGGATTGATTTCTACATCTGTTTCTTCGGCTTCGGGCAGTACAGCGACAGTGGCGGTAGAAGTATGAATGCGACCTTGGCTTTCGGTGGCAGGGACACGCTGAACACGGTGAACACCACTCTCGAATTTGAAGGTTGCATAGGGCATATCGCCTTTTATCTCAAAGATAACTTCCTTGTAGCCGCCATTATCTGATCGGTTTTCGCTCATAAGACTTGTTTTGAAGTCGTGTGATTCGCAGTAGCGAAGGTACATTCGGTAGAGATCACCAGCAAAGATTGCTGCTTCATCACCGCCCGCGCCGGCGCGAATTTCGACCACGACATTTTTCTCGTCATTTGGATCTTTCGGTGTTAGCATGATAAACAGCTTTTCATCTAGCGCCTCGAGCTCTTGCTCGAGTTGTGGTAGCTCTTCTTTAGCAAGCTCGGCAAGCTCATCACCGCTGGCTATTAATTCTTTTGCCTCACTGATTTGCTGTGTCAGCTGGAGCTGCCTCGTGCCAGCTGAGATCAGATCGTCAAGCTCAGACAAGCGTCGGTTTTTGCTCCCAAAATCAGGACTGGCGTAAGCATCGGGTGTGGCTAAAAATACAGTAAGATCTGCTTTTTCTTGTTCGAGGTCTGGTAGGTTGAGGCTAATCTTTGGCATATTCTTGTTCTAACTATAGCAAATTAAAAAGACTGTCCACAGTATAGGGACAGTCTTTTAATGAAACAGTTATTTATCAGAGGCTTGTTTTTTTGCCTTCTGAGCTGATTTTTTCTTTGCCTTGTTGGCGAGCTCTTGTTTACGGGCCTCAGCTGCGGCAAACTTCGCCTTAAAGCGGTCGACACGACCTTCGGTGTCGATAATCTTTTCTTCACCAGTAAAGAACGGGTGAGAAGCGGAAGAAATGTGTACCTTCACAAGTGGATAGGTATTGCCATCTTCCCATTTGATAGTGTCATCCGTGGGCGCGGTGCTTTGCGTCAAGAACGCAAAACCTGCCACATCGTCGCTGAATACGACCGGACGGTAAGTTTGTGGGTGAATACTGCTTTTCATAACCTGACCATTGTATCTGTTTTTTATGGATATGTCAAAGGTGGGTTGGCTCGTCGCCTCTCCGCAATGGGCGGAGAGGCGACGAGGTGGTGTACGAGTACTCGCTGGACTGCCTAGATCCGAGACTTGTCCCAGGGTTAGAAAGTCGATTCCAGGAACTCGGTGAACTTCACCGCTAGCCAGTGGATGCCGGTAAGACCGGCAGCTGGGACGATAAGGAAGGTGTAGAGCAGCGCGAACAGATTGCCGACATACTCTCGCTTTTGGTCGGTACCCATGAGTCTTCTTTCTCCCGAGCTTGATGGTCAATCGTACAGCGAAACTATACCATAAAAGTACATTTTATGCTAAGGTTTGCTTGAGTTTCTGGTGAGGATTTGCTACGATAAGTGAGTAATTAATTTAATGAAGCAACGCGTACCGATATCCTGATAGGAAGTACGCGTGAAGGGAGAAGGATATCATGGCTGTTGCTGTTGATATTAAGGCTCTATATGAAGCCGGTGTTCATTTTGGACACAAAACAAGTCGTTGGCACCCGAAAATGGCGCCGTACATTCACTCAAAGCGTCAAGACGCGCATATTATTAACCTTGAGACAACTGTTAAGGGCCTCGAAGAGGCACTACCGTTTCTTGCCAAGGTTGCTGCAAATGGTAAAAAGGTACTATTTGTTGGTACCAAGAAGCAGCTCAAGCAAATCGTTAAGGATGCTGCTGAGTCAATTGATCAGCCGTATGTGGTTGAGCGATGGATTGGTGGTATGCTGACAAACGTTGACACTATCACGAAGCAGATCAAGAAGCTTCACGATCTTGAAAAGCGTATGGCGAGTGGTGACCTCGAGAAGCGCTACAGTAAACTTGAAGTGCAGCGCTATCAGGAGGAGATTGATCTCTTAAACCACAAATATAGTGGTATCAAGCAGTTATCTGGTGCACCAGGTGCTGTTGTTGTGCTTGACGTGATTGCTGATGTTAATGCCGTGCGTGAAGCGAAACGACTTGGCGTACCTGTTGTAGGTGTCGTTGATACTAACGCTGATCCAACAGCTGTTGAGTACGCTGTACCTGGCAATGATGACGCGATCAAAGGTTCACAGCTTCTACTTGACTACTTTGTTGCTGCGGTCAAAGAAGGACAGGCAAGCGCTAAGAAAGAGGAGAAATAAGGATGGGCATAACAATTGATGATATCAAGAAGTTAAAGGAGCTTACTGGTGTTGGACTTACTGATGCCAAGGGCGCACTCGTAGAGGCTGATGGCGATTTCGATAAAGCACTTGAGGCAATGCGTAAAAAGGGTCTGACAAAGGCTGAAAAGAAAGGTGATCGTGAGACTCGAGAGGGAATCATCGAGAGCTATGTTCACTCAAACCGTATCGGTGTTGTAGTAGAGGTAAACTGTGAGACTGACTTTGTAGCACGTCTCCCTGAGTTTAAAGAATTCGCCCACCAGATGGCGATGCAGATCGCTGCTATGAGCCCAAAGTATCCTAGTCTGGAGGATGTGCCAGCTGATGAAATGGAAGCTAAGAAAAAAGAACTTCTTGAAAGTGACGCACTAAAAGGTAAACCAGGTGACATCGCTGAGAAGATCGTTGAAGGACAACTTAAAAAGCATTTTGCCGAGCAAGTACTCACTGAGCAGGCATATGTCCTTGATGACAGCATGACTGTTGGTGACCGTATCAAAGAGCAGATTGCCAAGAGTGGTGAGAATATTCGTATCTCTCAGTTCAAACGTATTGAACTTGGTGTGACAGAGTAAATCTTGATTATAGGCGTTTAATTACTCTCTTCACGTCTGACAGACTGATTGTGGGATGATGTTGATAAGCGTTGGAATTCCATCAATCATATAGTCATCTTGTGGCTTGGTCAGTGTTGGAGCATCTATCTTGATAGCTGATGCTGACATGCCAAGCCGCAAGAGGGAATCTTGTAGTTTTTTAGCGCGTTGCTTTGCTATATCTTGAGTTTCATTTGGGGAATATGTAGCGTGTAAAGATACAACGATCGGTGCTGAGGATCGATGATCTCTATCGAAAGAACTAATTGTTTTCAGTATCTCTTCAGTATCATTTTTGGTATCCGGATTGTATGTAGTCATTTTTTCAATGAAGTATACAGGGTATAGGTAAAGGGTTTTTTTTGCCTGTACATATTCAATTTTAAGTTCATCATCACTTTTTAGACCATTGATAAGTTCTCTGTAGTTAGACTGCTCGAAACATCCGTTATTATTTTTTTTGGAATCAGAAAGTGTGAGCATCGGTAGTGCAATAACGAGGACGCACAGTACTAAAACTATACCCGTTACTATGAATATTACGATTTTCTTTTTTGACTTTGGTGGTTCGGGTGGAGGTAGTACGTCACCTACGCTGTCAAACCACTGTTTGGCCGAGGGCTGGCTGCTTTGCTCTGGGTCTTGTGATCCGTATTGGAGTTGATTCATTGACTATAGTGTCGCATCTTTCCGTGAAATTTCTGCAATGATAGGGTGAATAGACTCGGGTTGTGATATTTGACTAACTTTTTTGCAATCAGTTGGTGTTGGACGATTCCAGCCCTGAGTGCCTTCTGTCCCGCGGGTCCAGAAACCAACGCGTCGAGCGGCAGCGAGAGTACTGTCCATGCCGGCGAAGAACTGAACGTTACCTTTTATGTAGGCTTTTACATTAGCTTTGTTCAACGATGCAGCGATGTCATACAGATGAGACCGGATTAGTACAGGGCTTTTTATCTCTAGTGAAAGATTTATCTTATTTGCACTTGCAACACTAATCATGTGGTCAAGTGAATAAATCTGGCTTTTGCCGTCTTTGTGACGAAGACGACTCACTTGGGCAAAGGTCATATCTTTTACACTTATGTTTTTCGGCAGTTTACCTTGTGGATCATAGAACCCTTCATTTTTCATTGGTTTACCCCAATGGGTTGCCACCGGCACACCATCTTTAGTAACCTGAATATCTAGATCTATACTGTCGTAGCCGTTTTTTGCAGCGTACCTAATACCTTGAGGTGAATTCTCAAAAGCATACGACTGACCACCAAGTTTGTGATACATTCTGCCTTCAATTTTCTTTCCGCTTTTTACAGGAACAAGATAGCACACTTTATTACTGGAAGAGGTAGGGGCGCTGTTGCCGGTGCTGTTATTAGCCGGCTTGGTTGTGTTGGCCGTGTTTTTCGCAGGAGCGTTTGGAATAGTGTAGCTATTAAATACTCCCCCCGGAATAATAAACTGCAGAAATGGATAGAGGAGGGCATAGGCAACCAAGCCAATAATAACGTTAAAGATAGTCTGCTTTGATTTACTGATTTGTCCAGCATTGTCGCCTGCCGTTGCCCAAAGTATTGCCCCGTAGAGGATGCCCCCAACGGCAACAATGCCAATGCCAACAGTTAAGACATTGATCGCAATGAGGAGCAATGACCATATTCCGCCGGCTCCGGCAGTACTACAGGAGATAATTGTTGTTTGTGTGCCTCCACATGAAGCAGCATGGACCAAGTCGAACAAAAGCAACGAAGATATGAAGACAATAAGGAGATATGCTATGGCTGCATTGCGTATGGAGAGGCGTGATTTGGTGATTTGTTTTTGCATGATTACACAATAATAAGCAATAGTGCAATGATATCCTACATGATTACAATAGTAAAGATCAGAAGAGCTAGAGCTGGATGATGCTTGCTTTTTCGCGTAGTTTGTCGCGGAGATCTGTCGCGGTGATAATTGTCTGATAACCCTCAAGTGCCTCCATGAGCTTTACCTCACGTTGTTTGTCGAGCTCCGAAAACACGTCATCGAGCAGGATGAGTGGTTTCTCGCCGCTATGTTTCTCCTGAAGTTCAACTTCGAGTAACTTGAAGGCAAGCATAATAGTGCGGAGCTCACCACGAGATGCAATATCGGCAGCCGGCTGAGCGTTTAGTAGGATTGCTATGTCATCACGATGAGGGCCAACACTTGTAAAGCCACGCACAGCGTCTGTGTGATGTGTATGTTGCAGTTGCGCTAGCAGTGCTTCCTGGGAGGAATTTGATAGCGGTGAGACGTACTCTGTTGTAATAGTCTGGACTGATGTGCCAGCGAGTGAGCGATAGAGTCTTGTTAGATGCTCGTTGCTATGCGCGAGGAAATTGCGTCGCGCTTTTATGATTGTTGCCCCGAGCTCGGCTAGTTTAATATCCCATGGGAAGAGATGACTCTCCCATTGTTCTACGGGCATATGTTCATATTGTTTGAGTAGCTCGTTACGCTGCACGAGTGTCCGATTGAAACGACTGAGAACAGTCGAGTAGGTCGGTGACAAGCGAGCAATGATATTGTCGATAAATTCGCGCCGGCGTGTAGGACTACTGGTAATTAGACGGAGTTGGTCGGGATCAAATAAGACCACCGGTCGACGGCTAGTCACGGGAAGGCGGCTCGATTTTTTTGTTGCAACAGTAAATTCTTTGTTCAGCTTTCCATCGGGGGCAAGTGTAAGGGCAAGACGACGCTCGCTGCCGTCCTCCATACGTAACTTTGCGCCACTGTGAACAGTTCCGCCGGTTATCATGTCACGATCACGACCTCGAAAACTACTCCCTCGGAGTAGGACATATATTGTTTCGAGAAGCGTTGTTTTACCTGCGCCGTTTGGCCCAACTATGACGGTTAACTCAGGGTGCAGGTGGGTCGTGAAAAGTTGGTGTGATCGGATAGATGATAGTGTGACTTCCTGAATTATCATACGTATTCTAGTGTATACTAATAGGGAGATAAGAACAGAGGAGGACTATGTTTGATACCGCCCCGTATGAGAAAAAGATGGACCAGGCCCTCGAGCATTTCGCTGAGGAGCTAAAGAAGGTTCGGACTGGCCGCGCACACCCTGACATGCTTTCAAGCGTTAGCATTATGGCTTACGGTAGCAGCATGCCACTCAACCAAGTAGCCAATGTAACGGCTCCAGAGCCACAGCAACTCTTAGTGACGCCATTTGATCCGAGCAACCTTGCTGCTATCGTGACAGCGATCCGTGATGCACAAAGTCTTGGCTTAAATCCATCTGACGATGGTCGTGTAGTACGTGTGCCAATCCCAGCATTGACTGAAGAGCGCCGCCGCGAAATGGTTAAGACACTTGGTGATAAAGTTGAAGAGTGCCGAATTGCTCTGCGCAACATTCGACAAGATGCGTTGAAAGATGCGAAGCGCAAAAAGGATGCTAAAGAATTGTCTGAAGATGATGTAAAAGCGGTAGAAAAAGCCTTTGATACATTGATGTCTGACTATCAGGCCAAGATCGATGATTACTTTAAGGCAAAAGAAGCCGAGATTTTGACAATCTAGATGGCCGAAACTCCTGCTCATATTGGCTATATCCTGGATGGTAATCGACGGTGGGCTCGAAAACACGGGCTGCCTACATACGAAGGCCACCTGGCTGGCTACAATGCGCTTAAAGAAGTTATTGAAGCGACTGCCGAGGCAGGTGTGCAATATATTTCGTTTTATACATTTTCAACCCAAAACTGGACGAGGGCTGAAGAAGAAGTCCGCGGTATTATGCGACTCATTCGTCAGCTTTTTAAGAGTGACATCAAGCAACTGACAAAAGACGGCTATAAGTTGGTCGTTCTCGGAGGAGATGAACAATTACCCAAGGATATCGCAAAGCTAGCTCGAGAAGCTGAGGAGCAAAGCAAAAATGGTACACGGGCTACGCTTGCTATGTGCTTCAACTATAGTGGTCAAGACGAGATTGTACGCGCCACACGCCGACTTGTTCAGCGTGGCATCGATGCGGATGAGATTACGCATGAAGTATTTCGTAGTGCCCTGGATCATCCAGAAGTACCCGAGTGCGATCTAATTGTTCGCACAAGCGGTGAGCAGCGCCTAAGCGATTTTATGCTTTGGCGAGCGGCATACAGCGAATTTCTTTTTTTGGATAAGTTTTGGCCGGAAATGACAAAAGATGACGTTGCCTCTATACTGGAAGAATATAATATGCGCGAGCGACGCAGAGGGAAATAGAAATGTTGATACTGGGAATTATCACTGGGCTGGTTATCTTGGTGCTATTAGTAGTGCTTCATGAGCTTGGCCATGCCATTGTTGCACGTCGAAATGGAGTAAAGGTTGAAGAGTTTGGTATAGGATTTCCTCCAAAAGCATGGGCAAAGAAGGTAAGCTCAGGCTTGCTTGGCAAAAACGTTACATTAAGCCTTAACTGGTTGCCGCTTGGTGGGTTTGTCAGATTGAAAGGCGAACATGATGCAGCAAAAGGTAAGGGGACATATGGAGCTGCTACATATTGGCAAAAAACAAGGATTCTTCTCGCTGGTGTCGCAATCAACTGGCTCACCGCAGTAGTGCTATTGTCTATCCTTGCACTAGTAGGCTTACCCAAAGTACTTGATAATCAGTTCTCCGTTGCAGGCGACACTCAAACAACTCGCGAGCCCCTTCAGGTGATTCGCATCGAGCCGGGCTCTCCTGCAGACAAAGCAAAGCTAAAGCAAGGCGACCAGCTGCTGCGGCTAAACGGTGAGACACTTGAAACGCCTACCGCACTGACGAAAGCAACGTCAGAGAATAAAGGTCGTGAGGTAGAAGTTATCTACAATCGAGCAGGTACTGAATACACGGCCCATATTCCGCTACGTGATGATAATGCAGATAAGAAAGGCTACCTGGGAGTAAGTACCGATCAGGTTGAGCGTATCAAAGCAACCTGGTCGGCGCCAATTGTAGGTGTCGGAGTAACAGTACAGTTTACAGGGGCAACACTTGCAGGCATTGGTCAACTTCTTGGCAGTACTGTGTCGGGTGTCGTGCAATCTCTTAGCTTTGATGGTGGTGTTCGGGATAGCGGCCAAAAAGAACTTTCAACAGTCAGCAATAGTGTGGCTGGACCAGTTGGGATTCTGGGTGTGATCTTCCCGCAAGCTCAAGCGGCAGGATTTGATCGCCTTGTATTTCTAACGGCAATTATTTCGCTCAGTTTGGCTGTCATGAATGTCCTTCCTATTCCTGCACTTGATGGTGGTCGGTGGTTTACGATGACGTTGTTCCGTCTACTGAGAAAGCCGCTGACAAAAGAGCGTGAAGAAAAGGTGCAAGCAATTGGGTTTATGATTCTGCTTGGATTGATCTTGCTCGTCACGTGGGCTGATATTGGGAAACTCTTTAGGTAATAATGAAAGCACGACGGCAATTAGGTAGTAGGGCTGCTCGAATAATTGTCTATACGGTGGGACTGTCTGGACTGTTTGTATTGGTACAGGTAATTCTCGGTATTGCAGCAGTTGTGGCAGTCAAGCTTGGTGCACCAGAAGAGGTGTTCACACGTCCCGCTGCCGTACTTTTATATAGCAGCATTGTCTATGCTGTGGTATTTGCTATTGCCATTGGTTTTCAGCAGCGTTGGCTGAAACAAAAGACATCGAGAGACGAGCTTGCTCTGGCGCGATTGATGGAGTGGAAGGATATTGGGCTCGGTGCAGTCGCATTTATTCCGTATGCGATCCTAAGTCAACTGGTACTTTCTCTCTGTGCTGCGGTAATGCCGTGGGTGGATGTCGCTCAAAAACAAGAGCTTGGCTTTGGTACTCACCTTTATGGATTTGAGCTTGGAGTTGCGTTTGTCGCGTTGGTTGTTGTGGCGCCGTTTGCTGAAGAGCTTTTATTTCGTGGATATCTGTACGGTAAGCTGCGTCGTTATAGCAATATGATCGTAGCAAGCTTGGTAGTGAGTGTGTGTTTTGGTGTTCTTCATGGTGCATGGAATGTAGGAATCGATGTTTTTGTACTCAGTATGGTTGCCTGTTTACTTCGAGAGGTGACGGGTAGTATTTGGGCGGGGGTATTACTTCATGCAGTAAAAAACGGCCTCGCTTTTTATATACTCTTTATCAATCCCTCACTCCTTAGTACAATAGGAGGGTAATGATGCGACAAATGGTACGAATAGTCTCTCCCGTTGTCACTCCGGCGTGCCGGTAAATTTTGTATATCCAGAGACAATTTGCAAAGAGCAGTACTAAAACGGAGATAAGACATGAGAATTTCACATTTGTTTACTAAGACCTTGAAACAAGCACCAGCTGATGAGGTAGCGAAGAATGCACAGCTTTTGATACGTGCTGGCTATATCCATAAAGAAATGGCAGGTGTGTATGCATACTTACCGCTTGGGCTGAGGGTACTTGAGAAGGTGAAGCAAATCGTCCGCGAGGAAATGGATGCCGTGGGTGGACAAGAGGTAATGATGACTACCTTGCAGCCTCGTGAAATATTTGAAAAGACCGACAGGTGGGATGACAAAAAAGTTGATAACTGGTTCAAGACTAAGCTGGTCAATGGTAGTGAACTCGGCATGGGACTGACGCATGAGGAGCCGATCGTTGATATGCTTAGCAGCTACGTCAACTCATATAAGGATCTACCACTAAGTGTGTATCAGATCCAAAGCAAGTTTCGTAATGAACTGCGTGCTCAAGCTGGCCTGCTGCGCGGACGTGAGTTTGTCATGAAGGATATGTATAGTTTTGCGCGCTCACAGGAAGAACACGAAGCCATCTACGAAGAGATTGCTGCAGCATATGTGAGGGTATATGAGCGACTTGGGATTGGTGACATCACCTATCGTACGTATGCTGATGGCGGTATATTCACTAAACGTTTTAGTGATGAATTCCAGATGCTAAGTGATATTGGTGAGGATACTATCTATGTCGATGAGGAGCGAAAAATTGCGGTTAACCAAGAGGTGATTGATGATCCTCGGCTTGATGACCATGATGTCGACAAAACTAAACTACGTGAACATAGTGCAATTGAGGTGGGTAATATCTTCCCGCTTGAGAGTAAATATACCGATGCACTTGGCGTGTTCTATACAGATGCAGATGGCAAGCAACAACCTATTATCGCTGGTTGCTATGGCATCGGCGTTAGTCGACTTGTTGGGGCGCTGGCCGAGCATTTTGCAGATGAAAAAGGACTTGTTTGGCCAGAGAACATTGCCCCATACCGTGTATATCTTGTTTCGATTGGTGAAAAGGGCACTGCGGAGGCGGACAATATGTACAAGGATCTGACAGCAAAAGGCATCGAAGTGCTGTATGATGATCGCGATGAGCGACCAGGGACAAAGTTTGCTGACGCAGAGCTACTCGGTATCCCTTACATGTTGACTATAAGTGACCGAGCCATTGAGGCGGGGGTGTTTGAAGTTACCACAAGAAGTACTGGGGAAACGAAAAAGTTGACGCGTGAACACATAATTGATACACTAACTTCAGTGTAAACAGTATTCACTTCTGCGAGGGTTTACAACACAGTATGATTATTTGTCAAAGTGGTGTCTTAATCGACACCGCTTTATGACATTTCAGATGGAATAGAGGAGTTAGGAAAATGAAAAAACTATATCAGATCACTGCTGAAGGTAAAAAAGAACTTGAAGCTGAACTCGAAGAGCTGAAAGCACGTCGCGGTGAGATAGCCGAAAAAATTGCTGCCGCTCGTGATTACGGTGATCTTTCTGAAAACGCCGAGTATGATGCAGCTCGTGAAGAACAGGGCTTGGTCGAGAGCCGTGTGGCTGAGATTGAAGATATTCTGCAGAATGCTGAGCTTATCAAAGTGTCGCGTGCTTCGAGTGTCGGTCTAGGCAGTAAAGTTGAGCTAAAAAACGGGACTAAAAAAGTCGTTTATCATATTGTTGGGCCGGTTGAAGCCAACCCTATTGAAGGTAAGATCTCAAACGAATCGCCAATTGGTACTGCTCTGATGAGTAAAAAAGAAGGTGACACGGCAATTGTGACCACCCCTAAAGGCGATATCAAATACACAATTGTCAAAGTTGGCTAACTACACGCTAAAATCGTCTTCAATTGACTCACGAATACGGTCTCTGACCTGCGGATGAAGAGCGTCACGTGCGAGTGCGCGCCTGATACTTTCGCTATTTGTAGTCCGCTTTGTGGCGCTTGCTTCGAATGCGACTTGTCTTTCACTCAGGTAGTGACCGACTCTTCGTAAAGTTGAGATAGGTTTAAGCCGCGGTCTGACGAAAGATTCTCTTAAATCATGAATTCCTTCAAACGTATGTGTTGTCATATCGCGACTACCTTTTTATTTTTTAGTAAACTGTAATTTATATAGTAAACCATTAGTGGTTATAATGGCAAGACATTCGCTTGCCGCTGTGAGAATTTGGCTATTATTTCAGGGGTAGGAATGGTATACTGAACGAAATGGCGACACTACAAGATTACAGAGACGAACGACTGCGTAAATTGGCCGAGCTCAAAGAGCTAGGTGTTAATCCTTATCCAGCGGAAACAAGCCGCACGCATCACGCTGGTGATGTCAAAGAGCGTTTTGATGACCTTGAAGGGCAGGTAGTTACTGTCGCTGGTCGCGTGATGGGTCTTCGCAAGTTTGGTAAGTTGGCGTTTATCGTGCTGCGTGATCAAAGTGGTGAAATACAGCTTTTCTTGCACAGCCCAGATGTAGCTGAACTGAACGGTGCAGAAAATATTCTTGGTATGGAGCAGCTTAGTCTTCTGGATACCGGTGATTTTATTCAAGCTACAGGTGAAGTTATCAAGACAAAAACTGGTGAAATTTCAGTCGGCGTTAAGGAGCTACGACTACTGACGAAATCGCTTCGTCCAATGCCAACTGAGCTGACAAATAAGGAAGAACGATTCCGCCGTCGCTATGTTGATATGAACGTCAATCTTGATGTACGCGAGCGGTTTATCCGTCGTAGTAAATTTTGGCAGGCAACGCGTGATTTTCTGAACAAGCGCGGATTTTACGAAGTAAATATTCCGGTACTTGAGCACACGACTGGCGGTGCAGATGCGAACCCGTTTGTCACACATATGGATGCGCTTGATGATCAGCAATTTTATCTGCGCATTAGCCATGAGCTACCACTGAAGCGTCTGCTTGGTGCTGGCTTTGAGAAAGTGTATGATCTGGGGCCGCGTTTTCGTAATGAAAACTATACGGATGAACACCTGCCTGAGCATATTGCTATGGAGTGGTATTGGGCCTACGCAGACTGGAAAGAGGGAATCAAGTTCCAAGAAGATCTCTTTAAGTATGTGCTTCAAGAAACTTTTGGCACACTGCAATTTACGCTTGGAGATTTTGATGTAGATCTCGATAAAGAGTGGGAACAGTGGGATTATGCCGAAACTATCAAGAACCGATATGGTATTGATCCATTCAACTGTACGATCGATGAGGTGAAGAAGGCACTGGCTGAGAATAATCTTGAGGTCGAGCAAACCGAGAATAAGTCACGCGGCATTGATAAGCTCTGGAAGAATATCCGCAAAGACGTCGCTGGCCCAATCTGGCTTGTCAATACGCCGACGTTTATTAGTCCGCTCGCAAAGACCAATCCTGACCGTCCGGAAACAACCCAGCGAGCACAAGTGGTGATCGCTGGCAGTGAACTATGCAATCTTTTCAGCGAGCTAAACGATCCGATTGATCAACTGGATCGTTTTACGGAGCAGCAGAACATGCGCGACGAAGGTGATGATGAGGCAATGATGCTTGATATTGACTATGTTGAGATGCTCGAATATGGTATGCCTCCAGCATGTGGGCTTGGTTTTAGTGAGCGCGTATTCTGGATTTTTGAAGGTGTGACTGCACGTGAAGGCGTGCCATTCCCGCAGTTGCGCCACGAGATCGACGAGACCACAAAGGCGATTTATCCTGGCGTAAAGCTCTAGCTCCCGTGCTACAATAGGGGTAATGACAGGGGACATAATTTCGATTCAGAACTTCACTATGAAGTTCGGCAAAACGACAGTCATTGATGACTTGTCTTTTGTAGTAAAAAAAGGTGAGACGTTTGGACTTTTGGGCTCAAACGGTTCCGGTAAGACAACAACATTGCGCTCACTCCTCGGTATTTATACGCCGACAGCGGGGACGCTACATGTTGATGGTGAGCCGTATCACGTCGACGGCGGGGTGAAACTCGGGTACTTGCCTGAAGAGCGTGGTCTATATAAAAAAGAGAACGTGATCGATGTCATGACATACTTCGGCCAGCTCAAAGGTATGACACGTCAAACTGCGCATGATGATGCGATGGCATTTCTTGAGCGTGTTAGCTTGGCAGACAAGGCAAAGACGCGCCTTGACAAGCTCTCTGGTGGTCAGCAGCAGAAGGTACAACTAGGTGTCACGATTATGAATGACCCAGAGCTCTTGATTCTCGATGAGCCAACAAAAGGATTTGATCCAGTCAATCGCCGACTGCTCATGGATATCATTGAAGAACACCAGCAAAAAGGGGCAACAGTGGTATTTGTTTCTCACCAAATGGATGAGGTGGAGCGGCTTTGCGATCGGATCATTCTTCTAAAAGACGGCAATGCGGCCGCATATGGTACCGTCAAAGCTGTGCGGAAGCAATTTGACGGCAAGAGTCTTGATGAAATATTCCTTAACGTATATGGCCAGAAAGCGGGGCAAGAGTAATGCACAATCTCGGGACTGTTTTTAAATTTGAAATTGTTCGAACATTAAAAAAGAAAAGTTTCTGGCTGGTCAGCTTGCTGTTCCCAGTTGCGATCGCGGGAATTATTGGTATCGTTTATTTCTCAAACAAAGCGACTGACGATGCATCAAAGGACGTTGAAAAGCAGAGGTTTAGCTTTGAGATCAAGGATGACTCTGGGTTAGTGAACTCGCAGCTGCTGGCAACGATGAGCGGTAAGCAGGCGACCTCACGCGAATCGGGTATTAGTGATGTGAAGGCTGGCAAAATCGACGCGTTCTTTTACTATCCAAAAGATGTCACAAAAGAAAAGATTGAAGTATATGCTAAAGAAGTTGGCATATTTGACAATGGTCGCTATGAATCAGTCGCGGGTGTCTTACTCTCGCAGTCTGTAGCAGGCACTGTCTCGGCAAACACTGCGGCTGTCCTCGGTGATAAGGTTCAGTCCGAATCGAAAATGTACCGCAACGGTACTGAGTATAACGCTCTCATGGAGATGATTGTGCCAGGTGTTTTCCTCGTACTGTTCTACTTGATGATAGCAACCTTCGGTAATCAGATGCTTAACGCAACTATCGAGGAAAAAGAAAATCGTGTCATAGAGATGATTCTAACGACAATCGATGCCCGCGTGCTTATTATCGGTAAGATCTTCTCGCTCATTGTGCTTGGATTCCTGCAGATCATCATTGTGTTGATCCCAGTTCTTATCGGGTATCTTCTTTTCCATGACAACCTGAATTTGCCGAATCTTGATCTTGCCTCACTCCCAATTGATCCATTGCGCATAGCGGTTGGAGGAATAATCTTTACGATTAGTTTTATCCTGTTTACCGGACTACTTGTGGGTATTGGGGCGGCAGCTCCAACAGCAAAGGAAGCCGGAAGCTTCTTTGGAGTGATCATGATCTTTATCTTTGGTCCACTGTACGCTGCACCACTATTTATTTCATCTCCCGAGATGCCTATGGTCCAGGTTCTGAGTTATTTCCCATTTACAGCTCCGATCCCACTACTTCTGCGTAATGCGGTTGGTAATTTGGAATTGTGGCAGGCGGGAATTGCTTTCGTGATTCTATTTGTTACGGCTATTATTGTGATGTTGCTTGCGGTTCGTGTTTTCCGCTTCGGAGCGCTTGAATACGACAGGCGACTTGGTCTAAAGGAGATTTTTACACGACGCGCGTAATCGACTGAAGTAAACAGCAAAATGGAGAGGGGACTACAGCTGAATGATTGAGCTAAAAAATATCACGAGAACGTACGGTAAAAAGACCAACGCTTTTACGGCACTTGATAATGTTGACTTAGAGATACCAAGTGGCAAAACGATTGCGATTGTTGGTAAGTCGGGATCGGGTAAGAGTACTCTTATGCATGTCATGAGTGGGCTTGATCGGCCGCAAACAGGCGAAGTAATTATTGATGGCCAGAACATACTTGCCTTGAAGCAAAAGCAAATTGATCGCTTTAGAGCGCACAAGATGAGTTTTATTTTCCAGAGCTTTTTTGTGCAGGGGAATGAGACTTGCTACGATAACGTTAGTCTGCCGCTTGAAATTGCAAATGTTTCTCAAAAGGAACGAAAAGCTCGTATCGAAGCTGCACTCGATGCTGTCGAGCTTGGCGACAAGAAGAAGTCACGTGCCAAGGATTTGTCCGGGGGTCAAAAGCAGCGGCTTGCGATTGCACGCGCAATTGCTGCTCAGCCGAAGATCCTCTTCGCTGATGAACCAACTGGCAATTTAGACTCCTCAACTGGCGAGGTGGTTGAGAACCTGCTCTTTAACTACTCTCGTCAAAATGATACTACACTTATTGTGGTCACACATGACCCAGATCTTGCGGCCAAGTGTGATCGTCAAGTATTTATCAAAGACGGCAAAATCGAGAAAATAGTTGATAAAGCGGACGTGCAGAATGATACAGCAAAACGGAGGAGTGCGTAATGAAAATCAGAGATGTAATTCGTCGAGCTGCGCGTAATCTACGTCAAGCAAAAGCCCGAACCCTCCTGACGGCACTTGCTATCAGCGTTGGAGCATTTACCATTACCCTTGCACTTGCCGCCGGTGCGGGAGGTAAGGCGTATACTGATGAGCTCATTAATAACAATGGCGATGCACGAAGTTTGAACGTATTTGCGAAACAGCCTGACCAAGAATCAAGTGATGCCCCGAAAGAGTATGGCAAAGAGTCAACCAGCGCAAGTTCTGCTCAGGGGCTGCTTTCTCAAAAGGATGTTGATAAAGTGAGCAAAGTTGATGGGGTTGCCTCGGTGATTCCAATGTACAACGTGAGCGCGCTGTATATGCAAGGTCCAAATGGCAAGAAATATGAAACCTCACTTAGTATCAAGGCTGATCAGACAGGTATGGAGCTTGTTGCAGGCTCATTGAAGAATAACCAGCCGGACAATGGGAAGGTGATTGTTTCTGAAGACTACATAACTTCACTTGGATTCAAGGACGCCAAGGCGGCGATTGGTCAGCAAGTCACACTCGGTATCGCAAAGCAGTCCCCGAATCAGATGGAAACGCCTGAAACAAAGGACATGACATTTACTATCCAGGCGGTTGATAAGAAGTCACAGACCTCGTTGAACTATCAGAGTGGGATACGTGTGTCTTCCACCGACGGCAGTGCAATATACAAGTTCCAAGCTCCGGCAGGTCAAACTGACACCTACTATGGCATGACTGCACGAGTGAAAGACAGTGCTGATCCTGCGGTTGTACAAGATGCTGTCAAGGCGGCGGGCTATGAAGTATTTTCACTCAAAGAGGTACGGACAGCGCTCTTTACCTTTGTGGACATTATCAGCTATGGTGCTGCCGGCTTTGGTGCGCTTGCTATTCTGGCTTCAATCTTCGGTATCATCAACACCCAGTACATTTCAGTACTTGAGCGTACCCAGCAGATTGGTCTTATGAAAGCACTGGGCGCACGTCGTAAGGACATTGGCCGTCTCTTTCGATACGAAGCGGCGTGGGTTGGCTTTCTAGGCGGACTTCTCGGTACTATTGGTGCGTTTCTTGTCGGATTACTCAATCCATTGATTGCTAAGCAACTTGATCTTGAGAAGGGTACTGAACTACTCAAGTTCGATCCTCTTTCAAGTGTCATCCTGATTGCAGGTCTGATGCTTGTCGCGGTCATTGCAGGGTGGTTCCCAAGTCGCAAGGCTGCTAAGCTTGACCCAATTGAGGCACTTAGGACCGAATAGCAACATGGCAAGTGAGATCCAACCCTGGGGTGGGTCGGATAGTGAGATCGGGGATTCTCTGACCTCACTCATGACATGTGAGCAACATCTAGAACTCATCAGAGTGGCAGAGAAAGAGCTACAGCTTCAATACAAGAATGGCACAATAAGTCTTTATGAGCTTGAACAAAAAGCTGAATATCTTGAACAGTGTAGGGCCGACCTAAATGAAAAAATCTGGCGCCTCCATGAAGATATCAATGATCCATATTTTCCTCCGACGCCTACACAGAGAATGCGCCGCAGTATCCATCGTTTTTTGTTCCAGTGATAACATTGAGCAAGCTAGCTTCGTATCTGTTACAATATGACGTATGTTAGATATACGTTTTGTTCGTAATAATCCTGAGAAAGTACAGCAAGCCGCTAAAGAAAAGGGCTATGACGTATCGATTTCCGAACTTCTAGAGCTTGATGATGAGCGCCGTGACTTACAGAGCCAAGTTGACGAGCTGCGCAAAAAGCGCAATGATAACGCTGCAAAGATGAAGGGCGGTAAGCCTGAGCAGTCCGTGATCGATGAAGGTAAGCAAATTAAGATTGCGCTTGCTGAGCGCGAGGAGTATCTTTCCTCGACTGACGAGAAGTATCTGGCACTTCTCAAAAAAATACCTAATATGCCGTGGGAAGATGTGCCGGTTGGCGCCTCTGAGGATGAAAACGTTGAGGTGAAGGTTGTCGGAGAGACTCCGCAGTTTGATTTTGAGCCAAAGAATCATTATGAGATCGCTGAAGCACGGGGCTGGTTAGACAAAGAGCGCGCCGCAAAAGTTGCTGGGAGTCGGTTTGCCTATGTCATGGGTGATCTTGTAAAGCTGCAGCTGGCAATTGAACAGTTTGTTATCAACACGCTTACAGACGAAGCAAAGCTTAAAGAAATTGCCGATGCTGCTGACCTAAACGTGAGCACTCGACCTTTTATCCCGGTATTGCCACCGCTGATGATTCGAACTGAGCCATACGATCAGATGGATCGTCTTGAGCCCAGTGATGATCGCTACAAGATCGAAGGTGAGGAGCTGTGGCTGCAGGGAAGTGCCGAACATGTACTGGGTAGTATGCATGCTGGTGAAGTGTTTACCACAGAGCAATTACCACTGCGTTATATAGGTTTTGCAACTAGTTTCCGTAAGGAAGCTGGCACGTATGGTAAAGACATGGAAGGTCTTATCCGTATGCATCAATTCGATAAACTTGAAATGGAAAGTTTCTCTAGAAAAGAGGATAGCTTCAATGAGCATCTATTTTTTGTGGCTATCCAAGAGTATCTTTTGCAGCAATTTAGGTTACCGTACCATGTGCTAATGAAGTGTACGGCTGATATAGGTAAGCCAAATGCTCGTGGCGTTGATATGGAAGTCTGGCTGCCAGGACAGGGTAAGTACCGCGAAACACACACTGCTGACTACATGACCGATTATCAAGCGCGCCGACTTCATACACGCGTACGCACCGCCGATGGTTTAGAGCTTATTCATACCAATGACGCGACAGCATTTGCATTGGGTCGTGTGATGGTAGCGATTATTGAGAATTACCAAAACGAAGACGGCACATTGACAGTGCCGGAAGTCTTGCGACCATATCTTGGTGGCCGTGAAGTTTTATAAAACTTCACGTAGTTTTTCTACGAGCTCTTCAGTAGAAGAATAGTCAATAAAGTCGTTAGTGATAATACCTAGTGCACTTGAAGGGGCAGTGCCAGCTCTATGAATACAGACGATCGGTGTGCTCGCGTCACTAGCCCACCCCAGCTCAATACCCTGACCGGTAGAAGGATAAGAAACCTCGGCCAATACTAAGTCGGCAGTCTTGATAGTTTGCTTGGTGTCGCTGGCTTGACCGCTTTTTTCGTGTGGTAAGAAGATGTCGAGATCAGAAAAGTTGGCGCGAAGCGGCACATACAGTTCGGCTCGATAGTCAAAATTTGTTGAATGACTGACGTAGATCTTCATGTATCCATCGTAGCAGGTTTTGATTGAGATCGCTTTTCGTCCTTCCAGGACTCATCAGCGTAAGTGCACACTTACGGAAGCGAACATGACAAGCAGACAACATACAGAAGCGTCGGGTGTGACACCGATCGGCTGTATCCTCTCTGGATGTCACGTTCGATGTGGTCATGCGATTGGATACGCGTAGTCCGCCTCGCTGGGCGGGTTCTCGAGTGCCCAGAAGGAGCCGGGCTTGCCGAAGCGGCGCTTTTCCCAGAACGCGCTGTCGTTGGGATTGGGGCGATAGGGACACGTGACCGACAGCTGACCAGTCTCCTGGTTGGGGAGCTCAGTCAGAACGTGGTACTTGAACCGCTCGATGTCGTTCCCGCACAGCTTGTACAGATCCCAGATGCCTTGACCGTACAGTCGCTTGCCGTCGATGACGAGCATCTCGAGGATGACCTCGGGGCCCGGATTCGAGCTGATCCACTCCAGAAGCACGTGTATTGCACCCGGGTTGTTCTCGCTCAGAGCGGAGATGAAGTCACTGGGTGTGCCGAGCGATGACATCGTGATACGGCCCTGCGATAGCTTGCCGTCCATTTTCTGCACTTTCTCCTCATCTGGGCACTTACTGCACCCAAACTTATGATGTTCTGCGCTCGACCCGGATGGCGGAGACACAAGATGAGGTTCTGCGGCTCTTGTAGAGCGGCAAAATCTCATCTTGTGTCGTGCCTGTCTGCTTGTCAAAGTACTTTGGAAGTTTCCACCTCAACAAAGTTTATATATTATAGCAAAATAACACGAAAAAGTCAATATACAGCTCATGCTAACTATGCTAAAATAGAAATACAATCCTAACCAAAAAGGAGGGTACCTATGATAGAACCAATCGTAATTTCCGGAGTGAAATATACACCGGATGAGCAAACAAAAAAGTATGTACGACGAAAGATTGGACGACTTGATAGATTCCTTCCCAGGCATGCTCGTAAATCTGCCTCTGCAGAGGTGAAACTGAAGCAAGTTAATCGAGACCACGGTAATAAGTACGAAGCGGAGATATTGCTCCATGTGCCGAACAAAGATCTAGCAGCAAAAGACTCTACCTTAAATATGTATGCCGCTGTAGATATCGTTGAACACAAACTTGCCTCACAGCTGAAAAAATATAAAGATTTGCAGGTAGGTCATGTTGGCAAGACACGGGCAGCTCTTAGTCGTTTTAAACGTAGCTATGCTCGCGAACAATAGTTTCTATGCCGCACTAATAGAGAGGTCGAAAATACTGTCGACCTCTTTTTTTACTAGCCAAACCATCGTATAATAAGGATAGATTTTTAAGCGACTGACAGACAAGGCGCGAAGAGTAAAGGGGAAGTATGCCTGATTTGAACCGGCAAAAAGTGTTGACGAAAGTGTTTGGTGATCCGCAAAAGCGGATTTTGAAGCGTCTAGAGAAGAAAGTTGCTGCCATCAACGATCTGGGTGACACCTACAAGAAAATGACGAAGCCAGAGCTCAAGAAGCAGACTGAAGTCTTGAAAAAGAAACTGGCAAACAAAAAAACTACCCTTGATGACCTCCTTCCTGAAGCATTTGCGGTTGTCCGCGAGGCGAGTGATCGGGTACTCAAGATGCGTCATTATGACGTACAGCTGATTGGTGGTATGGTGCTCCACGAGGGTAACGTCGCAGAACTAAAGACTGGTGAAGGTAAGACGCTGATGGCGACACTTCCAAGCTATCTCAACGCACTTGAAGGTAAGGGTGTCCATGTAGTCACGGTTAACGACTATCTTGCGCAACGTGACGCCGGATGGATGGGTGAGCTACACCACTTTCTTGGCATGAGTGTCGGGGTGATTGTTAACGATGCTAGCTTCATATACGACCCGGACTTTGATAACGAGGCTCACGATGATCCTCGCATGCGTAAACTTCGTCCGGTGACGCGCAAGGAAGCCTATGAGGCCGATATTACTTATGGAACAAACAATGAGTTTGGGTTTGACTATCTCCGTGACAATATGGTTGATGATGTTGAGCTGCTCAGGCAGCGCGATCTGAACTTTGCGATCGTTGACGAGGTGGACTCTATCTTGATCGACGAAGCCCGGACGCCGCTGATTATCTCAGCACCAGCTGCAGAGAACCCCGAGAGTTACTACCAGTTTGCGAAAGTTGCCGCCAAGTTGGCTGGCGATGATTATGTACTCGATGAAAAACGCCGCAGCGTGGCCCTCAGTGATGAAGGTGTCGACAAGGTACAGAAGATGCTTGGCATAAAGAACCTATACAACCCAGACAATATCCGTACCGTCTATCACATGGATCAAGCACTCAAGGCTCAGGCACTGTTTAAACGTGATAAAGATTACGTGGTTACCTCTGATGGTGAAGTGATTATTGTTGATGAACACACTGGTCGTTTGATGCAGGGTCGTCGGTATAATGAAGGCTTGCACCAAGCGATTGAAGCTAAAGAAAATGTTCCTGTGCTGCAGGAGAGTATGACCCTTGCAACGGTTTCGTTCCAGAATTATTTCCGTCTGTACAACAAACTGAGTGGTATGACCGGTACGGCCTTCACTGAGGCTGAAGAGTTCCAGCAGATTTATAGCCTCGATGTAGTACAAGTACCACCGAACAAACCAGTTGTTCGAAATGACAAGGAAGATCTGATCTTTAAGACCGAAAAAGGTAAGCTCAAGGCAGTTGCTGAGGTTATTAAAGAGCATCACAAGGCTGGCCGTCCGGTGCTGGTGGGTTCGGCTTCGATTGCAAAGAACGAGTTGATTGCTGATTGGCTCGATAAAGAGAAGATCCCCTATGAGATCCTTAATGCAAAGAACAACGAACGAGAAGCCGCTATCATTGAAAAAGCTGGCCAGAAGGGCGCAGTTACCTTGGCGACTAACATCGCTGGTCGTGGTACTGACATTGTACTCGGCGAAGGGGTGAAAGAACTTGGTGGTCTTGTGGTGATTGGCTCAGAGCGTCATGAGTCACGACGTATCGACAACCAGCTACGTGGTCGTGGTGGACGACAGGGCGACCCAGGAGAAAGTCAATTCTTTGTCTCAACAGAGGATGATTTGATGCGTATCTTCCAGGGTGAACGGATTGCTGGACTTATGGATCGACTTGGTGTCGATGAGGAAACACCTATTCAAAACCGTGCCGTTTCAAAAACTCTTGAGGCTGCACAAAAGCGTGTTGAGGGTTATCACTATGACACACGAAAAAACGTTGTTCAGTACGACAATGTCATCAATCGTCACCGTAAGGTTGTCTACGCGATGCGTCGCAAGATTCTTGAAGGTGACGATATTAAACCAGAAATCGAACGTCTACTTGATGAGAAGGTCAAGGAGCTAACGCTACTACCTGCAAAGAACAACCCCAAGTTTAAGGAAGAGTTTGAGGCAGTATTCCCATTGACCGATAAGCAAATCGAAACGTTTGCCGTTGAGAAAAAAGACAAGACTCGTTACGAGCAAGCCAAAAAAGCGGTTGATAAGCTTTATGCCAAGAAAGAGAAAGAGATCGAGGCAGAAACCCTTCGTAAAGTTGAGCGCGATGTCTATATCCAAGTGCTTGACACGCTCTGGATGCAGCATCTTGAGAATATGCAACACCTTCGTGATGGTATCCACTGGCGCAGTGTTGGTCAGCGTGATCCGCTTGTCGAATACCGTTCAGAAAGTCAGAAGCTCTTTGACAGTTTGCAGGCAACACTACGTGACGAGGTTCTTCGAACAGTGATGCATGTACATAAGCACGACGCAATTGCCGCAGAGGACGAAGAGCATGAGACTGAGTTAACTCGCTTGGCAGAACAAGCGGTTGAAGCTGGCGTCAACGAAGTTGGAAGTGGTGAGACAAATCGCGACGACGACTTTAAGGTGACAAAGGTAAAGGCAAATGCAGCTGGTCAGGTCAAAAACGCAGCGCGCAAAAAGAAGAAAGCCCAGCGTCAGAACCGCAAGAAAAGCCGCCGATAATCGAGTAGATAGAAAGATTCCGAGACCGTGAAACATACTGTACAAGAAGTAAAGTTGAAGAGTGGGGCGAGAGGGTTACTTATCGACGTGCCCGGTGCAACGGTGATGAGTTTCCAGTTTCAATTTCGAGCTGGCAATCGCTACGTAAAGCACAAAGAAATTTACGAAACAGCTCACATCATGGAACATATGGCGTTTGGTGCCAATGCTAAATATAAGAGCGAGCATGAATACGAAGCTGAGTTTACCAAAAATGGCGCCTATCACAATGCTTACACATCTGATTTATCGATGGTGTATGTAGCTGATTGTGCTGATTTTGAATGGGAACGGATCTTGCACTTGCAGCGGCTAGCCATCTGCAGCCCACGCTTTAACCAAGAAGAACTTGAAGCAGAGAAGGGTAATGTCAAAAGTGAACTTACCGGCTACTTGAACAACCATAATCGTGTACTGTGGCCAAAGATTCAGCAGCTTCTCGGTGAAGATATTTATACCTTTTGGCAACGTATCCAAACCATCAACAATGTTACCTTGGCAGATATCAAAGAGCATTATCGTCGGACACACACAGCTAAAAACATGCGGTTTGTTATTGCAGGTAAATTGCATGGACGCAAGAGTGAGATTATTCGACAGCTTGAGGACTGGGAGCTACGTGAAGGAGAGCGTTTTGAGGTTCCTCGTGATGAGCTATCGAGCGGTAATCCGACATTAATCCGTCGTAAAGAAGCCAGCAACCTGACATTTGGCATGACTCTTATGCTCCCAAGGGAGCTTAGCGACGAGGAGTCCGACGCGATGGATGCCCTTGATCACATTTTGACAGGAACAATGCACAGTCGGATCTATGGAGCCGCTCGCCAAAAAGGTTTGGCCTACGGTGTCTTTTCGGATACCTCAGCAGGTTTTCATGATTCATCATGGGATTTTGGTGGTCAAGTGAATCACGATACGGCACCAGGGCTATTTGACATCATCGTCCGTGAAATAAAGTGTGTCCTCGCCGGTGATATTACTGAAAAAGAACTTGATGCAGCCAAGAGCTATGCCCTCGGTCGCTATCAGATGGGCGCTCAAACCGTATCACAGATCAGCAACTTCTACACCAATCGATATTTTGCCGACGGCATCGTAAAAGATTATGAAAAAGTGCCAGAAGCGATTAATGGCACATCACGTGATTTGATGCGAGCGACCGCAGAAAGCTTCATTGCACACGGCACTTGGGTACTGGCAGGAGTTTCGAGCGAAGAAAAAGAAGAGATTATCAAGTTATCTGAAAAGATCGATACACTCTTTCCTAAAGCGGAGTAAAATAAGCGTATGAAGATCGCGATTGCTGGCTATGGCTTAGAGGGAAGACAGAATCTTGTATATTGGAATACGCCTGACAATGAGGTAGTGGTGGCTGATGAGACGGAAGTTCTCGAGAGCTTACCGGCTGAAGTGCCAACAATACTTGGTCCTGGAGCATTTGAGAAGCTCGATGATTTTGACATGGTGATTCGTACAGCCGGTCTGGCGCCTCGCAAGATAAAAACTAGAGGCAAAATATGGTCGGCAACCAATGAATTCTTCGCAAAATGTCCAGCGCCAATTATTGGAGTGACAGGTACAAAGGGTAAAGGGACAACGGCAAGCATGATAGATGTGATGCTGCGCCAAGCAGGATTAACCGTTCATCTTGTGGGTAATATAGGTAACTCAGCACTAGAAGCGCTGCCTAGTATACAGCCTGAAGATGTAGTTATTTATGAATTATCAAGCTTCCAACTATGGGACATCGAGAAATCACCGCATATCGCTGTGCTGCTTGGTATTGAGGCTGACCACCTCGATGTTCATATGAACATGGATGAGTATGTTACGGCAAAAGCAAATATTATGAAATTCCAAACGGCCGATGATATATGTTTTTACCATCCAACAAATGCGATTGTTGCCGACATCGCTCATCTGGCCCCAAGGGCGAAGCGATATAATTATCAAGCTGATGGGACAGTGTATGTTACTAATGGCTGGTTTATGAAAAATGATGAACAACTCTTTTCTACGGACATTCTAAAAGTTGTAGGTGAACACAATATCGAGAATGCATGCGCGGCTATATCGGTTGCGCTGGAGTACTCTCAGGACATTGCGGCGCTTGAGCAAGGGCTGGGATCCTTTACGGGACTACCTCATAGGTTGAAGTTTATTCGTGAAGTAAATAGGGTTAAATTCTATGATGATAGTATTGCTACCACTCCTGGAAGTGCAATTGCGGCAATTAAAAGTTTTTCGGAGCCGAAGGTTTTAATCTTAGGTGGCTCTGATAAAGGAGCAAGTTACCAAGAGGTTATTGAGGAGTGTGAGCGTACTAATACGGAAGTTATCGCTGTTGGTCAGACGGGAGAGCAGATTGCCGAACTTTGTGACGAACTTGGCGTTGCTTTTACTCGTGAATCTGGCGATATGACTCGTATTGTCCATACGGCATTTCACGCAGCTGAGCCGGGTGATGTAGTGATTCTGAGCCCAGCGGCAGCCAGCTATGATATGTTTAAAAATTATGCTGATCGCGGTAATCAGTTTGTTGCAGCGGTTAGTCGTCTTTAGAGTTGAACGTTACTACCGATAAGAGTCTGTACCTGGGCGGCGATAGCTGTTGATGGCTCAAGAACCCGAGCTTTCCCATTACATACCGTCTCTATCTCATCTTTTATCCAGTGATAATGCGTACAGCCAAGCACAATGACGTCTGCTCCATCATCAAGCGCAGGTTCGATCTGCTTAGCAATAGTAGCTTCGTTGATTGAGTTATCCTCAACCATGGCTGCCCACGAGCGGCAGTTAGGTTCAATGACGGTAATATCTGAAGCATAGGTGGATTTTAATGCCCGATAACGTTCGCTTGCAAGAGTGGCCGGAGTTGCACAAACAGCAATAATACCTGTTTTGGTAATGGCTGCAGCAGGCTTGACCATGGGCTCGATACCGATGAACTTTTGTTCTGGGTATAATTGCCGTAGCCAGTCGAGGGCAGCGGTGGTGGCTGAGTTACAGGCGATAACGATTACATCGGAACCAATAAGTGGTTGGATTGCATTGTTGGTTAGCTGACGAATTTCCTCAGGTGACTTATCTCCATAGGGAAGATTGCTCCGGTCGTTAAGACAAATAATATCAGCAGACGGGAACGCAAGCTGCAGACTGCTCGCGATTGCTTCACCACCGATGCCACTATCGAACACGCCGAGTTTCATGACACTAGTGTAACTGGTACAATAAAGTATATGCAACCTCTTCAGAAGCGACTTGATGTATTAAAAGACAGCGTGGCGGCAGCAATGGAACGTTTACAGGTGGCTGAAAAAGCGAAACGACTCTTAGTCATTGAAAGCGACCTTACTCGGCCCGATACAAGCGCGCATCATGCTGGTAATCTTGCGAAAGAAGCGGCAAGTTTGCGAAATATTATCGAGCCATGGCAGGCGCTTGAAGCGCAAATTGTCGAAGTGGGGGATTTTCTTGGTTTGGCAGACGACACTCTGCAGGTTGAGATTGAGTCACAGTTGGACGTCCTCGAGAGTACGTTTGAAGAACTCAAAAAGGATCTTTTGTTTGATGGAGAATATGATGATCATGACGTTATCCTTCGTATCACAGCCGGTGTAGGCGGCACCGATGCTCAAGACTGGGCAGAGATGTTGGAGCGGATGTATCTGCGCTGGGCAGAGAAGTCGGCGATGAAGACAAAGAGTATTGAGCGATCAAAGGGCGAAGAAGCAGGGATCAAGACAAGCGTCATTGAACTGCAGGGACCGTATGCGTACGGCAAGCTCAAGAGTGAGCACGGTGTCCATCGATTAGTGCGTCTCAGCCC
Source organism: uncultured Candidatus Saccharibacteria bacterium (assembly GCA_964619585.1). Classification (GTDB taxonomy): domain Bacteria; phylum Patescibacteriota; class Saccharimonadia; order Saccharimonadales; family Saccharimonadaceae; genus JASLCR01. Next base: position 370,041 of record CAZUCO010000001.1, on the reverse strand, counting down.
TTTTAACAGTGATAATCTGCGCCAGACGAGCTTCGCTTTGGTTGAGATCTTACCGCAAATTGATGCGCCTGAAGAAGTCGAAATCGATGACAAAGATCTCAAAATTGATGTCTACCGAGCTGGTGGTCATGGTGGGCAGAGTGTAAATACAACAGATAGTGCTGTGCGGATTACGCACCTACCAACGAATACTGTAGTGGCTATTCAAAACGAACGCTCGCAGCTACAAAACAAAGAAACTGCTCTTAAGTTCCTTCGTTCTAAGCTGGCACAACTGAAGCTGGAGCAGCATGCCGAAACTCTGAGTGATTTACGTGCAGGCGAGAGTGCGAACTGGGGCAGCCAAATTCGCAACTATGTGCTTCATCCGTACACGCTTGTCAAAGATACACGAACAAAGTACGAAGACAAAGATGCAAAAAGCGTACTGGATGGTAAACTTGAGGGCTTTATGACAAGTTATCTTGAGCAGCAGCCAAATTCGCAGTAAACTAGTGATAAAGAAGGAGGAGAATATGAATAAAAAATGGCTTGTTCCTGGAGTTATTGCCGGCGTTGTATTGATTGTCGTGCTACTTCTTGCGGGGGCTTATAACAGTTTGGTTGGGCAACGCGAGGCGGTTGTCACAGCATTTAGTAAAGTCCAGACACAATATCAGCGTCGAGCTGACCTGATTCCTAATCTAGTGAGCACTGTAAAGGGCGCAGCAAACTTTGAAAAATCAACTATCACTGAGGTTACTGAAGCTCGAGCCAAGGCAACGAGTATTAGTATCGATCCAAGCAAAGCAACACCACAGCAGATTCAGCAATATCAAAATGCGCAAGGTGAAGTAAGTAGTGCGCTGGGCCGACTACTGGCTGTAGCCGAAAATTATCCTCAGCTCAAAGCAACTGAGAATTTCCGCGATTTACAGGTACAACTCGAGGGAACTGAAAATCGTATCACCACAGCACGCAATGACTACAACGATACCGCACGACCATACAACACACGTCTACAGACTTTCCCAACAAATCTCATTGCTGGAATGTTTGGCTTTGAGAAAAAAGCATATTTTGAGGCTGATAAAGGTGCTCAAACGGCACCAGCAGTCAAGTTTGATCAATAGGTCCTAGGCGTGCGACACGTACTTGGTGTGCTTTTTAGCCTGACGTTTGCGCTTATTGTTGGCTCGACAGTAGGTGCGCTTGAGATACCAAGCGCCCCGCCCTTGGATAGGCCAATTGTTGATCAGACAAAGACACTTAACCAAGCGCAAGTTGACCAGCTAGCCGATCAAATAAAGGCAAGCCGAAAAGACAAGGCATATCAGCTGGGTATTCTAATGATTCCTAGTCTTGAAGGCCGTTCGCTTGAGGAGTATTCAATTGAGGTAGCGAGAAAGTGGGGAATTGGCGAGAAGACCAAGAACAACGGAGTACTACTAATTATTGCCAAAAATGATCGCCAGCTGCGGATTGAGGTTGGCAGTGGCCTTGAAGGCGAGCTCACCGATGCAGAAAGCGGTCGGATTATTCGCAACACGATTACGCCGCTATTCAAGAATGGAAAGTTCTTTGAAGGTATCCAGGCTGGTGTGACGAGCATCCAAGCGCAAGTTGAGGGACGAGCGTCATCAGACGCCGACCAGGACAGGATGTCGGGCGAAGATATTTTAAGTCTCATCATGACGGCTCTTGTGATGATCTTTTTCTTTACTTCCTGGGCAGCATCAATACTTGCGCGCTCAAAAAGCTGGTGGGCTGGTGGGGTAGTCGGCGGTGCATCGGGCGGCTTACTCGCGTTTGCAAGCGGATGGGCGATATGGGCGCTGGTTGCGTTGCCACTGCTGGTAGTCGGCGGCTTGCTGCTCGACTTTTTCGTGTCACGCAATTTTAAGCAGCACAAAGAAAGAGGTGATGACCCGTCATGGTGGGCCGGCGGTGGCTGGCTTGGTGGGTCTGGTGGCGGTTCTTCTGGAGGAGGAAGTTTTGGTGGTGGTGGCTTCTCGGGCGGTGGCGCAAGTGGCAGCTGGTAGTTGGACATGATATACTGATACAAGTAATGATTCTGTTGGATAGGGTAACAAAAACATATGGCAAAAGTACCAAGCCGGCACTTAACCGGATCAGTCTTCACGTTGAACCAAAAGAATTTGTCATATTGGTTGGCACAAGTGGAGCAGGTAAATCAACAGTTCTTAAACTCTTGACTCGAGAGGAAAAGCCAACTACTGGCAAGATCGTTGTTGGAGGAATCGATTACGATACATTAAAAGATCGTCATATTCCTCTACTTAGACGCAAGATTGGTGTAGTCTTTCAGGACTTCAAATTGTTGCCTCAGCGTACTGTTTTTGAGAATGTTGCATTTGCACTTGAAATTGCCGGTATGACGAACCGTGAAATCAAGAGTACGGTACCAAAAGTTATTGAGATGGTGGGTCTCAAAGGCAAAGAGAAGTCATTCCCGCATCAATTGTCAGGTGGTGAGCGTCAGCGAGTAGCTATTGCTCGTGCTGTTGTGCGCCAACCCAAGATTCTGATTGCCGACGAGCCAACGGGTAACCTTGATCCAAAGCACTCATGGGAAATTGTTAAACTGCTTGAGAAGATTAATCACTATGGTACAACGGTTATCCTCACGACGCACAACGTCGAGATTGTCAATCGATTGAAGCGTCGAGTGGTGACTATTGAGCACGGTAAAATTACAAGCGACCAGGCACAGGGGAGCTACAAGCAATGACGCAAGCAAAAGACAAGAACGCGCTCCGTGCTCTTCGCCAGCAACGTCAGCGACGTCGTCAGTGGCTGACTACGCTTCGTATGGTTCGCTATGGGGTAAACAACTTTTCTCGTAACGCATGGCTGACGATAGCGGCAACTGCCGTGATGACAATTACGCTACTTATTATTTTTGTTACGATGGCGGCACGTAATATCCTCAATGACAGCCTCCTTGCTATTAATGATCGTGTCGATGTCTCGATTTACATGAAGTCTGATGCGCCAGATAAAGAAGTCCAAGAAGCAAAACGTGAAATTGAAGCTTTAAAGACGGTTAAATCAGTTGAGTATATATCAAGTGATAAAGCGCGAGAAGAGCTTGCTCAGCGCAATAAGTCTGATACGGATACTCTTAGCTCGCTCAATGTTGCTACCAATGTGTTTCCAAAGAGTTTCCGCGTCAAGCTCGACAATGTCGAAAATGTAGGTGAGCTTCGAAATTATATACAGACAGATGATACCATCAAAAACATTCTTGATGATAAACGAAAAAGTTCGATCGAAGAGGGCGATGGTAGTGAAATTGTCAAAACAATTGGACGTTGGATGGGATTTGCTGCCAACTCTGGTTACATAGTGGCAACCGTTTTCGTCATACTCTCAATGCTTATCGTGTTTAATACTATTCGTATGGCGATCTTTAGCCGGAAGGAAGAGATACACATGATGAAGCTTATTGGTGCAGACCGAAAATTTATTCGTGGTCCATTTGTTGTTGAAGCAGTAGTGTACGGGTTCATCGCGGCTCTACTCGCCACAGGTCTGGGTACGCTACTTCTCATGACGGGCGGTCCAGGAATTGAGAATTTCGGCATCGTCGTGCGACCAACTCTTGATATTATGTTGCAGTACGGGGTATTCGTCCTCCTTGGCATGATTATCTGCGGCATGATTATTGGTGTTATTTCCTCTGTTCTTGCGATTCGAAAATACCTTAAAGTATAGTCTTCCATTTTGTTGACAAGACTAACAAGGTTTGTTACCATAAGCTTAATGAAACTGTCCACCACACACGTTTCGAGATTTAAAGCAGCCGCTCGGGTATCGGTTGTTGCTCTCTCGATTGCCACACTAGTAGGTAGCCCATTTGTGTTGCAGCAAACAGCTAGTGCTGATGAATATGATGAACGAATTGCGGCATTGCAGCGTGAGGTAGATAGTTACCAGGGAGCGGCACAGAGCCTCGCTAAGAAGGCCAATACTCTACAGAACAAGGTAAACAAGATCAATGCCGAAAAGGCAATGCTTCAAAATCGCATCTCTCTTAATGAAGCCAAGCATAAAAAGCTCGAAAACGATATCAAGAAAACCAAGCGGCAAATTGAAGAAAACAAGAACGCGCTTGGCGAGACACTTGTTAATCTATGGGTTGAAGGCGATACCTCGGCACTTGAGATGCTTGCAAGCAGCAAGAACATTAGTGATTTTATCGACAAGCAAGCCTACCAGAAAAATATCCGTGATAGTATTGGTGAACGAATCAAGGAGATTGAGGGTCTAAAGACCAAGCTTGAAAAAGATAAAAAGTCCGTTGAGAGCGTACTTGATGATCAAAAGGCACAGCGTAAGATTTTGGCAGGCAAAGAAGCAGAGCAACAGAAACTACTTTCACAAACTCGGGGTAGTGAGCGTAGTTATCGAAACCTCGTGAATAGTAGGAGTGGCCAGATCCAGCAGCTACGCCAAGAGCAAGCAGCAGTTACGGCTGCAGCATCTGGCGGGGGCGTATCCGGTGGTAGCGCCTCAAATCTCTCTGGCTATCCACTCTATCCTGGCCAGTGTGGACCTGGGAACGATGGATATGGCTACTGGCCTTGCCAATGTGTGAGCTATGTAGCGTATCGCCTCGCGGATGATTCGCGCAACACTATGAACTACCGCAATCTTGGCGATGCAAGCAACTGGTGGAACGCCGGTCGAGAAGTGAGCGCAGGCAGTATCAGTCGAGGTGATGTCATAGTTTGGCTGACGGGAGCTTACGGTCATGTGATGTATGTTGAATCAGTATCTGGTGGAACGGTTTACTTCACAGACTTCAACGGCATGGGTGGACCAGAGAGCCCAGGAAGCGGATCTGTCAGTACAAGTACGGCAACCTCATATCCGATGAAAGTGATACGCTTTAGATAACCGAAGTGAGCTCAAAGATTGTACAGTATAGCGCCTAAGTGCGCTATACTTTATAGAGAACTATATACATCAAACATAGTAGAGTGAGGGAATGTGAAACGAGGAAACGCCCAGGTGACGGTGTCAAAACAAATGCTGTTTTTTAGCGGGTGTGTAATTGCCCTGATTGGCTTTGTGGCAGGAACTCGTTTAGAGCTTGATTCATCCAGTACGACAGGAGCACTCAACTTGAGCAGTGTCCAGCAGACGTATCAGCAACTAAAAAGTCGCTACGATGGCAAGCTCGACTCAACTGCTCTCATCGAGGGGGCAAACAAGGGTATGGTCGCGGCTGCAGGTGACAAGTACACTGCCTACTACGGGACGGAAGAGGCTAAAGAATTTCAGAAAGAGTTGAACGGTGATGTTGGTGCAGGAATTGGAGCAGAGATCGTTGAGCGGAATGATCTTCCGACAATTGCTCGTATACTGCCCAATAATCCGGCAGCCAACTCGGGCCTTAAGGTAGGTGATGTAATCGTGAAGGTGAATGATGAGTCAACAGAAGGTTGGGACGCTGATAAAACGGCTCGTACAATTCGCGGTGAAGCTGGGACAAGTGTGAAAGTCGTTGTTCTCCGAGATAAGGAGCACAAGGAAGCGACTCTTGTACGTCAAACCATTAATAACCCAAGTGTATACGGTGAGGTAAAGGGCAAAGTCGGTATCATGACGATTAGCCGATTTGATGAAGAGACAGGTGCTCTGGCGCGCAAGCTTGCAGAGCGTTTTGTACGAGAAGGTGTACGAGGTGTTGTTGTCGATGTCCGTGGTGATGGTGGAGGCTATGTGGATGCTGCAACGGCGACTGCAGGTTTATGGCTCGAAGATACAGAAATTATGACACAGCGAAAAGGTTCTGTCGTGCAAGATAGGCAGCGGACCAAAAACGATGCACCCCTGAAGTCACTGAAGACCGTAGTGCTTGTTAACGAGGGGACGGCAAGTGCAAGTGAGATCCTCGCTGCTGCGCTTCGTGAAAAGGCTGGTGCCCAGCTTGTTGGTCAAAAGACATTTGGAAAGGGAAGCGTACAGGAAGTACTCAATCTCCCCGAAGATACCCTACTAAAAGTCACAGTGGCACGCTGGTACACGGCAAACGGTCTCAATGTTACTGGCAAAGGTCTAGCACCTGATGTGGCTATCAGCATGAGTCGAAGCGATATTGACAATAATCGTGACCCACAGCTTGCAAAGGCACTTGAGCTTCTCGGGAAGTAATTGCTTGTGCTTTTGATGGATGATGAGTAGAATAAGACTATGGATACGAAAAAGCGGATATTGCTGGTAGAGGACGACGGTGCACTCGCTGATGTGTATCAGGCGCGTTTTGAGCTTGAAGGCCTTGAAGTACAGCAGGTAAATAATGGTGAGGATGCACTGAGTAAGGCGATCGAATTTAAACCTGATCTTATCGTGCTTGATGCAATGATGCCAAAGATCAGTGGATTTGACGTTCTGGATATTTTGCGTAATACCCCAGAGACAACCAATATTAAGGTGGTTATGCTAACAGCTCTCTCGCAGCCAAAAGACAAAGAGCGGGCTGAGAACCTCGGGGTTGATGATTATCTCGTGAAGTCTCAAGTGGTGATTGGTGATGTTGTTGAGCGGGTAAAACACCATCTTGGCATAGCAACAGCTCAGCCTACAGTAGCCGACCAGCAGTAATGCTACATACATAAGCGTATTGACAAAGTGGCAATTATTTGCTATTGTTTCTATTAGAGTTATCCAACCAACATAGAAAGAGCTTAGAGAATAATTACCATGAAAATATTTCGTCGACCCAATGCAGTCGAGCAAGCGCCACAAACTATTGATGATGATCAACTGCTTGTTGATACTATGGTTGCATCAGCAGCTCGTCGTAGCCCAAACTCTCCTCGTCGACTCGATAGTGAAAGTCGATCGAGGACTTTTCGTGGGAAAATGCATGGATATCCTTTAGCCACAAAGGAGAAGTATAGTGGCAACTACGAAGAAGGTTTAACTCATCTTATTATGGTTGGCAGTACAATGCTTGGGATTAGTCGAGGTGTTAACAATAAGATTCGGGGCAGTGGTCGTGATCCAATTGAAAAGATTCGAGTGATGGTGCTCCCTGTTGGTAACCACCCTGCTGCTGAAAAACACTCAGCTGTAACACTGCTCGAAGTTGATCCTGCTAAGCTGAAGATGCCGCGACAGGATGGTGTCATACAAGACTGGGAAGAGCTTATTATTGGGCGAGACATGCTTAGACAGGCGACGGACAAAGAGGATCCCTTTGTATCAAGTATGCACGCAAAGATTACTATAGGATCAGACGGGATGATTAGCATCGAAGACCGCTCATCGAACGGTACTCAAGTTTTAGATGAGTTTGACGTTCAGCACACACCCGAACAGGGCGGACTAGACGCCCAAGGTAAGGCAGAGTTAGCTAGTTTGATGGAGAGATTCCAGCACAACTACTGGGAATGGACAGAAGATACGGCAGGAGTTACAGTTATTGCTAACGCTCAAGGTTAATCAGTATTATCGATGTATAAAAATACACCCTTGAAGGATGTATTTTGTTTTTTAAGAGGAGCCAGACTTTACTGTACGCTTACCTGTGTACGGGGTGCTGTTTTACCCGTAAAACGACGAGTCTTTACTTTTGTAAAGCTTACGACGCCGTCTTTTGCGGCGTGAATAGTGAAGTTGCGACTCATGAAGGTACCTGGACCAGCAATCTTAGTGCTACCAGTTTGACGGACAAGTACTTCACCAGTATTTACTTTCTGGCCACCAAAACGTTTTACACCAAGACGTGCACCAGCATTATTGTGGATGTTCTTTGATGAACCACCAGCTTTAACGTGTGACATGGATTCTCCTTTAGGTTTACTATTAGAACTTCGATCAATTATAGCAAATAGTGTACAGATTGACAAGGCTTATAGTCTCTGTGGCTTTTATGCTGTCGACAGATCTAGTAAGATTGTAGGATGCTTGACAAATATAATAAATACTTTTAAAATACTATGTAAGATGATTCATTCAGAAAAACCAAAAACAGCCGGGACGCTTGAAGCTCAATATGCATCATATGGTGAGAGGATTAACTCTACCGAGGTGTTTAACAAGCTTGCAGAGCATGGACTTCGTAGAGTTGCGGCAACTGACGAGGAGGTACCTCTTGGCTATGTAGAGCATCTCCGCTCACTTAGTGACGAAGAGCGGGAAGGCATCAGAGTGGGCGCAGCTATACTTGATCGCTACAAAGATTTTGCTGGCCCTGTCGGTGAACTTCTTAAGAGCGCTGATCCGCATGAGCTAGGCAGGGGTAACTATTCCATAGTCTATTTGCTTGCTACTGATAGCGGCAAATACGCGGTAAGAGTACCGCAAAAAGCCAATAACCGATTTGTACATGGACGTATTTCGGCTAGTATAGCAGCGCGTCATCTACCAGGCCTTGAAAGGGTAGTGGCAGCATCGTACCAGGATGGTGTAGTGGTGTCTGAATTTGTTCCAGGAAAACACGCTATGGAAATGTCTCCAGACGAGATAGACGCTATACCTAGTAGCCATATCGATGCTTTTCTAGAGACGAGATTACAGGCACCGAACCATGGTATTGTTTTTGATCCCCATTCACAGAACGTTCTTTATGATCCTGAAGGCGGCTTTACTGATATTGATTATACCTTCCGGGGTCAAGAGAGTAACAAAATCAGTGCGTTACATGATGTGGTGAATCTATTCTCGTCTGATACTAATGCAGTAATGACAGAGTCTCAAGGTGCAAGTTTGCGGGCTATGCATGCTCGAATCATCAAGGGCCTCTTAGGAAAAATAAGTAATGAAGATAGGGCCGATCTGATGCGCGTTATTAGCTCGCAACAGGTCACTAATAGAGTTATGGGTGACATCCGATTTTAATTCAGAGGCAATTTTAAGACTTTGTCAGTAGTAACAGCTGTCGAGCAACAACTTGGTCTTCACGAAAGTAGATGAGGTCTTTTTGTCTAACGTGTTTGAGAGTCTGATACTTGTAGCCAAGTGACTCAAGCTTTCTGGTGACGCCTAACTGAGTGAAATGACCTTGAGCGTCACGCCATGCTGGCACGGCGAGGCATAACGGAGTACCAGGTTTGATCTGCTCCGCGAGGTTCTCTAAGAACTTGCTCGTAATGTGATCAACAGTTCGTTTCACTTGTGCGAGCTTTTCTGGGCTTGGGGGAGCACTGAAGGGCTGACCAAGATACGTCTCACAGACAATAAGGTCAATAGGTGGTTGCCAGGTTGTGTCCATAGCATCTGCCTGGTGGACAGTGACAGATGTGTTCCTTGCTGTCGAGTGGGTTGCTTTGAGCCATGTGAGATTTTCAGTTGAGTAATCAATCATCTTTTCAGATAGGTCGGTACCGTATACGTCGAATCCAAGAAGGGCTGCTTCTTGCAAAACAACACCTGTGCCACAAAAAGGGTCAAGAAGACGTTTGCCTTTCGCCTCTGAGCCACCATTCGCAAGGTTGACCATCAGTAGTGCTAGCTTTGGGGGAAGCATACCAACAAATGCATCTCGTTTTGGCCTGCCTTGATCACGACGAGCAAGAGCAGTAATATTCTGAGCACCTACGCTTTCGGCGACAATGGTCTTGCCGCCAGTGCCTTTTATAATAAGGAGTTCTGTTTTGTTGCTCGCCAGGCCAAGCTTGTTGTGGTGACTTGTAGCGGTATTGAGGGCGGGCTCTGAGTTCGGGATTACTCGAAGGCTAACAGAGTGTTTCTTGAGTGACTGCTTGAGTTGGATTGCTGTTTTTTGGACCTCTCGGGCCGTCACCTGTAACCCGTAGGTGCTTATACCAAGCGTTTGCTTGTGGGGCTGCTTACCCCAGAGCTCTGTATAGTGGTGAATAATCTTTTTATTCAGGTCATGCCAAGAACCAGTTGCCGTAAAAACGACTTTTCCGGCTTTGAGGCTGCCACCGAGTTGCTGAACATCAAGCCCTGGAGTTTCGACCAGCGCGGCATGCGACGAAACAGACTGCACAGAATCAGCGCCATACAGTTGTTCTAGCTCCGCAAGTCCGAGTAAGGGTTGGCGTCCAAGGAGGGCGATATACGTCATATGAAATCCATTATACCGTTATGTGATCCTCCTGTATAATTAAATGTACATGTCAGTGAGAATATGGATGAGTATAGTGACAGTCGTGCTGCTCGGCATGATTATTTACCTTGCTCGAGATGAGATTATCCATGCATGGGAATTACTAACGAAGATCAATATATGGATACTCGCGCTACTTATCCCGATGCAGTTGCTTGCTTATTTTGCTGCAGGTGAAATGATATTTAGCTATCTGCGTGCGAAGGGAATGACACAGCACATTCGTGGAATTGATCAAGCGCGAATGGCTCTTGAGATGAATTTTGTTAATCATGTATTACCAAGCGGCGGGGTCAGCGGCATATCGTATATGAATTGGAGACTAAAGAGCTATGGGATCACAGCTGGTAAAGCAACCGCAGCACAGATGATAAGATTTGTTGCGCAGTTCGGCGCCTTCATATTGCTCCTGCTGGTTGCTGTTGCCTGGATCACGCTTGATGGTGATATCAACCGATCAGTCATATTAATAAGCAGCGCCGTAGCGCTTGCTATGCTGGTTGGCACGGCCACGCTAGTTATCTTGGTTAGTAGTAGAAGGCGGTCTGAAATATTTGCTCGTTGGCTTGCTCGATTGGCGACGCGGGGACTGAGATTCATTTCATTTGGTCGAGTACGTCAGACAGTTCCATCGGAGCCGATCGCGCACTTCTTGATCGAACTTCATGATGAGTATCTTATTTTGAGGCACGATCGTAAACTGCTGCGCCGTCCGTTTATATGGGGAATCGTGTTTAATATCGCTGATGTGGCTCTATTTGCAATTACATTTTGGGCGCTTGGTACACCAATTAGTCCAGCGCCAATTCTTATTGCGTATGGCTTGGCATCAATTGCGGGGTTCTTGGTTGTTACGCCAGGTGGAGCAGGTGCATATGAGGCTATCATGGTTTCGTTTCTTGCGACGGCAGGGGTTAGTGCTGGTGTAGCAATTGCCGGGATTCTAGTAACTCGGGTAGCCGTACTGCTTGGTACGATCGGGCTTGGATACATTTTTTATCAACATGCGATTCTCAGGTATGGAAAAGACCGAAGTACCACGACTTAGCGTCTCTGACTTCATCGCACTGACTAACCAGACGCTTGAGTATGCGTACGGCAGCATTGAGGTAGAAGGCGAAGTTGCCGAATTCAAGGTTAATCAAGGAAAGTTTGTCTTTTTTACTCTTAAGGATAGCGACAGCTCAGTAGGCTGCTTCATGATGGTGTTTCAACTGCGCATCCCGATCGAAGATGGCATGAAGGTGATAGTGAAGGCGGTGCCAAAGCTGACCAAATGGGGAAAGTTTAGCTTGACGATCCAGCAGATTCGACCGAGCGGTGAGGGAAGTCTCAAGAAGGGTTTTGAACTTTTGAGAGCAAAGCTTGAGAAAGAGGGACTATTTTCTGAAGAGAGGAAGCGGTTGCTTCCATCTATGCCGCAACATATAGCGGTTATTAGTAGTCCACAGGCAGCTGGCTATAAGGACTTTATCAAGATTGTTGATGCGCGCTGGGGCGGTATGATGATTGATGTGGCGCCAGTGCAGGTACAGGGTGAGGCAGCACCAGATCAAATTATTCGCGCTCTGACGTTTATCAACCAGCAAAAAACACTTCCTGAAGTTATTGTTATACTGCGTGGCGGAGGCAGCGCAGACGATTTAGCGGTATTCAATGATGAGCCACTTGTACGAGCGGTTGCTGCGAGTCGAGTGCCGGTCTTGACGGGTATTGGTCATGAAGTTGATGAAAGTTTAGTTGACCGGGTGGCTGATGTGCGTGCCTCAACACCGAGTAATGCAGCCGAACGTTTAGTGCCAGAAAAGTCTGAACTTGTACGATATGTCCGTCAATCTCTACGTCAAATTATTGGCCAGACTGATCAAACAGTTGATGTGATTCAGCGAGACACTCAGCGTCAGTTGCGGCAAGCACTTGATCGAATCGATAGCTCGTATCAGCAAAGTGAGCAGCAACTCCATCATCTGACAAACATCATGAGTGCATTTCATCCACAGCGTACTTTGGAACGGGGGTATGCACTGGTTCGTGGCGACATAAGTACGGGAAGTGTCCTTGAGATAGAGACGGCAAAGCAATTGATTAAAACGGAGGTAAAAGATGTCAGACAAAAGTAGTAATATATCAGTTCAGCTTGCTCAGCTCAACGAACTAGTCGCATGGTTTGAGGGTGATGAGTTCAAGCTGGACGAAGCGCTAGAAAAGTTTGCGGAAGCAGAGAAGGTTGCAAAAGGTATTGAGAAAGAGCTGAGTGAGTTTAAGAACAAAATTAATCTCATAAAAAAAGACTTCGGCTCCGAAGTATAGTATATGGAGTGGCTTATTCTTACCATAGCGGGTGTAGCCCTGCTGTTTGGCTTTGTCGCTTTTGTTGGCGCCCCGTATGTGCCGGTTAGGCGTCAAGACCTACGAAAAGCATTTGATGATGTATATGCTCTGTCTGATAAAGATTTACTCGTTGATCTTGGTTCTGGTGATGGAAAAGTATTGAGGGAAGCATCGCGTCGCGGTGCACGCTCGGTTGGGTATGAGCTCAACCCACTCCTCGTGTGCATCACCCGTATGTTGTCTTTGGGAGATAAGAATGTCAAGGTGTTGATGGCAAACTTTTGGACAAAACAGCTTCCAGATGAGGTGACGGTTGTGTATATGTTTACGGTGTCACGTGACGTGAAACGACTTGCGACGAAGTTACAGGCAGAAGCAGATAGATTGCAAAGGCCACTGTACGCGCTAAGCTATGGATTCCAGCTGAAGGGTCATGAGCCTGTAAAACACGACGACCTCCACTACCTCTATAAGTTCATACCTTTACAGCCCAATAAACCACAAGTATAATGACGGATATGAATATCTATCAACGAAAAAATGAACAGGGGTCAGTGAATGGTGGCATTGTCACGATAGTCTTGCTGGCGATTGCCCTTGCTGGACTTGTTGGCCTCAGTGTCTGGCTATATGGTCAATACAACGAGTATAAGAATAACAGTGATGAGAAAGTTGTTGCTGCCGTGAGCTCAGCCAAGCTAAAGCAAGCTGAGGATGACGCTAAAAAGTTTGAGGAAAAAGAAAAAGAGCCAAATGCTCGTTTTGCAGGACCTGATGACTATGGACGACTGACCTTTAGTTACCCAAAGACATGGAGCTTGTACGTGGCCGATGATGGAAGTGATCGCGGCGACTACAAAGCTTTTCTCAATCCTGTTGCGGTGCCACCAACAGAGAAGGAAAACCGTTTTGCACTACGTGTAGAGATACGAAACGACAAGTTTGAAGATGTTATCAGCGAGTTTAACTCACTTGTGACTGAGGGGGAGCTCAAGAGTAGTGCAACAAGTGCTAACGGTGTGAGCGGCACACGGTATGATGGTAAGTTCTCTGATACTATCAGAGGTGCAGCAGTGGTTTATAAATTGCGAGATAAAACAGTCGTGATCTACACTGATGCGAATACCTTTAAGCCTGATTTTGAAAATATCATCAAGACGATCGAATTCAATCAGTAGCGTGACATCGCACATGATACACTAAGAGTGTATGGTGAGGGAGCAGAGAGATGACCATCAAACACGTGGGCGCTCTGTTCCTATTGTCTCTGAAAGTGCTGTCATTGCGGCGCACGAGCTCAAGTCTCCTCTGGCGCTCATTAGACAGCTCAGCTTTGAGCTCGAAAGAGGGGAGCTTGATCAGCGTGAATACCTACGAATTGTTGAGCAAATTCGACTGACGAGCGAGCGAGCCCTTCGGCTGAGTGCAGATTTGACACGCACAGCCCAGCTGCAACGGTCACTGTTCACGACTGAGCCCGTCAATGTTGAAGATGTGTGCAGTGAGGTGGTGCGTGAAATGATGCCTCTCTATCAGGCTCATCAGCGAGTTGTCCGTCGTCAAATATCCCGCAGGACACCGCTTGTCGTAGCGAATCGTGATTTGCTCAGGAGGATCGTAGTTAATTTTGTGGACAATGCGCTTCATTATGCAGATGAGCAGAGTGCAACTGAAATATTTGTTCGACAACTGCGTCGCGATGAAACAGTACGTGTTGGCGTGCGTGATCGAGGACCTGCGCTATCAAGAGGAAATGCATACAAAAAGGCCACAGTGATTGAGCACGTTACCGACAACTACAGAGCGATGCGTCCCGAAAGTAGCGGATTAGGGCTTTGGATCACGCGACAATTCGCTGAGGCGATTGATGGGACGATTGGCATGACCCATCATCGTGACGGCTTGTCATTCTATATTGATATACCAATTTCTAAGCAGCTTTCTCTCTTATGACATATGTTGTTATCGTTGAGGATACGTCATGGATGGCGGAGCAGTTTGCTCGCGGTCTTGCACGCGAGTCTGTAAAAACAGCAGTGGTCAATACGGCGCAAAAGGCAATCGACACAATCGATGAGCGTATACCAGATGCTATTGTGCTTGATATGTTACTGCCTGAAGTAACGGCGCTTGCCCTGCTGCATGAATTACAATCCCATAGTGACCTCGCCACAATCCCTGTCATACTTGTCAGTACAATCGCCGATCAACTATCGGCAAAAGATCTAAGGCCATATGGCGTCGTTGAAGTACTTGATAAAACAACAATGGCACCTGATGATATCGTAAGAGCCATTCGGCGGCTGGTATGAAGACAAACCGCACAAGAGGGATAGTACTTCGTCGTACAAACTATGGAGAAGCCGACCGGATTGTACTTTTTTTGACACCCGAGTATGGGCTTGTCAGTGCTATCGCCCGGGGGGTCCGTCGTGAGAAGAGTAAACTAGCGGGGGGGATAGAGTTATTTGCGGTTTGTGATGTTACGTTTCATCAAGGAAAGAGCGACTTAGTCATCCTAACGAGTGCGCGCCTTGAGACATTTTTTGGTGAAATCATCAAAGATTATCAACGCTTACAGTTTAGTTATGAAGTCATGAAACAGATACGCCGAGCAGCCGAGACAGTTGATGAGGAGGCGTTTTTCCTCTTATTGGAGCAGGCGCTGGTCGCGCTCAATGACACGAGCTGTTTACTTGCCATTACAAAGACATGGTTTTGGATCCAGCTCGCAATTCTTCTAGGTGCAGGAGTGAACCTGCAGACGGATGATGAAGGGAACAGGTTGGCAGAAGATGAGGCGTACGAATTCGATGCAGCGCATATGTCGCTTCGCAAAAAAGCAAATGGGCGATTTACAAGTCGACATATCAAGCTGCTGCGACTTATTAGCGCGCAGTCACCAAAAGTCGTAGCGCAAGTACAGGGCGTTGATGAGTTAATCGATGATTGCTTATGGCTTGCTGAGCGGCAAGTTGCGCACTAAAAAGGGAAACCCGCCTAACGGCGGGTGGGTGTTACTCCCTTCGGAAGATCAGTCGAGCGATGGTGCCGATTGCCGATAGTTCGATATCGACCACGAGTCGAACACAGCTTTTGAGCATGTCGATGCGCTGCCGACGCTTGAAGAGGATTGCGGCTTCTCTTCTGAGCAAGTCACGGCGAACCTCGCCCTTTGTCCGCGTGACCAAGAAACCGATGATGACCATCTGGTCACGGTCGCAGAACGTATCGAACAGAGGATTGAGGGCTAGCTCAATGAGCTGCTGCTTGGCTGCGTCGGTGCCTTCATCATCGAGGATGATTTGGGCACGCCAGAGCTTGGATCGTGTGATGAGTCGTTGCCGACGTCCTTTCTCGTTGTCGACGTCCTTGTCGTGTTCCTGGAGCGCTTCCTCGATCATGGCAACGCCACTCTCGGGAGTATCTCCATGTAGGACTACAAAAATGCCGTAGTCACGTAGCGTACGGGCGCGTCCCATAGGATTGCCACGTAGGTGATCGAGCGACAGGAGGTAGCGACGCTCAGCGGACTGTGTCTCGCCTCGCTGCTCGCTCCGAAGCGCCAGCCGGTGGAGAAATTCCCCTGCGTAGGCACGCATGGCCCTTACGGGGCCGTGCAATACCGACCACTCAATCAACTTCTCTGGCATGTCAAAGGACGGGTTGTCGAACGCATCCTTGAGCTGCTTCAGTAGTTGCCGCGCGTCACTATTGCGTGGCTTGAATTGCATCAGCAAGATTCTCCTTGTCGTCTTGTTCCGAAAGGTACCCTAACAATCTATTAAAACACAAATAACGATTTTTATCAATGAGAAGAGGCCCGCCTGGCAGTACACGATAGTGTGTGCCAGGCGGGCCTGCACCAGAGCAGCGGGTGAGTCTCAGCTCCACCCGATCAGATGGCTCCACCGCAGCTTCTTCTTGAGCTCTTTGCCGCGGCTCTCATCGATGCTTGTGATCTTCTCGAGGACGTACCTCGTTCGCTTGTCTCGACGACCTGCAGATTGTACTGCGTAGGCGTCGAGAAGTCCGATGAGGTTTTTGAGTCGTCGGCGCGGAGAGGAGGGCGGGCTTTTCTCCCAGTACTCCTCAGCCCTGGCGTGCAGTTTGGCTGCACATTCGAGCTGTTCATCTCTCCGTAGACGGGTCTGAGAACGAGCGCGGTTGTAGATGGCCCGTCCTTGCATCATGTAGGCCCATCCCTGGTCGAAGGTGGGCAGACTGGAGAGTTCAAGCTTGACAACCTCGGCGATCGCTTCGTGATTGCCATCCTCAGCATAGCGACGTACGACGTGACGCAGGTAGCGCGCCTTGTCCTCATCACTGGCCTTGAGCTGCCGACTCTCTGCCATCGAGGTTTCGGCTTCGCGCGTTTCGCCGAGGCGACGCTCTGCGATGGCTTTGAGCAGCCAGACTTCGGCGCTCTTGAACATGTCCAGGTCGCCGGAGTTGAGGATCTCATCACTTGCTACGAGAGCCTCCTTCCACTTCCCGTGACGGATGCACTTGCGCGCACGTTCGAGTCTCGTCACGTTCTCTTGAAGGATTTGCTGCTTCTTGGTGCGTTCCACGTCACATCACCTCATTTCGATAGGATTGACAGTGTTACGTAGAATAAATCTATTATATCATAAAATTTATTACATAACAAATTATGCTATACTTCTACAGATGGAAAAAGCAAAACTAGAAGACATTGTCTCCCTGGCAAAACGCCGTGGGTTTATTTATCAAGGCTCAGATGTGTATGGGGGTCTCAGCGGTACTTGGGACTATGGTCCACTTGGAGTAACCTTAAAGCGAAATATTATGAATCTCTGGTGGGATTTCTTTGTCGAACAGCGTGAGGATATGTATGGTGTGGACGCAGCGATTTTGATGAATCAGAAGGTGTGGCAGGCGAGTGGCCATGTCGATACCTTTGTTGACCCACTTTGTGAAGATACAGTGAATAAGCGGCGGTATCGTACTGACCATCTCCTCAAGGACAATGGTGTTAATCCAGACGGTATGACAATGGGGCAGATGGATGAAGCTATCAAAGCCAACGACATCAAAAGTCCAGATGGCAATCCACTCTCTGAATCGCGTACATTTAATATGATGTTCACAACCCATGTTGGTCCTGTGTCTGATGAGAAATCAGTGAGCTACCTTCGTCCAGAGACGGCCCAAGGTATCTTTACGAACTTCAAAAACGTGGTCGATGCTTTTTACCCAGACCTGCCATTTGGTATTGCGCAGCAGGGTAAGGCATTTCGTAATGAGATTAGCCCACGTGATTTCGTCTTCCGCTCGCGTGAGTTTGAGCAGATGGAGATTGAGTACTTTGTTGATCCAGATAAGTGGCAAGAATCGTTTGAAGCCTTACTTGCATCAATTCATGAATTCCTTCAGCTACTTGGTCTACCAGAAGACCGAATACACGAATTAGAGGTATCAGAAGAAGATCGAGCTCACTACTCAAAACGGACTGTTGATATTGAGTTTGATTTCCCAATTGGCAAAGAAGAACTTCTGGGGCTAGCTTACCGTACTGATTTTGATTTAGGTAATATTCAGCGGGTGGCAAACAAAAGTATGGAATATACTGTGAAGGGAACGAACACAAAATTTGTTCCGCATGTGATCGAACCAAGCTTTGGTGTAGAGCGAGCACTCATGGCAGTACTCTCAAGCGCCTATACTGAAGATGAAGTGAATGGTGAAAAGCGAGTGGTGATGAAATTTCCACATCACCTTGCACCCGTGAAGTATGCGGTATCACCGCTACTAAAAAATAAGCCAGAGCTTGTCGAAAGGGCGCGTGAAGTGTACGCGGCACTCAAGAAAAAGCACGGTGCAGTCATGTGGGATGACAATGGCAACATTGGTAAACGCTATCGTCGTCAGGATGAGATCGGTACACCGTATTGTGTAGTGATTGACTTTGAGACGATTGAAGGTGACGGCACTGTTACAGTGCGTGATCGCGACACAACTGAGCAACGACGAGTAGAGATTGAAGAATTATTAGGACTATAGACTCGCCAGAGTAGTCATGCGTATCAGTCTAGTATTTCCATGTCTGCATAAAACACGGGCCGCATAGGTAAGCCACTATCCATACCCGGGAATAGTTGCACGAGTGGACCATTGCTGGCTGGTTCTTGACCGATAGCGATTTTTGAAAGTTGATGAATGTAGGCTTGGCACCAAGCGAGCTCACGAAAAGAGACTAGACTGGGCTCCTTGCTTTGAGCATCGTCAAGTCGTTTGTTGATATCATAGGCCAATTCAGAGACTCTATCAGGATTTTGATCAGCGAGCTTATGAATAGTGCGAATCCAAGCATACTCACTCATGTACTGATTATCTCATATTGTGTAGAGTTATAATGATTCATATGAAAGTTTTATCGCAATTTGATATTGCCAAAGGAGTTAGCTTATGAAATTACTACTAACGTCAGCTGGTATAAGGACTGAGGAGTTGGCACGGTCATTGTCTGACCTCGTTGGTAAATCTCTCAAAGAGATCAATGTTGCTGTGATTGATGAAGCATCGGTCGTCGAAGAGGGTGATAAGCGCTGGAAGATTGCAGAGCTAAGTGATCTTGCACGGTATGTAGGTGGCAAGATTGATTTTGTTGATCTGTTTGTGCTAACGCCTGATGAAGTGCGTGAGCGAGTTGCTCCAATGGATGTGATTTATGTCGTTGGAGGTAATCCTGACTATTTGATGTACCTTTTTCAGAAAACGGGCTTTGACAAGCTTCTTGATGAGATACTGGGTGAAAGGAAAGTATATGTTGGTAGCTCGGCAGGCTCAATGGTACTTACACGACGTGCGACAAGCAAACAATATCTTGATATATACGCCAAGACCAAAACATTTGAGGTAGGAGATTACCTCGGCCTCATAGATATTATCTTTCGTCCACATATGGGGTCATCTGGCTTGCCAAAGTATCAATTTGACACACTTCAAAAAGTTGCGAGCAATCTTGGGCATGATTTGCATGCATTACGTGACGATCAAGCGATCGTTGTGCAAGATGGAGAACTGCAGTTTGTTGGTGGAGAGCCATACATTGTGAAGTCCGCAAAATAGAAATGAAAAGAAGGCGCAACTCAGGGGTGCCCTCTTTCATGGTATTTATTTCTTGCCGAACATGCCGCCAAGTGTATCCTTGGCATCGCTCAGCACGTTACCAAGATCAAAATTCTTGAGATCTTCAGCATTGATCTTGCCGTCATCATTTTGATCAGCCATCCGCTTCAATTCATCGAACTTATCAGCGGGTAACTGATCTTTTAGCTGGTTTAGGTCATCAACACTCAGTTTACCGTCTCCGTTTGCGTCAACCTTTGCTTTAATGTCATCTAGCAGACTCATTGATTCCTCCTTTATTTACATTTTTAGTATACGCTCCTATAATAGCGGCAACAATAAGTGGAGGATGATATGCCAGGTCAAAAGGTAAATGCAGTCGATGAAGCGAAACGCGTAGAGACAGAGCGAGCAAAGAATGCAAAACCGGGCTTTTTTCTGGTGCCGGCAATATGGATACTGAGTCGATTTCCGCTCACAAAGAATCGTTATCAAAATTGGACAAGTAGTCGACGTATTCTTGTAGGGTGGTTGCTATGGTTGGTGTGTTTGCCAATCATTCCAGCAGTAGCGATTGCTGTATGGTACTTCAACGACCCTGAAGGATTTAAGCAGTCACCATGGGCAAAGGCGCTTATCGGACTATTTGTGGTTTGGCTCGGTTTCTTTGGTTTTGTGGCAACAAACAAACCGCAGCTTGATCAGAATGGCAAATATTCACCCGTGCAAACTCAGCCGGATGGCGAAAAACAGGCAATCAACAAAGATCAGGCAGCAGTTGCGAGCAAAGAATCAAAGGAGAAGGTGGCGAAACAAACAACAAGTAAGTCAACGACTGGTCGGACATTTGCAAACTGTACAGAAGCGTTCAATGCAGGTGTGTTCGATATTAAGCGCAGCGATCCAAGCTATCAGAGTAAACTCGATCGAGACAATGATGGCATCGCTTGCGAGCGGTAGGGTATAGTATCAGTATGAAGATCTGGCTGCGGCAAAATTTTGAGCCAGTAGAGTGGCTAGTTGGAGCTGTAATATCTCTCATGGCCGGTCTGGCCTGGATCCTGAGTCGTGACATTGGCAGAAGCGCTCTGACGCCACTCGACTTGTTCCCACTACTTGGTCTTGTTGCTTTTGGGCTTATGTGGAGTCATTACACTTTAGGCTCATTGAGACGGTGGGTGGGGTACGAGCGACCGAAAAAGACACTCTACTGGACAATTTCTACAGGACTCGTACTGCTTCTTATCGTGGCCCATCCTCTACTCTTGAACTATAGTCTTATTGCTGCGGGACTCGGTCTTCCTCCTGCCAACTACTTTGCGGCGTATGGATCGCTTGAAGGCTGGTTTGCAGTACTTGGTATGATCTGTCTCGTAGTATTTCTGCTATTTGAGCTGAGGCGATGGTATAGTGACCGTTCGTGGTGGCGATGGGTCGAATATGGACAGATAGTTGCTATGGGGGCAATTTTTGTTCATGCGACTATACTTGGACGTGAGGTTTCGGGTGGTTGGTATGCGGGGCTCTGGTGGGTGCTTGGAGCAACTCTCGTAGTAGCGTGGGTGTATAATTGGAAGTATGATCACAGGCATAAGGTGTGATATTGGGAGGATATATGGAGCAAAAAGGAAATAGTAACAAGATAGTTTGGGTAGTCGTCGCTCTGGTGGCTGTGGCAATGGTCGGAGCAGCCATATATGCGGTAGCGGCAAATCGATCGACATATAAAACAGAGCAAGATGGTAAGGCTGAGTCGACGATGACCAATCAGTCACCACAAACAAATACATCACAGGACAAAACAGACTCTTCAGTAGTTCGAATTAACTTCACCGATGCAGGGTTTGCGCCAGCGAGCTATACCGCAAAAGCTGGGCAAGTAGTGGAGGTAAAGAACGCTTCAACGATGCAGCTGCAATTCTCAAGCAATGATCACCCTACTCATACTGAGGAGACAGAGCTCAATTTGAAGGTGTTAGCTCCTGGTGAGACAGCTACATTTACACCGACAAAAGTTGGCACATGGGGCTTCCACGATCACATTCACGATGAATTTACTGGGCAGCTGACGGTAACTCAGTAATGAAAGCCGTTTGGAGTGGTGCGGTAATTGCAGAAGCGCCAAAAGAGGACTTGATTCGCATTGAAGGGAACTGGTACTTTCCACCTATGAGCTTAAAAAAAGAGTTTTTTAGGGATAGCGACCATCACACCACCTGCCACTGGAAAGGGGAGGCTAGCTATTACGATATTGTGGTCGGTGATAAGGTAAATGACTTTGGAGCGTGGTATTATCCTGAGCCAAAAGAAGGTTCGGTTGAACGCGTACGACATGATTTTGCAGATTATGTTGCATTTTGGAACGGAGTTCAGGTTACTGAGTAGCTTACGGATATGCGTGAAATTTCCCCACCTGAACCAGAGCCTGAGCCTAGCCCGTATCCTATCAATATCGTGACAGGGCAGGCATATGAAGATGACGGGCTTGCATCGTATTATCGTCAACTTGAGGCTGAGCAGCTGGAGCGGGCAGCGGTTGCTCATCTTGTAGTGCTTGCCAACAAATTATTACTTGAAGACCCAAGATCGACAGGTCACTGGACAGATAGGGTCCTCGAAACTGACAGTGCAAAGCTTCGCCGAATTGTGTCTGCTGACGGTTCTGGTGTAACAGCATATTTTTTCACGATTCATGACGGGGAAGTAGAGTATCACAGGAGCTGGACTCACGGTGCGGATCATGTACATCATTTCTACGAGTCTGCTGAGAAAATAGCGGAGCGCCTTGGGTCTGTATTTAGTGACAATGATGTCCATATTCGATCTAGCCAGCAATCTCGTATTGGTAAGATACGACGAAAAGTTCTCGATCTCATAAGATAATGCCAACAGGATTGTTATACTAGAAGGTAATGAAACAATCTCTTGCTCTACAGATCCTGCTTGATGGCCATAGCGCTCTCTTGACTGGTCCGGCCGGGTCTGGCAAGACCTACGTGCTCAATCAATTTGTGAAGCTTGCAAAACACCAGGGAAAGCATGTCTCAATCACAGCTACTACCGGTCTCGCTGCTACACATCTTGGGGGTACCACTATCCATAGCTGGAGCGGCATCGGAATACATGATGAACTTCCGGGCCAATTTGTCGAGCATCTGTCAAAGGGAAGGCGCGAAATTATTGAAAAGACTGATGTCCTGATTATCGATGAGATTTCGATGCTGCATGACTATCGACTTGATATGGTTGATGAGATATGTCGTCAGGTGCGGAAACAACCGGATACGCCATTTGGGGGTATCCAAGTGATAATGAGTGGTGACTTCTTTCAGCTGCCACCTGTCAATAGGGATGATTCGAGAGAAGGCAGCTTTGTAGTTAATGCTATGGTGTGGGCAGAGCTGCAGCCAACAGTTTGTTATCTTGAAGAGCAGCATCGTCAAGAGGATGAGCAACTACTTGAGATTCTCGAGGCGATGCGTCAAGGTGATGTTCGTCGCCGTCATGCTGAAACCCTCCTAAGTCGTGTGGCTACCGAAGATGAGGTCGCAGGTGATATGACTGAGCTTCATACGATTAATATCGATGTTGATGCCATAAACCAGGCTCGTCTACGTCAACTTGAAGGTGATGAAGTGAGCTATTCTCAGACAACAACAGGAAGTGCTAATTATGTTGAGAATCTGCAGCGGTCAGTTCTTGCTCCAAGTGTGTTGAGTCTAAAACAAGGTGCATTTGTCATGGCAGTCAAGAACTCACAAGATCGTAAGTATGTAAACGGCAGCCTCGGTAAGGTGGTTGAGTTCGAAAAGGGGAGTGACTATCCTGTTGTGGAGTTTCAGAATGGCAAGACGGTTACGATGCAGCCTGAGACGTGGGAGCTCCGTGATGGCGACAAGAAACGGGCAAGCATCACTCAAATCCCCCTGCGTCTTGCATGGGCAATAACGGTTCATAAAAGTCAGGGTATGACGCTCGATAGTGCTCGGATTGATTTACGGCGTGCATTTGTGGAAGGTATGGGCTACGTTGCACTTAGCCGGGTGAAACGTCTTGAGAAACTATGGTTAGTGGGGATTAACCAAATGGCGCTTCGTGTGAGTGAGATAGCACTTGATATCGATCAAACGCTGCGTGACCAATCGGCAGCTGACGCCAAGAAATACGCGTATCTTATGGAAAAACCGATAGAAACAACAGTGACATCAAAAAAGACAAATAGCGCAGCATGGAGCGAAAAGATTGCTAAGATGCGGGAAGTCTATCCAAATGCATATAAGCCGTGGGAAAAAGCTGATGATGTTCTTTTGAAGCAGGAATTTCAAAACGGAAAAGATCTTGAGCAGCTTAGTGCTGTACTGGGTCGCCATGTTGGCTCAATAAAGATGCGTCTTCAAAAGCATTTTGGCAAAGATGTTGTGTCATAGGCGCTATTTTTTCGATGGTATAATAGGAGGACATGCAGAAGTCACGACTACGATTTCCAAAGAAATTTTTATGGGGTGCTTCGGTCTCGGCACATCAAGTTGAGGGCAATCAACATAATCAGTGGACAGTATGGGAACTTGAGAATGCCAAAAGCCTCGCTGCTCAAGCTGAATATCATTTTGATGATCTTGGTCAATGGAAAACAATCAAGTCCCAGGCAAAAGATCCAAATAACTACATATCCGGGGAAGCTGTCGACCACTACAATCGCTACGGGGAAGATTTTGCTATAGCGAAGTCTTTAGGTCTCAATGCGTTTCGCTTTAGTATTGAATGGTCGCGTGTTGAGCCGGCAGAGGGTGCATGGAATGCGGAGGCAATCGAACACTATAAGCGCTATATCCAAGACTTACGACAGAAGGGTATTGAGCCAATGGTAACCCTATTTCACTTTACGGTACCGGTCTGGTTTGCTGAGTTGGGTGGCTTCGAGAAGCGTCGAAACGTAAGGTATTTTGTTCGGTTTGCTGAAAAAATCCTCAGCGAGATTGGAAAAGACGTTCGCTATGTCATCACTATCAATGAGCCAGAGGTCTATGCTTGGGAGAGCTACGTCAAAGGACACTGGCCACCAAATCGACAGAGTTTTTTCAAGGGCTACATTGTACTGAAGAATCTAATCCACGCCCACAATAAGAGTGCCAAAATGATTCACAGACTCAATCGTCGCTACAGAGTATCGATCGCAAAGAACTCATCGTATGTGTATGCCGGTGATGATGCGATATTATCTCGCTTTAGTGCGAGAGTGTTACAGTATTTCAAAGATGATTTCGTTCTGTCACAGGTAAAACGAACTTGTGATTTTATTGGGCTGAATTACTATTTCTGTGACCGGGTGTATGGCTATCGCGTCCATAATCCCGACACGCATTTGAGTGACTTGGGTTGGGATATGCAGCCGGAAAATATCGAGTATGTTCTAGAACGGCTCTCTGATAAATATAAGCTTCCCATCATTATTACCGAGAATGGACTTGCAGACCGTGAAGATGCCTCACGTAAGTGGTGGATTGGTAAAACGATGATTGCTATGGCAAATGCGCTTGATCGGGGAGTGAAACTACAGGGCTATTTCCACTGGAGTCTACTCGATAATTTTGAATGGGCTCAAGGATTTTGGCCCGAATTCGGTCTCGTGGCGGTTGATTCCAAGACAAAAGAACGTACTGTTCGCCCTAGTGCTGAGTGGTGGAGCAAACTCCTGAAACAGTTTCAAAAGTAAGGGGTGATCAATTGACATATTATAATGCTTATGCTAGCATAGTATTATTATGAAACGAACAGCAAAATCAACAACTACAAAAGCAACTACTAAATCAACTCAAGAACAAGATACAATAGCGGTCTTTCAGACTGGGCAAGATGCGAAAGATGCGCTACTAATTGTGTCGATTGCAGCTAACCTATTTGTCGTGATTCTATGGGTCATGCTGCAGGTTACAAGCCAGTATGATGCTCAGCTTGTACATTTGTTTATCGGTCGCTAAGTAGTTGAGACAAGTTTTTGCTTCAAATAGCCTCTACTAATAGGGGCTATTTTCTCTGATAAGCGTAAGAGTTATCCACATAAGTGGGGATAACTGCGCGTTTGTAAAAAAATGGTAAAAAAGTACTTGTCAGTGGGTAAGAGTGGGTAGTATAGTAGGTTTAGTGGAAAAAAGTGGGTAACCACTCAAACAAACATCACCACTACTTAAAAACTAATCATCTAATCGGGAAGGCACCCCCGAGGCAAATTATTAAATGGATTATTTCGAACGAAAGCTTGACTCTAAGCGTCGGTTAACTATACCGACTGAACTTCGAAATGAATTTGCCAGTGGGGTTGTTGTAACGCGTGGTTTTGGTCAGTATCTCCACCTATATCCTCAACAGGTTTGGGATAGGGATGTTGAACCAGAGCTAACAGGTTCTATTCTTGACGAGGCGATCGCCGATCTTAACGTTCGGTTTCGTCGCGGCAAGACTGCAGCTGAACTTGACCAAAAACAAGGTCGAGTGACACTTGAGCAGCATTTGCTCGAGTATGCAGGTATTGAGAAAGAGCTTGTTGCTGTTCGTGTCGGTAAGTACTGGCGTGTTATGCGACCAGATGCTGAGATTTGATTGATTGTTTCTAAGATATACGTACGTTAACAACCAAACGAACCTCGAGACCACCTACCTGGTACTATGTCGTGGTAACTTAGCACACACAAAACAGCTGAGCGCACCTTACTTAACACACACCTCCCAAAAAACTCCACCTCACACATAAGTCTCTCAAATTCTTACCGTTATGAGTTACACAGTGACTCGGTAAGATACTTATTACAAAAACAAACATATACCTAAAAACAAATACACATAGTACTGGGGTAGGTGATCTCGAAGACAACTATTGGCGTTATTACTATCGGAACAGATACGAAGATAGTAAAAACGCGGTACAATAGTCGTTATGAGTATTAAAGAACATCCACCACGTATTCATGTTCCTGTACTGCTTGACGAGTGTTTGCATACGATGCGGCCAACCAAAGGTGAGAGCTATTTAGATCTCACTGCAGGATATGGCGGTCATGCGCGGGCTTTTCTGGCGCAAACAGGGAATTATCATGATACTGTTCTTGTTGATCGAGATGAAATGACGCTCGATCACTTAGAAGATCTTGCTGATCAAGGCGCTCAAATTCGCTCAACTGACTTTCTGGCTGCTGCTGAGGCACTAGTAAAGGAGGGTAAGCGATTTGATCTTGTATTAGCGGATTTGGGGGTGTCGTCACCACAGCTTGATAGGCTGGAGCGAGGGTTTTCGTTTTCCGGGAATGGACCGTTAGACATGCGGATGGATGTCCGACAGGCGCGTACCGCTGCAAGTGTTGTAAACACCTACAGTGAAGAAGCACTTGTACGGATTATCGTCAGCTATGGCGAAGAGCCAAAACCGGTGGCCAAACGAATTGCACGAGCAATCGTAACGGATCGGCCATTTGAAACGACAGACCAACTTGCTTTAACTATCCAAGCAGCTATTCGTGGACCGCGTAAGAAAATTCACCCGGCCACGCGTACTTTTCAAGCCATTCGTATAGAAGTGAATGACGAACTTGGGCAAATTGAGCGGCTATTGCCGCTATTACCAAACCTCCTGAACACAAAAGGTAGAGTTGGTATCATCAGCTTTCATAGCCTTGAGGATCGCCTGGTAAAGCAATATTTTGCCAAGCAGCAAGCAGATGGATATGAGGCTGAGCTCACTGTTCTCACAAAAAAACCTATCGATGGCAAAACCTACGATGTTCACAATCCGCGCTCACGAAGTGCAAAACTTCGAGTCGCAGTGAAAATATAACACAAACAGAAAGGGGATACGATATGCCAATCCACATCCCAGTACAAAACCAGTCAGTAGAAACACGCGTACAAGTTCGATTGAAGTAGTACACTCCACTGACATGGATCCTGGAAGGGCCAAACTGTCCTTCCAGGAAGCCTAAAAAGTAAAATCAAATATAAACACACAAATAACATATATGAGCTATCAACGAACCACCACGTTTAATCGGCGAATTCAGGGAAATAACTGGAATCGTAACCAGAATACTACTCGATTTACTTCGAGCGTCAAACTTGGCCCAGTGACACATACAGTGCTTATTGCATTGATGATTACTGTGCTTGGTTTGATTTACCTTACGCAAGCAACTAAGGCAACCTCATACGATTACCAAGCTCAAGATATCGATCAGAAAATCGCAGCGCTTTCGAGTCAGAAAACAGATCTCGAAGTAGAAAATGCTCGTCTTACCGCACTCGAGGCTGTACAGAACAGTAGCGTTGCTAAGGAAATGAAGACTGCTGACTCAACTGAGTATCTACGGTAAAGTAGTTATATATGGCACAGCCCGTTATCGCCTCACATCAGCGTATACGACTACTCAGCATGGTGCTGTTTGGGTTTATGGCGCTATTTGTAGTGAGGCTTTTCTATTTGCAGATCGTTGAGCACGATAAATGGACCCAGGCGGCAAATAGCGAACAGGTAAAGCAGCAAGTGCTTCCGGCGACAAGAGGCGAGATATATGCACTTGACTACAGCAGCCCTGTGAAGATCGTGCTGAACGAAGCGGTCTTTACTGTTTTTGTTGACCCTGAAGAAGTGGTTGATCCAAAAGCGATTGCCACAGCAGTTCGTGAGATTGCTGGGGGTTCAGCAGTGAAGAATATCGAGGACCATGCAAAAGCAAAGCCAAGTCGCTACCAGGTGGTGGCACGCAATGTGACACGCAAGCAAGCTGATCTATTGAAGGAGAAGAACCTGAAGGGACTTGGATTCCAGCCCACTTCTCGTCGTGTCTATCCAGAAGGTAAGCTGGCGGCTCAAGTACTTGGATTTGTCAATGCTGAGGAAAAGGGCCAGTATGGCGTAGAAGAAGCCCTCAATACACGGCTAAAGGGCACTGATGGTATGCGTAAAGCAGTTACCGATATCAGTAACGTACCTCTGACGATTGGTAATAATAATGTACTTGAGCCCCCAAAGAATGGGGAGAATATTGTGCTGACGATTGACCGCAATGTTCAATCTTTTACTGAGTCAGCGCTGGCAGAGGGGGCAAAATCGATTGGCGCTACGAGGGCAAGTGCAATTGTTATGGATCCACAAAACGGTCATGTGATGGCAATGGCAAATCTTCCGACCTATGACCCCGAAGAGTTTACTAAGGTTCAGAATGCTGAGGCCTTTAATAATGCGACAATTACGACTCCTTACGAACCTGCTTCGGTACTCAAGACGTTTACCATGGCTACGGCCCTAGACAAAGGCGCAATGACCCCTCAGTCAACGTTCGTGAATACTGACTATGTGCAGGTTGAAGACCGAACGATCACCAACGCAGCCAAGGGCCATACGGGTACAATAAGTTTTCAGACGGCACTCAACTGGTCACTCAATACCGGTACAGTTGAGATTGCCAAGCGACTAGGGGATGGTAATTCGATTAACCGTACCGCTCGAGATACTATGTATACCTACTTTCATGATCGACTTGGGCTTGGTGAAAAGACGGGTATTCAACTAGCGGGTGAAGCTACTGGAGATGTTGTATCACCAAGTAACCCAGAAGGTAACGCCGTCCGTTACTCGAATATGACATTTGGACAGGGTCTCAACGTGACAATGCTGCAGGTAGCGGCCGGATTTTCTTCGTTAATGAACGGCGGAAAATACTACAAGCCGACAATCGTAAGTGGCACAGTCGATGGTAGTGGTAATTACAAGCCAGACGTAGCTGCTAAGCCACTCCGTCAAACGATCTCTGCAGGTGCTTCTCAGTCAATCAAGAAGATGGTTCATGATGCACGTGCTTCATTCAACGTGACAGGTGATAAGGCTGGTTACGATATTGGTGGAAAAACAGGAACATCACAGACGTTAGTCAATGGCAAATATGACTTCAATCAAACAATCGGAACTTACCTTGGATATGGTGGCGATACTAAGCCTCGATATGTCATAATGGTGCAAGTGTCTGGCGACGGGAAGCATTTTGAAGGAAATGTTCACGCCATGCCAATTTTTACCCAGATCTCTAACCGTATGATTGACTATTTAGGGCTACAACCGAGAGGATAAATATGGACGTTACGCAAGCAATGCTTAAAGACTCACTAGGAGACATCGTACTTCTCACTGTTATGGCTTTTTTGCTGGCTATGTTCCTGACGCCAATTTATACATTTCTTGCTTATCGCTATAAATTCTGGAAAAAGCAGCGTAAAACGAGTACCACTGGTGAAGTACTCGAGGTCTTTACGAAGCTCCATGCTGCTAAATTTAAACGTTCTATCCCAACTATGGCTGGGGCGATCGGGGTTATCTCAATCACACTGGTGACATTGGGATTAAATCTTGACCAGGGTGAAACATGGCTACCATTGGCGGCACTGATTGGTGGTGGTGCGGTCGGTTTGATTGATGACATTATCAATATCCGTGGATCAGGTAAAGGGGTAGCTGGACTACGGTCAAGTATTAAGTTCTTGCTGATCGTTACCATTGGAGCGGTTCTTGGTTGGTACTTCTATGAGAAGTTAGGGTATACAGACATACATATTCCGTATGTTGGCACAATTGACATCGGTGTGTGGATGATTCCTGTATTTGCATTTATCGTGACTGCAATGGGGAACGCAGTCAACATAAGCGATGGTCTTGATGGCCTTGCCGGAGGTCTATTAATCGCTAGCTTTGGTACCTTTGGCCTGATTGCTATGTTGCAAGGTCACTTCATGGTGGCAGGCTTTTGTTTCACTGTACTCGGTTCGCTCCTTAGCTATCTATGGTTTAATATCTATCCCGCTCGCTTCTTCATGGGCGATGTAGGCAGTTTTGCATATGGGGTATCACTAGGAGTGGTTGCTATGATGACAAACTCGCTCTTCTTACTTCCTGTGATAGGTGCAGTATTTGTACTTGAAGCTGGCTCAAGCCTCATACAGATTACGAGTAAGCGGTTCTTCCACCGCAAAGTATTCTTGTCTGCTCCTATTCATCATCACTTGGAGGCAATGGGTTGGCCTGAGACAAAAGTGACTATGCGATTTTGGGTACTTGGGTTTGTTGTGAGCGCAGTTGGGCTCCTGATTGCTGTTACCGGAGGGCACGTTTAGGCGTATGGAGCAGCGTCGCTCAAGAAGGGACAATAGCAAGAGCTGGGGTGAGAAAGCACAGCGAGCTTTTAGTGTTCGTAAACATCGTCCCGACTATAGAGTAGTTCTCTACATGGGGCTGTTGATGTTGCTTGGCCTGATTGTTATCTATGCTATCGGACCTCAACGTGCACAGGTGCTAAATTATGCTTTTGGTACTGAAAATTACAATGGTACTTATTTCTTCATTAGACAAGCGCTCAGTTTGCTTGTGGCCATTGCAGGATTTGTCGTCGTGGCGAAGTTTCCCTATAGAATACTACTTGAGCGAGCGGGATTGCTGCTCATAATTGGCTTGGTTGCTTGCTTGGTGCTTGCGATCGCTGCTGCGTTGCATCTTCCATTTGCTCCAGTTATCCTCGGTGCGGCACGCTGGTTTGACCTTGGACCGTTTGGCAGTATGCAGCCGGCTGAATTCTTGAAATTTGCCGTACTACTCTTTGTAGCTGGATTCTTGGGTGCCCGCTACAGAGAAGGTAAGATAAATGATCGTGATGCAACACTGATACCTATGGGTATACTCTTAGCCGTAGTAACACTGTTTATTGTTGTGCTACAAAAGAATATGAGTACCGGTGTCGTCTTGGCAGTGATTGTTCTATCGATGCTGTTTGTGGCGGGGCTAAATAGACGGATTATTGCAATGATTTGTGCGGGAGTACTGGTGCTTGGGATTGGATTTATCATGGCGGAACCTCACCGTCGGGCTCGTGTGGCAACGTTTTTGCAAGGTGACTCAGTAGTGGAAGACAATGCAAGTCGACATATTAATCAAGCCAAAATTGCTATTGGAAGCGGTGGGCTGACAGGACTTGGCATCGGTAACAGCGTGCAGGCTACAGGCTACCTACCAGAGGCTATCAATGACTCAGTGTTTGCAATCATGGGAGAGATATTTGGTTTCATAGGGCTTGTGGCTATTACTGCACTCTTCACGGCACTCCTGCTAAGACTTCTACATATTGGTGATCATCTGCCGGACATGTCGACTAAGTTGATAGTGGTGGGTATTTTTAGTTGGCTGACAGCACATACAGTTATTAATATTGCTGCCATGCTGGGGCTATTTCCACTTACTGGTATTACGTTACCACTGGTCAGCTTTGGCGGAACAAGTATGCTATTTATTGCTGGTGCTCTAGGACTTGTTTTTCAGCTGTCACACTATACGGTAAATGATGTAAGTGTAGAAGGAGGGGGAGATGAGAGTTCTCGCAGTCGGCGGGGGGTCGGGCGGTCACGTTACGCCAGTTCTCGCCGTTATCAATGAGCTAAGTCGTCTTCATAAAGACCTGACTGTGCTGTTTGTTTGCGATGCGGCATTTGAGGCGCAGGCACGGGGCTTGATGGCGCATGCCTCAATACCTATCGAGATACGTGTTATTAGTGCGGGGAAACTCCGACGATACCATGGTATTCCTATGTGGCGGCAACTTGTGGATGCGGAAATTCTATCGAAAAACACACGAGATTTGGGCCGCATTCTTGCAGGGTATAAACAGAGTAGACAAATCATCAAACAGTTTAAACCTGATGTGGTGTTTGCAAAGGGCGGTTACGTTTGTCTACCTGTAGGATATGCAGCTAAACATCTCAACGTTCCTCTTGTTATCCATGATTCTGACACACGCCCAGGGCTCACAAATAAAGTACTCAGTCGCTTTGCAGCCAGGATCGCTACGGGCTCACCAGTGGAGTACTATCCATATAATAAAGCAATTACGACATATACCGGTGTACCAATTGATCCTTCCTTTCATCCATTTACTTCTAAAGAAAGACAGCAAGCACGTAGACATCTTGGTGTAGTGGATCCGGCACGGCCTCTTGTAGTCTTCACTGGAGGTGGTCTAGGGTCGTTATCAATTAACCGTGCTGCTATATCGATCGGTGAGTCTCTCGTGCGTGCTGGCTATAGCGTGATCCATGTTGCGGGGAAGGCGCATTTTCACGCAATTAAAGAGCAAGTGCCCAACTCTTCTCATTACCAACTTCTTGAGTTTGTCTATTCGGACATGGATCAGTTGCTTGGTGCCGCAGATGTCGCTATATCTCGAGGAAGCGCAACATTTCTGCAAGAACTTGCTGCTTTAGCAACTCCAACTATTATCGTGCCAGCTGCTAATTTGGGTGACCAAGTAAAGAACGCTGAGGTATATGGGAAGGCGCGTGCCGCTGTAGTACTAACGGATCATCAGCTGAAAGAAGATCCACAGGTGCTCTACGAAGCGATCCAGGCGCTTATCAGTGCATCGACTAAGACGAAGGCCATGAGTAAGCGATTCCATGCATATGCTCGGCCACATGCAGCTCAAGACGTTGCTGCTATTATCTATGAGGTAGGAGAGAATCAATGATTGGGCGTAACAAGGAGCGCAAAGATATACCAAATCGTCGTCGGATAGCCCAGTCGCCCACAGTGGCAAACGAGAGGCCAAAGCCGTTACGTACACCAACAGGATTCCGTCGTAATCGTACTTTGACAGGTAGTAGCTCTGCACATGTAGCAAGCTCGAATGAACTACGAGCAGAGCTACAGTCACCCCGAGCACATGTACATCACCTTCATCGCCATCGACGACACCTCATCCGCCGGTTGCTAGTGGTGTTATTCGCCATCCTAGCACTGTACATTGTTGCCAGTCAGCTTGTTGCCACTACGCATATTGCTACTATTCGCCAGTATGATAAGCAACTCGATACTTCGGTAGCTAAAAAATACCAGAAAACAGTGGACGATTATTATGCCGCTAACCCACTACAGCGTTTTCGACCAGCCTTGGATGTGTTGAGTCTGACGGGATTTGTCCAAGCGAGCCATCCCGAAGTAACAACAGTAGCAGTTTCCCTTACGGGTGAGTTTGGTCAAGCTGAGGTTGCATTTGGGTTCCGGCAGCCTGTTGCCCGTTGGGTTGTAGATGGGCATACTCAGTATGTTGATCAAGACGGAGTAGTTTTCTCTGAAAATATTCAAGCAGCGCCAAAGGTAACAATTGTTGATAAGAATGATATTACTGTACAGTCAAAGTACGTAACAAGTAACCGCTTCCTCAGTTTTGTAGGTTCGGTGGTTGGTAGCCTAAAGAAACAAGGATTCACCGTTACACGTGCTACTATCCCCGCCCTGACAACACGTCAGCTAGAAGTTCAGTTAAGCTCGGTGAAGTATTACTTTAAGTTGACGGTTGATCGCTCAGCAGGGGAGCAGGCTGAGGACATTGCACGTATTGTGGCACATATGAGGAGGACAGGGGAGAGTCCTCAGTATGTTGATGTGCGAACGAGAGGTAAGGCCGCGTACAAAGAGTAGGGGGTATAAGGAGTAGTTAGCTCCACCGCCCTCACCTGGTGAACTAGTTCTATTTATGTTCTATATTTAGATATAGTATGCAAAAAACATATAAAAATATATAAATGTAAAAAAATCAAATAGCAGGGAAGCAGGGTAAAAAGTAGGGGAATACAATTAAAATAAAAAAATGCAAACAGCATGCTGAGTTGTGGATAACCATAGCAACGGCTACGACACATAGGACGAATATTACAACGGCGAGGTTGGTCTAGGCACTTTGCCTGGGGGTGTGGGCTGGGTATGATAAGTAGTCTGATTTAAGCAAGGTATAAGATTACTGGGTACAAGGAACGTACGCAAACATAGATGAAACTTGATGTACTACTCTCTTCCGAAGGTATTGGTAATCATCTGAAGATAGATATATCTATGTCGTAAAAGATATATTGTGCGACGTATAATCACAATGTCTTTCTATACTCTCTTTTCATGCTTTGGGCGTAACTGTCCATGTGTCCTGCCTGTATTTTTTTGTGTAGACCCCTACTTCGTGTTAGCTTCTGTTTTAACCCATGGGCTTGATGATTTTCTATTTCATATACTATTTATATTGTTTATGCAAAATCTCGTCATTATGTAGCTGTATATTCGCGACCGGAATCTGTACTATAAGTAAGTTCTATTTTAGTTCTATATGTTCGTGTAGCCCGAGTGACTCACTTCAGAGGTAATACTAAAACCACCCCTGATACAACAGAGGTGGCCTAGAGAGTGGTGTTTGGTTACGCAAGAACGCTGAGAAGCGTCCACGTACCACCACGGTTGTCGCTGCGCAGTCGGAACTGCTGGTAGCCATCGCTGAGGGTAAGCACCTGTGCGACGTGTTGTCCCTTGGAGACAATACAGGCGAGCCCTTGGTCGATGAAGTCATAGGTTTTACCCTCGAACTCCATACGACGCGGATATGCCATAAGATTCTTGCGAAACCCAACGGCAGTAACGGTTACTTTTTTGTTAATGGTAGTTTGTGTCATAGTTTCACTCCCGAGCTTCTATCTATAGGGATAGAAGGCTAATGCTTTAGATTGATTAGCGAACGGATTTTGGAGTGATCCAGCGGTGGAAAGGAGTCTCATGACCGCTCAGAGACGGACTCTTTTTACCACGATGGAGGTGTTGGAACGTCTTTTTCGGACGTCAATCGTTGCAAGCTTGTTCGTAGAAAGATGGCGTACGCGGATGATCCGCCTACCCCACCAGTACGTCCATAGCTAATACTAATTATACCACTAGCGGGTCAAATAAAACAAAAGCTTAAGCTAATTTGTTACTCGCGTTCAACGACAATAGTGCATTCGGTGACGAGTGCAGCTACAGCGCCAACAGCAGCAAGAAGTGGTGCCAGCGCGGCACCGATGACACCAATAGTCAGGGGTAATTCTACGATACTCTTACCCTCTTTATTCTTGATAGTGATTCTGCGAGCGTTGCCCTCAGCAATAATCTCTTTTACTTTTTTGAGGAGGTCCTCACCGTTTACTTTGAATTCTTCAGTACGTTTTGTCATACTACTATTGTACATGCAAATTCTTCTTCATTCATCCAAGACCATGCGTATTCCCAAGCAGCCACGACAGCCGCTTGGCGTTCCTCAGCTGCTCGCGCAGGCAAATACGTTAGCGGATATCTGGAAGCATGCCTCAATCGAAGAGGTTGAATCTCTCATGAAAATATCCGCCAAGAAAGCCACTGAAGTCAGCGAGATGTACGAAAAGTGGTCGGATGATCTGGAGTTACAAGTCCCAGCGATCGATGTATTTGTGGGTGATATTTATAGCGGCCTCCAGGTCCAGACATGGTCTGACGAGGACCGAGCCTATGCTCACGAGCACTTGCTGATTCTATCTGGTCTTTACGGCGCACTTCGTGCGTGTGATGGCGCACTGCCCTATCGCCTCGAGATGGCATATAAATTGCCGGACGGGCAAAATCTCTATAAATTCTGGGGTGATTCTATCGCTTCGTTGCTACCAGTCGACACTAAATATATCATGAATCTCTCAGCAGTAGAGTATACCAAAGCAGTACTCCCCTTCACTAGCTTGTCGGTTATTACACCGAAGTTTCTCACCGTAAGCCAGAAGACTGGCGAGCCAATTTTTGTCACCGTACATGCCAAGATTGCGCGTGGTGCCTTTGCTCGCTGGTTAGTACAGTCAAAGATACAGGATCTGACAAGTCTTGAGGATTTTTCTGACCTGGGCTATTGCTACGACAAGTCTTTAAGTACGGATTATCAGCCTGTTTTTGTGTGTAAAGAGTTCGGTGGTATTGGCCTCAGTGTTCGATTAACCAAATAATCTGGTGTCACGCTCTAGAATGCGTCTTCTTTGTCTTTTTTGCGCTTTCGCTTCCATCCTATTAGAACGAATAGAATGATACCGGCTGCAGCGAGCGAAAGTAAGCAAACGACGGCTATGCCAATAGGAGTCTTCTTATAACTCTCATCTTTATTTGTTCCACCATCATTGTTCAGAGAGTTTTTACCTGTTTGATTGTCATCATTTTCATCTACCGTAGTTGAAGTTCCGTTATCATTTTGAGATGATTTGCCATCACGCTTCGGACCATCAGTGCTAGTACCGGTCCCTCCGTTGGTGGTGTCGGTGCCACCTTGCTCTATCGGCTGCGATGGCTTTGGTTTTGTACCACCCCCATCAGTACCTCCCTCTTCTGGGGGTTGAGGGTTCTCTGGCTCTCCATTGCTTTGCACGGTAATAGCGTGGCGTACTGTTTCTACTGCTTCCTTGTCGTTGCGCTGCATATACAGGGTGGCCAGATGAGTACCTGCCGTGAGTGCTGGACTAATAGTGCCCTTTTCAATCACCCATCGATTGTCGTTTGTTGTAACTGCACTATACAGCTTACCCTCGAGCTGTACCTGTACACGAGTACTAGATGTATCAATGGTACCAGATAGTCGCGGTGATGTGTCGGTGGTGATAATACGGGTAAATGTTCCTCGCGGTGCAGCACTGTCGATCGTGAGCTCATCTTTGGTCGAGTCGGAGCCTTCCAGATTGCCATCTACAAGAGTGAGCTGTATGTCGTACGTGCCATCGGCGAGTGTATCTGTAGTGTTGGCAGGCAGCGTCCAGGTGCCGTCTTTATTGTTAGTAGCGCGGTACACTTTGTCTAGTATTTTGACATCAACGGTGGCATTCGGTCGGCTGACCGTCCCAGTGAGTTCCGGACGGCCCTCAGCAGTGACTTTTTCATCGACCGTCGCTGCTATTTGCCCAGGGCTATTGATTGTGAGTTCATCTTTGCTAGTGTCGCTTGAGCTGTTTCCTGCAGCGTCGGTAGAAGTGACTCGTACATCATAGGTACCGTACTCGAGACGGATATCGGCATCCTCAAAGTTAAGGCTCCACCGATTCCCGCTCACTGAGAGCGGCGTGCCGACGACGCCAGACTGATACGAGTGGGATCCGGCGACAACACGCAGGGTGTTTGTATCGGTATCATCGAATGTTCCGGTGACTATTGGCTGTCTATCGGTGACAGTTTGACTATCCACGGTTGGGCGTGCCGGTGCAGTCGTATCATAGCTACGTTCAAAGATATTTGAGGCGGTGTTGAGGTTGCCGGCATCATCGGCCACTCGGTTTGCGGGCACCTGTACACTGACGGTGCCATCACTAGTTGGTTGAATAGATATGACATATCGCTGGTCAGAGCGCTTTTGTATATCGGTGACCGTGCCGCGCGTAACAGCAATATCATTTGCAGTCAGAGCTTCGATCTTCTCGCTGCTATCTGCAGTGACATCAAAGCTGTTCTTTGTCGGAGTGTTTGGACCGCTGAGGGTGATCTGCGGCCTCGTTGTATCGTAAAGTGCCTCGGCTACGTTACTGGCAGGGTTTTTATTGCCAGCGTCATCGCTTACTGTATCTTCATTGAGCTGCAGGATCACTTTTCCGTCTGATTGAGGTGTTACCTTGGCAACGTAGGTTTGGCGATCCGTCTCGGTTACCCCTGTCACTACTCCATTGGTTATAGCAAAGTCTGACGGCTCGAGCCCACTTATATTGCGGTCACTTTTGAGATCAAAGTTTATGGGGCTTTGATTGGTCGTTGCCTGCCCAGTATCGATCGTGACGGTAGGCACATCGGTGTCGATCGTTAGTTCATCGGTGGTTGTGTCGGTGCCAATATTCCCTGCTGTATCGGTGATCCGAAGCGTGACGTCATACACGCCGTCGGTGAGTGGTCCGAAGAGATTTCCGCCCACCTTCCATGTTCGAGCGGTGTTGTCGATCGATGCATTTACAGTCTTTCCGTCGACGGTTACTATCACAGTATCTGCTGGCTCGCTGATCGTGCCGCTGACGCCAGGTCGGGTGTTGTTGGTATGCAGTGTATTCACAGTACCTGTTGGTGCGGTTCTGTCCGATGTCAGGCTCGAGGAGCCTTGAGCATTTTGATTGGTTGCAGCGTCTTGCACAGCACCAGCGGGCACTTGTACGATTACGGTTCCATCACTCGGTGTGACTGATAACGTATACTCGCGACTATCAACCTTTGTGAGGGAGACGACTGTGGCATTAGTGAGGTTGAGCGCGCCACTAGTGAGATCACTGACTGGCTCTGAGAAACGGATAGTGTAGATGAGTGGTGATGCGTTGGTTGGTGAGGTGTATGAGTGCGATACTGTTACGGCCGGCTTCACCGTATCATAGCCGATTACTTTGGTATTTGAGGCCTGGTTGCCATTGCCTGTACTATCAGTTGCTTTTTGTGCTGGAAGATAGAGGCTGACGTTACCATTACTTGTCGGTGTCACGGACAGCGAATATTGTGTAGAAGAATCTTGAGTAAGTGTACCGATGGTGCCATTGCTGACAGTGAAGTCGCTGGGTGTGAGTCCGCTGGCTGGCTCAGATAGCGTAATGACGAATGGTATTGGTGACTGATTTGTTGGGTTGTTTGCTGGCGAAGATATGTCTACTTCTGGGCCGAAGTTATCGAACTCAACATCAAGACTACTAGCTGCATTGTTACTATTGCCCGCGCGGTCATTTACCTGGCCAGCTGCGTAACTCAGTGTGACAGAGCCAAGGCCAGCTGGCGTGACATCAAATGTATACTGCTGATTCGACACGCGCTGGAAGTTACTGATTGCCCCACCAGTGATGCCGATCTGACTGGCTGCTACGTCTTGTATGTCGGCGACTGGCTCATCAAACGACAAAGTGACTGGGAATGGTGACTGATTTGTTGGGTTGAGCGGGGTGCTGAACGAGGGTGTCGGTTTACCGGTGTCGTAATAAATAGTTCGCATAGTGCTGGCGGCACTATTGTTGCCTGCTTGGTCGGTGACCGCGCCGGCTTTGACGTAGAAATTGATAGTACCTTGGCTGGTCGGCGTGATCGTAAATGTGCCAGTGATCGAGTTCGCGTTTGACGTCGTCGAAAAGTCGCTGATCGTGCCATTTGAGATAGAGATATCAT
The DNA here is from genome assembly GCA_964619585.1 of uncultured Candidatus Saccharibacteria bacterium. Lineage (GTDB taxonomy): Bacteria > Patescibacteriota > Saccharimonadia > Saccharimonadales > Saccharimonadaceae > JASLCR01. The sequence continues at coordinate 330,535 of CAZUCO010000001.1, read as the reverse complement.
CGGCTGCAAGTCCGCTCAAGCCTCCATTGACGTCGTGCACTCGTACTGATGCGCTGATAGTCGGTGATGAGAAGTAAGTAGACTGTGTAGGGGTGAGTACGGCAGCGTCAGGCGGTGTCGCATCGTAGGTACGAACAAGTGGCGTCGATGCGACATTGCCATTGCCGGCTGCATCTTGCATCTTCCCGGCGGCGATGGTTAGCGTGTATTGCCCATCGCTTGGTGGCGTCACGAGCACGGTGTATTGAGACGAGTTCACTTGAGTGAAGTTGCTTAGACTTGCCCCACCGGTAATTGAGATGTCATCTACCGTGAATCCGACTACTGGCTCGGAAGTATCGATAGTTACCGTGTAGGGATTTTTAACATACTGAGATGCCGAGGAAGTTAGGCTGAGTGTTGGCGGTGCACCGTCGCCTTCTCCGTATGTATAGATAGCCCCTCGAGTATTTGTCGCCGCTACGGTCATTGGCGCTGCAATCACTGGTGACGGGCCGGCATATGCGACGTCATGGCCAAACCACGTAGAGGTTGTATTGGTTCCATCTGGCGATGCCATCTCCTGCGACTGTTCCCATACACCGCTAGAGCTATTTGGCTTGAGGACAAAAACACGACCGACAGAATCGGTTGTCGAGTAGGATACATCCGACCCTACGAGTATGGACGATTGATCAGGCGCTATTTCGACAGCTTGGCCAATATATCTTCTGGTTGCGGCTGATGCCGGCACAATAACGGTTGGCGCGGACCATGCACCTGCGGAATAGGTGTAGGTAAATATCTTTGGCGCAGTGCTTGCGATAGCAAAGTTTGCGGTTACCAAGGTATTTCCCTGTATATCGACGCTATTGCCGTAGCGGTCGTTGGCGGCCGGTGTGGTGCTATACATACGTGCTTCAGATGTCCACGTGCTAGTGCCGCTATTGTATGTGAGTACAGACATGCTGCCTGCATTGCCACCCTGCCCTGTAGTTGCGGCGTAATCACTTGGAGCTCCCACGGCAATCTTGTTGCCAGATATCGCCACCGAGTTACCAAAGGCTGCACGAGTGGTAGCTGATACAGGAGAGGTATAGAGGTAAGAGTACTGATTAGCCCAATTAATTCCCTGTCGGTCCCACACATTTATGGCACCACGACCAAAGGTCGTCGCTGATGTTGCACCATTATACCCTGGGACTCCCACAACAAGACGCGTACTCGACATATCGACCGCTGTACCAAAACGCTCGTAGTTTACAGGTGTCTGTATGGTGAGTTTTTCAGTTTGGAGCCACGTCCCATTCTCGAGATCGAAGCTATAGACCGATCCAGCATCGACAGCAGCACCGATATCATCAAGCGGTGCTCCGATTGCCAGTGTCGTCCCATTCATGGCAAGTGATGTGCCGAACTGGTCCCCTGCTGCTCCGTCACTAGCAGTGATTTTCTGCCGAAAGGTCCATGTGCTTCCTACTTTTTCATACAGATAGACCGCACCGGCATCGGTCGCGACAGTATCATCGAGCGGTGCCCCAGAGGCGAGGTAGCTGGAGGTAGCTGCGACTGTTTCGCCAGCACGGTTGCTAGTGGTAGTGCCAGCGACGGTCAGCGCCTGGCCATAGGTAAAATCAAGTGCCTGGACAAGCGAAGGCGACACGAAATATATACCGACAATCGCCAGTATAAAAATTTGCATGACATGCCGAAACAATCGGTGCTTGCTGCGTCTGATTTTTATCTTATCCCCCTACTCTCTGCTTATGGTTTATTATAGCAAAGATGACCTCAAGAATCGATGCTTTTACACTGGTCTTTTTGGGTAAATTCTCCCCGCATATCGCATTCCTAAATCATCTCCAAAGAATTATATATTGAAATATTTAAATATATCTATATAATAAGAAATATGGAACCCACACTCAACAAAGCAACCATCTTTAAAAGCATTGGTGATGAGACTCGTCTTGAGATCATCCGCAAGCTTGCTCGCGAGGACAAAGAAGTTAATAGCCGTGATATTGTGTCAGACTGCGCCATCGCCCTGAAGCTATCACAACCAACCATGAGCTATCATTTCCAGACACTTGTGTCGGCGGGTGTACTGTTGGAGCGCAAAGTGGGAGTAGAAAAATATTATCAACTGAACCAACCCTTGCTTGACCAGGTTGGCATCAATACAGACAAGCTATAGGAGGGATATATGGCGAAAAAAACGACTAAGCAACCAGAGGCGCCAGAGTATCTCTTTGGGCTGGATACATTTGGTGATCTCGCGGTTGGCAAAGACGGCAAACTGATGAACTACGCCGAGTCGATTCGTCTCGTCGTTGAAGAGGCGGTGCTCGCAGACAAGCTTGGTGTCGATGTAATCGCTCTCGGTGAGCACCATCGTGATGAGTTTGCGATCTCGAGCCCTGAGATGGTGCTGGCGGCGATTGCGGCCAAGACCAAACACATCAAACTCGCTTCTGGCGTCACGGTCCTCAGTAGCGACGACCCGGTGCGTGTGTTTGAGCGCTTCTCGACGCTCGATGCGGTATCAAACGGCCGTGCACAGGTAATATTAGGGCGTGGCTCGTTTACCGAGTCCTTCCCTCTCTTTGGCTACGACATGCGTGACTACGAGCTTTTGTTTGAAGAAAAGATCGAACTGTTTTCTAAACTACTCAAAGAAAAACCAGTCACCTGGACTGGCAAGACACGGCCAGCTCTCGAGAGAGCAGATGTATTTCCCAAGACTGAGTCGGGCAAACTTGAGACGATGGTTGGCGTCGGTGGTTCACCGCAGTCGGTGGTCCGTGCTGCTGCCTACGATTTTCCGCTGATGCTGGCGATTATCGGTGGCTCTCCTGCTCGTTTTGCGCCGTATGTTGAGCTATACAAGCGTGCGACTGCCCAGTTTGGCCACACGGCACATCCAGTCGGGATGCATTCGCCTGGCTTCATCGCGGATACCGATGAAGAAGCGGTGGAGATGGCATTCCCTCTCTTCAAAGAACAAATGGACCGTGTCGGCAAGACACGCGGCTGGACGCCAATGACCAAACAGCACTTCATGAACGAAGTCAAAGGTGGCTCGCTCTATGTCGGGTCTCCAGAGACGGTAGCGCAAAAGATCGCCAAGGCGATGAAAGCGGTCGGTGCGACGCGTTTCGACATGGTGTATGGTTTTGGTCCCGTACCAGCAGAGGTGCGTCTCCATATGGTCAAACTGTACGGCGAAAAAGTGATCCCTCGCGTCCGCGAGCTACTTGCGGAGCAGTAATATGACGGAGATCAAGACGATTGGGATCTTGGGTGCTGGTAAACTCGGCGTGGTGCTCTCACAGCTCGCGCTCAAGGCCGGCTACGATGTGTATATCTCTGGTTCTGGCGATCCAGCCAAGATTGCACTGAGTATCCAAGTGCTCGCGCCGGGTGCGATCGCAACGACGAGTGAAGCGGTGGCTAAGCATGCCGACGTGGTCATACTTGCCTTTCCGCTCAGCAAATACCGTCAGATCCCACGAGATGTGCTTGCGGGCAAGCTGGTGATCGATGCGACCAATCACTGGTGGGAAGTTGATGGTCCTCGTGATGATTCCCTCAAGCCCGACGAATCATCGAGCGAAGCGGTGCAAGAGTTCTTATCGGAGTCACGTGTCGTCAAGGCTCTCAACCACATGGGCTATCACGACCTACATGACGAGACTCGCGCGCATGGTGTACTTGAGCGCAAAGCTATTGCCGTTGCTGGCGACGACAAGCATGATGTCGAGACTGTCTCGGAGATCATCGATCGGCTTGGTTTTGACCCTGTCTATATCGGCGACTTGGTAACAGGCCGCAAGCTCGAGCCGGGTGGTAATGTGTTTGGTGCAAATGTTGACGTGGCAACACTTGCTGCGCTGCTTGATCTCACATCACCGAAGTAAGCCACATACTCCCTGTTTTACTTTTCTTGTACCATACTTTATCTTTAGTTTATGGGACGACGCTATCAGAAAAAGATTGACAACAATCTTCTCATTATCATTTTTGCTACTTTGGCTGGGCTCGCTGTGTTTGGCGGCATTGCCGGTGGTGCTTCTGAGCTAAACTTCAACTTCCGCCTCATCATATTTATCGCTGCTTCGATAATGATCATATTTTTTGTGGCAGCTATTGGCTATGTGGTCTACGAGTTACTTACTCGACGCGATAGGTCGAGAAACTTCGCTGCGCTTCATGCCCATAAAGTTGATGATATGACAGGTACCGAGTTTGAGATATTTCTCAAGCACCTCCTCACTGCACGTGGCTTCACGGTCAAAAACGTTTGGCATGGCAATGACGGTGGTGTGGACCTGGTGGCACGACTGGGCGACATCTGGCAAGGCACGCTCGGCCGAGATATTCTATAGCTACTATCAGCAAGCAAAGGACGATAGCGTGTATCTGGATCTGAAGAACAAGCATAAAACCGCCCAGGCTAAAGGGGTATCAAAAAATAAATTGTAACTACGTGTGCTCTAATTAGTTGAGCAAAGCGACACCCATGTTGAGATACGTAGCGAAGCATACCCAGGCTAGATATGGGAGCAGTAGCCAAAGCGTAGCTGGCACGAGACGGCGGAAGCTGTTGATCATCATAACGATTGAGGCGATCAGAGCGATGATGATCCCTGCCCCGAGCCACGGTTGATGGAGGCCGAAGAATACAATCGACCAGAGCGTGTTGAGTACAAGCTGTGTGCCGAACCAGACGTAGGCATGATTTTTGCTCTGCTTTGACTTGTGCAGTATGACAAGTGCGAGAGCAATACCCATCAGCAGATACAAGAGGGTCCAGACGGGACCAAACACCCAGTTGGGCGGCAGTAGTGGTGGTTTGCCGAGCCCGGCATACCATGACGGGATATTGGGTACGGTAGCGAGTGAGCCTACGGCACCAGCTGCGAATGAGACAAGGATTGAACCAATGAAAACAATAATCTTTTTTACCATACTCTCAGTATAGCTTATGCTTCCCTATCTCCTAACCACTATTTGTTATACTAGTGGTAACTAAAGGGGGTACTATGAGGAAAATAATTGTCTTGTCATTTATCACACTTGATGGGGTTATGCAGGCGCCTGGTGGTCCAGAAGAAGACCCGTCTGAGAACTTTAGCTGGGGTGGCTGGCAGGCGCCATATGGAGACGAGAAGTCAGACCAGGAAATGACCAAGCAGCTGAGCGAGGAATATGATTTGTTACTTGGGCGTAAAACCTATGATATTTTTGCATCGTATTGGCCGAAGCACCCTGAAATCGAATTTGTCGCCACACCATTCAACAAATGCACAAAATACGTTGTGTCGAGTAATCCAGACCTTACCATGCCGTGGGAGCATTCGGAATTAATCACGGGCGATGTTGTCACTAAGCTGAAAGAGCTGAAGTCTAGTGACGGACCAATGTTGCAGGTGCATGGTAGCGGTAAGTTGGTGCAGACACTACTACAGAACGATATGGTAGATGAACTGTGGTTGAAAATATATCCGCTAACACTAGGTACGGGTAAGAAGTTGTTTGCTGAAGGCACTATACCGGCAGCCTTTACGTTACTGGAATCTACTGTAACATCGGATGGCGTGATCTTTGCCAACTACAGGCGTGCGGGTGACGTCGATACTGGGACGGTTGGAGAATAATATGGCCGAAGCTTTTGCTGACATGCTCACTGAAGGTGGCAAGAAGAACTCTCTTGGGAGAGCTGAAGAAATTGTGCAGATCGTGCTGGCTGACCATTCACGTCTCGACGAGCTGTATCGATGCTTGTTTGAAGACGATGCATGGGTGCGTATGAGGGCAGTTGATGCACTTGAGAAAATCTGTCGAGTGCACCCGGAATGGCTCGAGCCGTATGTAGAGCGGTTGCTGTATGAAGTCGCTACCATCGATCAAGCATCGATCCAGTGGCATCTGGCGCAGATGTTTCTCGAGATTGATCTCTCCCCTGCCCAGCGTAAGAAAGCTATTGATATCATGAAGCGTAATATCGCTACCAAAGAAGCAGACTGGATCGTGGCCAGTAACACGATGGACACACTGGCACGGTACGTGAGTGATGACATGCTGCCTTTGTCGGAACTACTCCTCTTGCTTAAAGTCCAGCAGGGTCATCATTCAAAGGCCGTGGTCAAGCGTGCTACTCGTCTGCTTGATGAGCTGACTGGCGACGCGTAGTTACCTTCTGCTACAATGAGTTGGTAGGCAAAGGAGATTATCTACCTATCATGAACAGCTAGCATTCATCCAACTAAAGAAAATCGTTTACCTTTAAACGAAAGGATGTTTGCATGGCAAAAGGCATGGATAGACCTAAGCGCCAGGTCAAAAAGCCAAAACAGCAGAAATAGAATCTAACAAGTCAGCTTGCCTACAGCTGACTTTTCTATTTTTCTTGAAGTCGGAGCGGAAGTTTCCTGACAAGAACTCGTGCGATGTTGGTAAAATGTCCAGGCGTGTGAAGAATAACCTTTCTCGCGCCATCGATGTGGCTATGACTTGGGGTAACGACGAAGTCACTTGTCGAGTAAATAGTAGTAATACGGCTACATGCATCTGCGTCGAGCGATGCAACTATACGATCAACACTGGGCATGAGACGATAGAACGCTGGATGCCTCTGTTTGTGGGCTATATGGACATCGCGTGCACCGTGGTTGTAGCCACAAATAGTAACAACACTGTGTACGGCAGCGAGGTGACGTGAAAATGCGAGAAGTGCCATCGCTCCCCCTGCACTTTCGCCAACGAGGATTATCTTTTCGCCGCTCAATTTCTGGATAGCTTCAGCTACTCGTTGGTATTTATCCTCGTAGGACTCCTGCTTGTTTGCCCAGTTCATAGGGACAAATGTTACCCCTGTATCCTTGGCTTTCCATCTTGCGAGTGCAAGCTGTCTGAGACCGTTGGACCGATCACCGAGCCCTGGGATATAGATGTAGTGAGTTACTGTCATGGCCTAATGACCTGCGAAGATTTTAAGTGCGATGACGCCAAGACCGAGCGCTATTTCGAATCCACTGGTGATGGCGATCTCGGTCCAGCTGCTTTGCATACGTCGTCCAGCCAGGAGCGAAAAGCCTACAAAGGAAAGGAGTAGCACAACTACTGAAGTCAGTAGAGCTGTTTCTAGACTAAAAAGACCCGTCATACTGATGAGAATCAGGATAATGACTGGAAATGCTGGCGCAAGCAGTGCAGAGTGGCTTCGAAGGATCGTGAAGTACTCTCTCGTGCTCATGCGTTTGCTGTGTGCGACTTGATACGACATGCGCGATGCGATACCGATCGCCAGCCACAACGCAACAACGGTACCGATGATACTGAATATGGCATCCTTGGCGGTGAAATGATCAGCACCATGCCACAGAGTGACGAGCAGAGCTATCAAGGTGATAGTGGCATAGATACGTTCCTTCAGAAACTCGGTAATTTCTTCAAGGTCGGCAGAACTGGTGCGGCGCATCTTTCTCATATGTGTAAGTATATCAGCGGCTCACTAAAAAGCTAAAGATGTAGTAGGCGGCCATAATCACAAGGATGGTAATAGTAACAGTGCCGAGGCCTCCTTTGAGACGGCGTCCAGGCTCTGCCACAATATTTTGCGTCCTGTCGCCTACTCTTTCATCAGCGTAGCGATGACTTTGATCCCGTATTTCGCTACCGATCTTGTCGATGATGGTAAGAAGCCTAGCGAGTTGCTCTTGAGAGTCAAGGCGGACACTACGAGAACTGTAAATCATGAGATTGTCATCGACCGCTTCCATGTCATAGGCTTGGCCGGCATCAATCATTGCAGCCATGACATCGGGTGTGAAGATGTAGAGCGCATCTCGTTCGTATTCCTTTGGTGCGTAGAGAGTGAAATAGTTGTTGAAATCCCCTTCGAGGGCAAGAGTTTGTTTCTTATTGAAGCTATCTGGTAGATTGGAAAGTCTACCAAAAAGATTGTTCTTCTTGGCATCAAGTACCATGTTGGGGAGACGTCTCGTGAGCTTAATGCGGATGTAGCTCCAGCGATATGTTGTTTGATTCTTACCACCTCCAACGGTGTACTGGTAGTTGCCAATTTCGGTTCCATCTGGGAAGACCAATGCTTCGTTGATTTGGCGAGAATGGCCCTCGTCAAAAATCATGCCTGCATAGTCGGGGTTAAAGACGTCTGCTTTGAAGGTAAGCTTGTTTTGGACGGCAAATTTGTAGAGTTTGGCAAGCTTTCTCGTACGCACCCAAGAAAAAACAGCAATGATCGCTCCGAAAAGGCTGATGATGACAAAAAAGACGATTACTGGCATAACTGAGTGAAGCCGGATATCTCCTCTGATAACACCAAAGCCAACGCCCACCATAACTAGCCCAACAATTGCCAACAGTGTATAGAGGATAATGGGCGTTTTGCCTTGCTTATGTCGAGATTGTTTAAATGCAGCAATGTCTGCCTTTGTGACTGGCTGGTTGAGTGCAGAATAATCAAGTCCCATGCGGTTATTATACCCGTTTATTTATCTAGTAAGTGCTAGATGGCAGTCCTAGCGTAGTTTAACAACTGTTTCACCTGGTTGCTCTGCTGGTGGCTTGGCGGCATTTGCCTGCGTCTGCGTTGTGGAGGTTTTCTTCTTGCGTGTTCTTGTTCGTTTGCGTTTGGGCTTGGGCTCACCTGTCTCTTCGGCAGGTAGACTCTGCGTAGCGGGCTTATCTTTTGGTTCAATCGGCCACTGCTTCGTAACCGTTGTTGATTGCGGCTGGGCTTGCTGTTGTAGTGGTTTGACTAGCTCGGAAATTGACCTCTCTACATCCTCACGATCACGTGAGTACAGTTCGCGGGTACGCTCGATGATGTGGGTAATGTTGTCAGTCTGTGGCGGCGGCAGGTTCAGTGTGCGTGCACTAAAGGCTGGTGTCTTCTCTCCCCCGATCACCATATTGATAACAAAGTTGCGGTTATGCATCTGGAGGAGGTCAAGTGACTCAAAGTTTGGCTCGAACTGTTTGGAAAGGATCGGTGCGTCGTCGGCAGAGACTCGGAAGCTAATCATGGTACCGACGTTGCCGAAGACGGCGTCACGCACAGTGTCAGACATCTGTGAGATATATTGGTTGGCCACCGTAAGGTTGAGGCCGTATTTGCGAGCTTCGGAAAGGATGGTTGCAAATGAGTCGGTAGCAAAGTTTTGGAACTCGTCGACGTAGAGATAGAATGGTCGACGATCCTCGATGTTGGCAATATCTGATCGGCTCATAGCTGCAAGCTGAATCTTGGTAACGAGGAATGAGCCAAGGATTGAGGCATTGTCTTCACCGATGAGACCTTTTGAGAGGTTGACGATGAGAATCTTGCCTTCGTCCATGATCTGACGTATGTTAAACGTCGACTTTGGCTGGCCGATGATATTACGAATGGTTGGGTTGGCGGTAAACGCACCTACTTTGTTGAGCACTGGAGCGATGGCTTCGGCCTGGAACTTGTCATTCCAGCTGGCAAATTCAACATTCCAGAACTGCAACACCACGGTGTCGGTACAGTATTCGAGCGTTTCTTTGCGGAACTTTTTGTCAGTCAGCATTCGAGTGATATCGAGCATGGTGGTGCTTGGCCGGTCAAGAAGTGCCAAGATCGTATAGCGAAGGATGTATTCAAGCCGGGGTCCCCAGCTCTCGCCAAACATGCGCTTGAGTACACCAATTACCTCAGAAGAAATATTGGTTTTCTGACTTGGATCAAAGACTTCAAGTGGATTGAAACCGAGCGGATGTGAGGTATCTGCGGGGTTGAAATACACGACATCTTCGAGCCGTGAGCCAGGGATGAAACGTAGATTGTTGACCGCAAAGTCACCGTGCGGATCAATGATGGCATAACCATGCCCGTGGAATATGTCACTCAGGGCAAATAGCTCAAGTGTACCACTCTTACCTGCTCCTGTCTGACCGATGATATAGACATGACGTGAACGGTCGCTGCGCAGCATACCGAACTGGTGATTGATCCCGCGGAAGTTAGTCATGCCAAATGCGGAGATGTTTTCGTCGATCGCATCGTTGCCGGTAATGATCGGGAGCTTGGCGGGCGGTTCAGCGGTCTTGGAGCTGGCCCAGACGATATTTGGTGTTTCGACGTTGGTGTGTGGCAAGTGGAAGACTGATGCGAGCTCTTCGATATTCAAAATAAAGCCCTGGTCGTTAAACGAGCGGGTCTTGTATTTGACGAGTTCTTCTTTGCGGAAGCTGGTATTTACACCTTTGAAGCCATTGAGATTGGTGCTGTTGAACTGCTTAAAGGTACCGACAATGGCCTGCATTTGCAACTTGGCGTTTGTCTGGCTTTCGCCAAGGTACGCGATACGAATCTTGGTCTGATAGCCTAGCTTTGTGGCTTTCTTTTCTGCTTCGGCGATACGTGTCTTTTCACGATCAGAAAGTACTTTTTCGCCCGACTCCGTGGTGCCGTGTTCTGGTGGTTTCCAAAGTGCTTCAAAGAACGTGCCGAACCACCTGATATTGAAACCTTGACCGCCAAACAATGCGTTGAAAGGGTTGCCGCCTTTGATGCTTTGAATCCAGCGATCAGCACTGCGGTGCCATTCATCAGCGATTGGCCGCGCAAGGATCTGGATCCAGATCTCCTCACCAGTTGTCTCCAACTTGGCAAGTGTCCCGGTGATGCCGGCTAGCGGGTCGACTTCAAAGTTTTGAAATGTCTTGATTGGGAGCATTTCATTGTCAGTTGGGACGATCTCACTTGTGTAGACGACAGTGTGGTTACGGTCGTGAGTTGTGTAGTCTTCATCGGCCTTGTGGATCTGTACGGTTGGATACTGCGAATAGATTTGCCCTTCAACGAAACTCTGTAGGTTTTTGGGTACCCATGCGTAGAAGCGAATCTGACCATTGACGGACGCAACTTCAAAGCTGAGGTGCTCCTGGACACCCTTTGAGATACGTAGCTCCTTTTTGTCGCGCAAAATACCGTGGAGACTCGCAAAAAGTTGCTCGGCGGCAAGTTCTGATTTGTCATTTGCTCGCGGAATCTCGAGGATCAGAAGTGTACTTTCGGCCGCTTCTTTAACACTTGGTCGTTGGTAGTTGCGCCACGTGAGAAAAAGCAGCACGGCAACAATTGGCATCCATACATACCATTGGAGTAGTGTTTCGAAAAACCAAGAGATTATTGTCATAAATTACTCTACTTTCTATTCTCCCACCTCTTTAAGAGCTTTGCAACTATACCACTTGCTCTTCGGATAGGATTAGGAGTAACTCGGTTATGTATGCAACATATTCGGATGTTGTCTTAGTTGTTAATGCTTCAGGACTAAGATCAGCGTCATCGAAAATCCTCAGACGATAAAGACTATTGAAGCTGGTACTCACCGCTTCGTCGTATTCAAGGCCATTGTTTTTTATGCGCACTAAGCTATCTCTTGAGAGACCATTATCACCACTTGCTTGGCGATATACAGCACGCAGTAATGGTTTAGTGAAAAGGGCTAATTCATCGAGAGTCCAGGCCATAGTTTCCCCGGGAGAAATATTTTGGCCGTTTTTGAAATTCTCAGATCGTTCGAGTAATTTGGCGGCTTGCTCTGCTATCTTTCTACAGATCCAAGGAGGTGTAACAACCCAAGACTGTACATGGTCCGCGGGGTCAGTATCATGCTGGGCATAGAACTCCTTCTCTAGTCCAGCCACTGGAACTTGCATATTTGCAAATCCAGTTAACCAATCCATGGCTGAAAACTGACTATAGCCAGGTATACGCACAAGCTCAAACGCATCTTCACCTGGGTTTCTGCCAAGTGATCGCTGTGCATTGTTTATACCTTGTGGAGATGTAGTTGTTGTGACCTCAAGTAATGGGTGCGTATGACTGGTGTCGAGCTCAACCACCGCTATCGATCGCATAATGCGTCCACCAAAGGAAAATTCAGGTGCAAGGGTTGAGTAAACGTGAGGCTCTTTGCCTGGGTATGATGGGAGCTGTATGGCGGTCGTCTTGACGTACGCATCTTTCTGTCCTTCTTCGACTTGGCATGTATAGCTAAAGCCCGCCTCTGTGGGGTGGTTGTCTACTATCACACAAGAGTCCTTGTCGACTGACAACTCGAGTTTTTGAAGTGCAGCAAGCGAGACATGCTCTACTTCACTAGAGGTATAGGGCTTTCTCCCGTGTGTAACACGAAACATTGTTTGTCCTAGTCTTCTGCAAGAGCGTAGGTAGCTTTAGAAACGCGCTTAAACTGTGGCTTGCTTTGAAGATTGAGAAGAATTGTCGTTTCTTTGACTTGGCGACTCTTCAGTACTTCTTTGACGATTTCTTCGCGGTGAAGTGGTTTGCCGGCTTTTTTAAGAGCGGCAGTGATGATGTCGGCTACTGTTCCCTTGCTGTATCCCCAGCTATCAAGAGCGTAGATGCCGCGTCCGATCAACACGAAACGCTTGTCTTTGATAAGTTCGTTATGGATGGCCTGCGTGGTCACATCCTTGCGCTTAAAGCTACTTGCTTTGATAGATTTGGCGATCTCTGAGAAGTGCATTGGTTTGCCGTTATCTGCAAGAATGACGTAAATCTTGTCACGGATGTTCTTTGGGTTAACGGTTGGCCATTTTGTGAGACCCCAGTGGTCTTTGAGGTTTGCTAGGTCTTTTGAAACGCTAGCAAGTGCGCGGACGTGGTCAGGGTGTTCGTAGCTGTCGAGTTTGGCGTGCAGTGCTTCAGCTTGGATAGGTTCACCATGTTGCTTGATAGTCTTTACGATAGTATCGACATGAGATTTCATTTGCTTTTCATCACCGTGGTCCTTGATGCCGACTGAGTGATGGTAACGGTCATTCTCGCCTACGACAGTAATGCTAGGTGAAAGCTCGGCGATGAACCCAACTTTCGCTCGTTGTTCAGGAGTGGCTTTTTTGGAGATCATTTGAGCAGTAAGATCATGTACACGAGCAACGCGTCCGTTTTCTGAGAGGTGACGAACCATAGTGCGTTCAACATCATGTACGGCTGGAGCCTTGTTGTCCTCGGCTGCGATCTTGAGACGGATGAGAATTGCTTTTTCGAGCTGACGGACACGCTCACGAGTGATGCCAAGTAGTTCACCGATTTGTTCAAGAGTTTCTTTGCGGTCATTGAGGCCAAAGCGACGAGTGATAATCTCTTTTTCGCGGTCCTGTTCAATGACATTCAAAATATCATTGACTGCTGCGTCAAGAAGAGTTGAATTATCTGTTTTTGCGGTCTCGTCCATAGTTGTGATGTACACCTCTCTGCCCATCGGCTACTGCTCTGTTTTAAGAATGTTTAAGTTGATTATAGAACATATGAGTTCTAATGTCAAACATATTTTATTCGTAGCATAATTATAGCATGAAATTGTGAATGTATATAAATAATGGCATAGATAAACGGCCTACCAACTCGCTTCATCCGTTGGACAGGCTCCATTTGCTGTCATGCCCGGCGAAGAGCTTTTAACGTGATAGATGAAGTTGCCGTATTTTACAGAGATTGCCTCAAGGCAATATTTGGTGGCGTTGTCATCAGATATCTGTGTTGGTGCTGGCAGACTGGGTGGGTTCGAAAATCCAAGATCAATCAACGGTACCTCAACAGGGAACGTGCCTCCTAGAGCTGTGTAGCGGTTCTTGATTTCCTGGACGACTGAGCTCATCTTGCTTGAGTAGTCAGAGTAGATGGGGTCACTAGTGCACGGCTGGAGACCGAGTAGTCCATACCCCCAGCCACATTGGACCGTGAAGTTATTGTTGATATACATTTTGCCGCCGTTTGCGACAGGCTGGATAGTGCCGATCTTGTCTCCAACCAGTTTGACACCGAGTAGGCCTCCGAGGCCAAGAATACCTATAAGGTTAGATACGGTACAGCTATTATGATATGTCTGAGCGAGCGATGCCGGTTGGGATGCGGAAATGACACTTTTGCAGACATCAATAAATAGAACTAGTTTTTGGCCTTCACTCATCCCTTGGTAGACGGGATGAGTTGTGGCATTGGTGTGGTAGTTCAGTGTCACGATATCACTTGACGACGGTTGAAATTGGGGTTTGCTGTCATCGCTGATTTGATTTGAATATAGACTGGTTGGATATACCCCTTTGAAGTTGCGAGCATTTTTGAGAAGGTTGGCTGCCTGAGTGAGATCACTCTTGGCTGCATTCTCAGCGATACGTCGCTGCCAGCCGTTATAGCCTACCATGACGATGGTAGCGAGAATCGCGAGAACTGCCATAACCATCATGAGCTCAACAATAGTGAAGCCCCTATATGTTCGATGCATGCTTATATTAAAGCATAAGAAGTATCTGATGTGTGAAGATTATTTCTTGCGCGTAGTTCGGCGACGGGCTTTTTTGGCAGGCGCCTCTGAAAGGAGTTTCTTCGCCTCTTCGTGGCTAATGCTTTTTGGATCTGTATCTTTCGGAATCTTGGCGTTTTTTGTGCCATCGGTAATATATGGTCCAAATCGACCATTGAGGACCTTGATTCCATCACCGAAATCAGCGATATTCTTTTCTGCTTCAGCTTTCAATTTTGCGTCGTAAAGCTCAAGTGCTTTCTCAAGAGTAATATCATGGGGATCTTCAGGCTTGATCGAAACAAAAAGTTTGCCTACTTGGATATATGGTCCAAATCGACCGACATTTGCTTTGATGTCTTGGCCATCTTTTGTCTGACCGACGAGGCGTGGAAGCTTGAAGGCATGAAGAGCCTCCTCGAGAGTGATGGTCTCGAGCTTGGTACCTTTGGGTAGTGGAGCAAACTGCGGCTTCTCGGCATCTTCGGTTGCTCCGAGCTGAAGCATTGGTCCAAACCGGCCAAAGCGGGCAATGATTGGCTTACCAGTTTTCGGGTCGTTACCAACTTCCCTATTTGTCCCCACGGTCGAGCGGTCAATATCACCAGAGCCTTCGATCAGACTATGGAATGGGCCGTAAAAGTCGCGTAGCATGTCGTTGCGGGCCAACTTGTTTTCGGCAATTGCATCAAATTCTTGCTCGACATTGGCCGTAAAGTCGTAATCAACAATTTGTTCAAAGTGATCACCGAGGAATCCGGCGATCAGCTCTCCAGCCGGTGTTGGGACTAGCTTACCTTTGGTTGAACCGGTTTTTTCTTGGACAATTTCACGTTCGACTGCGCCGTCGACGAGTGATAATGCAATAGCATCTCTTGGCGTGCCTTCACTTTCACCCTTCTCAACATATCCACGAGTCTGTACGGTGTCGATAATTGTCGCGTAGGTGCTTGGACGTCCAATACCGAGATCTTCAAGTTTCTTGACAAGTGAGCCTTCGGTGTAGCGAGCTGGTGGCTTGGCAAAGACTTGTCGTGCCGTGATTTCTGTAGCGCCAAGAGTGTCGTTTGTCGCTAATTGTGGCAGCAGCTCTTCTTTTGAGGCACCGTAGACACGCAGGAAACCGTCAAAGGTAATCACCTGGCCCTTTGCCTCAAATATCTCACCACGCGAAGATATCTCGATAGTAACGGTCGTGTTTTCGAGTTTTGCTGGACTCATCTGGCTAGCGAGTGTGCGGCGGCGGATGAGGTCATAGAGCTTCTGGTCGTACTCATTGTTACTTGCTGTTTCGAGTGTAATGTCTGTTGGTCGAATCGCCTCATGAGCTTCTTGGGCGGAGGCGTTTTTTGTCTTGAACTTTCGTACGGTTGAGTACTCTGGTCCATACAGTCGCTTGATAAAGTCGGTTGCGGCAGCGATTGCTTGGCCAGATAGGTTGACGCTGTCGGTACGCATATAGGTGATCTTACCGTCCTGGTAAAGTTTCTGGGCGCTTGCCATGGTTGCTTTGGAGCCAAAGCTCAGCTTGCTATTAGCCTCTTGCTGCAAGGTACTAGTGGTAAATGGCGCCGCAGGGTTGCGCGTGCCTGGACTTTTTGTGACACCAGACACAGTAAAGGTAGCGTCTTTGAGACTCTCGAGGAAGCTTGTGGCTTCTTCTTCGGTATCGAATCGTTGCTTAAGCTCAGCTTTAAACTCTTGATTGTCATGGTAGAAAAGTGCCGAGACTTTAAATTGACTTGAGCCTTCGAAGCCTTGGATCTCACGTTCGCGCTCGACAAGGAGGCGCACAGCGGGACTTTGTACGCGTCCAGCGCTCTTTCCACCCGGAACTTTTTGCCATACGACTGGAGATAGTTCAAACCCTACGATACGGTCAAGAATCTGTCGGGCTTGTTGAGCTTGTACGAGGTGCATGTCAACCGTGCGTGGCTTTTTGATCGCTTCTTCGATGGCTGGCTTTGTGATCTCATGAAACACGATACGTTTGGTTGTCTTGGGATCAAGTTTCAAGACCTCACAAAGATGCCAGGCAATCGCCTCTCCTTCGCGGTCTTCATCGGTTGCAAGCCAGACATTCTCTGGTCCAACAGCCTTGACCTGTTTTTTGAGTTCAGTAATAATTTTCTTTTTTTCAGGGTCAACCTCGTAGACAGTAGCAAATTCATTTTTTACATCGATTGGCGGGGTACCGTCTTTGGTCTTTTTTACAATAGAGCGGATGTGTCCAATACTTGAAAGCACAGTAAAATCTTTACCGAGATACTTCTCGATAGTCTTGGCTTTAGCTGGTGACTCTACTATAACTAAGTTTTTGCTCATGGTTACTCTCTCTACGTAAACACAATTGCCTACTCTACGCAATGTCTTTTGAAAATGCAAGTCAAAAGCGAAAGTCCCACGCGTGCCGGTGCACGGGTGGGACGTCGCCTGGTGCGGTGCGGGCCGCCACTACAGTCCAGTGAGCTGCATACCCGCTTTCTGGCGAGCCTCGACGAGCTCACGCTGCCTCTGCATCCCCTCGTTCTCGAGCTCTTGGATCCTGGCCTGCTGCTGGGTCGCAAGCGCGATCATGCCGTTGAGCCCCAGCCTGAAGGTATCGGTCCGGACGATGTAGTGCCGATGGAAGTGCTTGAGCTGTCTTCCGTACGCCTCCGTGTGGTTGGCGTAGTCGGTGTCGGGCTCGATGTTGCATTCGCGCAGGGCGATTCGAGCTTTCGCCGGTAGCCACATCGGCTCATTCACCGTGTGGTGCCTGGGGACGAGCATGTACTCGCCCTCCATCACCTTGGCCTCGCCGCCTGAGAACTCCACGCGTCGACACAGGTAGGCCTCAGGGTCTCGCCAGATGATGGTTGTCATCAAGCCGCTGCTGATGCAGAGCGGACACTTCTTCTCACCGGAATCAGTCATGATTCCACCTTTCGGTTCTTGGGAACGCGGACAATCCGCACCAGGCAAGAGTATTAAATCATGATGTCAGCGAATTGTCCACTGGTTGGCGCCGAGGCTTCGGATGGCGCCAGCTATCTCGAGCATCGTGAGGGCAGTGGATAGGTCTGTGGCTGAGCAGCCGGCTTTTTGCTGTAGCTCGTCCCCCGACCGAATGCCTGAGCGGATGAGGGTTATTACTTGCTGTTCGAGAGGATCTCTACTATGGAAAAGTGATGCTTGACCGCTGAGTAGATGGGGCGCAATCACTTCTAGTACTTGGTCACTATTAGTTAGAGGCGTGGCACCCTGTTTGATGAGTGCGTTGCAGCCCAGACTCATTGGATTGGTAATATTACCTGGTACAGCAAAGATCTCTTTACCCTGTTCGAGTGCGTGCATCGTTGTATTAAGTGTGCCACTACGTGCGGCTGCCTCTGTGATAATAACGGCGTCGGCCAGCCCACTTACTAGTCGGTTGCGTTCAAGAAACTGAAAAGAACGTGCCTTTGTACCTGTATTGTATTCGGTTATGATCGCTCCCCCTCCTTCAAGGATGCGTGCAGCGAGTGTGCGGTTTGTGGCGGGGTATATTTCTGGCAGGCCATTGCCAAGTACGGCTATCGTAGTGCCATGACTCTCAAGAGCGGCACTGTGAGCAATGGCATCAATACCAAGTGCTAGGCCACTAATGACGACTACTCCCTTTGCGGCTAGTTCACTAGCGAATCGTATCGTTACTTCTCTGCCATAGGCAGTTGGCTTGCGAGTACCTACGATAGCTACCGTTGGTACTCGCTTTTCGGGCAAATTTCCAGTGTAGTATAATGCTTTTGGTTTTTTGGCAATAGATTCTAGAATCTGTAAGTAATTATGTTCATCTGGTGAGATTCTATTGATTTTCATATGTTTTGTGTCGAAAAGTATTGACTTTGTGTCAAATGCGTGTTAATATGGTGAACGATTGGTTGAGTTCATATGAGTTCGACCAAACGCACCTTATACCCCCTATTCTAACTTTATGTTAGGTTGTGAGCAATGTGTTCTAGTGGTATTCTACCCTCCACCGCTGGGGCTAGCCTTTCGAAGGTACCTCATTGCTTGCATACTAATCCCTTTAACCCCCGATTTAATTTTTTTAGATCGAGGCTACCATTTCAAAGAGAGACTATTCAGTAGTGGTTCGCCCATGCGTCTACTTTCGTGGAGTATAGTATGAACGCTTCTCTCTGGTGTGGGTTGAAGGGTAAAACGAGGCCAGGTGATGCCCACCCTTACCTGGTCTCTTTTTATTTTGTGACGAAAATGATCGAGCCCCCGACCGTACGGTCGGGGGCTCGGAGCTGAAGGAGGGCTATTGACCACACCGCGACTCGATGAGCACGGTCAGAAGGTGCGTCTCATAGTTGTTGAGGTACTGGACGGGTCGCACCACCCAGCCAGTTATAGGGCTGCCATCCTTGTCGCGCAGGACTCGATCATGGCCATCCCGTACGGGATTGAGGTCGGTAACGAGCGCAACGATCTTCCCGCTCTCGGTTAAGCCGAAGCCCTCTTCGAGTCGCCAGAGCTTCTCCCGTGATTTGTTGATGATCATCCTGACGGTGAAGGCTCTCTTGCTCAAGATGACCTCAGTCACCTCCACCTCCTCTGGGGCACCACTTGCTCGGATGAACGCTTGCAGGCTGTTGTGGATGACGTCGCTGAGTGTCATGACTCTCTCTTTCAAGCTCCGATTTCGGAGCTGTAGGCTGGAGGTATCTCACGGCTTCGTTGCTCGACGAAACATGTACCTACTGTAACATATTTTTGGAATGTTTCAAATTTCGATTGTATGACTTGTAATCTGATGATCGTTGGCGATGAAGCTTCGGATCATCTCGAGCGATTTTGGAATGATGGTTGCTGTGAGGGTGGCGGCTTCTGCTTTTGAAAAATTAGCGAGTACAAAGTCAACATCACCCATCTTTGCACGTAGCTCATTGCCAACACCGATCCTAAGGCGTGCGGTATCGGTGCCACCATTGGCGTTGATGCTTTTGATGCCGTTGTTGCCTGCATCAGAGCCGCCAATACGGCTGCGTAGAGTACCAAACGGCAGTGCAAGCTCGTCATGGACTACTAAGACGTCTTGTGGAGTAAGCTTGTAGAAGTCAAGGATGGCTCTCAGGCTCCGACCTGTTTCGTTGTAGTAGGTGGTAGGTTTGACGAGTAGTACTTTGTCGCTACCTACGCTATATTCAGCCACTTCAGCGAAGAACTTTTGTTTTGTAGCGAAGGAAGTATTCTCGTCTCTCGCGAGTGTATCTACAACCTGGAATCCAATGTTGTGTCGAGTGGTCTGGTAGCGGGCTTCTGGGTTGCCTTGGGCAAAGATAATTTTCATCTGTTACTACTCTATCATATTGAAATTACATCGATAAAATTGTATAATTATTGACGAGCAACTCGGCTGATTTCGACTTCGATAGGGGTGGCGATAGAGATGTTGATCACTTTTGTGGCTGCCCTGGCGGCCCTGGTGTGTTCGGGCTGGTACTTATTGGCCCACTCAGAGAAGCATGTACGTGGCCATGCACGACGATATGACCGGACCAAGGGAAATCTTAAGGCCGGTACTGTCTTCGTACTTGCTGGCTTGGTTATGGTCTGGCTGACAAGTGTGTATGTTCGGACCCACAAGGAGGCGATCGCTCTACTCATCGGGGCGTTCGTCGGCTCCTTCCTCATCGAGTGGGGTCTGCTTCCCTGGCTGATGCGCAATATTCGTGTCGGTGAGGCGCAGCAGATCGGCATGGTCGAGAGACCGGAAGACCATGAAGCCTGAGCGTGCTCGTGACCCCGTAGCTCCCGTCTGATGACGGTGAGCTGCGGGGTCTTCGCTTTTGTTGCTAGCTTTCTTTTTCGGCTTCTTTTTCTTGCTTGTAGGCTTTGGTAACGGGGGCCTTACCTTCGGCAATGCGTTCTTTGTTCCGTTTGATCTGCTTTTCGTCGCGGAAGCTAAACTTGATTGGCGTTCCACTGTAGTCATAGGTTTCACGAAGTAGCCGCTCTAAGTAGCGCTTGTAGCTCCAGTGGAGGAATTTAAGGTTGGCACCATAGATGACAAACCATGGCGGACTGGTGTCTGTCTGGACCATGTAGCGGAGCTTCGGGTGAGTGTTTTTGAGACCAGCCGGGGGATGCTTGAGGAGCGCTTTTTGCAAAATATCATTGAGCACACGCGTCTTTGTCTCTTGTTTTCGGCGAGCATCGACTTGTGTGACAAGCTCGAAAATCTTGCTGACATTCTGGCCGGTAACTGAGCTGGTAAAAATAAGTGGTGCCCATGGGGTAAACTTGAAGTCGTAGCTAATCTTGCGGGCAATAGAGTCGGAAGTAGCTTTACCCTCCTCATCTTCTTTGTTCTCAAGGCTATCCCATTTGCTAACAACGATGATCATGCCCTTTCCTGCTTCGGAAATGATGCCGGCAAGTCGTTGGTCAAGCTGTGTACTTAGTTCATTAACATCCATCAGAAGCAGGCAGACGTCAGATTCTTCAATGGCCTGCAGGGTGCGAAGCACGCTAAACTTTTCGATCCCAACTTCTTGCTTGCCCTGGCGACGAATGCCGGCTGTGTCGAGTAGCTCAATTGTTCGACCGTGATACTTCACCGGGACGCGGTTGACATCTCGAGTGGTGCCGGCAATATTGGCAACAATCGCCTGCTGTTTGCCAGCGAGTGTATTGAATAGATGGCTCTTACCTACGTTTGGGCGACCGATGAGGGCGATTCGTAATGTGTCGTCGTCTTCTTGCTGTCTTGCTGCAGGAATAATATCGACGATTTCATTGAGCACATCAACGATACCTGAGTTGTGTTCAGCACTCGTCCGAATAATGGTTTTTACACCAAGTCGACGAAATTCCTCATCCGGAAGGCTGGTTTTTAGGTCGGCCTTATTGGTGATGAGTATGACAGGCTTCTTGCTTTTAAGTGCTTTTTTAGCGACGAAACGGTCATCATCACTTGCATACTGGGAGCTATCAACAACCACAAGAATAACGTCGGCTGCATCGGCCGCTTCAGTGATCTGCTCTTGAATGCTTGCTTCAAATTCATCATTTGGGTCTTTGAGACCGGCGGTGTCGACCAGCCAGAACTGCTTGCCATGAAACTCTACTTTACCGAGCACGTTATCTCGAGTGGTACCGGCTTCCCGAGCAACAATTGCTTGCTGGGCACGAACCATACGATTAAAAAGCGAACTCTTGCCGACGTTCGCCTGACCAATGATAGCCACGGTTGGTAGTTTTGATGCCATGATTAGACATAATTATAACAGAGGTAGAGAAAGTTTGCGAGCATAAGCGATTTTATGATAAAAAATCTAAAAGTGCAAACATAGCAAATGTATGTTTTAATATAAATATTGTGAGTGAACTACAGGTATATTCTTGGAACGTAAGTGACGGCCTTGGCGATCCAGCACGAGCTGCTTTGATTGCTGAGAAGGTGGCCGAAGACAATCCTGATATAGCTATTTTCTGTGAAGGTATGCGTGAGGGTCGCTCAATTGATCCAGCCGCTGCACGTATATTGACCGATGTAGGTGTGCTGCACTCTAAGTCATATGCCGACACAGATGGCCGACGTGATCGTCATGACCTTGTTGCTGTGGCGCGAAAGGATTTCGGCAAGCCAGAAGTTGTCAATATACTTGGCCGAAACGTAATGATATTTCCTGATGCGGAGGGATTTACTGTCGCTGGCTTTCATGGATTTGACCGACACGGGCTGTGGCCTGACGATCCGGAAGAGGCTCGCAAACGACAAGTGAGGACGATTGTCGGACAGAGGGCGCTCAATCAAGAGGGGCCTGCTATTCTTTTGGCTGATCTCAACGCGATGCATAAGAGCGATCCTATCGCCAAGAATTTACGACGCATCAGGCCGCTCGTGGATCTTTTGCCATCACAAGACCCTGGCATGCCTCAAAACAAGCTTGAGCGACTAGGTAGCTTGGCGAAGAGACTCTGCTCGATGGCAGAAGGAGGAGTGTTGCAGGAGCTATATCAGCAAGGGTTCTATGATGCAGATAGATTCTATCAGCCCACAATGCAAAAGGGTCCAGTATCAGTTCAGCTTGACCATGTGATGTTGCGTGCGGCTGAGGCTCGGGCATTTGTCGTACATCCCCACGATGGCTTGAGCGACCACAGTCCTATCTCTGCTACGGTGGTAGCCAAAAAATAGCCTAGTCGAGAGGTTGAATCTCCTCATACGCGCCTGATGCCAGATCATTCAAGACGAAGGGTCCGAAATGTGTGCGGTGAAGCTGCCTCACGACGTAGCCGAGTGCGGCAAAAGTGCGACGAATCTGACGATTGCGACCTTCGCTCATTGTGATGCGCCATGCGATATCACTTGCGTCCTCAAGCCGTTCAAGCTGGAATTGACTCTTCCCATCTTCAAGCATAACGCCAAAGTTACTTATCATTTGACGGTGTAGTGGCTGAAGTGGTGTATCAAGTTGCACATGGTAGACTTTTGTCTTGTAAAATTTCGGGTGGGTCATTTGATGAGCAAAGTCACCATCGTTCGTGAGAAGTAGTAGACCAGAGCTGTCCTTGTCGAGCCGGCCAACTGGATTGAGCGTATGGTACTTTTTAGGTAGTAGTGAGTAGATAGTGTCTACTGCCCCCTGTTTCTTACGTGAGCAGACGTATCCCCGGGGTTTGTTGAAGGCGATATAGCTATACGTTGTACTAGGTGCGATCGGCTGACCATCAACAGTTACGGTGCTTCCCTCTGGTATGCGTGCTCCAAGGGCAGCTATGGTACCATCGACTGCTACTCTTCCAGATTCAATAAGTTCATCTGCGGCACGTCGCGAAATGCCTTGATGTAAGGCAAGAAACTTATTTAGGCGTTCACCATTTGGCTGGAGGGTCATGAGGCTCAGTATACCACTCTACTGCTGAGGAGTGGGTGGTACTGATGAGTTGCTAGTAGTTGGTGTCGGTGGTTGAACTGGGGGCGTCTGGGGACTTGGCATTACTGGTGTAGTCGGTACTGGAGACTGGTTTACCGGTGGAGCGCTAACTGGTTGAGGCGCCTGTACAGGTTCAGCCGCTGCGGGTTGAGGTTCGGCCTCATTTGATGCTTGATTCAGCTCAAGTGCGATACGATTAGCGATCGCATCCTGACTATCTTCTTCGGGACGAGAAATCGGTTCAATGATACGTTCCAGTGATGAATTACCACTTGGCCGTGGTGTCGAAAATGGAGCTGTTGGCTGTGGGAGCTCACTTGGGGTTGGCACTGATGGTGGAGTAGGTGTTGGGGCTTGTGGTGTCGGACTTGAAGCTGCTGGTGCGGCTACCACTGGCGGTGTGGACGGACGAGCAGGAGGTGTAATAGATGACGGGCGCTCTGCTGTCGATGCGACAGCTGCAGGAGTGGCTGCTGGCTGCGCTGACCCGGTCGGCGGAAATGCAGTTGAAGTTGGGGCATCTGCAAGTACTTCGTGGACAGCACGCACGACATCTTCAATGCCAACCTGTGATTTAACGAGATATCTATCGGCGCCTAGTTCTTCACCACGCTTGCGTTGATCCTCGCTTGAAAGTGCGGTCATCATGATAACTTTGATATCTTTTGTTTCAGTTGTAGAGCGCAGGATGTCAAGCATGTCAAACCCACTAATCTTTGGCATCATTACATCACTTACGATAAGAGATGGTCGTTCTTTGATGGCCATGGCTAGTGCTTCTTCGCCGTCACCAGCGGATACAATATCGTAACCCTCCGCCAAAAGACGTACCCCGTAGATCTCGCGAAGACTTTTGTCGTCTTCTACCAGTAGTATCTTCGTCATATTACTCCTTATTGTACCCAAGCATATATAAAAATGCCATAGTTCTTATGGTTGATTTGGTTGATTAGGGTTGCGAACGGGGATTTTGATGGCGGCTTGTCGTGGTGCTGACGCTACATATGCAGCAGGATTTGCCTCAATTGTACTTAGCGTAGGCGCTTGTTGAATAGGGTTTGCTGCCTGCGCTGGCTGCGGCGTCTGCTGGACTGCTGCCGGTACCGATGGTGGAGTGGGCTGCGGCATGGTGGGTAGACTTACTGGTGCTGGAGGTGTTGCTGCGGGCTGGGGTATGGGTGCTGGCGCCTCTTCGAGAGTTGTCGAGACATTATTTGTTGCCTCCGAAGTCACGCCAGTATCTAATGTTGTTCGGCTATCAAGTTTGATGGCAGTTTCAGGGTTTAGCTCGCCACTGGTTGCGGCATCGATTAAGCGAGTAGCCTCTTCTCGACTCGTGCGCGGGATTTCAAGGTTAAATGTACTCCCCTTGCCAAACTCGCTCTCGACCCAAATACGGCCACCCATCATCTCTGTCAGGCGCCGACAGAGGTAGAGACCAAGCCCGGTGCCACCAATTTCGCGCGTAGCAGTGTTATCGACTCGGTAGAATTTTTGAAACAAATGAGGAATATCTTCGCGCGGGATACCTATGCCGCTGTCCTGTATGCTGACAGTCACATGTTCATCGTCACCTTTTACATCGATAATGACGTCACCCTCAGGTGTATATTTGATGGCATTTTCGATAAGGTTGGCAAGGACCTCGCGCAAGTGATCATTATCCACGTTGGCGTAAAAGACTGGTGAGATTGATAGTTCTCTCCCGCTTGATTCTCCAGTGCCTGGCTTGAAGAAGAGTCGAAGCTTTTTTTCTTCAGCTTTTGGCCTCAGACCCTCGGCGATGTCACCAGTAAAGTCGATGACATCAACAATACTTGGGTGATTGGGTAGTCTTCCATCTTCTGCCCGAGATATATCGAGTAGATCTTGGAAAAGCCGCCCCAAATGCTTGGCAGCTCCTTGTGCCTTTTCAATAAAATCACGTGCCTTGGCGTCAACTTGCGCTGTTTGTGGGTTCAGCGCTAGACCGAGATATCCCTCGATGCTTGCCACTGGGGTGCGCATCTCATGACTTGCGGTAGAAATAAATTCGGCCTGCTCTCGCTCCTCTGCTTGTTCGCGAGTAATGTCGCGAAAGACAACGATAACTCCTTGACCGAGCTGGCCAATTGGTGACACGACGAGTGAAAGTACGATACGTTTGCCACTTTCGGTGGTAGCGTAAAATTGTTCAGTTTGTACGTCGTGGTTTGTGGCAAGCACTTCACGAATCGGATCATTTGCTTCCGTGAGTGCCTGGCTAGCTTTGTCGCTAAGTTTCAGAACCGAACGATAATCAAGCCCAACAGCGTCAGCTGTTCCCCACCCTATGATGTGTTGGGCGGCGGGATTCATTAGCTCGATTGTCCCTTTGCTATTTAGGGCTATTACTCCTTCACTAATGGCGCTCAACACGATCTCGGCTTTATTTGCAGTTTGACTAAGCTCGCTGGCAAGCTCGTGAAGATTGTCAGGGCTAGTAGTCTTGGTTCGCTGTTTGTGAAAAATGATGTACCCTGCTACAAGCGGTACGATGGTGATGATCGCAAGGTTAAAAAGCGATGTAGGGGTGAGGAGGTCATTAATCGAAAGATAGATACCATAGCCAAGCGCAGCCACAACGACGGGGATGATGCCCCAGAGCCCAAATATGCAAGCAAATAGTGAAAGTATCATCCACAGAGCGATGAATGATGATTGTAGGCCAGCAGTGTCATAAATCAAGAGACTGGTTGTGACAAAGAGAAGAATATATGCGACAAATGAACCAATGAAAAGTGCTTTTTTGGGTGGCCAGAGATAGGTCACGAAAGAATACGCAAATGTGATCATCGCAGCGATAAGGCCAGGCATCGAGATGACGAGCGACGAGCTAATCACACCGGGGCTGGTAAAGTATGGCAAAAAATAGAGAGTTATGACTAAACCAGAGACAAACATACTTGCCTCGGTGATACGGCGGTGCCAGAACGTAGTAAATGAAAGCGGTTGGATAATATGCCCCCTAATTCCCTTGTATGTCATTATGGCAAAGATAGGTTCAAAATGCTACTGCTTTTACGCTTCAAGAGTGCGTACACGAATGGTATCGGTAGCACCTTTGAGACCAGGTTGCCTGCCACTGACAAGTACAAATGTCGCAGGTGCCTGGAAGAAACCGTTGCCAACTAGCTCTTTGGCTAGTTCGAGACCAGTTTTTTCTCCGTCTGGTCGGAGAAAGCTTTTGTTGGCATATAGTAGTGCAAGCTGCTGAGCAATACGAGCATCGCTTGTAACGGAAATGATCGGACGAAGTGGGCGATGTGCCGCAATACGCTGCGCGGTAGCACCTGACTTTGTTTCGGCAACAATTGCCGTTGCTTGGAGGTGCTTAGCAAGTTCCACGGCTGTTGCACTGATAGCGTTTGACTGAGTGTCGAGGTCATGGGGTTGATCAAGTGGCGGGCTGAATACATTTTCTTGAGTGTGAACAATGACACGCTTCATGCTTGCAATTGTTTCGATTGGGTATGAGCCATTGGCCGTTTCATCACTAAGCATAAGGCAGTCAGCGCCAAGTACGACTGCGTTTGAAACATCGCTGACCTCTGCTCTGGTCGGCTCTGGATTATCAACCATACTACTCATCATCTGTGTTGCAACGATGCTAAGTTTGGCATGTTTTTGGCAGAGAGCGATGATCTGCCGCTGGATAACTGGTACAATCTCTGCGCCCACCTCAACAGCTAGGTCGCCACGTGCTACCATTACGCCGTCGCTAGCTTCGACAATTTTTTCGAGTTCTACGGGCTCGATCGATGCTTTCGTCTCAATCTTTGCGATGATTTGTGCAGTTGACCCACGTTCGGCCAAGTAGCCACGCAGGACTTCGATGTCATTGGCACTTTGGACAAAGCTCAGTGACACATAGTCAATATCACGTGTTGCGCCAAACGCGGCATCGGCATAATCTTTTTCGGTGATGACATCGCTGCCAAAATGGGTATTAGGTAGGTTGAGACCCTTGCGACTCATAAGTGTACCACTGTTCTCAACTTTGAGGCGAGCTGCCGTTGATGATGGAATGTCAATGACGGTTGTGCGCACTTTACCATCAAAGATATATATTGGCTCACCTACTTTTACCTTTTCGGCGAGATTGTATTGTACCGGCAGTACGTTGCTTCCATCATGCTCTTTAACCGCATAGTCGAGCATGAGTTCATCGCCATCCTTAACTTCAAAATGATTGTCTTTGAGATTGCCGAGACGAATCTTTGGTCCCTGAAGGTCCTGTAGGATGGCTACGGGCTTATTATTTTTTTGGCTGGCTTCACGGATCCAGGTGATCTGGCGGTCACGTTGCTCGTTGTCGCCATGACTGAAGTTGAGACGAAAGCCGTTGACTCCTGACAGAAGCATCTGTTCGATTTTTTCATAACTGTCAGTTGCCGGTCCAACAGTTGCAAGAATTTTGGCGCGTTTATAGGTTATTTGCATATGTTCTATTGTAACAAACGGTATTTTATCTCTCAGAAGAAAACACTATTGTTTTTTGTTACTGGCGGGCGTACGATAACGATAAGAGCAAACGAGGTAATATAGACATGAGATATGCTGAAGCAACCTTCGACAAACTTTTTCCAACGGCTGAGGAGCTATGGGAGCGAGGAGGAGCGGAGTATCAAGATGTTGAACTAGAACCCGGGCATGTCGCAAGTGATGTGCCTTTTTTTGATGTTGCACTTCGAGAAGAGACAGTTCCTTCCGTAGCCGAGCGACCATTTATCACGAGGCGTCGTGGCAAAATTGGGCGGATCGTTACTCACAATCTTGTTCTTGCTGATGGTGTTGATCGAAGCGCGTGGGTATATCTTGTAAATGGTAGTCGGGATGATTTCACGCATACAGCTGGTGCGGCGTGGTTTACTCACGCGGGTCCGCATAGCTATAACAGTGATCGCATGAGTGCCCTTACGGCGACAACTATGAACAACGGTATCATAGTCGGTGCACAGCATAGCGGTAAAAAACTTCCTACCTTGCTTGAATGGATGCGACTGCCAGCAACGGCACGTCAGGCTTACACTCGATCACTGGCACGCTCCGCACAGGAAAAGCAACTCATAATCAATACACTTGCCAACTATCATGGCTTAGCTAAAAAGCAATACAAACGTGCTGATTCAATGGACGACATGGAGACATCGGGCGAGTACGTATATGCCGACATGTACGGAATGCCGATTGTTCAACATGACACACATGCGCGATGCGGATTTGAGGATCTCGAGCTTGGCGATATGGGTCGTTTCGTGGATTGGGTAAAAGCAGAGTTTTCGCAGTTACCAAGCATTGGGTTTGATTTGCTGCGAGAGCATAGGTTGCGCCGCGTTATTGGGACTGTTTCGTTGAACCCCAATTTTTTGACGAGCTCTATCGTTGGAGCAATGCCGGCATTGGCATCTGATGAGGCGAATCGAATGGTGGATTGGATGCGTCCATCGGCATACGGGCACCAAACTATCATGACTGGTGATGGCATGTCTTCTGTAGCCTGGCTCGATCGCCTGGGTGCAAATCATTCAAATGTGCACGCTATAGCGATCCCGGGTAGGCACCTAGATATTGTTCGTCCAGCAATTCGTCGGGCTGAAATAGATCGAGCGGCTCGCTACAGCCGAGAGTTCCAGAGCCATAACGGAAATGTCCAACTGATCAATCGTACGCTTGTGTATGATGGGCCTGATGCCGCTAGTGTGATGATTAGTCACGATGCAGCCTAGGATTATTCTGACACAGTTAGTATAATAAGTACTACACATGGTGGAAAAACAAACATCGCTGTCATTATATCGAGGCTTTACGATTGTCGAGCTTCTGGTTGTTATTGTTGTGATTGCAATACTTGCCTCGATCTCGATTGTTGCCTATAACGGCATTCAGGATTCTGCCAAGGCCGCCAAGATGATGGCAGCGATAGACAGGTATCAAAAAGCCGCACAGATCTATCTCTCAGACAAAGGGAGATATCCTCAGCCCACTAGTGTACCATCAGGTCAAAAAGCATGCCTGGGTGCCAGTGCAGCCACAAGTGATTTTTCTGCAAACTACTGCTGGAGATCAAGTGGCAGTGATCTCAACCCGGTTGACGCCACCCTCAATGCCGAATTCCGAGAGGCTATCACCTCCCTCCCTGATGTATCTGATGTTTCATTCAGGCTAGGAACGCTCAACGTTCGTGGTATACTCTATGATTTCCCGGCCAAGAAAATGATCTATTATGCCCCAGGCGCAAATCAGAAATGCGGTCGAGGGACAGGCATTACAACAACGATCAGTGGCCAACAATTGACGGAATGTACGGTTGTATTGGGTAGTTAACTTGCTCCAATTTATCTTAACAAGAAATGATGTCTTCCTATGACGTGTTTACCGACTAATCGTCATTTAGGATAGTATTGATGACGTCATAAGCCAAACTTGTGCCTTTTGGATTGGTGTGTTGGTAGTACGGTATATAAATAAGCGCCTGGGCAAGTGCTTGCCCTTTCCCTCGTTCCCAGGTGGCGTCATCAAGCCCGAGTGATTCGCGGAAGACTTGCCTATCATGCGGGGTAAACATTCGCCACGCGATCATAAGATCACAGGCGGGATCACCTGCCCCAAGTCCATTGAAATCTATGACAGCGCTCAATTTGTCGTTCTCGATAAGTATATTGCCTGGAAGTAAGTCACCGTGAAACCAAACAGGTGTATTAGTATCGCTCCACCTTGGTGCGGTAAGAGCTCTGTTCCAAGTGCGCGTCACTATACTACTGTCAAGATTTGCTGAAAGTTGCTTAATGGCAGCCCTGACTTCATTGTCACGAATGGCTAGATCGACGCCACGTAGATCATGCTCCCGTGCTAGGGGCGCATTCGTCGCATCAATCGATCGGAGGCTGCTGAGAAAGTGTGCTAGATCTGTTGCGAGCTGGGCGGTATCATGGACGGCAACGACATCTGCACTTTCTCCACCGAGCCAGCGATTAATCGACCATGTCCATGGGTAAGTTTCATCTGGTTGACCCTGAGCTATCTGCTCGGGTACAGCAACTGGCAAATGCGGGGCAAGTTGAGGTAGCCACTCGGCTTCTTTTGATACTTGGCCAGTTGCCCAGTCGATTCGAGGTAGTCGCACCGACATGCTGTCTCCAAGTCGGTAGATTGTATTATCAGTCCCCATCGATGTAACGGGGCAAAGCGGTAGATCTGACCACTGAGGAAACTGGCTTTTGATGAGTTTAGTGACAACTTCTATGCCAGTATTGATCTCATTTGGATGCATTTTCATAATTATATTCTATATCATTCCAGAGATTCTGCTATAGAGAGCAGACTAAGGTGTGTCGATTGCCACTGAGGTTTTAATATTTGTAATGTAGCACTATCAATTTTTTGCCTCTGCTCCCGTGCCAAAGAGGGGAGGTCTTTATCTGTACATGTTCATGATTTATTGCCAAGCCGAAAGAATGATACCGTTGATGACCATAACTACCAAAAAGTAGCTAACATTGAGCCACCAAAACTTCCAAGACTGTCGTTGATAGAGAGTATTCCCTACGGTCGTAAGAGCAGTAAAGCCAAACCATATTACCAATGAAGCGATCAAGCCCTGCAGAACATTTTCTACATTCAAGCTATTGAGTATCAATGCAAATGCAAATGATTGGAGTAGGCAGCTTAGTGCAACAAACTTTATTGCCCTGCTCGTCTCCGCCTTTGGTGTTTTCATCATGTCGACACCGCTTAATTTGGACCACTGCTTTCCAAAACCTGCTGGCGAATACCAGAATCCACCAACAATCACACTAATAAGCCAAGTTACTAGTACTGCAAAATAATTTATTCCTTCAAAATCCAACATACTAATCCCCTATTTAATCTACCTAGAGTATATGCCAATATTTTGCTTTTGGGAATCGAACACCCGAATGGATACATAGAAAAAAGTCCAAGCCGGGAGCCTGAACTTCTTTCTATGGTGACCCTTGGGTACTCGATTTATAAACAATTGTTGCGGAAATTATCAGATGGAACGAGGTATTAAATTCTCCGTATAGTACCCTCGGCATGGAACATGACATCATCATGTAATTGCTGATATGCCTGAACTGCTTCAGGTATTGTGACCTTTAGGTTCCACTCGCCACCGAGTTTACGAACATTCTCTTTCATAATATCCTCGAATGGAATGTTCGGATTTTCATGCCAGTAAAGGCTCACCCAAGGACCAACTAGGTGCGAGCAGGCATCTGCACTTGAGACAATTCGAATTTCGATACTTTCGTTTTCAAGATGGTCTTTCTTGTCAAAAATTTTGACACTATCTGCAATTTTAGTCGCAAAGTCCTCATCAAAACCAAGCCGTATCATTTCTTGACGACCCTGCTCGATATGGCTATGGTCGTATTGGGTATCGTAATCGATAATTTTACCATAATCGTGCATCCAAGTGAGCGCAATTAAAGTAGCTTTATCTGCTTTTGGATAATACTTCCTCATATCTTCCGACAAAGCTTCAACAATCTCTAAATGCCATTTCACAAACCATTTGTGGTGTACAAAACTCTGATTAGCTGCTTTTTCAGTAACAAACGCTCGGAGTTTGTTAAGTAATTCATTCATAACTCAATCATACTACAGATAATCGAACTATTTAACAGATAAGAAAGAGCACTCGATTTCTACTTATGAAAATTGAGTGCTAATTCTAAAGTGTAATTCTTCTTTGGTGACCTCACGGGGAATCGAACCCCGATTGCCAGGATGAGAACCTGATGTCCTAACCGTTAGACGATGAGGCCACAACGCTTCTTACTCTATCAAAACAGAGGCGGATTGTCTAGATCTGAGAGAGCTGTTCAAGCACGGCGAGCAGCTTCTTTGGAGTGATCTCAGCCTTGATGAGGTACGCATCGACATTGTGCTCAACTGCAGTGCGGGCCTGATCGTCTTGTTCAAAGTTAGTGAGCACGACAACCTTTGTGTCTGGTATAAGATCGGTCTTACCTCTCAGTGCGGCCAGTATCTCAGTGCCGCGCCGTTCGGGGAGCATGATATCGAGCAGTATTGCGTCATATTTTCGATTGCGTGCAGCAACGAGTCCATCATTGCCATCAACCATCCAATCAACCTCGTAACCTGCTTTTTTGAGGGCACGGACATACATCTCGCCGATGAATCGGTCATCCTCAATGATCAGAATAGTTTTTATCGCCATATAGTTTCAGTATACCTTACCGTAAGCTGTATCCCTATCCTCTGAACGATCCGTGATTGCGAATCCAGCTGCCAGTTCGATTATTGATCATAGTTTTATTGTCGCCACCAACCTCTTTGAGTTTGTCTGCCACCGAAGCGTAGAGAGGAAGTGTAAAAGTGAAACGTGATCCTTCGCCCTCAATGCTTTTTACTTCAATAGTTCCATCATGAGACTCAATAATCGCCTTGGATATGTAGAGCCCGATGCCTGTTCCAGCTACAGTCTCACGTGATCGATGCGAACGGTAGAATTTATGAAACAGATTACCCATGACATTGGCCGGAATACCAATACCGTGATCCTTCACGCTAACTTCAAGGTGTGAGTCCTGGACTTCGGCGCTTACCTCGATCGTGCCGCCGTAGGAGCTGTACTTGATAGCGTTATCGATAAGGTTACTGAGAACTTCACCGATGCTAGTTGGGTCGGCCGCAATAGTCGGAAGATCATTTGGAAAGTCGACATGAAGGAGTCGGCGCTGGGTGGCAGCTCTGAGTTGCATGTCGTCAGCGATGTTTTTGTAGATGTCGTTAATTGTGGTTTCAATGAGCCGTACTCGGAGGTGACGGCGATCGTAGCGCGCAGAATTGAGGATGTTATTGACATAGCCAGAAAGCTGACTAGCGGATACAATAAGACGATCAAATAACTCCTTTTGTTCGTCTGAGGTTACTTCCTCAAGTTCGTCATTGAGGACATCGAGATAACCACGCACCACAGTGATTGGACCACGCAGCTCGTGGGCTGCAAAGGCGATAAAGTTGAGGTCATCGTCTTCGGGTAGATATTCTGCAGTTTTGTCGATCAGAAGGACCACAACCGGTGTCTTACTTCCCTTGTTGTAGGAAGCAACAATATCAAAAATTTGTCGACCTTCTTCACCAGATGGTTTGGAAGCGATATGTTGCCATGATTTTTCGGCATGCACGGCGCTTTTTTTACATTCTTTGAGCCAATCCTCGATCGTCGTATCTGTGTAGAATAGTAGGTCAAGACGACTCTTGCCGCTAGTGGACGATACAGGTACTTGCTTGCTATTTAGGACGACCTTGCCTTCTTCGTCAAGAAGTGCGATACCTGCACTTGCGCTGTTGAAGATGTCAACAAGTGGTGCGAACGGTGCTTGGGTGTCGGTGCTCAACTCTTTTGCACCAGTGGTGCTGGCACCAAGGCTATAAATGGCTTGCAGGAGGGGTTTGAGGCCACTACTAGCATAGCGTCTCGTGTTGGGGTTGGGCGGAATGAGATTTGTCTCTTCGCCATTTGTCTTGGCGAGTGCTGCCGTAAGTTGCTTGAGCGGTTCGGTGACAACCCCCAGTACCGATATATTAATACCGATAACTGCCACGAGGATGGTGCTCAGCATGATCCAGAAGCTGACGTGGCTAGGATCGGCAAGTCCGACTAGGAGTAGAGCGGTTGCCACGATCAAAACGGCTATGATTTGCATACATACTGCAAGAAAAAGCGTTCGGCGCCAGTAGCGCCGCCAATACTCGTGGATAGTCGGCTCAGGTCCCTTTACTTTTGCCACGAGACGCTACCTTTATCTTCGGGAATTGCTGTGATCCATGTCTGGCCACGAACGAGCTGAATGCGCTTTCCTTTTTTGTCGGTAAAGTAAAGCTGACCATTCTGCGAGTCTTTATTCCATGTGACTGTGCCCGCAGTGCCATTTTGGAAAATATACGCAGTCCCCTTGCCTGTCGTATTAATAACTTGTCGGTAGGTGTCTTCAAAACGAGTCGTCTCCTTTACTTTGAGCACAACGACAACTTTTGGAGTTAGAGTGCCCTTCTCACGATCTTTATGTGGGGCGCCGGCTTGAGAGCGGGTATAGTTGTTCTTTGCGGGATCATAGCGATAGCTACTGTCGTAGAGTGGTCCAGAGATGTGTACGGAGATTGATCGAGCGGTGGGCTTTTCCAATGGTTTTTCATCTACACGGTCAAATGGTCGAGGTTTTGACGAAGTATATCCCTTTGCTTTGTTCAGTGTGTCGAGGTTCTTGAATCTTGTGTAGACGTTATGTGGGGCATATCGATCACTGACTCGCCAGTAGGAGTTGCCATTGAAGAACTGGTCAAGATCACGATACTTGCCACTTCGGATCTGTTTGAGAGCAGTGGCGCTCCCTCCGACATGTGCCATGCTTGCATTCCATGGAGCAAACCAGTCAATATAGTACATGCGTACTGAGCGAACAGGTCCTATGAGTTGAGGTTTATTCTGCTGATACATTACTAAAAATCGTGTGATTCCACCCTCGGCAACGGCTTCGTAAATGACTTCTCCGTCCTTGAGGCCAGACTGTGGCCGCGCATCGGGACTATTCTCAAGCATGATGCCGGTGACGGGTTTGGATAAAGCTGATTTGTCCTTGACGGGTAGCCCGGTCAATGCTGAGTAGTATACTTGCGGCTTTGGCTTGACGAGTATATCAGCGATAAATTTCGGCACAGGGGCACCGAGTAACGCGAGAGCCACATTACCTACAATAGCAATCGCAAGAGCTCCACTAACTATGAGACTAGCAATCCGATGACGGTTAATAAACGCACGAAGTGCTGAGAGCTTAGATGGTTTTTGGGGAGCTGCTGGTGTATCCATAACCACTAGCGTTATTATACCATGAGCAGACGGGCAAAA
Organism: uncultured Candidatus Saccharibacteria bacterium; assembly: GCA_964619585.1. Lineage (GTDB taxonomy): Bacteria > Patescibacteriota > Saccharimonadia > Saccharimonadales > Saccharimonadaceae > JASLCR01. The sequence continues at coordinate 295,397 of CAZUCO010000001.1, read as the reverse complement.
AGAGTCTGTCTACATGATGGTTGTTCGCTTTCGCCCTTTTGGGCTCGTCAGCGTAGCATATGCATCTACGGAGCGAACATGACAAGCAGACTTGAGAGCATGACAGAGGTTCGCAAAGCACTGAGGGTGGGAGAGCCTTCCGGAGTTAGACCGGACGCATGTACTCATCCCAGAACTCGAGCGCCTTGGTGCGGATCACCGGGGGGGTGATCGCCTCGATGAAGTCGGGCACTCTGGCTCGAATGTCCAACTTCTGGGCCTGGTCGAGTTCCTTCGAGTAGTCATGTACGGCCAGTAGGAGGCCGACTACCACGCTGATAGCCCTTCTCTCCTTGCCCGCAAGGGCATCACATACGAGGGGGTACAGATGCTCGCACACCTGTGGTTCGTCGAGAACGCTACGGAGCGCCTCGGTCATGACGTCTGCCACTGGCATAGTGGCGACGACATCATTCATGGTACAACCCTTCTCCTCATCCGATCATCGGGTCATTGTCTCTGCTTGCCTAGATGGCGGGAGCAACAAGATGAGGTTTTAGCACCGGTGTACCGATAGTAAAATCTCATCTTGTTTTTCTGTCTGCTTGTCAAAGTAACGTGATGTGGAGACGAAAGTCTCAACAAAATCACCGGTAAATTATATCAATTTTCTTGTAAAAAGTCAATACTCTTACGGAGACGACTGAGTGTTATATCGCGGCCAAGTAACGCCAAGGTATCGTTAAGCTGCGGGCTGAAAGGTGCCCATGTAGTCGCGATACGAATCAGACTAAATAGGATGCCTGGTTTTTGTCCCGTAATCTCTAGTAAGTGATTGAGACAATTTTGGATAGAGTCTGGCGTCCATTCGTGTATATTTGTTAACTCATCATTTGCTGTCTGTAGCAGCATAGCCTGTTGATCACTGGTAAGTTTCTTGAGCTGTTTGTTGCTGGCGACGAGCTCCAGATTTGGTAGTGGCTCTTCAAAGAAATAGGTTGTCATTAGTGGTAGTTCTGCAAGAGTCTTGAGCCGTTCTTGGACAAGACTGAGTACTTGCTTTTTGTAGTCTTCATCGGCCTGCTGCGCTATATGCGGCCAGTATTTCTCTACACGGTTATAGAGATCGTCAAGGCTCAGGCGTCGAATCCACTGTCCGTTCATCCAGAGTAGACGTTGTTCGTCAAAACGTGCGCCACTTCTCTGTACTCTGTCGAGGCTGAATTTCTCTATCAATTCTTCACGACTAAATATCTCTTGCTCGGTACCATCGTTCCAACCCATGCTGGCGAGGAAGTTGAGCATCGCCTCGGGGAGGATACCATCGGTGTGATAGTCTGTGACGCTTTTGGCACCATCGCGTTTACCAAGTTTTTTCTTGCCATCTGGCGCCATGATATGTGGCAGACATGCGAGTATCGGCGGCTCTATCTCGAGTGCTTCATAGAGGGATAGGTAACGTGGAATACTCGATATGTACTCAAGGCCGCGAATCACATGGGTAATCTTCATTTCGTAGTCATCGATAATATGTGCGAAATTGTAGGTTGGGAGGCCATCGGCTTTGATGAGGATGAAATCGTCAAGGACTTCTTCGCCCGCAGATAGCTCACCCATGACCGGGTCGTTCCACGTATAACGCTTGATGTCGGTGACTTTGAAACGAAGCGGCTGTGTTCCGTCCCACACGGGTGGGTTCTCTGGACGATGGTCACGATAAAGAAATGGTTTTTTGAGCGCTTTTGCTTCTTCGCGGAACCCCTGCACTTCCTCTGGTGTGTACGGGTCGGCGTACGCTAGTCCTTTGTCGACAAGCTTTTGTGCCCATTGCTTGTATGTGCCGCGGCGTTCAGTCTGAAAGTACGGACCATATTCTCCGCCCTTCCGTGGACCCTCGTCCCAGTCAAGCCCAAGCCATTCCAGAGTATCGAGAATTAAATCGGTAGCACCTTCAACAAAGCGTGCTTGATCGGTGTCTTCAATGCGTAAAATGAACTCACCACCCTGTTGGCGTGCGAGTAACCACGGAAAAAGCGCGGCTCGAACATTACCAACATGAATATAGCCGGTTGGGCTTGGGGCAAATCTTGTTCGAATCTCGGTCATTATTTTCAGTGTAACAGAGGTAGTTTATTTTGTCGACGTATATGACTACATGCTTGTAGCAATCTGACGGACTTGATCACCAGAGAGCTGAGCATCTCCATCGATAGTATGGAGGATGCCACCGTTCACCCATGCTGCCTTGGTGCCGTAGGTGTAGATGGTGAGACCACTGTCATTGTAGGCAACGTAATCACCGTTGGATTGCTGCTTGACGTAGTTGTCGAGCAGCGCACCTGAGTCCCAATTGCTTTTTGACTGGTTGATTGTAAACTGCTCAGAACTGGTGTTGGCAGCAAAGCGTATTGAGACCTCACCATTGCCGAAAGAGACTGGTCCTTTGATGCTGTAGCCTGCCGGTTGGTAGGCTGGATATTCAGCATTAATGCCGGCTTGGGCTGAGGCAATCTGCACTGAGATGTTTGGAAGGTTGATGTACGTTAAATAACCAGCGAGAAGAATAACGGCGAGGCTGGCGGTCGCTGCACTGATGAATTGGGGGTGTCTTTTCCCAAAAGCCGAGCGTGGACGTTTCTTATGGGTGGCGCTGTTATGCGACTGTGATTTCTCAAGGGCACGAGTAATAGCTTGCTCTTTGAGCTGCTGAGCACTAGGATGCGCTAGTCCTGAGGGACGCTGCACCGCGGGAGTCTGCTTTACTTTGTGCTGTAAAGGGTGCTTGACTGGCTGTATATCGGCAGATAACTTCTTTGGGTGATTTGTCTTCGCTAATGAGGAGTGCGTTGGTGTGGAAGCAAACTTTTGAACAAGAGGACTTTTGACAATATGCGATCGATGAGCGACTGCTCGTTCTTTTGCTTCCTGATGTTTCTTGGGAATACTGACATGTGCACGGGATAGGGTTGTCGCTCGTTGTCGGCGGCTATGCACCTGATGTGAGTGCACCGACCCGTTGGTAGTACTAGTTGGCTTGTGACTCTGGTTAAGGGAATGAGAAATGCGCAGGCCTGTTGCTGCGTCGTATGTCACCCCATTGATGCTAACTGTTTGTTTACTCACTTTAGTCTCCTCCAAGACGGTATCTCTTCTATCATAATAATCACAAGCACCATGTTTCGCAAGTAGTTTTATGGCATTGATTGATATAATATACCTATCATGCAACGATCCAACTCAAAACGACGTCAATTTTTTTTGCGATTTTTTGTTTATGCCATCATGACAGTAGCTGTGGTTGGTGCAACAGTAATTCTTATATTGCTCACTCTTGGGTATCGGCTTAACTTTACGAATGGTACGATTCGCCAAGGGGGGCTTGTGCATTTTATTTCGCAGCCAAGTGGTGCTGACGTGATGGTCGACGACCTACGACTCAGCAACAAGACACGTTCAAAGATAACGCTCTATCCAGGAAACTACCAGGTGCGCATGCAGCGTGAAGGATACCAGACGTGGCAAAAGAGAGTAGAGGTCAAGGCAGGCGCCGTTTTGTGGCTCAACTCAGCACTCCTCATCCCTAGTCAACCTAAGACTACGGAGTTGTATAAGCCAACCACCTTGGCATCGACTGCTTTTCGCGCTGATGGGAAGTATGTTGCATTTCTCCAAGATGCGACGAAGCCCCAGTTGGATGTTATTACTACGGATCGTGATACCGTTCAAAAGAAAGATACAATTACCCTGCCGGAAAGTAGCTATCAAAAAGCTAAGAAGCACCAATTTGCGCTTGCGGCCTGGGATGAGGATAGTCGCTGGCTGCTTGTTAAACATCAGTATGGGTCAGCCAATGAGTGGATTGTGATGAATACTGAGGATCCAGCCAAGGTAGCGACGATTGCTGGAACGACAGCCGAGCAAGTTTTGTTTGACCCACGCTCAAACGACAGTATTATTGTGCGCAGTGCTAATGGGCTAGTTCGGACAGTCCAACTCAGTAGCGGTAAGCAGTCGGATGTGCTTGTGCCAAATGCAGCAAATATGCAGCTTGGTTCTGATAATGTCCTGACCTACACTACTATTCCAACTAAAGATCAAGTTAGCCTGGGGTATCTCACGCTTGGCGCATCAAAAGGACGTGTGATCCGCACATGGAACGTCCCACGGGGACAGTCGGCGCAGTTTGCCCAAGGGACATACTTCCGTAATCAATACATAGCAAGTAGCTCGGGTATTGAAGTAGCAATCGAGCGTGTAACGGCATTGCCTGCTAGTGATAGTGATGATCCCCTTCAATTTGAGGCGATCAAGACGCTATCGGTGCCGCAACCCGTTGAGAGAATACGCATGGAAGGCCAGGGGCGATTCGTAACCGCGCAACATGGTGCGTCATTGACCGTTTACGATCTAGAGCTAGCAAGAGAGTATACTACTCCAATTGGCGATACGGATCTTGCTACAGATAAACTGCCGTCGTCACTTAAGTGGTTAGATCCTTTTCACTTCTGGAATACATCAACTGGTTTCTTGAGACAATATGAGTTTGATGGTACAAACCAGGTATCGGTCGTCGCTGTCAAAAGAGGATCGGAAGCTGGCTATAGTTCAAATTACGAATATCTATATACAATAGGGGCCGATAACCAATTGCAAGCTACCGCTCTCAGGGTTAAATAAGCAAGGACAGGCCTATTACCGGCCGCCGCCGAATAAGCTTTCGAACAATGTTGGTGACTTGCCTGCGAGTTTGACATCTTGGGTGGTCGCACCTGAGTCGGTTGGTGCTTGGGTTGCTTTTTGCGGACTTGGACTTACCTGTTCAGCAAACACGAGAAGTCGTTTTTCGGCAGTACCGAGAGGTGTACAGGTGATAAGTGTTGCCATTGCTTTAGATTTACCCACCTGAAGTTTCGTTACTTCGTTAGGTAGGACAACCATCGTATTGGTGACATTGTATGTGTAGCGGGTACCTTTGTAGTTTAGGTAGAATACGTCACCCTTTGTAAGTGCGCTCAGGCGTGCAAAAATAAACTTCGCCTCGTTACTGCCATCGGCAAACACATCGTTACTTGAGTGGCCTGAGATTGGAACATTGCCAAGCTGGCCCGGCTTACTGTTTGCACCTGGAATACCAAAGTATGCTACTCCACTCTTCATGGCGTCGAGCTGGCCTCCCTTGCATTCATTACAGTTTTTCGCATCGTAGTCGACTTTTATGTCGACGTTAATTTTTGGGATGATGAGACGCGGCTCTTTAGAGACCGGTGCTGAGTTGTTCGGATCGACAATGATATTTTGAGGATCAATGTTACCAGGGCTCACATACGCTGCTGCGATACCAAAGACCGTCGAGTTGTATTGAATGAACGCAAACACGAGCAGCACTGCAAGTCCAGAGACGAGCGGCACGAAGTGACGGCTCTTACGGACTTTTTTTGCTGACTCCTGGACTTTACTACGTAGTTTGGAACGTAGATCATAGAGCGCTTCATCTTGTGATAGTTCTTCATCTGCCGGAGGTACCGGGTTGTTGGCTGATTGTTGTTGCAGTTGCTCGAGGTGCTGCTGATAGGTCTGATGAGCACGCTGGGCTTCATTGACGTAGTACTTTTCGTAATACTTCTGGTAATATTGCTGCCAAGAAGTATGGTACTGTTTCCATTCAGGTGAAAGTTGGTGCTGCGTGCCACCGTGCGTACGATGATAGACACTGGTCTGGTCGGCTGACTGTACTGCCGCTTGTTGCCCATCTGCGCTGGCGTGTTGCTGATTGTATATCTGGTTGATCTGCTCGCGTGTCATTGAAGCTACAGCACCATGCTGTGCGGTATGATCACGGACTGGAGGTGTGACACTGCCACGAGGCTCATTGGATGGTACTGGTGTATTATCAGGTCGCATATAATCTATAGATTCCCACTTCCATCTATTGTACAATATGAGAAGTGTTTTCACCTACTAACCTGCTTAATGGCAGTAGTGGAATTGGTAGCAATAGATTCACGTGTAAGTGAATTAAAAATTTGTTTTTGATGGGCTGGTGGCGGAATTGGTAGACGCGCTAGACTCAAAATCTGGTTCACGTATGTGAGTGGGGGTTCAAGTCCCCCCTGGCCCACCAAAAGCAAATTTTGCCTTGCTACGAAAATGAATGCATATAGCGTTCATTTTTTTGCTGCTGATGTACATAGCGTAAGTGGTATGATAATTATTAGTGCATACAATGCATGTATACTATCATTATACTTACTATCAAGAAGGAAAGTAGCATGACTAAAAAAGGTTTTACGATTATTGAGCTAATGCTGGTGATTGTGGTAATCGCAATCTTGGCGGCAATTGCTCTTGTGTCCTACAACGGTGCACAACTGCGTGCAATCAAAACGACAGTGCAAAATGATCTCAATAATGGCATCAGTAGCCTTAAGCTGAATAAAATGTTCGGCACAGCAGGCTACCCTGGAGACTTGTCATCGCTGAATAATGGCAAGGGCTTTAAACTGAGTGGTGATAATCAATATGTCTATGCTACCGCGATATATAATATAGGTAATAATAGAAGTTATCCTAGCTACTGCCTGATAATATACAACGCAAAATACAATATCGTCTCATGGATTGATACCGACGGAGTGCGGCATGAGCTAAAAGACCCTGCTTATGGTCAGGAGGTATGCGTGGTTAAATTTTACTGGAATTCTGGCTCTAGTATAGCTGGTAGCCAAAGTTATGTTGTTACGGGGGTAAACCCCTTAACGATCGGAGCGGGTGGTGGTGGCATGAACTAAATTTAGCTTGACAGTTACTCTAAATGCCGATTAACATCTACCCTTCTTTCTAAGTGGAGCGCTGTTGCAAAAAATGAAGACTACTTGGTCTGCGACTGAGGAAGGACTTCACGAATATTGAGGTTTTTGGCGATGAAGGTAATGCCGTTATCGATTGCTTTGACGGCTTCATCAGGAGATGTGAGACGCTCGGCGCCGTGGTTGTAGAGCGCAGTAAATACCGCCATAAGCAGCTCGGCTTCAATACGTGACTGCAAGTCGACGGCTCTGTTACCTTTATCTTTTGCCAGCTCTTTTGCGAGGAGTGCTCGAGTACTGTTAATATACATCTCTACCCGTGCTTGTAGTGCAGGGCTCTCCATGATGAGGTGTCTTCTGAGTTTTTCATATTTGGGGTTCTTGGAGAGCTCGGGTATGACAACCTCAAGCTGCCACTTGCGAAATGCATTTAATGTTGGAAGATCTCCTCGGTGTGTAAAAATATCAACAAGTCTATCTGCTATCTCATCCGAATTGATGAAGAGGAGTTCTTCTTTTGATTTAAAGTGTAGGAAGAATGTGCGCGGCGCAAAGTTTGCGTGCGAGGTAATTTCATCAATAGATGTGTCCAAGTAGCCCTTCTCTTCAAACAGCTCGCAAGCGCTCTCAAAAAGTGCCTTTCTTGTCTGTAACTTCTTGCGGTCTCTTAACCCCACAAGTATACCTCGTGATTAATGAGGCCTACCTGCTGCCCGTAAAAGTAAGGCATGTTGGAGGTGAGTGCGATAATTTGCATGAACATTATTAATACAGTAGCTGTACTATACTATACTTTATCTTTACGTATCGTGTCAAAAAGTTGAAGATGTATCGACTTCTTACAAGGGTTTGTTATCGTTAGAGGATATCTCTAAGGTGATTAGTCACATCATTAACAGTCTTTGCGATCTCTTGTTGAGGAAGATTTTCGATTCCTTGTTCGTATAGTTCGATAAAGATCGCCATAACTGCTGCTGCGACAACCCGGGCAGTAAGATCTGGAGTCTTCAGCTTTCGTTCTTTTGCAAGCTCTGTGGCAAGTAATGCCTCGATTTCTTTGAGCGAGCTGCCAAGACGTGCTTGGAGCTGCCGATTTGTCGCAATGAGATTACGACGAATTGTTTCATGTTTGGGATTCCCTGCTATCTTAATTTCGACAGCTGTGGTTAGCTCCCATTGTTTAAACGTTCTAAGTGCGGGGCTATCACCACGCTCTGCGAATGCAGCAGTAAGCGACTGTTTGAGTTTCTCTCCATAGGGGAAGAGAAGATCCTCTTTTGAGTCAAAATGCAGGAAGAATGTGCGCGGCGCAAAATTGGCACGTATAGTGATCTCTTCAATTGATGTGTTCTCATACCCCTTTTTACTGAACAGATAATAAGCACTTTTTAAGATGGCGTCTTTTGTTTGCTGTTTTTTGCGTTCCCTAAGCCCAATTGATTTATTCATAGCTAATTAAAGTATAACACTATAGGCATTATTACCAAAGTGCAGTTATACAGGATGTACTTTCGCTATGCAGATTTTATGCATAGTTTTATTCTAGTGTTGAATCCTCATGTATGTCTTGCTAGAATAATATCGGTACATTAAATGTATTAATGCTATCGAAGTAGTAATATAATACTAGTAGTAAGGAACGAGTCGTGAATGTCTATCTCGCGCAAGCAGGAACCAGAATTTGGCCGATTATAGTACTTGAAGTGCTACCGTTGATTTCGCGTATGCTGATATGGTTCTACTGTTTTCTTCGAAAAAGTTCTGAATTTACCGCTAGTAAAATCACTATTGCGGGCACAGCGCTGCTTCATGCCCCAACTTATCTTGCAGATGGTGTGGATTGTAATGCCGAACAAAGACAAGCACCTGTCGCGGGAGGTTTGACTTCCTCACCATCTGGTCCCCCTGTGACTCCGGCTAGACTGTAAGTTGCGGCAGGTCTCGTCAAATAATAAGATAACCGCTCTTATGAGGTGGTACTTATTGATACTTAGACCTATTGATGAGCATCGGTGCGTACATGTGAATATGGAGTTTGTCGGACGTGTCTTGCAATTGTAAGCGGACTCGGTGGCGTAGTAATATCTACTGAATGCTGATGGCTTAATATAGGTGTGTTCATGTCATCTGCTGGAGACTTGTAGCTATCGGGTGTTTCCTTAATAAGTTGAAGTGGACCAAACTCAATTTCGCCAATCTGGCTGATGACTTGTCCGAATTCTGCTACGCCATGGAGATCGGTTCGGCGGGCGACGGTCATCGCATCATTGAAGCTTTTCTCACGACGGATTCGCGGCGCTAGGGTTGGAAGTACTTGACGCTCTGATGGAGGATTATGTGCGGGATGGAACTCAAGACGAATGGTTTCTTTGTCTCTATCAACCATTGTCGTCTTAATATTTCTTACTTGACGAGGTGTTGGACTTGGAAAGGTGTTATTGTAGGCTGCAATTGCCTCGACTAGCTCATCAATGCTGGCTGCTTGCAAGGCTGCAGCACCGTAAATAACGAGCTTTGGATTCGATACCACTTCATCTGGGCGTAGATGCAAAACATCCAAGCTATGTTGGGCTTCTTCCCAGCTTGCGCCCTGTGGGAATCGACAAACAACGAGATTGTGATGATGTGGATAAGGCATATTATGTATTTTATATCACTGAAACAATGAAAATGCAATAGCTTCTTGCTGCTGAGCCGGATTCCATAGACAGTAAACTGCTGCATGTGTCGCCACACTTCCCCGCCATATAGCCATCGCGTTTTTCCACTCCTGGGTGACGACTTGGCCACCCGACGCAATGATGATCGTGTCTTTATGGAGGGTGACAATCGTACATGGATAGGTAATGGTAAATTTATGGAGCGCCTCAACAAGCTGGAGAAGTTGCATACTAAATGCCAACATCTTTGGATAATAGACTCCTTGAAAAAGTTTTTGCACTTGGGCGAAGCTAGCGACAATTGTGGTATCGGGACGCTCAGTAAGTAGACTGGGGTTATTCTTGATGAGATCGATTGCATCGCGTGTGATAGCTACGGGGCCACTATACTTCTGGAGGAAATGCTCATAGACCACTGCTGTCTCGGAATTGCGACCAGCATCGCCGATAAGCAGTACCCCGTCAGCCCATACCGATGCCGCAAGAAGGTCAGGCAATGCATCATGGTTGAGGCTTCCGGATTGGTTGCATGGTGCGAAGACGACATCGAGTAGTGTTTTTGGGATGGTTCCTTTGAGACAATCTGGCAGTAGTACTCGTACTTGTCCAACGCCCACTGTCTTGGCTGTTTCGTAACTTTCCGCGACCGCGGCAAATCCGAGCTTATTACCACCAATGATGAGTAGTTTACCTGCCTGATCGAGACGCTCGGGCTTATTCCACTCTATCTCTGGGAAGAGCGGCTTGGAATCGGTTTGTTTTTGCCAATACGTAAGGTCCATACTTGCTTCCTAGGCTGCTATTCGTCGCGCCACATCCCCTTCTCTATTAGGTCTAGCATATCATGTGCATTTTTGGGTGTCGGTGAATGCGTTGGTATATTTCTAACAATATCGATGAGCTGTTTAGTTGTGGCTTCTAAGTCCCCTGCAGGGTTTTCAAGCCAGTAGATATCATTGTCCGTAAGAGACCAACTGATGGAAAGCTTTGCTTCTTTGAGGCGTTTCAAAGCTTCCTCACTTTTCTCTGGGTAACGACCGAGAAACCACTGTTGCCACTCATTTAGTGGTGCAGTCAAAGAGATCGTGATAGTTCGCTCAAAAGGAAGGGACCGGTAAAGGTGTACGGAACCCGAAAGTGTGTCGAGGACATTGTACCGGGTCGGGAAGCTTGCAGCTGTCGTCCCATAAATATTGTGAGTAGTGGGATGCTCGAAATACGTAACAGTTTTACCTGCACTGTGGAGTGCTCTTACTTGGTCAAGACTGACGAAATCGTAGTGTGAGGTTTCGCCCGGGCGCTTGGTGCGTGTGGTAAATGAACGTACATAACTAAAATCGCCATCCGTAGCAGCTACTGTATCCATAAGTGTCGACTTGCCGATTGCGGCAGGTCCAACGATCATAATCAGGACTTTATCGCGGAGAGATTCCATGTGTTTATGGTATCAAAAAAGGAAAATCCTCGCCTGCTCGACGAGAATTCTCCTCGGAGCTGGCGAGGCGTGCCCCGGAATTACCGGGGCGGCTCAACCACCCTGCGTTCGGTGATGACGACTTCTGGATCGATGTGGGTGCAGTCTGGGAGGTAGATCTCATGATCGACCCACGACCGACCGCCGATCTTTGAGCTTCGACCGATCGTGACATGTTCGCCGATCTGAGCTTGGGGCTCGAGTGCAACCTTCTGCCCAATGCGGCTTGCCAGACCGATCATCACCCCGTAACCCGTAGTGACCTTGTCCATGATCAAGCAGTCGACCCCGATGGTGTTGGTGGGTCCGATGTTGATGGATTGGCCGAGTTGTGTGCAGTCACCGATCGTGGTGTGCGCACCGATCATAGTGCGCTCCCCGATTTTGACATGTTCGCCGACCATCACGTTCTCGCCGATGTGTGCGGTGCTAGCGATGTAGGCCGTTCTGCTGATCAGGGCGGATACGGGTACGGTGACCCGGCTACCGTCGTCGTTGATGTGTTGTCTGCTGGTACGTTCCGTTCTACGTCTTCTGAATCTCAAAGCAATTGCCTTTCCAACAGAAAGAGGGGTGGAATGGCCATATTATAGTACAAAAACTAAATAATTTCAATACTCACCGGACAGTGGTCGCTGCCCATTTGCTCTGGATGAATTTGCGGGTTTTTGATTTTAGGTGCAATGTCTTTTGATGCAAGCCAGTAGTCAATCCGCCAACCAACATTGCGAGCGCGAGCATTCGCCCAGTGAGTCCACCAGCTGTAGGCACCTTCTTTGTCGGGATTTGCGCTACGGAAAGTATCAACGAACCCTGCCTCAAGAAAGTCTCCGAAGCGCTCACGTTCTTCGCTGGTAAAGCCATGCTTGCCGATATTGGGCTTGGGATTGGCGAGGTCAATTTCTTGATGAGCAACATTAAGGTCGCCGCAAAACAAGACTGGTTTTGTTTGTTCGAGCTGTTTGACATAGGCCAAAAATGCCTGGTCCCAGTGGTCGTAGCGGAGTGATAGCCGTGAGAGGTCACCTTTGCTATTTGGTGTATAGACGGTCACTACCCAAAAGTCTGGGAATTCTGCGGCAATAACTCGTCCTTCAGCATTTGGATCTCCGTAGGTATCACCTGTGACGCCAAAGTCTTTGATAATCTCCTCCGGAAAGCCATCTTTGTACTGCAACGGCTTTTCTTTGCTAAAGATCGCTGTACCCGAGTAGCCTTTTTTGACGGCGCTAAAGAAATGTTCGTGATATTGTGGCAGATCGATCTCTACCTGGTCGCGGGCTGCCTTTGTCTCCTGCAGACAGAGGATATCCGGGTCATAGGTTTCGATAAATTTTGTAAACTCACCTTTGTTGATGACGGCTCTGATGCCGTTGACGTTCCAAGAAAATAGCTTCATAGGTACCATTATAGATTATTGACATACTTAAACTAAAATATTATTATATATGTGTCCTACCGGAAGTAGGGTTACCTACTGGTATGCATTGGAAGGTGTAGCATATGGTCATGCAGCACTCTGGATCAAGAGGTGGCTTCAGAGGTGAGCGTGTCAACTCTCGACGCGGCGCATACGCCTCGGAGTCCAGGAAGAAGCGGGTGGAGGTCCCCGACATCGAGCTCAGCCGTCAGCAGAAGGCTTCCGAGCTGATGATGGTCGACGGCATGTCTGCTGAAGAGGCGATCTCGAAGGCATGGGAAGAGTTCCCTGATCCCGATGAGGGCCGTGAGCCCGCCTCGGACTGAACCACCTGGCACCGATCTCGGGAAGGACATCGCCCCCGCGCGGCACATCGTCGCACGGGGGCAGTTCCCTTATACTAGAGACTACCTAGTTTTTAGTTCACGATGAATATCGCGTGCTTCGGCACGCTTTTTTAATGTCTGACGCTTGTCGTACAGTTTCTTACCCTTACCTAGTGCGATAACTACTTTGATGAAACGGCCAGTCGTAATGAGCTTAGTTGGAACGATTGTCATACCACTTGCCTTCTGGGACGCAAATGCATCGATTTGCTTGCGACTTGCTAGGAGTTTTCTGGGGCGTGTATCAACACTTCGACTGCTATTACCTTTCTCGTTGAGCTTCAGAGAAAAACTTGCATTGTTAAGCCAAAGCTCGTCATCTTTGAGGCTGACAAAGGACCCTTTTAGCTGTATATGTCCATCACGTGCTGCACGAACCTCTGGTCCGGTCAGCGTAAGTCCAGCAACAATTTCATCACCTAACTCATAATCAAATCGTGCTCGTCTATTGACGAGTCCGCCGGGCACTGATTTGTTGGATGATTTTTTCTTCATATATAGACTATTGTACCAGTGGCTGCTATAGTTGTCCGAGATGTCAGTAGATAATCTGCCAAAATTGATCACCTTTGACGGAGAAGCAAGATCCGGCAAGGGCACTATCGTTCAGGCGGTCAAGGATTATTTACGAGATGAGTGTGGCTACAATGTGATGCTAATTGACGCGGGACAAGTGTTCCGCGTTTTGGTTGTAGCAGCGACGCGAGCCGGCATAGATCTAGATAATGCAGTGGCACTCGATAGGTTTTTGGGCGATGAAAACGAAGCGGAAAAATGCGTACAGTTGGTCAAAGACGTGTATAACATGACGAAAGTTGAGCGTGACGCACTGCTCTACACCAATGAGGTTGGTGCGAATTCTGCAAAAATTGGCGCCAGGCCGCTGAGTCAGGAATTCAAAGACTCACTCCTTCGAAAATGGCTAAGAGATGCTGCAACCGAAGGCTATGAGATCGTATTACTCGATGGGCGTGCACTTGAAGAGGTTGGTGTCATGCTCGAGTCTGAAGGACTGTGTAATTTTGTGCTTGGTATGTACTTTGTTTGTGACCCAGTAGTCGGGGCGCGTCGTACACTCGGTTTTGCACATAAATCCTACGATGAGCTGGCTGCAGACGAAAAGTCAGCAGTCGATAGATTGGTGGAGGAGATCAACGAGCGTAATCTGAAGGATCAGAAGCGAGCAGTTCAGCCTATTTTGCCACCAGAAGGGGCAACAATATTTCGCTTGCCTGATGCGCCGACTAAGTTTGCGGCTGATACTAGACCGATGGTTATCTTTGATACCTCGACGGATGTGAGTAGGCGAGATATGCCAATTCCAGTAGCGGCGACAGTAGCTTCAATATTGACAAAATAGCAACAATATATTAGAATATAAAGACGCACCTAAACAATTCGTGAGAGGATGTGATACCTTGTGCTGCGATGGGTATTGTTCGTAGTGCTACTTCTCGGCTTTGCCGACGTCACAGGGCGCTACCTGCTGCTCACATCACGGACCCGGTTTGACCTTATCCGTGCTGATGACATGTCGAATGGCAACACGCTGTTCGTCTACTTCCCTGGGATCTTGCTCGACGGTGTGACGTCGAGCCAAGAGCTGGTACCGACCTGGCGTCGCCATGGCGACGTCTTGCTGGTCAGCTACGAAGGGAGGCGCTTCAAGGGTGACAAGATCGTCGCTGACACGGCGAGCAAGATCTACCATCTCGTAGCGGACAACTACTACAAGAACGTGGTCTTCCTGGGCTCGTCGATGGGTGGGCTCCTGAGCTACGACACCATCCTGGCACTCGAGGCGACTGATCTGAAGCGCGAGCCGAAGTTCAAGCTCGTGTTGATGGATGCGCCGACCAAACGCTCGGAGCTGCAGTCACCGCTCGACATGATCTCGCTCGGTTCGTGGGTCTGGTGGGCGGGGCCGGTCAGCAACCTCATCTCGAAGCCCTACTTCGCCCTCACGTTCGTGGAGCCGAAGGAGGAGAATATCGAGCCCGAGGTCGACCGCGACAAGCTGGCTGCTACCGTGGCCGAGTCGAAGAGCTTCAAGCTCAGCTGGGCAATGGACCAGAATCGGTTCATCATCGGCCACTCATCAGTGGAGCGAGACGCGCTCAAGGACGTCGATGTCGTGTACGTACGTTCGACGCGCGACAATGACACCGTTCGCCCAGAGGCGTTCGACACCTGGGCGCTGGCGGCAGGACGGAGGCGTATCACTCGGATCGAGGTCGACTCAACTCACGTCGGCTTCAACGAGCGACCCGACGTCTGGCGCAAGGCCTTCGGCCAGCAGATCATCCCCGCACTCGGACTCAACTGAGTGCTCAACCGTGAAAGGTGCGTGGCCCCGAGGAGAAATCCCGGGGCTGTTCGCATTTTATGGGATTAATTTTTTAGTAGCGTCTAGTAGTATCTCGGCTGACTTTTGCCATGAAAATGTAGCGATGTGTTTTTTGCCTGCCTGACTGAGTCTCTCTCGAACTATGTTGCTGTCAAGCTCATGAATTGTCTTAGCGAAATCGCTTGGATTTTTTGGATCAGCGTATAGTGCGCCTAGACCTCCTACTTCATGAAAAACGGGTATGTCACTAACAACGGCAGGCGTGCCGAGTCCGAGCGCCTCAGCTATCGGCAGTCCGTAGCCTTCGGAGAGGCTAGCGGTCACGAGGATGGCATTGTCGGCAAGTAACTTCGCGTAGTCCTCCTCGCTGATACCGTTATGGAATACGATCGATGCACTTGGGGACGCAAGTGCTTTAAGCTCTTCTTTGCGCTTGTCGGTGATGCGACTGCAAAGATGTAGTGTCCGTCCTGGCAAGTACTGCATCATGGTCACTAGTGTTTCGACATTTTTGTGTGGCAAAAAAGCACCCATGTAGACTATGTTATTTGGTGCTTCAGATCGGATAGCAACGGGAGCTTGAAGAAATTGAGAAAGGTCCTCGGCTGCATTGGGCACAGCAAAGACTGGCTTGTTGGTTAGTTTTGCTGCCAGGATTTCGTGGCGGCTAGTTTCTGAAACAGTCGCAATCATATCGGCGGCATTGAGCGTGAGACGTCCAGGTAGATAACTGCGATGGTAGAGCCACCACGCGAGTCGAACTGGCGCAGACAAAAAACTCGGCGGCGGTGTACCTTTGTAATACGTCATGTCTTGTTGGTTGAGGATGAGTTTGAATTTGCGTCCAAATGAGCCCATAGTCTGGAGCGGGGTGAAAACTATATCTGGCTTGTATTTATTGAGTATGAGTGCGGTGAATGGCTCTTTGATCGAGGTCGGCGCATGAATTTTGATACATGAAGCATTTGGAGGGAGAAACTTGCGTTGTTTCTCGTCGCAGATAAGGAATGTAACCGGTGTTAGCTCTGCCAGCGCATTACCGAGCTTTGTTGCATAACGCGAGATGCCATCGTGAAAATCGGTGCGAATGTATCGCGCATCGAAAAATAATTTCATTAAGGAGTATTATACCATTTACGGCAGAGTGACCTTACGTCACTAGCCTAGCAACTTGTCTGCAATACCATCTCATTCTACGGGTAAAATAGGATATAATACCGAGTATGTCCGAGCAAACACCAAAAAGAATTGTTATATGCTGCAGAGAATGGGGTGCTAGCACTGGTAGATACGCTCGTAGCCTAGTGAAGCATCTACAAAGTATAGATAATGTAAACGAGTACATTATCCTTCTTCTTAAAAAGGACTATGACCAATGGATTCCAGAGAGCCCAAATTTCACAAAAATGCTTTGTCCTTACGAGGACTATACAGTTGGTGAACAGGTAGGCTTAAAGAAGATGATTGACGATCTAAAGCCGGATCTCGTGCATTTTACGATGACACAACAGCCTATTTTTTATAGAGGAAAAGTTGTGACAACTATGCACGACCTGACTCTCCTGAGATTCAATAATCCATCGAAGAATATGTTCATTTATCAAGTGCAAAAGATTATATATGGTATGGTATGTCGAATTGTTGCAAAGAAATCTGTAAAAATCATTACCCCTACGTCGTATGTAAAGACCGACGTTGCCGCGTACACAAAAGTAGAGAGCGCTAAAATTAATACAATTTATGAAGGCTCAAGCTTTATAAACGACCGACCTAAAAAGGTGGGAGACTTGTCGGGAAAGAAATTCATTATGTATGTAGGGAGACCGAATCCGCATAAGAATCTCGAACGTCTGATAGAGGCTTTTAAGATTGTCCGTGAGTCACATCCTGATCTTCATCTTGTATTGGCGGGTGCGAAAGACTCCCTTTATGAGCGAATACACGCGAGATATAGTGGCACGACGCCAAATCTATATTTTACAGACTATGTGAGTGACGGTGAGCTACGATGGCTCTACGAAAATTGTATGGCGTATATATTTCCTTCATTGAGTGAAGGGTTTGGTCTACCTGGTCTCGAGGCGATGAGTCATGGCGCGCCTGTTGTCAGTAGTAATGCAACTTGCTTACCAGAGGTCTATGGGGATGCGGCACTTTACTTTGACCCCTACGATATAGATGACATGGCCGACAAGATCGAGAGAGTGGTAACAAGTTTGTCTGATAGAAATACCCTGATTAAACGCGGGAAAAAGCAATCAGAGCTGTACTCTTGGAAAAAAATGGCAATAGAAACGCTGGCTATTTACAAGTCGATACTGAATAAGTAATACTAACCCCATGCAGAGAATTTTGGTTACCGGTGGCTCTAGAGGTATAGGGACGGGCATAGTGCAAAGGTTCTTAGACAGGGGCTGTCATGTTGTTGTCGTGTCGCGCAACGAGCATTCACTTCCTGAGGCGATACGTAACCGGGTTGAGTTCGTTGAGTTTGATCTAGGTCAAGTCGATGCTATCGGTGATCTTGTGGCGAAGGTTGGTCAAGTAGATGTATTGGTGAATAACGCCGCTCTTCTTAATTCTCTCCCCTATGATCAATACACCCCCGCAAAACGTGATGAATTGATTCGCGTCAATATGATTGCACCGGTTGAGCTTGCGACTCGCTATTCTCAATTAATGGTTGATGGTAACGGAGGTAGAATAGTAAATATGGCTTCTATCGCAGGTATTATTGGACAGTCAGATATTTGGTATGCGATGTCGAAGGCGGCTATTATCAATCTCACTAAGTCATTCGCAAAATTAGTTGGGCCTCAGGGTGTAATGATTAACGCTGTTGCTCCAGGGCCAGTTGCCACAGAGATGTTCTCTCTCATACCTCGTGATCGCCAAGAGAAAGTGTTAAGTAGAACTATATCTGGGCATCCCGCCAGCATCGATGATATTGCACGCGTTGTCGAATGGTTGTCGCTAGATGCTCCCGAGCATCTAAACGGTGTTTGTATCGATATGACAAACGGAGCAACTCTAAGATAGCAAAAATATGAACGGAATAATATTAGCAGGTGGCGAGGGGCAAAGGCTGCGGCCGTATACGGAGACTATACCCAAGCCAATGTTGGAAATCTCAGGCAAGCCACTTCTCTACTGGCTCATTGATCAACTTGCGAGGGCTGGCGTAAAAGAAGTTGTGTTAATGGAAAACTATCTATCAGGGTCAATCCAAGAATACTTTGATAAAGCGAATAATGGGTTTGATATTCGAATTATTCATGCGCTAGACATGCAGCCAAACAAGGGTACGTCTGAGCTGGTAAAGATGGCGTCTAATCTGTTTACCGACACGACTGGCGATACGTTTATTATGGCGGGAGACACTTTAATCGATGTTGATTTGGAGGAAGTCGGTGCGTATCATCAGACCAAAGATACGCTTGTGACGGTTATTGGGAGGAAGGAAAAGCTTCAGCACGGAGTGCTTGAGTGTGATAGTGAGGACAAGATTGTTGATGTGCAAGAGAAGCCAGAAGTAATGATACCGACAGCTACTATGCTGCTAAAAAGGCAGGTGCTTGATAGTGTAAATGAAACGGGAGATTTCTTTCTCAACGTAGCCTCATTTATGGAGGAGTCCGGATGTGTCTTTGAGGTTGCCCCAGATAAAGTCATTCATGTTTCCGAGTATCGTGATGACCTAGTGCGAGCTAATGATGTTTGGACGAGAATACAAACCGAACGGGGCTTTTCGAAAGACGCAGCTCATTTAAGGAGCATTAACAGAGAGGCAACTGTGCTATAATGGTTACACTATGAAAATCTTGATTGCAGCCGACCTCCATTGGCCGACGGTGAACGGTGTAGCCGTTTTTAGTCGAAATCTGGCTAAAGGTTTGGCAGCTCGTGGTCACGAAGTAATAGTTATTGCTCCAAGTCAGCGTCGTTCGGGTCGCGCTGGTGAAGAGACTGATGGAAATTATCTAATCAAACGAACTATGTCTGTCCCCTTTCCTTTTTATCAGAATTTTCGTATTTCTGTGTCGCCGCGTCGAGAGGTGCGCCGTATTATTGAAGAGTTCCAGCCCGATGTAATTCATCTTCAGATGGTGCTTGGCGTGAGTCAGGCAGCAATGCGCTATGGTAAGCGCTATGGCATCCCGGTGGTGGCGACAAATCATGCGATACCTGAGAATCTCATGGATAATATTCGCCTTCTCGCACCAATCTCAAAACCTATAAACTACCTTATTACTGAGGCTGGTGCGCGCTTTTATGCCAAGGCGGATCACGTAACTATGCCGACACAGGCAGCAATTGATATGCTGGTGGCTGGTCGTGAGGATAGCCTGCCAGATCTGCCTATAGAAGCGATTTCGAACGGTATTGATTTAAGCCGTTTTAAGCCGACAAAAGCAAAAGCTGCGACCTATAAAAAGTTCGGACTACCAAAGGATGTGACGATGATATCATACATCGGTCGACTTGATAGTGAGAAGCATCTTTCTGTCTTGATCGATGCGTTTAATATTGTCCAGCGTTCTGTTAGTCAGCCGCTACATCTGATGATTGTTGGGTTTGGTACCGATAGTGATCGGCTTGAAAATCAAGTATATCAACTGGGTCTCCACGATAAAGTTACGTTTACTGGACGTGTCACTGACGATGAAATCGTTGAGCTGCACAAAGTTGGTGATGTCTTTTGTATGCCAAGTCCTGCTGAGCTGCAGTGTATTGCGGCGATGGAGGCTATGGCGAGCGGTAAACCGGTCGTAGCGGTCGATGCGGGTGCGCTTAAAGAGCTTTGTCAGGACAAGCGCAACGGGTTTTTATGCAGAAAAGATGATATTGATGGCGTTGCTGAAGGTTTGCAAAAGTTGGTTGTTGATGTAAAACTACGCAAAAAATTTGGCGATGAAAGTCTAAAGATCATTGCTACCCATGATATTGAGTACACACTTGATCGATTTGAAGAAATCTACACTAGCCTTGCTGGTACAAAAACGCCCGAATTGCCGCAGCGGCTTCTCTAGGCTTTTCATAGTGAATAAGGTGGCCAACACTCGGAACAACCTCTAGTTTTGCATTGATTGCATGTGCGAGATGTTTCTCTGTTCTCAGTGGCGTGACGTTATCCCTATCTCCGGTGATAATAAGTATTTCAAAATCTTGTAGTTTGTGTGCATAATCGAGTGCGCCTTTTTTGTTGATATCCTTGTGGAGTTGATAGTAGAAATCAATACTTGAGATGAATGAAAGGTTTGTGATGTGATGATTGCGAATAGTGCGACTAAGCTGACGGTTACGAGTTGTTTTAATCAGTTGCGTGGCGACTTTGGAGACGGTCTTGCTCGTAACAAGCTTAGGGACCTTTGCGCCGAGTTTGTATTGAGCAGCCCCAAGCAGCGCGCCAAATTTGCGACTATCGAGTACACCAACTTTTGAAGCCACAGGACTCATGAGGATGGCTTTTTTGTGAAATAGTTCTGGATTTTGGCTCAACATACTTGCAGCTACAAGGCCACCCATACTGTGAGCAAGGAGGAATGGCGGGGATGCAAGATTGAGCTCAGCAACAAATTCGTTTGTACGACGTGCAAGCTCATCGATTGACCAACTTCCCTCTTCTCGTTGCCACAGCGGGCTTTTGCCGAATCCAGGTAGATCGGGAACAATGATGTGGAAGTTTGAGAGTTTAGGGATAATATACTGAAATCCTTCATGGCTGCCTGTGAAGCCATGTACCATTACAATAGTTGGCTGGTCAGTATCATGGTAGGTCCAGTAGTGTATCCCCGAGGGAGTAGTTGTCTTGCTCATCCTTGGCATTATAGCATGGTACCTTTTCTATCTCACCTCTGTTACAATAGATACTTATGATTGCGGATATTTCCATCACTGAAAAATCATTTGGCCCCAAGGTCCTGATGACCAATGTGAAATTTAGCGTTGATGATGGTGAAAAAGTCGGCGTGATTGGTCGTAATGGCGTTGGCAAGAGCACACTTTTTGGTATGTTGATCGGCGAGGATGCTGACTATACAGGAGAGGTTGTTTATAAAAAAGGAACAAGTGTTGTAGCGACCGCTCAGGAGCATGATAGCACCGATGACCAGACGGTGCTGCAATATATCCTGGCCGGACTGCCAGAATATCCAAAGCTTTCGCACATTATCGAAACTTATCCCGAGACAATGGGCGACGACATGCAAAAGATCAACGAGTATACTGAGGCACTCGATCGATTTGAGCAAAAAGGTTTTTATCAGATCGAAGAAAAGGTAGAGCGAGAACTCACAACGTTTCAGCTACCTGATGTGGCGCATCGTCGATTCGCTTCCCTGTCAGGAGGACAAAAGCGCTTGGTTGAGGTAGTCAAAGTGATGCACTCTGATGCGCACCTCGCACTGATCGACGAGCCAACTAACCACATGGACTACGTGGCAAAACAGCAGTTTATCGAGTGGATGAAATCTGCTCGTGAGGCAATGCTCGTAATCACGCACGACCGTGATGTTTTGCAGCAAGTGGATAGAATTGTCGAGCTGAAAGACGGTGGCTCACAGAGTTTTAAAGGAAATTACGATGCATATCTCAAACAGAACGCCCACTCAACCGGCACGGCGATGAATGAGTTTGAGATGATTGAGAAACGGATCGTCAATCTCAAACAAAAAGTGATTGACTACCAGCGACTGAAGGAAAAATCACGTAACCCAGGCACAATCCAGAAGTTTAAGCGTCTGGAGGAGCAGTCGCGTAAAGAACTCGCTGAGCTGCAGGCAAAGGAAAAACCGACGTTTTGGATCGATAAAGAATCGGTGCAAAACCTTAATTACAAAGTTGCGAATCAGTATGATAAATTCAAGGCGAAGAATATCCGTATGAATCTCAAGAATGACGAGTCACGTTCGAAACATGTCCTCGTAAGCGCACGCGATCTTAGCCTAGGCTATGATGGACCGCTGTTTGACGGTATCAATATTGATCTTCGTGAAGGTGAAGCGCTTGAGTTGCGTGGTCGCAACGGCGCGGGTAAATCGACGCTAATCAAAAAGCTGCTTGGCAGTGATGAGATGAAGATCTTTGATGGTGAGATCACACTTGACCCCGTCGTACGTATTGGCGTGTATGAACAGGAAGTAAGCCCTACGTACTTCAAGTTGAACCTTCATGATGCTATCGAGCGTGTCTATCTTGATCGCAGCCTGGCAATTGGCGAGACTAAGATCCGGCAGCTGATGAACGATTATCTCTTCACTGAAGGCGACGGACAAATACCAGTCGGCAAATTATCTGGTGGTCAAAAAGCCCGACTACAAATCATCGATATGTTGGCAAATGATCCCCAGCTTCTGATCCTTGATGAGCCAACAAATCACTTGGACCTACCTTCAATCGAAGAGCTTGAGGTTGCTCTTGAAAAATATACCGGTGCGATACTGTACGTGAGCCACGATGGCTATTTTCGTCAAGCTATTGGTGGCCACGTAATTCAAGTTGGCGTTTAGTTGGCTGACTATTATAAAAAATACACCGCCTTGTTGGTGACGGTGTATCTAGACAGCAATGCGTCTACTGGGCTGCTGGGACCAGGTTATTCTTCTCAAGGGCTGTCTGGAGAACTGGACGGTTAAAACCAAGAACGATTTCACCGTTGATGTCGGTCACCGGTACTCCTTGGAAATTGCCATCAATCTTGGCAAGGAGCTCATCTTTGGCGGCTTCATCTTCCTCAATGTTCTTTGATATGTATTTGACGCCAAGCTTGTCCATCCACTGCTTTTCGGTGGCACAAAAGGCACACCATGTGGTGCTGTAGATAGTTACTGTCGGTGTGGATGAATCGCTCATTTAGTTGTTCCCTCTTTTACTGTTACTATACATTTTATACTAATCAAGTTCGGTAAGTCAAGTGAAGGGCGGGCCGCGGAATCGAATTTATGTTAGAATAAAGAACTAATGCTTGTGAGCTTTCGCCGATCGCTATTACAAAAAGCCTTTGCTCTTCCTGCGGTAATTATTACGAGCGTGGTGATGCTTATTGTACTCCTCGCCGCGCTACAGAGTGTGACGTCTATTAGCCAGAGCTTAAGCGCCATTCACCACGATCGTCTGGCGCGAGAGGCGGCTGAGTCGGGGCTTATCTATGCGGTAGATTGCTTACGAGCGACGGGCACACCACAATGGACGACAAGTGCGCCCCTCCGCCCTGGCTCATCTTGCTCTGGCAGTCAGGCGGAAACGTCGAAACCATATATTCTTAATACTCCACAGCTCAAAACGTCATTTGTAGTGACCCAAGTACCGACTGTCAATTCTGTGGGTATGTGGAGCATAAAGGCTACAGGTTATGTGTCTCTCCGTAGAGCCTCGAATCAAGCTGTGGAATGGAAAAGAATTAAATACGAGACCGCGAGCCAGGTTGTCGTTAGCCCAAGATTTCAGCAAGTGTCGGGTAATGATTACCACACTTGTGCTCAGGCTAGCGGTAGAGTGTACTGCTGGGGTGACAATACTTATGGCCAGCTGGGTACAAATACGACCTCCTCTACATCAACTACGACACCGGCAGAGATAGTCTATGCGCCCTCTACGGGACTGCGACCAGGTACCGTCACTTCCATAGGGACTGGCAATCTCTACACTTGCGCGCTGGCTGCATATAAAGTGTACTGCTGGGGTGACAACACCTATGGGCAGCTTGGTCAAGGCAACACTACTGACTCTTCTATACCACTTGTGGTGACAGGAGGAGCACTGTCTGGAAAATATGTTACGCAGCTGTCTGTCGGAGCAAATAATGTTTGTGTCATTGCGCAAAACAGCACGTCTGCAAATGACACTACTCGTCGTGCCTACTGCTGGGGATGGAACCCAGATGGGCAACTTGGTGATAACTCGATCACCGATAGGTCCTTACCGGTTGCAGTGTATACGGGTTCGGGTTCGGCACTCGCATCTACCATTGTGACTCAGGTCGACACTCAGGACTATCACACTTGTGCGGTTACGACTACGGGAGCTGTTTCATGCTGGGGACGAAATGCATCTGGACAGCTTGGCGTTGGTTCGACCTATGCCTATACTGCAGTGCCAAAAAGTGCGATCGCTTCAAATGTATCAAAGGTCGGGGTTGGTAGCCATCACACATGTGTACTCGCATCCGCTCGGGTATATTGCTGGGGCTTCAACGCTTATGGACAACTTGGCTATGGTGATACGACAAATCGCTCTCAGCACGGTGGAGCTATCTCGGGATCAATGGGAGCAAATACAGTCACGGCACTTGACGTAGGCGACTATCACAATTGTGGGGTTGTTGCAGGTAAGTTGCATTGTTGGGGACGAAATGCTGATGGGCCTGGACAACTTGGTGATAACAGTGCGGTTAACCGCCTATCCCCTGTTGCCGTTCTGACCACTTCTCCAAGCGCCCTGCCCGCGTCTGCTACGGTGGTAGACGTTGGTGCCAACGATTTTAATACCTGTGCTGCAATCAGCACAGGTGCAGCGTACTGCTGGGGTCGTAACAATTATGGCCAGCTTGGCGACGGCACAACGACGAATCGTGCTTATCCTGTAATATTTGACACAACTAGACTTAAGCCTATCTACCTGAATTATTAATCTTTTCAGATGGTAAATTGTACTGGTGGCAGGCAACGCTGAAAGTGTGGATAATTTTACTAGTTGCTATCCTTTGAGTGCTGGCGTATAGTCTTAAATGAAATGGTGTTTATGGTTACTCCTCAGTCATTGGATAGGCGTGGGTTTGCACTACCAGCAGTCTTGATTACTAGTGTAGTCATGCTTATCGTACTCCTTGCAACGCTCCAAGGCGTTGTATCGATTAGCCAGAGTTTGACAGGCATTCATTATGATCGTTTAGCGCGTGAAGCGGCTGAGTCTGGAATCCGCCTCGCTACGGATTGTGTTACTAAGAGTACCTCTGTATGGACGAGCGCAAAGCCGCTACGGACAGGCGGAGACTGTACGGGGCTTACATCACCGTGTACGAATAATGCCTGCTACGTCGTAAAGAGCGGTAATATCCGGACCTCGTTTGAGGTATCGGAGCCTGTGGTTGATGGAAAGCTTGTGCGTTTTACTTCTACAGGGATCGTCGAGATAACTCGGACAAGCAATCCAAATGTCGTGAGCCGGACTTTTAAGCAGACAGTTAAGTATGTTGGAGAAGATATTAAATTCCTCCAATGGAGGCAGTCTCTTGTTGCGGGTGTGGATGGTAGCTGTGCCATCGCTTCCGATAATAAAGCTTACTGTTGGGGTAGTGACGCCTCGGGACAGCTCGGCACATTATCCGTATCGGGCTCATCAACAAAACCTGTTGCAATTGATCAAGGGGCAATGCCTGCGGGCGCAACGATCCGTGAACTTGCAACTGGGTATTCAAATAATTGCGCCATCGCTTTCGATAATAAGGCCTACTGTTGGGGTAATAACGGCTATGGTCAGCTCGGTATTGGAACGAGTGGTGGTACGGCTGGAACACCTTCGGCTGTCGTTCAAGGGGCAATGCCTGCGGGCGCAACCATTCGCCAGATCTCTGCAGGATGGCAAGCTACTTGTGCTATCGCCTCTGATAACAAAGCTTACTGTTGGGGCTATAATGGCTACTATGGTCTTGGTAACGGCACGACAACCAATTCCCCTTCGCCTGTAGCGGTCTCACAGGGTTCAATTCCAGCAGGCGCCACGATTCGTCAAATAGCTGCGCGGGATAACCACTCCTGTGCTATTGCTTCAGATCATAAAGCTTACTGTTGGGGCTTGGGTGCCAATGGTAGGTTGGGTGGAGGTGTAGCTACGGATCGCCCTACTCCTTACCCTGTGTCTCAAGGTGCAATGCCAACTGGTGCTATGGTGCGACAGATCATAGTAGGAGGAAATATTAGCTGTGCTATCGCCTCTGATAACAAAGCTTATTGTTGGGGACAGGGTACCGATGGCCGACTTGGAAACGGTGCAACTGCCGATGCGTTAAGCCCTGTAGCCGTCTCACAAGGTGCGATGCCAGCCGACAGAATGGTCCAGCAGGTCACGGCTGGAAGTGATCATACTTGTGCTATTGCCTCTAATGGCAAAGCTTACTGTTGGGGCCTTAATTCGTCTGGCCAGCTTGGAAACGGCACCAATGCAAGCTCTTCTACGCCAGTAGAGGTTTCTATACCGGGTGGTGCAAAGGTCCAGCGGATCTCTGCAGGTCATGCACATACTTGTGCAACAACAACAGCTAGCTTGACATATTGTTGGGGATCAAATGTCAGCGGTCGTCTCGGTGATGGCACAACAACCGACAGTAATGTACCAGTAAAGACGACAGGTATAAATGATATATCTGCGTATCCTGATCTAGATACTTCGGTTACTCTTGGAAGCAACCACACATGCTCTCTGGGAGAAGATAGTTGGCCTTATTGTTGGGGATACAATAGCTATGCTTCTCGTGAGTTGGGTACTGGTGGGGGAAGCGGTAATTTCGCAACACCTGTAAGGGTTGCTCAAGGAGCGATCCCAAATGGAGTGACATTTAGTAAAATTTCATCTTATAGTACTCATACTTGCGGGGTTGCGTCTGACGGTTGGGCGTACTGTTGGGGACTGAACAGTGACGGTCAGCTTGGAGATAACACGACTACTACTCGTGCCACACCTGTTGCGATTCAGCGCGGCGTCATCCCTGCCGGTGCCACTATTCTCGATGTTGAGGCCGGCTGGACAAGAACCTGTGCTATCGCTTCTGATGGTAAAGCCTATTGCTGGGGTAATGCACTTGATGGTCGCCTCGGAAACGGTGTGACGACAAACACAGACTACCTTACTCCGGTTGCTGTCTCTCAAGGCGCTATGCCTGCTGATCGTATAGTAAAACAGCTGACTGCCTCCGATAATAATACCTGTGCAATAGCATCAAATAATCGCGCCTATTGTTGGGGTGGGGGTGGCTTTGGCGCAAACGGTAATGGCTCCACCGCAAATGCATCAACTCCTGTAGCAGTTACACTTCCTTCAGGCGTAACGTCATTCTATAAGATTGATACTAATGGCGCGAACGCATGTGCGATTGGGAACAACAACCGTGCATATTGTTGGGGCTTTGCCTCAACTGGTATTCTCGGGAACGGTTCGACTACTGATACGAGTGCACCTGCCACACCTGTTACACTTCCTTCAGGCGTAACGTCATTCTATGATGTGACAATCCGCGGGAGCCATGCGTGCGCCCTTGCGAATAACAACCGCATCTATTGCTGGGGCTATAACGACAGTAACGGTATTCTTGGCAATGGAAGCACGACAGCGGCAGTTGTTACAAGTCCGACTGCAGTTACGCTTCCATCAGGTGTAACATCTTTTTACGGTGTTGTAGCTGGCTCTGATCACAACTGTGCCCTTGCGAATAACAACCGCATTTACTGCTGGGGCGATCCAGCCAATGGAAAGCTTGGCAACGGTGCAACAAGTGGTACATATGCAACACCTGTGCCGATCTCTCAAGCACCGGACTATACGTCATCCGCGGGTATCCACTATATTTACTAGACGCGATTCTTTAGCCGCTGCACTTCATCACAATATGTGCAATATGTGATATAGTAGACGTGTAACTATGTCAGTGCCTTCACGTAAGAGTGGAACGGAAGTATCGCCGCCGAATCAATCGACGGCGCTATTATTGCTCGCTACCCTTGGTGACACCACTTGGCGAATGTTTGTGCCGACGATAACGGGTATTGTGGGTGGCTACTCCCTTGATGAGTGGCTGGGATCGACACCTTGGTTATTTATTGGCGGGATAATTATTGGATGCGTTATCGCTGGAATATTGATTAAACAACAATTACAAAAAATATGATTACATCATTTGCTGCAACAGAACCACATATCAGCCTTGCTGCCGAGGAAATATTCAAGATAGGTCCGGTTTCGATCACGAACGCTATTGTACTTGGTAGTATTGGGCTGGTTGTGACAATTGCACTGCTGTTTTATGTAGCCGCAATGCTAAAGCGCGGTAAGCGTAACTTTCTCGTTGGTTTGGTGCAATGGGCGTTCGAGGGCTTTTACTCTCAGGCAGAAGACATCATCGGCGACAAGAAGACCGCTCGTCGTATCTTCCCTCTTGCAATTACGATGTTCTTCTTAATCCTGGTGACCTACTGGCTTAGTATCCTTCCTGGTGTTGGCGCAATTACCGTCAACGGTGCACCACTATTTCGAGCGCTACCTGCTGATCTTAATTTTACGTTTGCACTCGCAATCATTACGATCGTTGCTACTCAGGTGTATGCGGTTCGCAAGCACGGTTTCTTTGGCAACATCGGTCGCTATATCAAAAACCCGATTAAAGATCCTATTGGGGCATTTGAGGGGATCCTCGAATTTGTTGGTGAGTTTTCTCGACTTGTAGCACTGAGCTTCCGTCTTTTTGGTAACGCATTTGCTGGAGAAGTACTTCTACTTCTTATCGCAGTTCTCACAAGCTACTTCGCAAGTGTTGTCTTACCCTTCTTCATGGCGTTTGAGCTCTTTATCGGCTTTATTCAGGCGTACGTCTTCTTTGTCCTTACCTTGATCTTCACTTCCCTGGCCCTCGCTACGCATGGCGATCATTCATCTGACCATTCATCTGCTGATAGTAAAACACGAGAGGAGGTGTCGGCGTAGTTTATCGATGAAGACTGTGACCTCTATTTGCGCTAGCAAGAGAGGGCAGCCGAACGCCACAGGCGAGCGAAGCTCCCTGTAAAGAGTGCTGAGGCGATGGACTACGCGGATACCTCCGGCTTTACTAGTAGGAAATGGTATAATACAGGTAATAAAATAAGGAGTTAACAACAATATGGAACAACTAGCATTTGGTCTTGCTTACGCCCTACCAGCTCTTGGTGCGGCACTTGGTATCGGTCTTATCGGTGCTGCGGCGCTTAACGCACTTGGCCGTAACCCAGAGAAGCTTTCTGATATCCGTACACTTATGATTACTGCGATCGTGTTCGCTGACGCGCTTGCGATCATCGGTATCATCGTAGCATTCATCGCTCGTTCATAAGGAAAGGTATGCGAGAGAATATTCTTACACAATTTGCCTCGAGCGCTTCTGGCGAGCACACAGAGAAGACTGATATCTTGACTGGTCTTGGTATCGACTTTACGCTGCTTGCGCTTCAGGGCGTCGCCTTCCTGATTTTGGTGTGGATTCTTGGTAAATTCGTTTACCCAGTATTCCTGCGCATCATTGACGAGCGTCAAGCCAAGATCGACGACAGTGTAAAAGCTGCTCAGGAGGCTGAGAAGAAAGCTGAAGAGGCAGAGACAGCTGTTGAGGACGCACTAAAGCTGGCTCGTAAAGAAGCGGCTGACATCGTTGCTACGGCAAAGACTGAGGCAACACAGATGGTTGAAAAAGCAGAGAAATCTGCTAAGACCAAGGCGGAGCGAATCGTTGCTGAAGCGCATGAAGACATCCAGAAGGAAGTGGCGAATGCCAAAAAGAGTCTTGAAAAAGACACCCTGAAGCTCGTAAAAGAGGCGGCAAGTCTCGCTACGGCTAGCGTTGCAGATAGTAAGTTTGATGCAGCACTTATCAAGAAATCAGTCGAGGGGGCGAAAAAGTAGTGAAACTATCACGTCGCAAATTGTCTGACCACGCGGCTACTCGCCTTTTAAAGGGTGACAATGTAAAGACTGTCATGAAAGAGCTGGCCGCGCACCTTCTCGATACTGGTCGCACACGCGAGCTTGAGCTGATTGTTCGTGACATTGAAGCTAGACTACTCGCAAGTGGCACAGCCCTGGTTACGGTTATATCTGCGCGTGAATTATCCGGTGAAGCAAAGCAATCGATTGAGCAGCTGGTGAAAGCTGAACAGTCGAATGTGAAGCAAGTGATTTTGCGCGCACGGATTGATGAATCGGTGATCGGCGGTGTTCGGGTTGAACTTCCAGGCAGCGTGGCAGACTTTACGGTAAAAGCGAAATTAGACAAATTGACGGCGTAATAAAGAGGAGCAATATGGCGAACCTAGAAGTAGCAGAATTATCAAAGGAATTACAGAATGCGATTGCTGGCCTCGAGACATCTGAAGGTCTCAAAGATGCTGGTATCGTTATCCGTGTTGGTGACGGTGTGGCATGGATCCATGGCCTAACTGGTGCTGGATATAGTGAAGTGCTTGAAATCGACACGCCAAACGGTGTGGTTGAAGCATTCGCACTCAACCTTATGGAAGATGAGATCGGTGCAGTGATCCTTGGCAACGATGCTGAAGTTGCCGCTGGTAACACCGTGCGTCTCAAAGGTGAAATCTTGACCGTACCTGTGGGCGAGGAACTACTCGGTCGCGTCGTTGACCCGCTTGGACGTCCACTTGATGGTGGTCCGGCGATCAAGACAAAGACTCGTAACCCAGTAGAGCGCGAAGCAATTGGTGTGATGGGCCGTAAGCATGTGCACGAGCCTATGATGACGGGTATTATGGCGATTGACGCGATGTTCCCTATCGGTCGTGGTCAGCGTGAGCTGATTATCGGTGACCGTCAGACCGGTAAAACGGCTGTCGCTATCGATACTATGATCAACCAAGCTCGCAACAAGTCTGATATCGTCAATATCTACGTGGCAGTTGGTCAGAAACTTTCAAAGGTTGCAGCACTTGTCGAGCGCCTCAAGCAAGAAGGTGTGATGGAGCAAACCATCGTGGTAGCAACTGGTCCGTCTGACCCGGCTTCTCTGCTCTACCTTGCGCCATATGCAGGTACTGCCATGGGTGAATATTTCCGCGACAAGGGCGGTCATGCTCTCATGATCTACGACGACCTCACGAAGCACGCCGTTGCCTACCGCCAGATGTCACTGCTCCTTCGTCGCCCACCTGGACGCGAAGCCTTCCCTGGAGACGTCTTCTATCTTCACTCTCGTCTACTTGAGCGTTCAGCGAAGCTTTCTGATGATCTCGGTGCAGGTTCACTGACTGCTCTACCGATCATTGAGACGCAGGCTGGCGACATTTCTGCCTACATCCCGACTAACGTGATTTCTATTACCGATGGTCAGATCTTTATGGAGACTGACCTATTTAACCAAGGTATTCGCCCAGCGATTTCTGCTGGCCTCTCAGTGAGCCGTGTTGGTGGTGACGCTCAGACAAAGGCTGTTAAGTCGGTTTCTGGCCACCTCAAGCTTGGTCTTTCACAGTTCCGTGAGCTTGCGAGCTTTGCGCAGTTTGGCTCAGACCTCGATGAAGCGACAAAGTCACAGATCGACCGTGGTCAACGCCTGACTGAACTGCTCAAACAGCCACAGTACCAACCAATGAGTATTTGGGAGCAATGTGCTTCTATCTATGCGGTTGATTCCGGTGCATTTGACGCTGTTCCAGTAGCTAAGATTAAGGATGCGCAGATGGCGATGCTGACAAAGCTTTGGACTGATCACAAGAAAGACATGCAAGAGCTCAACAAGGGTTCTGAGAAAGTTGAAAGTGACTCAAAAGTTGCCAAGCTGATCGAAAAAGTTGCCAAATCGGCCGCGAAGGGATTTGAAGGATAAGCTATGGCATATCAAGGTCTAGAACAAGGACAAAATCAAGGTCCTCACGAAGCTTATCGTGGAGATAAAGATATTTCTAGGGATGAGATCAGAACTACTGAATTCATCCAACGTGTTCAATTAAGCAATTCTATCGGTGCTGTTGCAAGAGAGCTGCCAATTGAAAAGCTTGAAAGGCTTCTCAAGTATGCAAAAGAACTAAATGATGAAAGTAAAGAAGGGCTAGCTGATGCCTAGCCAACGCCAACTGAAGTCTCGTATCCGCTCGGTCAAAAATACCAAGCAGATTACTAAGGCTATGCAGATGGTGGCGGCCTCAAAAATGCGTCGAGCACAGGAAGCTACCAAAGCAACTGCGCCGTATACGCAGACCGCTCGTGAAATCTTGGCGCATCTCGCAAAGCAAGGTGCGACAGAAGGCCACCCGCTATTTGAAGTGCGCGAAGTGAAAAAGCGTCTGCTTATCACTATTGCAAGTGATAAGGGTCTTGCCGGTGCGTACAACTCGAATATTACCAAGCAGCACATCCGTGAGCTGATGGCTGATAAAAAAGCCGGCATTCAGACGAAGTCGATTGCAATTGGTCGTCGTGTGACGCAGTTTGTGACTCGACTGAAAGATCACGAACTCGCTGGCGTGTACGAAGACTTACCGGATTCACTTGAAGGCACAGAACTTCGTGGTGTGCTTGATGTAGCCTACAAGATGTTCCTTGAGAGTGAAGTTGATGCTGTAGATGTGGTGTACACAGAATTCATCTCAAGCATTACGCAGAAGCCGAAAGTCGAACGTCTGCTCCCTGCCGGTGCAAGTCTCGATCTTGATACCGGGTATTTGACTGAAGCAACATTTGAGCCTGATGCCGAAACCGTGCTTGAGAGCGTGGTGTACCGTCTTGTCGGTGCGCAGCTCTTCCAGGCACAGCTTGATGCTCGTGCAAGTGAGCACAGTATGCGTATGCTTGCCATGAAAAACGCAACCGACAATGCATCTGACCTGATCGACGACCTGACGCTTGCGATGAACAAAGCTCGCCAGGCAGCGATCACACAGGAGCTAGCGGAAATTAGCGGTGGTGCGGAGGCGATGAAATGATAAACCCCGAGATGATGCTGCGCCCGAAAGTTGTTGAAGACCCTGAATTCGGAGAAGTGGTGCAGATAGTTGATTGGACAGACACCTATGCTGGATACGACTCTAGCGATGAACAGATACAACTGGCTTATCATGAAACAACTGGGGGTGACTGGCTACGGGATGCAGAGTACGTTGAACTTTACAGAGCCACAAAGAGTTTTCAGAGAGCCATAGTGAAAGAAGCTCGTAATGCTGTTGGAGTAGAGACTCTCAAAACTCCGGAAGGAAAGAGGTTGCTTTTGTCGGATGAGCGCGACATCGTGGCTCACGGGTTGCAAGAAGCGAGAGCTATTGGCTCAACAGAACAAGAGCGATGGACCGAGCGTGCAGAAGGTGGAATTGATGATGCGATACTGCACTCGCTTGGTAGTGATGCGGCGAGCGAGATAATACTGGAGACCGAGTTCCCTCTTATTCTTCTATCGCACCCTGAAGCTTCACTTATCAAAGAATGTGTACGGCGATGTGTAAGGGCTGAAAATGCGAACCCGGCCGCTGACTATTGGAGTGAAGACGCGAACCTTTTCATGCGTGCTGACTATACAGATTTGATGAAGGAGCTCGAGTATGCCGGCGTAGAGCTTTCAATGCATGAGTTCGCAGAGCTATATGCTTTTGCCGAGCAGTATGCTGATGCGCGAGAGGATGAATCAACAATGGAGACAGCACAATGAATGAAAGATTAATACTTCCCCATCAGCCGGAGAGGATCATTATTATCGACTCAAGTGGCGCCGAAGTTGAGATCAGTCCGGACGATATGCGGTTGTATGGACCAGATGCTTTTCGATCAGACGGTGAAACAGTAGAGATCGTTAGCCTAGATGAGTTACCAAGAGACAAATGGATGAATGAAGGAGAAGAATGATGAGTAAACAACAAGGAACAATAACCCAAGTCGTGGGCGTGGTCGTAGACGTTGAGTTTGCGACTGGAAAGCTGCCAGCGATTTACGATGCACTTGAGATCAAGCGTGGTAAAGACACGCTTGTATTTGAGGTTGCACAGCACCTTGACGAGCACACCGTGCGTGCAATTGCGATGAGTAGCACTGATGGCCTCAAGCGCGGTGACGCGGTAGAAGCAACTGGCGCTCCTATCTCGGTACCTGTTGGTGAACAGACCCAGGGCCGTATGTTTGACGTAGTTGGTAACCCAATCGATGGCAAGGGTGCCGTAACTGGTAGGCGTGCTTCAATTCACCGTGATACTCCTACGCTCGCTGAACAGTCAAACAAGACTGAGATTCTCGAGACAGGTATCAAGGTAATCGACCTCATTGCCCCACTGACTAAGGGTGGTAAAGCTGGTCTCTTCGCCGGTGCTGGTGTCGGTAAGACGGTTCTTATCCAGGAACTTATCAACAACATCGCTGCCTACCACTCAGGTAACTCGGTATTTGCTGGTGTTGGTGAGCGTACTCGTGAGGGTAAAGACCTCTATGAAGAGCTCGCAGACAGCAAGGTGCTCGACAAGACATCACTTGTCTTTGGTCAGATGAATGAACCCCCTGGGGCTCGTCTTCGTGTGGCACTTTCGGGGCTTGCGATGGCGGAAAGCTTCCGTGACGAAGGAAAAGACGTACTTCTCTTTGTTGACAACATCTTCCGTTATACTCAGGCTGGCGCCGAGGTATCTGCTCTACTCGGTCGCTTACCGTCTGCGGTGGGCTATCAGCCTAACCTTCAGCAAGAGATGGGTATGCTCCAAGAGCGTATTACCTCTACAAAGAAAGGTTCAATCACGTCAGTGCAGGCCGTTTATGTGCCAGCTGACGACATGACTGACCCAGCTCCAGCGACAACTTTCGCCCACCTTGATGCGACGATTTCGATGAACCGAGCACTGACGGAAATTGGTATCTACCCAGCTGTTGACGTGCTCGATAGCTCATCAAATGCGCTCGACCCAGAAGTCATCGGTGAGACTCACTATTCTGTTGCTCGTGAAGTGCAGCGTACGATGCAGGAATACAAAGACCTCCAAGATATCATTGCGATCCTTGGTATGGATGAGCTTTCTGACGAACAGAAAAAGACCGTCAACCGTGCTCGTCGTCTGCAGCGATTCTTTGCGCAGCCATTCCATGTTGCTGAGCAGTTTACTGGCAACAAAGGTGTGTACTGTAAGCTTGAGGATACTATCAAGGATGCACGTGATATTCTCGACGGTAAGTACGACGACAAGCCGGAAAACTGGTTCTACATGGCTCCTGGCCCGCTAAGCGAGAAGAAGGACTAGTACTCTGATGCGTTTGCAGCTTGTAACATTGATGGGAGTGCAGAAAGACGAAGACGTCTATGAAGTGCAGCTCCCCACTGCGGCTGGTCCGATCGGTGTGTTTCCTGGGCATGAGCCACTCGTGAGTGTGGCTGTGCCTGGTGCTATTGCAGTGCGTACAAAAAAAGGTGACCCTGATAGCAAGCTTGATTACTTTGCAGTATCGGGTGGGGTGATTGAGATTACTCCTGATGTTGTGAAGGTGCTTGTTGATGAAGCAGATCACGGTGATGATATTGTCGAGACAGAGTCAAAGGCAGCACTCGATAAGGCGCTCGCGATGCAGAAGAACGCCAAAAACGCAGTTGAGCTAGAAAAAGCTACAGCGCTGGTTGATCGCCATCAGGTACGCCTGAATGTGGCGGGTCTCCGTCGCCGACATCGACGTTAAGAAAAGAAAGTAAGGTGGGTATGCAGCAAACTCGAATTGTTCACATTGGTCGACTATCAAATGCACCATGGCGAGGTGGTGTCAGTGCAGAGGATGTTTTTGTTAATATTCCGGCAGTCATAGAGGCGCTGGATGAGTATTATGTTGAAGTCAATCCCAAGGCAAAGACCCGTTGTATTGATGGCCGTCATGATCCGGATCTTGATGAGGCAGAGCTTGGCCCGCAGGTCCCAGGGGGCGCTACAGGCGCAGCGCTTGCGTATCGTCTAGGCGTTGATCGGGATGATCTAACGCGTGGTACATTCCTCAGTGATTTCGAGAGTATGCTCGATAACTATTTACGGCTTGGACTCTCGCCAGGTGGCCACCGCGACAATGCGGAGCATCAAGATGGCAAGGTTGGTTGCGGGGCAATCGATAGTGTTGCTACTATTCTCGCCTGCCTCAGCGACCCGCAGCTTGTCGAAGATAGTAAGCGTCTCACGAGAGCAATTCTTGCAGAAGATTTTGTACGTGATGACTACTTACGCGTACTTGGGGCGTCGGTCGTACTTGATGCGCATGCCGAAGACTACTTCGCGCAGAATGACGAACTATTGCCGCTACTTGAAGAAAAAGCGCCAGGAAGTGTCTCGACGCTCACTGGTACGCACAACGAAAAGCTGGTGATTGTGAACTTTGTTCCTGGTACGACATTTGCCTCAAACCGATTTGCGGATGGTCACGAAGGTATGCAGGCATTTGGCTATGACGTGTGGCGTTCAAAGGAACTTGCGAGCATGTTGCTTCCGCAAGATTCTCAGTATCTTGATCGATGGCGTTTTATTACTGCCAGGGTGATGATAACCATCGCGACGTTAATGGCTCTGACAGATGGGTCGCTCCAGGTGCTTTTCCGCCTTCCTGTTGATGAATAGGTAGCGTGAACTATCCAAGCAAAGCACGGACTTCGTCTGTGCTTTTTGTATGCATCAGCTTGTCGCGGAGTTCGGCGGCTCCCTCAAAGCTATTGACGTAGATTTTGAAGAAGCGTTTAAGGGTGTCAAATGGTCGATTGGTGAGTGGAGAGTAAGTATCATACAGATCAAGCTGCAGGCGAAGCAAATTGAGGAGCTCCTCGCGACTATGAGTCTGAGATTGGTGTTCAAATGCAAAAGGATTATGGAAAATCCCGCGGCCAATCATGATACCGTTTACCCCTGGATTTTCTGCAACAATCTTGAGGCCCTGTTTCCTATCTTCGACATCGCCATTAATAGTCAGTAGCGTCTGTGGAGCAATCTCATCACGAAGTTTTACGATTTTTGGGATAAGCTCAAAATGAGCGGGTACTTTGCTCATCTCTTTTTTGGTACGCAGGTGAATGGTGAGATTTTCTATATCTTGCTGCAAGATATGCGTTAACCAATCTCGCCACTCATCAACACGCGAGTACCCGAGACGTGTCTTAACGCTAATCGGCAACCCGCTTGATTTTGCAGCAGCAATCATCTCTGCGGCAAGTTCGGGTGTGCGGATCATCCCCGCTCCACCGCCAGCTTTCACGGCGCTCGCATCGGGACAGCCCATGTTGATATCGATGCCAAGAAAACCAAGTTCTTTGCAGTGTGCGGCAAGCTTCGCCATATCTTCAGAGACTGAGCCCCATAGTTGTGCGACAAGTCGTGTTTCGTCATCGGTTTTTATGAGTCGGCCGCCAATTGCCTTATCACCGGCATGGACCCACCCGGTAGCATTGGTAAACTCAGAAAAGTATAAGTCAGGGGCACCAGCTTTATCTACCACGTGGCGGAAAATAACATCAGTCACAGCCTCCATCGGGGCCAGCACAAAAAATGGTCGTGGTAGGTCGTGCCAAAATGACATATAAACTAATCAGTAAATTCAGGGTACGGCTGGTGTAAGTCCTTGGCCATAGCCGGGTCGATGAACAAAGTACCTGTGGCCTTGGCAAGTTCACGCGCCTGCTCCTCAACTTCCTGTTTCTTTTTTGCATCCTGCTCAGCAATAAATCTTAGATATGCCTCAGTCTGAATGTCATTTGTGTGATCTTGCGACATGAATAGAGGGTCGCTATCATTGTGTAGTGAAAAGCGGTCAAGCGGATTTGCTGACATAGGAGTACTCCTTTTGTTTTGAATTGTATCGAGCTTTTATAATAACATAAATATCGACAAAATAAAACGTCTCACTAGAGTCACGAAATCGTTCATGAATCCAGTGAGACGGACAGGAATAGTGCACGTCATCGATCGGCCGGTGGGCCAGTCGACCCTCTTGACGAGGCATCTCTCTTGCGGCTCAGCTCATGGGTGGAGCGAGCGACAAGCGGGGGGATGACGGGAGTTGAACCCGCGCACACTGACTATGAGTCAGATGCTCTACCATCTAAGCTACATCCCCGTCGAGGTCCAAGCCTCAGAACCCTCAGCAGGGTTTGGGTCGATCGGGACACGCCGCACCGTGGTTGGTGTTCTGCGTGTGTCCGTTGCGCTTGACCTTGCACTTGTTGCACATGGTCCCCCTGGCATGGGGCAGGTTGGGACAGCAACCTTGGCAATCGGCCATCCGGTTCACCTCCTCTCGAGGTGTCGTCTCATCGTCCAGACTGTCTGGGCGATGGCCATATGGTGAAGCTAGACCTGCAGGCGGGCATGACGGTACCGTCACTCTTGCACTCTGCGTGAAAGTGCCGTCATTCGGTAATGCCGCACTCTTCCCCAACCCCCAGGTGGAGGTCAGCACGACAACATCGCAATACCCGCCTGCAGGTGGTGGGGTGACCAGAGAGTTCTCCCTCCCACTACTCTCTGGTCACCGGTCTATGAAGCTTATGATGGACTGGTGGGACTTGAACCCACGTCACACTGACTTGAGCGCTCTTTACGCTACGAGAAAGTCGTGTTGCTTTAAACCTAACTAAGCTACAGTCCATCGTCCATCCGTCGTAGGGCGTGATTCTGGGGTGGGTGACCCTACCACGAACGAACACTTGTGCACTATTCCTGTCAAAATACGCTAGGAATAGGCAGATACGATATCGCAAGTACAAGTAGTCTCGGATGGTTGTGATCTCGTACCTGCCCACTCAACTAGGTAACATACATACTACTGTAATTATATATTTTTGTCAAGTAAGTCTTGCTCAAATTGTCTGATGCCAGCGAGAGAGCTATCATAGTGGTTAGTGTCAGGAAGATCGAGACTGGTGATCTTTTGGTAGACGACTTCTAGTAGCTCTGTAAACTTACTGACTTCTTCATCATTAAACGATGCAGTGAGCGATAGGATATTGCCGCCGTTTGTTGGTTCTACAAACTGCAGGGTGCCATCAGTGACGGTATAGCCATGGTAGTCGCGTGAATGCTCTACGAGAAGCTTGTAAAAAAGTAGCTGCTGACGGTATTTGTGAAGTTTTATTTTCTCGTAATCATTGTTACCTTTCCAGCTGCTCGCGGCTTTGCCTGTTTTGTAGTCGGTGACATGAATTGTTTTTGTATCCTTGTCGATTGAGACAAGGTCGAGGGCGCCTGTCAGGTGGGCATCATTGACCATACTTTGCTGGTAGGAGAAACTAAGTTCCGCGATCTGATCTGGCGTGAAGGTATCGTAGGTTTGGTCTAGGAATGCATGCAGGGCGTCTGTGCCGCGTTGGAAGTAGTGCTGAAATTCAGTACCACTGAGATGCATATCTTTGAGGTTCTGCTCAAAATCAGTCAGGATATCCTCGAGGGGTTTACGTACCTTTGTACTTGTTAGGTGTGCGTGTGTTCGCTGTAATGTCCGGTGGATGGCTGACCCATACGCGGCGTTCGGACTCATGCTCTGGGGGAAGCGAAGGAGATTGTTGATAAGGAAATACTGTGGACCTCCTCTAGTAACATCGAGGAAATTATTGAGGTGTGTTGCACTCAGTTTGTATCTTTCAAGCTGTGCGGAGAGAAGGTTCTTCATATCGGTTTGTGGCAATGAGACAAGTGGCTGGTACCATTCTTGTTGAAGCTGAGACACAAGTGTCTTTATATCTGTAGTTGCAGTGTGTTGTGTTGCCTTCCAGGTGGAGTCCAGGAGGAAACTCGCGCAGCTAGTCGCTTTGTCGTTGTCATCCATCAAGCTATAGCTGATATGGAGCGTGTCACGTGCTCGAGTCATCGCGACAAAGAAAAGACGCAAGCGCTCAGAAATAGTATCACCAGCGGGAGATAATGGAAGATTTTCCGGGAACTTGATCAACTTAGAGCGGCTGCGAACTCGTTCACCCCAGGCGCTGTCGACTGCACCAATGATAAAGACGTGTTTGAATTCTAATCCCTTTGCTTTGTGTGCTGTCATCAGATTGACGGCACCCGTCGGAGCATCACTTCGGATACGAATGCTCGTAATCCCGTCGCCAATTCGCTGGTGTAGCTCAATAAAGTCAAGGAAGTCGCCAAGTGTGAGGGTCTGCTCTGGTTGATGCTCTCGTAGTTTAGCGCGAATGGTTCTTAGCGCCTCGAGATGAACGAGATACGCGTCTGGAGTCTCTTGCCTCATGCTGTCGCCAAAAAAGTATCCATAGAGTGGTGAGGAGAAGCCTTCGCTACTACTCTCGGGTGTGCCCGTGAGATGATCAACCATTGGTTCAACTGGCTCAGTCAGGCTAAGCCTGGCTAGCTCGAGTAGCCAGCTGTGAAGAGTGACAAATGCAGGGTGAGATGGCATTTCTTCAAGCCAGCTGGTGTGGTTCTTGCTTGCAACAAGACTCAACTCCCAGATCTGCTGAGTCGCGATGTTCCACGCTGGATGCGCAAGCAGTTGCGGCAGCAACGCATTTGCTTTCTCGAGATCTCCAACGGCGATGCTTCGTACGAGTCCTCCAAGTAGTTCAAGTTGATGGATGATCTCATTTTCGAGTATGTTATCTCGTCGTTCATAGTTGATGCTAATGTTTTCGTGAGCGAAGTGGGGCAGAAGGTTCATCAGTTCGTAGTGTCGACGAGTCAAGATCGCAATATCACTCGGATCAGTTCCCTTGGCGATCATTTGTTTGATGGCCGAGACAACTTCTATTCGTTCGTCGTCACATCGAGCGTATTCGTGTAGGGTGACGGCAGTCTCTGATATCTGGTAGTTGGGCGTAAGACTCTTATCGATATCGAGGACTGACTCAAGTCGATTATCTGCTTGAGTGATGACTTGGCGAGCCGCATCAAGGATTGCTTCAGATGAACGATAATTATCTTGGAGTACAACTTTTTTGAGGGTTTCAAATCGATGTGTGAAGTCAGTCAAATTGCTAAGCTCGGCTCCCTGAAATGCGTAGATTGCTTGATCATCGTCACCGACTACCATAAGATTTGGTGCGTCATTTATCTCTGATGACGTGAGATCATGCAAAATGCGTAGTTGCGCTAAGTTAGTGTCCTGGAATTCATCAACCATGATGTAAAGATATTTTTCTTGAAGATTAAAGCGCAATTCAGGAAACACTTCCATTGCATGAACGACTCGGAGTACCATGTCGTCGAAATCGTAGCGACGATTTTCCTGCATCTTGACGAGGTATTGATAATAGACATAACTGAGAGCGCGTAACTTCTCCGCTCGTGCTCGGTCCTTGAGAACGATGGTGCCGGTCTCGTTTCTTTCACACCACTTGTTTTTCCATGCTGTGATGGGTTTTGTTGAGCCATCGACATTGGCTGCATCAAGAGCATTTGCGAGACTGAGAGCGAGAACATTGCCAAGCGGTGCAACACCCGGCGGGAGTTGTGGTATCGGTAGCTCGGCGAGTTTACGGGCAATCGACTCAAGCTCTAGGGCGGTTGTTTTGTTGACCCTGACAGAAAATGCCGCACCTAGATCGCTCTCGACGGCATCGAGCACCTCGTCATTAGCATCGAGGATTGCGAGAAGTTCGTCACTCGTGAGTCCACTACGCTTCAACTCTGAAATTGCCGTAACGACATCCGGCAGGTATGTGTACTCACCGTTCATAGTACTGGCAAGTGGGTTCGAATGCTCAAGTTCATCAAAGATGCTCCTCAGAAGCTCATAGGTACTGAGCTCATCGGCTGGCCGAAAGTCGGCGCCACTATAAAAGTATTGTCCATACTGGTTGATGATTTCGCTACCAAAGCTATGGAAGGTGTGAATTGCGAGCTTGTATGCATCAGCGCCGATGATACTAGTGAGTCGCTCACGCATTGCGTTTGCACCGCTCTCAGTAAAAGTAAGGCAAAGAATATTTTCCGG
Source organism: uncultured Candidatus Saccharibacteria bacterium (assembly GCA_964619585.1). Lineage (GTDB taxonomy): Bacteria > Patescibacteriota > Saccharimonadia > Saccharimonadales > Saccharimonadaceae > JASLCR01. The sequence continues at coordinate 253,709 of CAZUCO010000001.1, read as the reverse complement.
CAGCGTATCCGTCTGCTTCAAGATGTTTGCTGCGCGCATACTGAGAAGCTCGGTTTTGCCCGTGCCAGGCCCGGCAATGACCATAAGCGGTCCTTGGATAGTGTCGACCGCCTCCTTCTGTGCGGGATTGAGTGCCTGATACCGGCGTGTGAATTCCTCCATCTCCCCTATTATACTCGAGAATAAGTGTCTAAAGTAGTATACTTCTAAAGAGATGAGTACTGATGCAATATATAGCGATATGGCAATTGAGCAAGGGATCCGTGAGCATTTCGGTCTCAAGCTTGAGATTGGCAAAGTAATACTCAGGGATGCACCGGTGAGTCGTATGGCAAATGCAGTCGTGTTTTTGACTGACAAGAAGCAGCTCTATGTCTATATCAACGGACAGTCGCGTCTACAGCTTGGTGATGTACGGAAAATTATTGCCCGTATGGGACTTGTACCTGAGCTGTTTATTCCACCCAAAGGTAAACCGACCTACTTTGATGACATCGCTAAGGATAAGTTTAAGGAAGTTTTCCCTGGCCGCTCAAACCCTGGTAATGATGATCTGGCATATTATCGTACATTGGCACCTTATAATCCTGCACTTATTCAATTGCTCGAAGTTAAAGGCGGTGAGATCAAGGTATTTGATACGGATGCATCTAGTGGCTGGCGAGTCGGTACCAAGTTTGCCTACCGACGTATTCGTACAAGCTAAGAGTCTTCAAATACGCATGGTTGTGCGGCACCAGATGCCGGACCTATCGTGACATTGCCGGTGCTTGACCGGTAGACGAGCCACCGATTATTTACCAGGCTATAATACGCTAGTGCGTACGCAGTTGTTCCTAAGTTTGGTGCGCTCGTATCTGCGGGGAATGTGACAGTACAGCCAGAAGAGCCAATGCTGAAGCTGTATGCACTACCATTATCACTATCCTTAGTCATCAAGTAGATGACATTTTGTTGAGAAGGTGAAGAAACGCCGGTTGATGAGACGGCAGGTGCAAACTTCCACTGATCATTTGTAAGTGACGATTTGTCGATGCGTAGCTTCTGGGCCAGGGCGTCGTATTGGGTATCGGTTAATGCTGTGCCGTTAACACCGCTACCCACCATATCGCGAGACGACATGTACTCACCGTTACTATTGTAGTATTTGGTCTGAAAGTCTGCGACAAGACGAGTTGTGGTATCAACTGCGTTGTCTCGAGCTTGGTTCTGATAAGCGATGTAGGAGAAGTAAGAAATTGCGGCAAGTATAGTGATAACGACACACACAACAAGCACCTCAACAAGTGTAAAACCGCTCGTGTTTTTTCGCATATCTATACTTTACAGTACCGACGGCAAAATCGCTAGTGTGCAGCTTCTTGGCGACTAGCAGAGATAGAACTACTGATCGACAGTCCAACGATGACAAGTCCGGCAAGCCCAGCAACTGCTTCGGGGATATCAATAAATAGTCCTACGAGCATAACAGAGGCTAGTACACCGATAGTGTAGTGCGCCCCGTGCTCAAGATAGCGGTAGGCATGTAAGACACGACGACGCACCATAAACAGCGTTAAGCTACGCACCCACAGGGCCCCGATACCAAGTCCAATTGCGATGAGGACGACATCTTGAGTGATGGCGAAGGCACCGATTACTCCATCGAGGCTAAAGCTAGCGTCAAGTACTTCGAGATAAAGAAATGACATAAATCCTGCCATGCCGGCTCGAGCAATCACCTTATTACCCTGCTCGGCTTCTTCGCGTCGACGCGTGAAGAGCTCGGCGAGACCATGTACAACCATATAGGTGATGATTCCCACAAGCCCTGCCGTGAACGTGTCGCCTGGATGCTGGTTGAATGGAAGGAGCGTGATGGTGACAAGTACGACAAAGCATGTCAGCGCGTAAGCCCACCACTTACCGAGGCGTTGTAGTGGTTTCTCGATGATGTCGATCCACTGTATTTTCCGCGCTGGATCAAAGAAAAAGTGGAGACAGAGCATCAGTAGGAACATACCACCAAAAGCTGAGATAGTGATGTGAGAGTTTTCAAGTGCATGGCTATAGCGCTCCGGATCATTGAGCGCAAGATTGATTACTTCCCCTGCCCCGAGACCACTAGTCAGCATAACGATAACGATCGGAAACACAAGACGCATACCAAACACGGCAATCAAGATCCCCACTGTCATGAAAAGTGTTTGCCATAGTCGGCTCATCGTCGATAAGACTTTAGCGTTGATGATTGCATTGTCAAAACTAAATGTGACTTCTACTAGTATCAGGACAAGAGCGGTAAACAAGGCGCTCGCGCCCATGTCGAAGCCTACAAATAATAGGCTGGCAATTGTAATCAATCCAGTAATAAAGAATATTCTAAGCGGATGATGAGGGTGGAGTGGATGTGACATAGTTCCCTTAGTATAGCTGTTTTTGATACACTTTTACTATGCCAACCCGAATTTCATCAACATCAAAACATCACCCACTCCATAACAGACGCCGTGTGCTACGTGTGCCTTTTGGTGCGCAACGATTCCTTGCCGCCTTTGAAGGTTTTGAGGGTGGTTTCGCTATTGGTACGAGCGTTGTCGTTGCACTTAGTTTTGCTGGTACAAGTCGACACCTGCTCCTAGTGACCGCAATTATCAGTATTATCGTTAATGGGTTTAACAATGCCAGTGTAAAATATTCAACCGAGCACTATCTTGATGAGCTCGATGGACGCGAAAAAAAGAGTGCGTTTCGCCATTATTTCATTCCTTCCTTTATCGAATTTATTTGCTATTTTGCAATTAGTTTTGTATCAATTATTCCGCTATTACTCATCAGTAATACCAGTGTTGCAGTTGCAACCAGTGTTGGAATTACACTGGTCACACTATTTGCTGCCGGGTATTGGCGGGGGTATATCTTGCAGATGTCGCACTGGCGAGATGCGCTTGAGACGACGCTTTTGGGAATGGGTATTATTCTAGTGGGGTTGCTGTCAGGCTATGTAATTCATTTGCTCTAAGCTTGGTGGTTTGCGACGGCGACTTGATTCGCTATACTAAACCAAGTGAATGAATCATTTTTTGTCACTGTACAGCGTGAAACAGCAGAGTTTTTAGGTCAACCGAATGCATATAGATCCGTGCTTATACTCATAGGCGCGATTGTTGCTTCATATTTCGCAAGCAAGGTCTTGGCAGGATTAATTGTAAAGTTGGCACAGGTTATTGGTACCAAGTCTGACGAGATGACAAATAGTCAAAAGCAAATTCGCTATCGTCAGATTGAAACCTATTTGAGTATAGCTGTTGCTGTTGTCCGGGCAATTGTCGTGGCGGTCGCTGCCTACCTTACGTGGCGCCTGCTTACGCCTGCGTCAAGTAGCAGTGCTGCAGCGATTGGTGCGAGTGCATTCTTTATCGTGGTTGCTGGTCAAACGTTGGGACCTGTCTTACGTGATATCACAGCGGGTGCAGCCATGATCGCCGAAGGCTGGTTCCATGTCGGTGATTACATAAAGATTGAGCCCTTTATAGACATGGCTGGAGTGGTCGAACGCTTTACGCTTCGCTCAACAAAACTGCGTAGCCTCAGCGGTGAAGCAATCTGGGTGCATAATCAACAGATTCACGCAGTGCATGTGACGCGCAATGCCGCCAGAACGTATATTGTCGATATATTTACCCACGAGCCGTCAATCGCACAAGCGGCTATTCAAGAAGTGATCGACGCAGTACCGTCAAGTAGTGCTATGGTGCGTACGCCCATCAAAATAGGTGAAATTGAGAAATGGGATTCGCTGTGGCATATTGTGGTTAACGCCAAGACAGCCCCCGGCCGAGAGTGGTTGATCGAAAGCTTTTTCATCAATGCGCTGAAGCAGCTCGATGAAGATAAGCCAAAGGATGAGCGTATTTTTGCTTTTGAACCAATGGCTCGCTATGCGGATCCACGAGCGGAAAAAGAATTCAAACGATCGATTCGATAAGCGGTACGATTATTTTTAAGCCGGGAGACTCTTGGCTCTACGATTACGTACTGTAGAGACAATAAGCGCTCCTACTAGCATTACTACGACCCCGATAATGGCTGCCCAGTTTATCGCATTACGCCAAAGTTGTGCGCCGCCGGTATTTGGGGCGAGAACAGTTGCGCCATCACCTGTTTGTACAAAAACGGTATAAGGACCGATGTTTTGGATACTGCCGTTTGGATTCGTTACTCTCACATAAACGGTATGGAAGCCTGCTGGCAGTGCCTCAGATAGTGTGCAGGTCCAATTTCCCTCACTATCAGCGGTTGTTGTACAGGTAACCGGATCTGAGTGTACGGTCACTACTATTCTTGCACCGGGGGTTGCAGTTCCACTGAAAGTTGGACGCGATGGAATAGTTGGAGTTTTAGTAATGGGCTTATCTCCATTCACCTCAAGAGACAATGGAGCATTTTGTGCCTTGTAGACGAAAGTGATGGTATTCTCACCAGGAGTAAACGTCACGGTTCGTGCAGACGGTGCGTCGTAATCGGCAATAGTCGGTGCGGCGAAGGTTTTGGTCTGTCCACTGCGATAGTACTGTGCGAAGCCTGCTGCCAGCTCAGCTGACTCCTGTGGTGTCGGTGACTCGGGGCTCAGTGGTGCTCTCACGCCTGATGCTGTTATAGAGTAATCGGTTAAATAGGAGTTGTCTGTCGAGCGTACACCAGTATAGGTACTTGGTGGGCGTAACTGGTTCCCTTTAGTGTCTTGGTAGCGTATCTTAACGGAAGCTGAATTGATAAGATGTCCACCAACAGGATCACGTAGATCTCCGTTTTGATTGACATCACCGGGCCAGAATTGCTCACTCATAATCCCGTCCGTCACTTGAGGGCTAGGTGGATTAGCTCTATAGAGACGTGCGTACCACATGTTGTCATAAATCTCTTGTACAATAGCTAGATTACCACTATATAAGTCGTGTGCAGGATCACTTGAGTCGTCTATTGTGCCACCCCATTTGTTTTGTCCGGCAAAGGCTGTCACATTTACGGACTGGATAGATGCTGGTAGTTGTACTTCAGTCAATCGATTGAAGACAAACGTCGTGTCCTTGATGGCGGTCAATGAGTTTGAGAGGGTGACGGATGTAATCTGGTTGTCATTGAAAGCTCCCCCCTCGAGGTTGGTGACTGAGTTTGGGATCACAAGCGATCCACCGATCTTGTTGAGAGCGAAGGCGTTGTAGCCAATGCTTGTCACACCATTTGGAATAGTGAGAGAGGTGAGCCGGTTCCTTTGGAACGCACTGATGCCAATACTTGTTACTGAGCTGGGGATCGTTACAGAAGTCAAATTGTTGCTAGTGAACACATAGTTCTCGATGCTTGTCACTTGATTTGATATAGTTACCGACGCCAACTGATTGTTGGCAAAAGCGCTACTCCCAACGCTCGTCACGCTATTTGGTATAACCACCGAACCAAGCATATTACTGGAGAACGCACTTCTCCCAATACTCGTCACAGAAGTTGGAATGGTCACGGAAGTTAATTTATTACTGGTGAAAGTGTCTTGATTAATAGTTGTGAGTGAATTTGAGAGAGTGACTGAACCGAGTTGATTGTAAGCAAATGCCGCATCCCCCAGACTGTTAACAGAATTAGGAATTGCCACTGAAGTAAGCTGGTTACTTGAAAATGCCCTGTCTCCAATGGCTGATACTGAGTTTGGAATGGTCACAGAGCTCAGCTGTTTCGAGTAGAATGCCGCTTCACCAATATACGTGACGGCATCGCCACCTATGGCTGCCGGGATCTCGACATCTCGAGTACACTGGGGATTCCCAGGATCGTTTGCTTCATTATCGTAGTAACTGAGGATGGTTTCTGTAGTATTGTCAAATTCAAAGCAGCTGTCGGGTGTCGATGCTGCATAGACTTGATGCGACCCTGCCAATGCCACTGTTCCAATACTTACGCCAATGACAAAAACAATCTTTGTTAAAATACTCAGTTTCATTACATAATCCCCCGTGGCTTCCCCTTGCCTAATACACCTAATTCTATAGCATAAGAATAATGCGGTCAATCTGTATGTTTTGAATTGAGGTGGTGTGCCTCAAAGCACGGTATTATGGGGCTATGAATATTCCCCAACTCTACATAGACCATAACTTTGCTTTCCAGCAGCTTGGATATACGTGTGGTCCAGTGACACTGCTTAATATTTTGAGACAACGTGGCGATAAGTCTCGTAGCGAAGAGGAGCTTGCGTCACTCTGCAATGCGTTACCTGGTACAGGTACGACAAACGATGCCCTTGTGGGCGCGGCTAAGTCGGTTGGCCTGGCAGTTGTTGCACAAAAAGCTAACGCAGCACTTGACGACATCGAGCGCCACATCGATGAAGCGCATGCGGTGATTGTTAATTATTTCTACGCATTTTCAGATGAAGGCCATTATGCGCAGGTTGCTGGCTACGATGATTATGCGCTTTACTTGGCCGACCCCACGGCTGGCTACATGCGAATACGTAAAGAATATTTTGTGAATCATTGGCATAGTCAGGCGGGTGATATTGTCCGATGGTTTGCGGCAGTTGCGTAGCCCCCGCTAGTGGCTAATCTCTGGCCGCGAGATTACTTAGGGGTGCATACGTGCTCGTCACGGGGAGTGTTTGTAGCACATATTGTCCATTTTTCCAGAAACATCGTTGTGCAACTGCCCCAGGCTGCATGGCATGGATCGATAGGTATTGTCGCGGATCTCAAGTGCTGCTTGTTCATCAAGCGCAATGCCGATCATTTGCGGGGAGCGACGAAGCATATTCTTCAACGCGGGCTGCCGAAATGGCTGTACGTCATAGTGTGGGCAGACGGTGAGATCGAACCATCCGAGCCCTGCGACACGAAAGGGCTTGTTGCTATAGAAGGAGTTTGAGGTGCCATAACGAAACCAGCAAATTGATCCGGCGCTTACTCCTGACATAACGACCCCATTTTCATATGCTTGCCGTAGAAGCGCATCGATGCCCAGCCTTCGCCATGTTTGCATCATGCGCCATGTGTTACCACCACTTACGTACACGGCATTTGCCCGAGCAAATTTTGCTTTTACAGCCTCGATTGAGGGCTTCTCGGTGATAAGCCGAAGTGAGTCAACAGTTGCGCCGAGGCCTTCATACTGTTTGCGAAAGGCTTGCTCAAATAGTGTGAGGTTATGCTTACCATCCTCTGATGCGGTGAGGATGAGAAGAATGTGTGGTCTTTGCTTTCCGGTTGCCCCTAGGATGTGTTTATCGACAGGTGTTGTAGTGATAGGAAAATGAGTGGCGCTTGGGGACTCCGGGCGCCAGTTGGTATAGGTGTCGCGATGCTCTCCATGCGAGCCACCACCAAGTGCGAAAATGATTCTCGATTTTGTTGTCATTGATCAAGAGTATCAGCTATTGACTTCGGTAAGGATTGAGGTGATGCTTGCTTTTTCTTTGCACTGACAAAATAGATGAGATTTCCAACGAAGAGGAGTAAGCACACTAAAGCAGCGATCCACGCGGCTATATACGCGATTTCCGCTAACGAAGACGAAAACTTCGCTGATATCCCGTATAATCTTGTTGCAAGTGAGCTTGTAGCCGACTCGGTAGAGCCTGCGTTATTTACAAATATGCCAAGAGAGAAAATGGCTCCATACAGACATGCCAACGATGATGTCTCGATAATAAATATGATTTCTTGGATGGATTTAGAGATCACCCGACTTGATACGACTGGACGAAGCGCGCGCAGTAGAAAGAGAAGCCAGAAGTAAACGAAAATCATGGGGCTAAAGAGGAAAAGAACAGCAAGGACTGTCCATCCAGAAGAGTTTGATATAAGCCATGCTGGCAAAATGACAGAAGCAATTGCTAAGCTAATGAGTGTGTATCGTCTAAAGTTTTTGGTGGTTATCTCAAAGCCTTGCTCTGCTTCCTCTTTTGCATCAACTTTAGGTTTTTGTTTTGGAGTGGTAGATTCCCCATCGTACCCATGAAATGCAGCCAGATCATTTTTATCGTCCATGCAGCGAGTATACATGAGTACGGGCCTGTCGTATAGCTTACATAGAAATGACTAGCATCGGTAGGTATACTAGCGAAGTAATGGCTTAATGCTTGATAGTTACTCTATATGCTACGCTCCCCGTTGAAGCTGCGAGGCTTAAATAAATGGGAAGTTCGTCGGCTCCATCATGTTCATAGATTATTTCCAAGGACTGATTTACTAACTTAGCGATATTATCTATACGTCTAATTTCGGCATCGTGTCCACGAACAGCGATTGCTACTAATTTACTGAGAGAGTCGACTGTGTGATCACCAACTTCAATGGGGGGCTCAAATTTAAATCGTTTTCCATAGGCATCAAAAGTTTCAATTGTAGGCATAAAAATATAGTAGGATGTTTTATGTGTTTTATCAATGCTCGGGTGGGGTGGAGGGATATCGGCTAAAGCCTTCTCCGCTTACTTGAAAAATGAGCAAGCTAGTTTTTCTTCATTGCGCTTCGCCGAACCCGCCGAATGTTTTGTTTCACAAAACCCATTCGGGATTTCGGATTACTACACGAGAGATAGAAAAAGTTCGAACGCTGAGGTTCGAACTTTTTCTATGGCTGGGGTGGAGGGATTCGAACCCCCGAATGCATGGACCAAAACCATGTGCCTTACCACTTGGCCACACCCCAAAACTTTATCAGCATACCATATTTACCTCTGCTGGGCAAAGAAAAGCGGCTCTACACATGGAGCCGCTTTTCTTTCTATGTGTCTATGCTGAGCTAACGGATCGCAACAAGCTCCATGCTGTTTACGCGGGCACCGACGCCCCATTCGACCGTTTCTTTGATCGACTTGCCAATCAAAGTTTGACCAAGCGGGCTTTGCGCTGAGATTCTTCCGTCGCTAGGATTGGCTTCGATACTGTCGACGATAGTGTACCTCACGAGGCGGCCATGCATGTCAATGAGATCAACAACAGATCCTAACGCGACTCTAAGTGCATCGCGTTTACGGGGAAATAACTTTGCTGTACGGAGTACTTCTCGTTTATCAGCAAGTTCACTCTCTACTATCTCAAGCTGAGCTAGCTTCTCTATTCGGGTAAGGCGCTGATCGTGGTTATCTATCTTTTCGACATCACGCAGATCATTGATGATCTGTGACTGTTGTCGTTCGAGTTTGGCGACTGCTTTCTTTAAATCCTTCATGCCTTTTTTGCTCAAAAGTGTGGTGGTTTGAAGTGTGCTGTTCATAGTTCCCCTCCATTCGTGTGTTTTGTTGTTTGCAGAAGGTGTTTTCTTGTACTCCTCTCTGCTGGTCATTACTATGCAGTATCTAGCTGAAGAAAAGCTGAGAATCAAGGAAAAAATTAAGTAGTTTTTGGCAAAGTAATCGTAGCAGTTGTTTGCTTACCTGGCTCACTAGCTATCGAGAGTTTTCCGTCGTGGAGGTCGATGATATTTTTTGCAAGTGAGAGCCCGAGCCCAAAGCCACTCTCTGTTCCTGATCGTGACGAATCGGCACGGTAGAAACGTTCAAAGACATGTGGAAGATCATTTGGATCAATCCCATCTCCTTCGTTGCTGACCTTGATCTGGGCCTGGCTGTTATTTTCCGATGCGCTGAGATGTATCTGACTATCTGGAGGACTGTATCTTTGGGCATTATCCAGGATGATCAGTATCAGCTCGCGCAGACTGCTGGTATTGGCTGTCACAGTAATATGCTTTCGGGGTAGTGAGATGCTGATCCTTGTTTTGGAGAGGTTAAGGGCTTTTACAGTGGTTTTGATGACCTCGGTCAGATCAACTGAGTCCATCGGTAGATCGGTAAATTCGTGGCGTGACAGCTGTAGAAGCGTGTGCGAAAGCTCCGTCAGGCGATTTACTTCTTCCAGGTTGCTTTCCAGCAACTCTCGCATATCTTGTTTGGTGAGAGACTTACTTCGGAGTGCTACTTCTAGCTCACTCTTCATGACGGCAAGGGGTGTCCGAAGTTCATGACTTGCATCCGAGGTAAAGCGTGATTGAGCCTCGTGTGCTGCCTCGATAGGCTCTAACGTTTTACGAGCAGCAAAATAACTCCCTACTCCGCCAATAATCAAGATGACTATATTTGCATAAAAGAGTCCGATGAAAAGATTAATATTCGCTTTATCAAGCTCATGTACACTGGTGCTGTGCGAAAGTGCGCTTGTATCAAATTGTGAATTTAAAGTATCGAAACGACTTTTGAGCTCACTTGATGAGATCTGAAAAATAATGACACTGAACAAGATACTGATCGTCATTAGTATAAGTAAATACCAGCCTGTCAGCTTGAGTGTCGCCGACTCAAACATGCGTTTCATGAAGGCGTACCTATCCTGTAGCCAAAACCTCGGACTGTTTCAATTAGGGCTGAGCTAAATGGCTTATCTATCTTATCCCTGAGGTATTTTATATATGCCTCTACGGTATTTGGAAGTATATCCGCATCATAATCCCAAACATGTGCGATAATCGCATCTTTAGTGAGTATGCGGCCCTTGTTGCGCATGAGATACTCAAGTAATCCAAATTCCTTGGCCGTAAGTGTGAGTGGTTTGCCTGCGCGTATCACGCTATGTTCTTCTGTATTGAGCTGGAGATCAGCAACAGTGAGGATATTTTGCTCCTGTTTACTCGGTCGTCTAAGGAGCGCCCTTACTCTTGCCAGTAGCTCCTCTATAGCAAAAGGCTTAACCATGTAATCATCGGCGCCACTATTGAGACCTTCAGTCTTGTCGGTTACATGACCAAGAGCAGTGAGTAACAAGATGGGGGTATGTATACTATCTCCTCGAAGTAATTTAATGATAGATACACCGTCGTATTGACCAGGAAGCATACGGTCAATAATCATCGCATCGTACGGCTCGGTTGATGCCATGGCATATCCCTCATCACTATCGAAACATACATCTACAGCATAACTTTCTTGCTCTAGTGCTCGCTTAAGAGCACGAGCTATCTTATGTTCGTCCTCGATCACCAGTATACGCATAATAGGTATAGTATACGCCGTTTCGGCTGAGAGTTACCTGAGAGCAGGCGATGGACTATATCGCTCTGACCATATCTCCATATCGTGTAGAATCGGCATAAGTGCGGTTCCCTTCTCAGTTAAGGAGTACTCACATCGACGATCGCTCGAGGTTGGAGTTTTTGTAATGATCCCTGCTTCTTCTAGGCTAATTAAACGAGCAGATAGCGTACGAGGATTGATGTTCTCAACAAGGTCTTGCAGTTGGCAAAAGCGGACGGTTTGCTCATTCATAAAAAAACGAAGAAGCTGAGGTGTCCATTTGTCGCCTATAATCTCTGTAGCCGCTTTTACGCACCCTACACTTTGGAGAGATTGTGATTTCATATCATTACTATACATTTTCTAGTAAATGATGTCAATGCTGGCCTTTTAGGTAATGTAGAGTTGGTTAATTATCAACGAAGGGGTATAATACAAATCAATGAAGGTCCGTGTACAGATCGATACTCAAACTTTTGTCCGATTTTGGCTGGTTGTTATTGGGTTTGCTCTTGCAGGATTCTTAATATTTAGTGCACGCGACGGACTGATTATCGTTGGTACAGCACTCTTCTTGGCGTTAGCACTCAATGGCCCCGTGAGTCGTCTTGCAAATTATTTGCCTGGCAAGAGTCGTATTGGCAGTACCGCTATCGCATTTCTGGCAATCTTGAGTTTTATTGGTGCATTTCTGTTCTTGGCTGTTCCGCCAATCATTCAGCAGACTGCTAAATTTGTCGAAACGGTGCCATCGATTGTCGATGAAGCAACAAAACGTTGGCATGGGCTTGATAAAACTATTGATGAATATAACTTACGACCACAAGTTGACGAAACACTTAATTCGATCAAAGATAACGCCTCGAAATGGGCTACAAATGTCGGTAGTAATGCGCTTTCAAGTGTTGGTTCAATATTCTCATTCTTTGCAGCGCTTTTCCTCGTGATCGTCCTCACCTTCCTTATGTTGGTTGAGGGACCAGAGTGGCGACGTAGAGTGTGGGGTCTGTACCGTGACAAAGTCAAGATGGAGCGACACCGTGATATCGCTGATAAGATGCATCAAGTCGTGTCAGGCTATGTAACAGGACAGCTCACGGTCTCAGCCTTGGGCGCAACGGCTGCGGGTCTGGCGGTGTTTGTGATTAGCTTCTTCTTTGATGTTCCGGCTAATCTAGCTATTCCGACGGCGGCAATTACTTTTATACTCTCTTTGATCCCAATGTTCGGTGCAACGATTGCTGGCGTGCTTATCTCACTTCTGCTTGGATTTAACGCCCTGTGGGCCGGAATCATCTATGCCATTTACTTCGTGATCTATCAGCAGATAGAAAACAACTTTATCTCTCCAACGATCCAGTCAAAACGTCTTGACCTTTCTCCACTAGTGGTTCTAGCTTCAGTGACGATCGGTCTTTATCTATTCGGTATCGCGGGTGGTATTATCTCAATTCCTGTTGCGGGGTGTATCAAGGTACTCCTGGAAGACTATTTGAAATATGCACGTGATGAACGCAAGAAGGATAAGCCAGTTCATCGCTTGGTCAAGAAAATTAAAGAAGCGTAGGCTATCTTGCACAGGTTAGTTTACTGATAAGACTAGTTTATTATTGCTCTGGCTCAGGTAGTGATGTCTAAATATATTGCCAAACTACACCGGACGGTGTATCAAGAAGTGTGACGGAATAGTTAGTCTCGAGCGTGTCGCGTAGGTCATCTGAGCGCTGCCAGTCTTTACTATTACGTGCATGTATCCGCTCAATAATAAGACGCTTTGCCTCGTCGGGGATATCCGGTGTGGTTTCAAGCAACCGTAGACCTAACAGTGAATCGATTGACTCCAAGAGTGAGACAAGGGCGCTCTTTTGTATCTTAACGAGTGCTGTTTTTTCGAGATCATCGAACACATACTCAACCGCCGCCAGGGCTTCTGGGGTGTTAAGGTCATCGGTGAGTCGCTCTATGACAGCATGGGGCGCAGCCAAGACGCGACCGTTGATATCTGCTGAAGAATCTTTGTCATCGTCATCTACAAGGGTATCGTTTGTCTGCCACCGGAGTGCTGCAATATTGCGCCAGCGCTGCAATCTGTTATGGGCTGCCTCTAGGATCTCCCAACTGAAGTTGCCTTCTGTGCGATAGTGTTTAGAGAGTGCCATTATTTTAAATGCACCAAGTGTGTAGCCTCGGTCGGTAATATCTTGGAGGGTGTAGATATTACCAAGGCTTTTCGATATTTTCTTCCCATTCACCTTAATATGGTTGTTGTGGAGCCATATCTGTGAGAACTGTTTATCAGTAACACTTTCGGTTTGTGCAATTTCGTTGGTGTGATGCACGGGTATATGGTCAATACCTCCTGTATGTATATCGATCTGGTCACCGAGTGTTTCACGTGCTATGACGGAGCACTCAAGGTGCCATCCAGGAAACCCTTTTCCCCACGGGCTGTTCCATTCCATGTCTCGTTTTTCGTTTTTGGGACTAAACTTCCAGATGGCAAAGTCAGTGATATGCATTTTGCCGTCAACGGCAACACGTATTCCACCTTCGAGTCCACCAATATCTAGTTTAGCGAGCTTGCCATAGTCGTCGAGCTTTGACGTATCAAAATAGAGGCCTTCGTCTGGAATGATATAGGTATAACCTTTGTCTTCGAGTACTTTTGCAAAGGCGATTTGCTTATCAATCAGCTCTGTCGCTGGAACAAGATAATCTGGTCGCAATAGACCAAGTAGTTCGTATCCTTCATGCTCGGCAATGGCTGAGTATTTGTGCGCTACATCCCACGCTGTGATTCCCTCTCGCTTAGCACCCTTTTCGAGCTTATCTTCTCCACTATCATCATCGCTAGTAAGGTGCCCTACATCGGTAATATTCTGCGTTCTTACCACAGAGTATCCTTCGGCTTTGAGCGTTCGTATCAGAATATCCCAGTAGATATAGCCAAGCCAGTTCCCTATATGAGGCTGGCTGTAAACAGTCAGGCCACATGTATAGATTTTGACGGTATTGTCGACAAGTGGTTTAAGTGTATCTAGCTTTTCAGTTAACGTGTTGTGTAGCTTCATTGTGGTAGACCTGTCAGTGCTTTTTCTGTTGCGGTCAGAAGTTCATTTACGACAGTATCATATGAATCGTATACTCTGAATCCGGCTGCGTACGGGTGGCCACCACCGCCAAAATAGCCAGCGACCGTCTCGGCGATAGGTAGGTTACCTCGCAGACGTCCAGTTACTTTTCCATCTGGGTATGTCTTGATGACGACACTTAACGCTACACCTTCGACTAGACGTAGCTCATCTCCGATAAGTGCCCCTGGGTTGTATTTATCGCTATGTCGCTCAATCTCTTCCCACGGGACATGTACGAGTGCGAGCTTGCCGTCAAGATAATACTCGATCCGCTCAATAAGCTTACCTTTGTATTCAAGTATTTCAGGTGCCTTTTTCATAAATTCTCGGCGACGCTCTTCGATAGTCGCACTACTTGCGCCCAGCTCAACGAGTTTGCCTGCAGTAAAGAAGCTCGCAGGAGCGACATTTGGCGTCGTAAGTCCCAGGCTGTCACTCATAATCGCAATGAGAAGATCCTCGGCTGCCTGAGGGTTAATTGGCCAGTTGGCTTTACTTGCTAGGTTGTAGATAATTTGTCCCGTCGCAACTACAGTGCCTGTGTAGAGTATGTGAGGAAATGACAGATTTGCTTCAGTCGTATGGTGGTCAAGAACAACCACAGGATGTGTCTCGAGCCAGTGTCGTAGTCCTGGAGTCTCAAGCACTTTTGAAAGCAAGACGTCGGCAGAAGTGTCAACAATAATAGCGGCATCGGCAGAAGTGTCAAACTCATCGACTACACGATCCCAACCACGTATGTAGCGAAGATATTTCGGTATTTCTACAGGACAATAGAGCGAAACGTCTTTTCCCATGTCGCCCAGTATCTCATCGAGCCCCAACGCACTCCCAAGACTATCACCATCCGGATTTTCTGCTTGGATAACAATAATATGTTCCGCAGCATCGATTGTTTGTTTCACCTTATCGTACATCTGGTTCCATTGTAGCAGATATATATCAACCTGCCCCTTCTACATTTAACCAAGGCTTAACTATTATTAAAGCTTCTTGCGACCCTCAAGTGCATGAGTGAGAGTTATTTGATCTGCATACTCTAGATCAACCCCAACAGGAATACCGCGAGCCAAACGTGACATCGTCACCTCTATGTCTGCTTCTGTGATGTAGTTCTGAAGGAAAAGTGCAGTTGACTCACCTTCGACAGAGGCATTGGTCGCAATAATTAGTTCCTGTACGCCATCTTTCTTGATTCGTTCGGCGAGCTCAGGAATATGGAGTTGCTCTGGGCCTACACCGTCAAGCGGCGAGATAGCACCGCCGAGTACATGATAGGTGCCGTCGAATTGTCCTGTTCGCTCAAGCGCAACAATATCGAGCGGCTCTTCTACGACCGCAACAAGCTGCTTGTTGCGTTTGGGATCGGCGTAGAGTGGTGAAAGATCTTGATCAGCATCAATGAGCGCAAATGTTACAGGGCATTGCTTGACATTTGTATGGAGTTGCTCGATAGCCTGAGCGAGACTATGTGTCTTCTTTTCCTGGGATTTAAGTAAGAAGTACGCGTATCTCTCAGCAGTGCGGGCACCCACACCTGGTAATTGACCAAGCTCATCAATAAGCTTATTGAGAGCAGTCGGGAGTATCTGTTGAGGCATGGGGCTGTTACATGCCTGGTAGGTTGAGGCCACCCATAAGTGGTTTCATGGTGTCAGCAGCAATTTCTTGCGCCTTTGCCATACCATCACGTACTGCGATCTCAATCCAGTGCTCAAGTTCATGAATATCATTAAGATCGACCATCTCTGGGTCGATTTTTATACTATCAATTTTTAGTTCACCAGTGATGCGCACAACAACAGCGCCATCACCTGCTTCAACTTCGACGATTTGCTTCTTCAAGTTCTTCTGTGCCTTACGTAGGTCGTTCAGCATTTTCATCTGGTCTAGGGCCATATACTTCTCATCCTCTCTCAATTACTTCTCTTAGTATACCTCAATTTAAGGGCTTCTGGTAGGTGTTGTAGACGTAAAACCGATTAGCGCCCTCACTCGTTCTATCGACGATGATGCGTGATGGTATACCAATAGCTTTGTCGTTGGCGAGTTTGAATTCGCCCGCTGAGATTACTGCCTGCGTTGAAGTTAGGCCTGATGGCGCACTTGTAACAGTGAAATTATAGAATCTTCCGGCTGGCAGAGAGGAGACGTAGAGCTTATAAAATGCTTGATATTTCTCAGGCACAATAATAGTGACATTTCGAGACGTAGTACCTGCAGGTATATTAACGGCCCCAACAGCTTGGCTGAGCAGGGATGGGTCACGAGTGAATGTATGACTTGCAGAAGCGCTGTAATGATATCCATACATAAAGCGCTCAATATTTGGCATCGAGATGCCAAGCATAAGGACGGCTAGAGGGATTAGTCCAGCAATACGCGCATAAGGATTGCGAGGAAAGAGTCGGTACCAACTTCTGATTAAGTGGTCGATAGCGAACGTGACTAAGAGCATGATCGGGAGTAGTGTTATTGTGACAGCTGAGGGAAGAATAATTGCAGCTGGGATCGCTATAGCAAGCAAGGTTGTCACGATATAGCTTTTTGCGGTATATTTGGTTGTTACTAGCTTGTATATACCAAGCAGCGTCAGGAGACAGACGCCCAAGCCGTAGATGGGTGTGAATGATGGGCCGCTGACAGGCTGAAGGAATCCGAAATAGTGGCTACCGAGGCGTGTGAGCGACTCAAGACTTACGAATGAGAAATCAGTTGGAATAGCAAGGAGCGTTCGTGTAATTGATGGTTGACTCGCGACGGCAAGCCCAAGAGGCACCAGGAGAAGCACAAATAATGTAAATGCTAGTAACGTAGTCCAGATCGATCGATCAAGGAACGTGAATCGCGCATGTGGGTGAACCAGTAGTACGATACCAAGTCCAAAGATAAGGTAGATGAATAGTGGAGAGTAAAGGCTGAGCGCCGCGACAATTGCCGCGATGAGCAGCCACACGATGCCAAACTTTTTTGTCTTGACTAGCATCGATGCCGATAGAAGCAGGATACTTGTCCAAGCAAAATAAGTGACGTCGGGTGTTCCAAGTTGGGCGTATAGCAAGAATACACCGGAGCATATTGTGATAACGGAAGAAATAATGGCTACATTAGAACGGAACCAAAGGCGAACGATGCCATGGAAGGCAAGCAGAGCCACTCCTGCGAGTAGAAGCGATGGCAATTTTATCGCTATTGGCGTGGTGCCAAACAGCGCTAGGCTGGCTTTTTGCAAAAGGTAATATGGTGCTTGAATGATGCTTGAAGGATCGTTATGGAGTAGATTTGCAACGCTTAGATTACTGCTATGGACGGCTGCTGTCAGCTCGCTATCGGAGAGGCCGCCAGGCACAAAGAAGCCGATTCCCGCTAGGATGCTGAGAAAAACCACAAAAAGAAAAATATATCCGACAATGTAACGGCCGCGGTATAGAAGTAGTGTATTTGCGTTTGTTTTTGCCATCTCTATGCTTGCTAGTATAGCACGCTACTCATTGTGACGTTTATCGAGTGACATAAAGCGTAGTCTCTCTGGGTGGAAGTACAGTTGTACTTTGTCGGTTGGGCCGTTACGGTGCTTCGCGATGATGAGATCAGTAATATTTTCGTATTCGGGATTGTCTGGCTCATAGTAGCCAGGGCGATAGATAAAGCTAACAATATCCGCATCCTGTTCGATGCTTCCCGATTCACGGAGATCTGAAAGCTGCGGAATCTGAGGGCTACGTGACTCAACGCTACGACTTAACTGGCTAAGCGCAATAAGGGGTACATCAAGCTCACGGGCGATCAACTTGAGCCCGCGTGAAATTTCACTTACTTCCTGAACGCGGTTGCCGTCACTTCGTCCAGCTGATTGCATCAGCTGAAGATAGTCGACGATGATAAGCCCTAGTTTTTGTTCGTGGCTGATCCGACGAGCTTTGGTACGCATCTCAAGAACGGTCAGTCCTGGGGTGTCATCGATAAAGATAGGTGCCTCAGCCATCTCCCCCATTGCCTCAGAGAGTTTACTGAAGTCATCATCGCTGAGATTACCTGTCCTGATGTTCCAGGCGTCAACACCTGAGGCATCGGCAAGCATACGGTCAACCAGCTGCTCTTTGCTCATCTCGAGGCTAAAGAACAGTACTGGTTCTTTGGCGATTGTTGCGACGTTGTAGGCAAGATTGGTAACAAAAGTAGTCTTACCCATCGCTGGTCGGGCCGCGAGGATGATGAGGTCTGATCGCTGTAACCCGGCAGTTAAGTTATCAAGATCTCGATAACCCGTTCTGATGCCACGCAGCTGTCCTTTATTTTTGTGAAGCTCTTCAAGTCGCTCGAAGCTATCATTGAGGATTGACTCAAGGCTATTTACTTCTTGCTTGAGGCTTTGATCTGAAACGCTGAAGAGTTCAGCTTCGGCTTTTTCGAGTAGTTCTTCGGTCGTGGTGTCTTCATCATAGCCGAGTTCGGATATGTCACCGCTTGCCTTAATAAGCCTTCGTCGCACTGCCTTTTGAGCTACAATTTCGGCATAGCTCTCGGCGTGTGCTGCGGTTGGAACGTAGGTTGTTAGTTCTGTCAGGTAGGCAGATCCACCGATTGCTTCAAGCTCCTTCTTACGCTTCAGCTCATCTGTAAGCGTCAGAAGATCAACCGGTTTGTGTTTTTCATAGAGACGCATCATTGCACCAAAAATAACACCGTGGGTCTTGTCATAGAAGTCTGGTGGTGCAACATGTTCGGTGATATCTGCTAGTACTTCATCATCAATCAAAACAGCACCGAGCAAACTTTTCTCGGCGTCAAGGCTTTGTGGTGGTACTTTTCCTGCCGGTACGTCTTTACTGGCCATTATGGCTCCACTGTCTCACTAACATTTACCTCTTCTCCACCTCCCATGATAGCAGCAACTGATGCAACCTGGCTATTATTTGAGGGCATCCCATGTGGGAGTATCTCGAGGACTATGCCATCATTACCTTGGATAGCAAGAAGATTTTGAAGACTGCGAAGATTCTTGGCTGCGTTGAGGCGTCTCATATTGAATGCGTTTTTTGCATAGATTATGAGTTTGCCATCTTGAGGTATGATTGATGACTGCGCAAGCAGCGTATGGAGACCGATGCTTTCTCCTTTGGCATCGGCAATAAGCTTTTGAATATCAACATTAGTAGGAGAAGCGGGATTTAGATGCTCAGCTGCAGCGCCACTGGGCTTTGGTGATGGTTCGGGGCTGATCTCAATATCATCGATGGGAGCTATCTCGCTAGCCTTTTCGACTAGCTCCGGAATAGGTGCTTCAGCGATTGTTGGGGTCGTAGCTGCTGCAGCTTTCTCGGCTCGACGTGTGTGTGCCGCAGCATAGCTACCAAGTACGACGAGTAATTTTGCTTGTGGAAGTGGTGACGTGCGAACATCGAGGAGTGCGTCCAGCAATGGGAACAGTTCAGGTGCATCTGTCACACGAGTTCGTAACTCGCCAATCAGTTGTGCCGCTACGGTATTTGCTTGCATTCCCGAGGCCTCGATTGATGATAGGAGTGATGTAGTTTTCTCAAAATCATGGCTAATAGCAGCATTTAGGAGCCGGTCGATTGTATCGGCTGGTGCTAGCCCTAACGTATTCTCGATCATCTCGGCAGTCAAAGGACTATTATCTTCTGCTGTATTACGTAATTGATCAAGCAGGCTCACACTGTCTCGATAACTACCATCACTATGTTTGGCGATAAGCTCAAGTGCGGCGTCATCAACAGCTACTTTTTCCTTCTTTGTAATCAGGCGTAGGTTTTTAACGATATTGTCGATGCTTGCACGACGAAATGTATGCCGCTGAGTACGGCTGATGACTGTTTCAGGGAGTTTTTCTACGTCCGTTGTTGCAAGTATAAATACGACATGTTCTGGGGGCTCTTCGAGAGTCTTGAGAAGCGCATTGAACGCGGCCTTTGACAGCATATGAACCTCGTCGATAATATAAACCTTCTTTTTGGCACTTGTCGGGGCAAGGTTGACTTTGTCTCGTAGTTCCCGGATATCATCGACACCGTTATTGCTGGCGGCATCAATCTCGATAATATCTAGATGGGTTGATTCGTCGGAATATGGTAGCTCATTAATCTCGTGCGCCAAGATCCGTGCGATCGATGTCTTACCAACACCACGCGGTCCTGTGAAAAGATATGCGTGCGCAATCCGGTCTGACTTTAGGGCATTTCGAAGCAGTGTCGTGACGTGTTCTTGTCCGACAATTTCAGATAATTTCCGCGAGCGATACTTGCGGTATAAGGCCTTCCCCATTGGTTACTATTGTACTACGCGCAGAGACACTCGTACATGCAAATAAAAAGTATGTGTACGTAAATTATCGATTACGCTGATCGATGATTTTTATATCGGGCTGCATCATGAGCAAGGGTTTCTTGCCTGTTCCAAAGTCGGTCCGATGCACAAGGTCACGATCAGTCACCTCTCGCGACCAGGCGTCAAGTGCATTCATCGCGCGGAGAAAGTGGGTTGATAGACTCGCGTGACTCTCGTAATGCGCGCGAAATCCGTTCCCGTACTGTCGTATATCGCTACCTTTCTTTGGTATGCCACGGGCTGTGGCGAGCGCGTTAAACACAAAAAGTGAGTCGCCGCGTAGCTCAGCCATGAGATTGTTCATCTCTAAGATTGTGTCGGTGACGACATAAAGGTTACGTGGTACCTCAGTCGGGGCTGCGTCAGATGCCACCTCGTCGCTAATGCGCAAGTATTCGTCGCCGACTACACCGACTGGACCAATTGGGAAAACAAGGCCCTTATTTGGCAGTGGCTCATAGGTATCATGGCTACTTCCCCTTCCAGGGTAAGCACTCGTGCGTTGTTTTGACGTACGTATTCCATAATCTAAACTTCCGCGTAATTGTGTCATAGTATATTTATTATACTATCGTATTGTTTATTTAGCAATCCTAATGGATTTGTGAGCTAGTTAGATTATGCCACCTTCACGCATATAGCAGAGCCCACAGAGAGATTCATATTCAACCTTATCTTCACCATCAATCGCTACTTGATCACCTTCAAACACATACCCGCCATTCACTTTGCGTATATTAAACTCTGCTTGTGAGCCGCAAAAGCACATAGTAGGAAGCTTCTCAATATTATCCGCCACTTCAAATAGCCGTGTACTTCCGGGAAACATCTTGTTTCGAAAATCAGCTCGCAGCCCATAACATATGACAGAAATATTATGATTTTTCGCAATATAGAAGAGTTGGCTGATTTGTTCCCTGCTAAGAAATTGCGCTTCATCGACGAGTACAACAGAAACATTGCCATAATTGCTGATTTCACCTTCAAGATCCATATCTGGAGTGGCCAGGATGTCAACTTTTCGAGTATGCCCTCCGCGCGCAACTACGAGCGCTTCCCCTTTCGTATCAATCGCTGGCTTTACGACAAGTGCTTTCAGGCCACGCTCTTCGTAGTTGTAGGCAGTTTTAATAAGCGTATCGCTTTTACCGCTATTCATTGCGCCGTATTTAAAATGAAGTTTTGCCATTAGAGACAATTATAGCACTAGGAAACAAGCGACAAATTAGCTCGTTCATTTTTCCGATTGATGATGTGTTTCAACGGATCTGGAAGATTTGTTATAGCAAAAAATGAAAAGAGCCACCGAACCGGCTCTAGCTGAGTTGGATGAACCAGCTCGGCGAGCTCTTTTCAGTGGCTTCTGCACCACGGGTGACACGCTATGCACTCTCACTCGTCCTAAGACGATGAATGTGCGTAGACATTGTCACCTCCTTCCTGGTTGTAAAACTCTGAGTACGATCACTTGTCCTCGTCGCCAGCTAGAAACAGCAAGGCGAGACCCGTAATCACGGGGCCGAGAGATACGGTTCCCATGATGTAGAGATCGGATGACGTGAACTGCATCGGCGAAGTCATCACGCGCTCTGCGAAATACAGACACGTCGACCCGCCACACAACACCAGAGGCATCCCTGCCCATGTAAACATGCGCAGTACGATCAGGGTGAGCCCAATAAGCCCTGTTACGAGGGCGAACCAAGCTACGACGAACTCGTAGAAAGTACTCATCTTATCACCTCCTCTCAGCAGGAGACGGTAATATGACAATTGTTATACTAACATATATAGCAATATAAGTCAAGTAATGCCATCCCCCTAAGAGAAGATGGCATTACACTTCTTGCTACGATTCCTACTTCTTATAGTGCCGCTTCGACTGCTGCCCAAGTAGCATCTTGGTTGTCGGTTGGAACGATGATCGTTACTTGATCACCGACATTAATACGGAAGTACGTCACACTGGCAAGCAAGATGCGGTATTCGCGGCCGTTGGCTTCTACGTAGTAGGCACCATCGTGTTGTGTCAGCGTACCAATAATCTGGGTTCGGTCAACCGGACCGATTTGCTTGTAGATAAAGCTGCCATCGTCGGCGATTGTGAGCTTTAGAATATCACCTTCAACTAGCTTTGACTTAGAGGCATAGTTGGCAGGTACTGGATATTCTTTGCCATCTGGACCGGCCATTTTTTGTCCGTCAAAGACTCCTTCGACGATCTTGCCAGTAACTTCTTCGCGGCTACTTGTGGGTGTGATTACTTCGCCATCATCGCCGATGATACTTATCAAAAGTTCTTTTGCGGCTGCCAAGTTGGTCTCGGCCTCCTGAATGAGCGATCTTAGTCGCTTAACTTGTTTTTCTGGTAATTCAGACATAATTCTCGCAGTTCCTTGTCTGTTTTTGGTGGATATCAACTACCAGTATATACCAAGCGTAGGGCAGTTCGTCAAGCCTGAAATTTTCCACAAGATTTTATGAGGTCACAAAAAAATCGTTGTAAAATAAATACCCGCTTGAATGAGCGGGTATTTATCATGCATAAAATACGGTCGTTATAATGGGTGAACTAGACGAGCTCTACAGTAGCGCCAGCTTCTTCGAGGGCTTTCTTTGCAGCTTCAGCGTCGTCTTTAGAGACCTTCTCTTTAACTGGAGCAGGTGCACCATCGACGATAGCTTTTGCTTCACCAAGACCAAGACCAGTGATCTCTTTAACTGCCTTGATAACAGCAACCTTTTGAGCACCAGCGTCTTTGAGGGTTACAGTGAACTCTGACTTCTCGTCAGCAGCTGCAGCACCAGCATCACCGGCAGGTGCGGCTACAGCTACAGCAGCCGCTGCTGCAGGCTCAATGCCGTATTCGTCTTTTAGTACGTTCTTTAGTTCGTTTACTTCGAGAACTGTCAATGATGTCAGCTCTTTTGCAAGTTTAGCTACGTCAGCCATATACTTACTCCTTTATTATTCAAATTTATTAGCTTGTTGCTTTGGCTTCTACGCCATCGAGTAGCGCATGAAGATTGCCAGAAAGTGCATTTGTAGTATCGTGCACAGGTGAAAGAAGTTGCGCAACCACTTCGGCGATGAGCTGGTTCTTGCTTGGTAGTTTCGCAAGAGCCGACACTTCATCAGCTGATAGATTGAGCCCTTCGGCTGAAAAACCACCAGCAAATTGTAGTGCGGGGTGGCTTTTCGCGAATTTGTCGAGCACCTGAGCTGGAGCCACTTCGTCATCAGTGCTGATAGCATAAAGTAGCTGGCCAGTAAGTGCAGAAGTATCAGTATCTTTGTACGTCTTGTTCTCACTCATGGCAACGCGGACAAGGCGGTTTTTGATAACCGTGATTGTCACGCCTGATTCACGAGCAAGTGCACGCAGTTCCTGAAGATCTGCTACGCTAAGACCCTGGTACTGTGCATAGACAGTCAGCTTAGCATTCTCTAGTGTGTCACTCATCTGAGCAACCAAAGCTTGTTTTTTATCCTTGGTAATAGCCATTGATAAATCTCCTTTGGTTTGATTTGTCGACCGTATTGTTAAAGCACTAGCCATATGGCTATGGTTGACATCAGACCGTGAAACAAGAGTATTGCCTCGGTAGCATGATTAAACGTTGATTGCTCGCTGTCGCTACTGTCTTTGGTAATGTCTAAGAGTATTGTAGCAGAGGGCTAGTCTTTTATCAACAGGTTTAGTTGCTTAATACTTATATTTATGCTATAATGTATATTTGTGAATAAGCTTAGTGTAACTGCACAGCGCCTAGAGACTATAGTGCATGCCGATACGTTGAAACGGCATCGTTACGATCAAGGGGCCGGTATGGCTCTTTCTGCCGTGGCGTTGCAAAACATTGCGCTACATAGCGAACCTGCCGAAGTTATTGCCGATAAGCTCGCCGCTCTGGATCGATACCGCGCGCAGGTAGATGCTGATAAAACACATCAAGTGCTTGGCATGAAAGGCATATCTGTAACATTAGGATACGTTGATCAGTATGGAGTATGGGAAAAAGGCAAGGAGCTTGACCATATTTTTCGCCAGCTTCCGGCTTCTGCAGCCCTGCATAAACGCGGATTTAGATTCGATCACACCTATGGAGATAAAGAGAAGTCGGCACTAAGTTATGGCTTTCAACTCGTTAATACAGAGCGTGGTACAAGTATAATGGGTGTTCGAAAGCGGGCTGCCGCTGATATTAGCAGTGAAAATGGCGACGAAATAGAGATCGTTAAGCGGACCTCGTTCCTTGTTGATTATGAGCAGCTTACAGATGAGCAACGTGACATGACGATGCCTGTACTAAGGCAGCTTTTCCGAGAGAAAGGGCGTGCATCTCCGGAGCTGCAATCTGAAATGGGTGAAAGGCTGATTGAACCGTTTGTAAGTGACCAAAGTGTTCGAGATGCGTCAAGGGCTGTTTTGCCGGCTTCAAGCACTTATTTCGCGCTACATCGAGTCAAGTAGTCGGCGAATTTCATTTTGTATCTCATTTATGCTACGATTAGCGTCAATGAGCCTGAAGCCGTACTTCTTGGCGATAGTAGTGTAACCCTCGTCTAAGACATCTTGAAACTCTTTGCCACGTGATTCGAACGTATCCTTATTTTCAAGCGTACCACGACCTGCAATGCGTTTTTCACGCTCTTCTTGGCTAACATGCAGCACAAGAGTATGATCTGGTTGCATATAAAGCTCATCGGTGAACTGGCGCGTGAGCGTATGAATTGTGTCAATATCAAATCCTTCTCCGATTCCTTGGTATACCTCAGTTGAAATGTAGTTGCGAGCACTGATGACCCACTTGCCTGCTTCAAGCTGCACCTTAGCTCGCTTCCAATTCTCGTGCCGACAGGCCGTAAAAAGCAATACGTTCGTACTGGCGTCTCGTTCGAGGTCGCCGTTTTTTATAATCTCTCGGACGGTAGCACTTATTGGTGTGCCGGCCGGCTCGTGCATGACGAATGTATCAATAGCCTGCTGCTTCAGATATTCAGCCAGCAGCTCAACTTGAGTTGATTTACCAGTCCCATCGTTACCTTCAATAACGATGTACTTGCCGCGCATACTTTACTTGATCCCCTCGCCTAGCCCTTTGATTATTGGTGCTGGGATACGGTTATCTTTGAACGCACGTGGTAGCATGTCTTGTGGCTTCCAAGTTGCAATTAGCTCATCAAGATTGTCGGTATGTTGGTATTTGCCGCTCATGCCATCGCGCCCTTCAGCGTAGCCACCTTCAACAGGTCCGGTGTGGTGGAAAATCAACTGGCCAACACGTTCGCCTACTGGAAGTACGACACTCTCATGCATATTGAGGTTATAAATCTCAAGAGTAATACGGTTAATATAACCTGGATCAACCCAGCCAGCGTCAAAACATACAGCAACCCCATTACGACCCCAGCTAGAGCGACTTTTGACTTCACAAGCACCTCCGTGGGCACGGATGCCAACGAATTCGTGAGTATGTGCGAGGATGCGCTCTCCAGGCTGCAAGACGATGATTGGATGATCTGCCGGTATATTGTTAAAAAGTGGCTTACTATTCTTTTCACACCACTCCTTGTGTGGCATTGCTTCAAGCGGCCCTTTGAAGTAACGAGCTACATCAGTCTCGTCAAATGGGTTATATACACCGGTTGCCTCTGGCTGGTACTCTTGCTTGTAAAAGTAGTGACCAAGGGTAAAGTCGAGACTTGCTTCAGAAATATGGCGGTCGTTGAATGGTACGCACACGATTGTGCCATCATCAACTGCTGACCGGATTTCGGTATTACTGTATACTCCCATAAACTTTTTCTATTGTAGCAGATATTTGTATTATGCAAGTTTAATGAGATGAGTATGCAGAAGAAAGCCATCAAATGATTCAACGACCCGAGTGGTCGCCTGAGTAGTGAGTGCGCCAAAGTCACAATGATCGCCAAGTATTTCTCGATGCTTTCGGTAGTTTGTCTCTACTTCTGTGCTTCTGCTAGACATTAAGTTCTAAGTCTAGCGTGTTAAAATAGACATATGAAAATGATCATTGTTGGCATGGGTAAAAATCACGAAATCGGTGCGAATCAGGACATGCCGTGGAGTCGTGCCCTCCCTGATGATCTCGCGAATTTTCGCAAGCTATCAACAGGTAAGACAGTGATTATGGGCTATCGCACGTTTGAGAGTGTTGGCAAGCGACCACTGCCAAATAGACAAAACATCGTCGTGAGCCGAGAGCCTACAGGCGTTAAGGGTGTTTTGACGGCGTTTTCGCTCAAGGCCGCATACGCCTTAGCACAGCACGATATTGTAGTAATGGGTGGTGGCCAGATTTATGCGCAAGCGATCGATGACATGGATGTCATGTACGTTACTAAGATTGATGCTGAGTTTCCTGAGGCAACAGTGTTCTTTCCTGAAATAGATACAACCAAGTGGCAAGAGGTCTCCAGGGAGCATCACGATGTCGACGAACGTAATAAGTATTCGTTTGATTTTGTGAAATATGAAAAAGTGCATTAGCGCGATATAGCGCTTACCCTGCAAAAGTTTCTGTATACGACTTACCCGAGACTTTTGCGACAACATCTCGTTGTGATGAGACAGACGATAGCTGAAGATATTGTTGTCGCTTAAGTTCGGCGGCTCGAGTGATGAGCTTTGGGTAACTTGGTGTGCCCTTTTTCATCTTGAGCACAACATGCGTGAGCTCTTTCTGCAGCTTCATAAGTCTAGACCGGTGTTCGACGATGGTAGCGATTGTATCCGGGTGAGAGAGGAGCGTGATAATAAGATCAGCCTTTTCTTGTGTAGCTTCCTGGTCTAGAACGCGGAATTGTATCAGTTGATTTTGCGTTCCCATATCATACGCAACACATACTGGAAGCTTATCATTAAAGCTGACTTCATATTGCATTTTTCTATTGTTGCTTGAGTTTAGGAACCAGCGATCTCCTACTTCACCTTTGCCTGGTTCGACATGGAGAGATACTATCTCTCGCGGCAATCCACTCTCACTACTTGGGTGAGATTCTGGCGGACAAAATTCACCCTCGGGAGTTCGTTCTAGTGATATAACGTGAGCATTGCGACCAAGAATGTCGCGATTTTGAAGTATAAATCCACGAGTAATATCGTAAAGACTTGGGGATTGATCATTTAGGACATCAATAGACATTTGAGCGAGCATACCAGATTAGTTTGACGACAGCAAGCATGAAAGGATTAATAGTTAACTAACTACACAGCAATTGGTGCTTTGATCGGTGGATCGGGGTTGTAGCCATCGAGTCGAATATCATCGAATGTGAAATCATCAATATTTTTTACTTCTGGGTTAAGCCATAATGTCGGTAGAGTCTTTGGGGTTCGCGACAACTGCTCTTTTACCTGCTCGAAGTGGTTGCTATAGATATGAGTGTCTGCAAGAGTGTGCACAAATTCGCCTTGTTTGAGGCCAGTTACTTGAGCGATCATGGCGAGCAGCAGCGAGTAACTGGCAATATTAAAGGGTACGCCGAGAAATGTGTCGGCACTTCGCTGATAGAGGTGTAGGCTGAGCTTGCCATCAGCTACATAAAATTGGAATAGGCTGTGGCATGGTGGCAGCCCACCAACGGTAACGATTTCATCGATCTCCCCTGGATTCCAGGCGGTGACAATAATCCGACGTGAGTCTGGTGAGTTTTTGATCATTTCAATTGCATTGGCAATCTGATCAATTTCTCCACCTCTGCCGTCCGGCCACTTGCGCCATTGAACGCCATAAACGGGTCCGAGGTCACCCCACTTCATAGCAAACTCATGGTCGGTTGCAATCTTTTGAATGAAATCTTTCATCTGCGTTTTCCACTCGTCGGAGTTTACTTCAGGAATCGGTAAATTATTTTTTTCGAGGTATGCCTTAAAGGGCCATTCGTCCCAGATGTGAACGTTATTTTGAGCAAGGTACTCAATATTACCTGATCCCTTTAGGAACCACAAAAGCTCATGAACCACTGAGTTGAAATAGAGCTTCTTGGTGGTGACTGCCGGGAACCCTTCTTGGAGGTCATAGCGGACCTGTCGTCCAAATACGCTTCTTGCGCCTGTTCCAGTACGGTCGCCTTTGTCTGTGCCATTGTCTAATATGTCTTGTAGTAAGTTAAGATATTGCTTCATAGTTCCCCTCGTATAGCTCTATTATGACATACGAGGAACGAAAAAACAGGTTGCAATCGTTAACCGCAAGCGATATAGTGAGAATTAATCTGAGGGGGAAAGTAGTGAAGGGTGCTGGAAATAGTCGAACTGTCCGACTATGCAAAAATACCCGCCTTTCGTGAAGGACCTTCAAAGAGAAGCTGCTCCGGTCGCGTATGAGGTGACCGGAGCAGCATTAACGGTTAAACCGCTTCTCTTGTCTACTCTCTAGTTAACGACGTTTTCAACCTTGATACCAGGACCCATTGAAGTGCTGATATTGGTTGATTTCACAAATACGGTCTTGAGGCCAGAAGGTTTTTGGCTTTGGAGACTATCGAAGAAGCTTCTAGCGTTCTCTTCGAGTTTTTGTGGCCCAAAACTAACCTTGCCAATTGATAAGTGTACGATTGCTTGCTTATCAACACGATACTCTACTTTACCTGCTTTAGCCTCTGACACGGCTTTTGCAACGTCGGTCGCTACAGTACCACTCTTTGGGTTTGGCATTAGCCCGCGTGGACCAAGCAAGCGTGCATACTTACCAAGTCGTGGCATGTATTGTGGCGTAGCAATCAAAACATCGAAGTCGAGCACTTCTTTGTCAAGTTGTGTGAGGAATGTTTCATCCCCAATGATGTCAGCGCCAGCTTTCTTTGCATCAGCATGGTCGCTTTCGGGTGCGAAAACGGCAACACGAACTGTTTTACCTGAACCATTTGGTAGGCTCACTGTGGTGCGGATATTTTGATCAGCTTGACGAGGGTCAACACCAAGGCGCACGTGTACTTCAACCGATGCATCAAACTTGGTCGGACTTGTCTTGGTTGCAAGCTCGATTGCCTCAGATAAGCTATAAAGTTTGTCTTTTTCAATCTGCTCAGCAAGCTTACGGTAGTTCTTGCCGCGGCGCTCAAGGCGTGGGCGAGTGACGGGCCGCGGACCCTTCTTTACGTGTGCCTCTTCTTCGTTCTGTGGTGCGGTGTCACCAGCAGCCTTACGCGCTTCCTTGTCAGCTTTTTCCTCTGCTTCTTTCAGTGCTTTTTCTGAACGCTTGCCGGCTTTTGCTGGTGCAGCGTCTTTTGACTCATGCTTTTCAGCTGTGGCGATCGCTGCTTCGATCTCAGCTATTGTATTCTTCTCTGAAACCTCAAGCTTCAGTTCGGCTGCTTTTTCAAGCAGTTCTGCTTTTTTAGCCATGTTAGACTAATCCTTTCTGTGGTACGAACGGCTCTGAAGGATATTCAGAATGCCTCCCAACATTGATTTGTATATCAACTATTATAGCAAAAACCACTCGGTATGTCGAGTGGTTTTGACTGTTGTTAGGCAGGTGTAGCTTAGTCGACGACTTCGACACCCATTGAACGTGCTGTACCGGCAATTACCTTTACTGCACCATTCATGTCGATAGCATTGAGTTGGCCCATTTTTACTTCCGCAATCTCTTCGAGTTGCTTACGAGTAATCTTGCCTACTTTCTCTGAGTGTGGCTTGCCGCTACCCTTCTTGATGCCAATTTTTTCACGAATCGCATCGTCAACAGGTTGGCCAAGGCTTTTCCAATCAAACGTACGGTCATCATAAACCTTAATATGAACAATCACGTCCTTACCCATCATGTCTTTGGTTGCATCATTAAATGGGTTGATGAAATCCATCATGTTAAGACCCCATTGACCAAGAGTTGATCCAACTGGAGGTCCGGCCGTCGCTCGACCCGCTGGAATACGAAGTTTCAAGTTTCCAATAACTTGCTTTGCCATGTGTTTAGTATCCTTTGTTATATAAGTTACTGCTAATATTTTGAAGCTATTTGCAGTGCGTAACTAGCTTATTTTACTAGACGAATGCCTTTTTGTCCACCGCAGCAATAACTTGCTACGTTGAGCTCGTCTTTCTTGGAGCTGGTCGTGATGTGGGGTGTGCGCACCCATCGCCTGCAAGAGATCGACAAGATATATCATCGTCCCGTCTCCAAGTCGCTGCTCGCCAGGAATAAGTGAGAAGGTATCGCGGTGGCTATGGATCTTATTGGGCAGCGGATTCCTGTGACTTGTCTCGAGTGCAGTCGGCTTGGTGATATATACCGACTGACCTTCTATTCTCCAGCCAAAGTGAGGTGAAAATGCTCGTCCTAGTAACTCCTTCCCAACAGTTCTAAACCTGTCCTCAACAGTAGAATCATCTTGGCCATCTAATGCGGCATTATCAAAGTAGTAGCCAAATTCTGCACCCTGTAGCGGTACCAGGATGTGTATAGGCATATTACACTTTCTTCACCTGCAGAGCGTCTAGCTCTACAGGGGTATCTCGGCCAAACATACTGACCATAACCTTGATCTTGCCTTTGACGGCGTCGATCTCAGCGATAGCACCATCGAAACCTTTGAATGGACCATCGACGATGCTGACGACTTCACCTTCGGCAAAGTCAATTTGATGCTTAGGGTCTTCAACGCCCATACGCTTTTTGATCTTACTAACCTCTGCGTCTGAAACTGGGGTTGGCTCTGTACCACTACCGACGAAACCTGTAACACCAGGTGTGTTGCGGACGATGAACCATGTTTCTTCTTCAAGCTTCATCTCAACGAGGACATAGCCTTGGAAAATCTTTGCTTCAATGACTTTGCGCTTACCGTTCTTGATTTGGATCTGCTTTTCCTTCGGAACCATTACATCGAAGATCTTGTCGGCCATATCAACGGCGTTGATGCGCTGGCGAATACTATCGGCGACCTTTTCTTCGTAGCCACTGTAGGTATGGATTGCGTACCATTGACGCGTTGAGTCGTATCGGTTATTTGCCATGATTAGTCTTATTTACTCCTTATTTAAATATCACTTCAAAAACATACTTAAAGCCTGCGTCGAGCAGAATGATGAACACAATAAAGAAAAGCGAGAATCCAAGCACGGCAGCTGTGAGGCTCCAGGTCGCCGAACGAGTCGGCCAGCGTACTTGCTTAAGTTCATACCAAGCACCCTTAAAGTAGCCGAAGAAGCGCTTGACGATGTTTGGTCGCACGTCATCCTCGGCAAGTGCTTTGCTTGTCTTTGCTGGTTTTGCCTTTGAAGGCTTGTTAGCAGATTGAGACGAACCAGAATCAGATGCGCTAATGCGAGTTACGGTAGTTTCTGATGATCGTTTCGTCTTTGCCATTCCTGCATCTCCCAAATTAAATAGTCTGCTCTCAGGCAGACTGTCAAGTACTAGTGTAATTCACTGATGACAAATCGTCAAGCATGCTACACTACAAATAGATGGAAATGACTGCAATTGCTATCACATGCCTGTTTTCTGTATCTGCTCTCGTTGTCTCCTTACGAATCAGATGGTTTAAGCAGAAACTGATAGCAAACTCATTGAACAGTAGTGATATTGCGATTGAAGCTCTCCCAACTGTGTCAGTTTGTATTCCCGCTCGTAATGAGGCTCATGCGCTGAGTGTTTGCTTGGAACGTATCTTGGCGAGTGATTATCCAAAGCTTGAGATCATTGTTCTTGATGATGAATCGGAAGACAATACATCGATACTTATCAAGTCATTTGCCCATGCTGGGGTGCGTTTTATAGCCGGTAAGAAGTTGCCATCTGGCTGGCTTGGTAAGAATCATGCGCTCGATACGCTTGCACGCGAAGCAAGTGGCGACTATGTATTGTTTTGTGATGTTGATACAAAGCTTGAGATATCTGCAATCCGTAACCTCATGACTATAGTTGCTGCAAAAGACAAAAGGATGATATCGATCATCCCAAGCCGTAACGACACTGGCCGTCAGAGTGCTGTTTTTGGACACGCAAGATATCTATGGAATATTCTTTTTGACTATCCCGGAGCAACGGGTGTAGCATGGTGTATTGATCGGAATGTCTTGCTATCACGCTATAGCGGTTTCAACCGCGTAGCTTTGGATGTACAGCCTGAGCGTTTTTTTGCGACGGCAATGAAGGAGCAAGCAACAATAGTTTCGGGAAACCACATGGGATTTGCGTACGAGAAACGATGGCACTCTCAAGTTGAATCGAGCGAGCGCTTGATGTCACCGATGTTCCGAAGAGCCGGTCTAAAGGGCTTGATAACTACCCTGTGGTTAATCGTATGGGCACTTTCGCTGCCTACTTTGATAGTTATGGCGATATTGAAGGGTGACTTACTGACAATAACTGCTCTCGCAGTAGTACTATCACTGGGCGCAGGTCTATATGGTCAGTATCTTTCGGTAGTCTGGCGCCAAGTGACGGTTGTAAGTGTAATCGTATGGCCATGGACTGCCCTGCAGGAACTTTTGCTACTTATACTGAGCGTCTATCGCTATGGTACTCATACCACCATGTGGAAAGGCCGAGCCGTTTCTGCCCAACCGGTCAACGATGCTTATTTGTCTTTATCTGATTGAGCTTTGCTGCCAATAAGTGGTAAGGAAAAGCTGAAGGTAGACCCATGGTTAAGGCGACTCTTTACATCAATAGTTGTTTGTAACTTTTTAGCAAGCTTGACCGCAACATACAGGCCCAGGCCAGTGCCGCCTGTCTCTCGGGTACGATAGTCCTCTGAGCGGTAGAACTTTTGGAATATCTTTGCCTGGTCAGATTTACTTATACCAATGCCCGTGTCGCGAACAGCAAATGTGACAGTCTGGCCTTTTGTTGTGATGATGAGCTCTACCTTACCCTCTTTGGTGTATTTGATCGCGTTGGTGATGAAGTTTTGCAACAGCTCATGGAGATACAGACGACTAGCCATGACTGACCCTAGATGCGGGTCTAGCAAAAGATTAAGCGTCAGCCCTTTCTTGGTGGCTTCAGGACTATACTGTGTGTGTAGCGAATGAGCCAGTTCCGCTACATCGATCTCCTCGGCTGTATCCGCAACATTTCTTTCGGCGCGAGATAACGTACTTAAATCATTCACCATCCGTGACAAAAACATGATCTGCTCATGGGCAAGTGCGAGATTCTTGGTTATTGCCGTCTTGTCTGTATCATCACGCCTGGCAACTACCTGGGCATTGTCGATAGCTCCCTCGGTAATGGCGATTGGCGTGCGTAGCTCGTGACTTACTACACTGATAAACTCGTCACGCTCCTCCTCAAGACTTTTTGTCTTAGTGATATCGCGAATAATAATCACGTAGCCGTCATCACGTGAGCTTGCCGTGCTACCTGCAAAGGTACTACGGATCGGAGAATAAGTAATCTCAAGCCTGAGCCTCTCATCGCCAATGTGTGCAACCAAGCTATCGTCTATCGTGACTGTGCGAGATTTCAGAAGCAGTGGCAGAAGCTTACGTGACTCACCACCTAAAGTCTGAAGCTCAAGCACGCTATCCAACAACTGACCATCAAGCTGAGTGTTGGTGTCGAGTAGATCGAGGGCTGCTGCATTGTAGAGTTGTATGTAGCCGTCAGAGTCGGTGCTAATAATCGCATCGGCAAGATTATTCACTAGTGTAGCTATTCGGTCGCGCTGTAGTAGCTCGCTACGCTTACTGCGAAGGATTGCTTCGCGGTCATACTCTTTGATGCGGTTAAGGGAGATTGCAGCTACACCAACCAGTAATGTTGAGATACAACTCATGATTGTAAATGGTGCATCAACCGAGTGGCTTGGATAGAGAATGATATCAATAACCATCATGATCAAGAAGCAGATGACGCTAAATGCGACGCCAAGATTTGCGAAGTATACGTAGCTAGCTAGATACAGTAGTGCCCAGGCGCTTAAAAATGGTAGGGTGAAGCCTGACACAAGTAGTATATAGAGGACGGCAAATAGATGATAGAGAGTGATATTAATCAACATATGACGCTTCGTCTGTGCGGGAAATACATACTGGTGAAGACCAAGAAGATTCCAGGGTATGACGATGCTCCAGAAGATGATATCGTTTATGTAGTTTTTTGACGCAACAACACTAAGTATGATGAAGATGCCGTAGCCCAGCAAGAAGAGCGGTGTCAGAAGCCCGATAATCCGCATAATGTTGAGCGTACGCTGCTCAAACCTGAAGTCACCACCCATTACTGATTATTATACCAGTCTTGCTTATGGTTTTATTAAAATACAGTTGGGTGCTGGAGTTTGAGCAAACGACGGTGATTTTTGTACTCAGGATCACATCCCTCTACTTCATCCCAAAATGACTTGCTGTGGTCCATGTGTCTTGTGTGGCTCAACTCATGAAGTAAGACATAGTCGATCAAAGCAAATTCAAGCTTCATGAGCGCAATATTGAGACTGATAGTGCCGTTGCTGCTACAGCTACCCCATCGAGTACCGGCGTGAGAGAAACGAACGGTGCTGTAGCTAAAACCATGGGCATCTGCGAGATGCGCAAGGCGTCTAGGGAGGTAGCTTTTTGCTTCACGACGGAGTGCATCAATTACCTTTGGCGTCAGGACATCTGCTACTCGCTGGCTATCAAGCGTTACGTCTTGCGGCACTTGGAGTAGCACTGTCTGACCCCGTCGTTCACACGAAAGCTGGTCGCCTGTTACTATACGCAGCGTGTGACTTTTGCCAAGCCTCATGCCATCAGCCAACGTCGGTTGGCTAACTTGTCGCTCTTTACGTATAGAATGACGAGAGCTATTAAGAAGGCGCTTTGCGAGGAATAACGGTGCGTACGGTGGCATAGATATGCGAAGCGTGCCACCCGGTGCAATACTTAGTCGAACAGACCTGCTTTTGGGATGCCGACGAACAGTTACTGTGCCGAATTCATCATCATGAAATGTCGACACAAGCGAATGCTTTCCTATCCTACCGTAATACTACGACCAGCAGGGCGAGGTGGAACACTCGATTGCTGTGTTGCTTGCTCGCGTGGAGCCGAAAGACGCTTGAGAACAACCTTTGCCTGAGTTGCATAGGTATGTTTACCACTAATCACCGTAGGATTTTCTTGCTTATGGGGAGGGCTGAATCGTCGCACTTGACCATCGAAATCGGGCTTGTCTTTTGAAGTAGTTCGCTCGTAACGTTGCTTAGCTGTTGGTTGATCTATTTGCACCCAGACAAGCAACGGGACATAGCCCGCTTCTCGAAGTTTTTGTGATAGCTCACGTCGGCTTGCTCGGGTTGCGCTATCAAGCTCCACTACGAGCGAGAGGCCCGTTTTTACCAGCTCATCTAAGACTGTATGCGCAATCTTGTCGGCTGCTTTGTGATTGGCAGCATGAGGCGCAATATCTTCAATTGCAATACGGGGAGCGTTAAATGTCTCAGAGAACTTTCTTGCAAAAAATGTTTTGCCACTTCCTGGAATTCCGACCATGATGATCGCATGTGGCTTGGTGAGGCTCAGTGATTTCATATAGACAAGTATATCAAATTCTTATAAAGAATGGCAGGTCGCTACATTGTTGAGTCTTGACCCAGTTCGAGCAGAGTCTCGATGAGCTCCTGACGAGATAGATGCTTTGTCTCGATTTGATTGTGCTGCGCAATGACGTAGCCTTGAATGATACGTTTCAGATACTCAGCGTCGCGACGCCAAAAAAAGTTGATCTCATAGTGGTCGGTCGAATTCATGACACGAGTTGATATAGTGAGACTTCCAAACAGTGGGCCAAAGTTTGATGTGACACTTAAGATGTCTTCGATACGAGTTGTAATGACCTGTGATGTCCAAAAAAAAGTACGTTTGGTTATTGTTACCTTGGTGCGATCGACGATAACTGTATCAGGAAAAAGATTAACAGGAAGTATAACTGTACGGGCACCGGCAAGTACTTCATGGGAGCGCTTAACGAGCTTTGTGATTTGCTTTGCCTCCTCTACACTTACTCCCGATTTGTCGATTTTCTTTCCGAACACAACAGACTCTGGGCGTCGTGAAGACAAGTCACGTACGTCCTTTCTGAGAAACTCGCGTGTGACATCATATGTGCGGGTTGCAAAGCTACCCATCTTGCGGCTCTGCCTAAGCAGAAGACTATAGGGACTTTGGTGCGCAGGCGGATCTATAGGTATATTGGCCTGCTCAAGTGATTCGTTCTCGTCCACGTTTTGCACCTCCGTTAGACTATTACTAGTATAGCAGAGAGTGCGGCCTATAACTATCGTGTTATCATTTTGATCGCATAAATTTTTGTACAAATCTGTGCATATGTGGATCGAGGTCAGATATATCCGTAGCCAAGATCTGTTTCGGCGAGAGCCATCGGTAGTCGCGTATCTCTCTCGAATCGTAATCAAGTCTCGCACGGGAATCACCTTCGATAATGAACCATAAACTTACATCAGTGTGACTGTCCTCACCTTTAGTGTCGTTTACGGTGATGAATAACGGCCGAGGACCAAACTCATTTGTAAAAATAGCGGTAATATTTAGTTCTTCTGCAGCTTCCCTTAGCACTGCTGATTGGGGGTTCTCGCCTGGTTCAACATGCCCACCAGCAGGAAGCCATGCTTTCGCCTTGGTATGATGGACGAGCAGGAGAAGATCAGCCCTATGGTCGTACACTACAAAATATGCGACTAGGTGCTTAGGTGGCGTATCAGGTTTCTTGATGCGAAAGATTTCGTGGGAGGTGTCAATCCAATTAATGGCATTGTTAATATGCTCAGCTTCAAGTTGGTCGCATGGCTCTAGACCACTTATCATTGCCCTTATTACTGTCGTCACTTAATACTTCACTTGTAACAATAATACACTGCGGTTCGTATATAGCGTAGAGCTAACTAATTAGGTGAAATTAATGTCAAAACTTAGAAAATTTGTAATCGACAGTACCCTCGCATAGACGAGCTTAGAAGTCTTCAAGTGATTCAAGATACAAGCTTGGGTCACTTAAAAACTCCCTTGTAACCTTTACATGTTCAATATTGTCGTAGTCGGTTTCTTCGATTCCACTCTTAGAAAGTTGATATATCTTTGATCCAGGAAAGGCTAAAAGTATAGGAGAATGGGTCGCAATAATAAATTGGGAACCCATTTCTGCAAGTTTATGTACTACCGACATTAATACAAGTAGGCGCTTCGGGGAAAGCGCTGATTCGGGCTCATCAAATATGAATAGCCCCGGGCGAAATTCTTTTGCAATAGCAAGAAAGGCTTCACCATGCGACTGCTCGTGAATTCGCTTACCATCAAAGAAGATAGGAATAGGATTGCCCTCCTTGTCGAATGTCCCAGCATCAGCATAATTGGCTGTCGTATAGAAACTTTCAGCACGAAGGAAGTAGCCATAGCGCTCTCTTTTATAATTTCTTATGAGTGTAATGTGATCACATAACGAAGACGTGGAATTTATGGAGTCATAGTGGTAGTTCTTCGTACCACCTTCGGCACTAAAACCAGCCGATACGGCAAGCGCTTCTATAATCGTTGACTTGCCCGTTCCGTTCTCCCCGACAAAGAACGTTACAGGTGTAGTAAACAAAATATCTTCAATCTGCTGGACGGCTGGTATAGTAAACGGGTACTGAG
Source organism: uncultured Candidatus Saccharibacteria bacterium (assembly GCA_964619585.1). Lineage (GTDB taxonomy): Bacteria > Patescibacteriota > Saccharimonadia > Saccharimonadales > Saccharimonadaceae > JASLCR01. The sequence continues at coordinate 215,572 of CAZUCO010000001.1, read as the reverse complement.
AAGTATCGACATCATCAACTCTTATCTGACGAATATAATTTTCTTCCATGTGCTTATAGTAACAAAAAGCCTCCAAATTGAAGACTTTGTTCAGACGGCTTAAGCTTGGCAGGGGCTTCAGGATGATTACCGAACCTATTGTGGTGTAATATAATTTCCAAAGGAAAATAGGCTGGCTATCGATACGTCAATGCCTAAAATAGTCCGCAGGGAGTATTTAGCCGCCGCTTTGATAGAAAGGCCCTGGGCCTGATAAGCTTCATGCGCAGGAAAAAATAGTGAAGCGTGGTCCTTCAAAAGTAATATTCGGATCCTGATGCTCAGTAAGGAAATTAATTTATACACAATTAGAAATAGCAGGGGCTGAACGATGATTATCAAACGTACCGCGAGCTAAATAGTCTTCAGGGGGTTTATGGTAATATGATCCTCTTAGAGTACTATTTGCGTGACTTTACCTGATCAATAGTTACTCCATCGTTGGCTGAGTAATTAACGGTGACACTAGCACCTTCTTTGAGCTCTCCCGCAAGCAGTTTACGAGCTAACAAGTTTTCGATGTCGGTTTTGATGAGACGGCGTAGTTCGCGGGCGCCAAATTCTGGTTGGTACCCACGCTTCGCAAGATCATCTACTAGTGCATCACTAAACGTAATAGATACACCTTTTTCGGCAAGTAGCTGGGTGACTTTTTCGAGCTGCAAACGGACGATGTTTTTAATCTCGTCTTTATTCAGACTGTCAAAAACGATAATATCGTCGATGCGGTTAATAAACTCCGGACGGAAATGGCCGCGCAGCACTTCCATGAGCTCGGCTTTCAGCGCCTTTTTATCTTTCTTGTCTTTGCCTGTGGCTTTATCGTTTTCGATAATTTGGGCACTACCAAGGTTGCTGGTAGCAATAATAATCGTGTTCGTAAAATCCACTACACGACCCTTACCGTCGGTTAGCCGACCATCGTCAAAAACTTGCAACAGAATGTTATAAACATCTGGGTGAGCTTTCTCTATTTCATCAAGCAAAATGACGCTGTACGGGCGGCGGCGCACTGCTTCAGTGAGCTGGCCACCCTCATCATAGCCGACGTACCCTGGAGGCGCACCGACAAGACGACTAACAGCATGGCGCTCCATATATTCGCTCATGTCGATACGAATCATAGCATCTTCATCACCAAAGACTGACCAAGCCAAGGCTTTAGCAAGCTCTGTTTTACCAACACCGGTTGGGCCAAGGAAGAGGAAGTTTGCGATTGGACGAGAACCCTGCGTCAGTCCAGCACGCGACAAACGAACCGCGTCGCTCACTGCCTGAACGGCTTCGTTTTGACCAACAACCCGTTGGTGAAGCTTATCTTCAAGTGTCAAAAGCTTTAGCTTCTCTTCTTCGGTGAGCTCGGTGACCGGCACGCCGGTGAGTTTGCTAACAATCTGGGCGATGTCAGCACTAGTGACTACGGCTGTCGAAACACCTTTCTCGCGCTTCCAAGCTTCCATTAACTCATCTTTTTGCTTTGTCAGAGTGTCAATTTCTTTTTTCAGTTTCTTGGCTTCATCGGTTTTCTTGTGATTGCGAGCTGACTCTTCTTCGCGCGAAAGACGGGCAATATCATCTTCGTATTTGGCAATTTCGGCTGTGCGTGTATCGCTGGCAATGCGTACGCGAGCTGCCGCTTGGTCAAGCAAGTCAATGGCTTTATCAGGCAAGAACCGAGATGTAATATAACGATCACTCAAATAAACGGCGGCAGTGACGGCTGAGTCATCAATCTTAACTTTGTGATGGGCTTCATAGCTGTCGCGGAGGCCTCGAATGATCTCAATCGCTTGCTCAATCGTCGGCTCTGGCACCATAACGGGCTGGAACCGTCGCTCGAGAGCACTATCCTTCTCGATATATTTTTGATATTCATTCAAGGTTGTTGCCCCGATAAGATGCAGTTCGCCACGGGCGAGTGCCGGCTTCATGATGTTGCCGACATCCATGCCGCCCTCAGAACCGCCACCACCAGCACCTACTATAGTGTGCACCTCGTCCACAAACACGATTAACTCGTCTTTGTGCTCGACGATCTCATCGATGACAGCCTTAATACGCTCCTCAAATTCACCCTTATATTTGGCTCCAGCAATCACACTCATAAGTGAAAGTTCAACGACGCGTTTACCCTCAAGCACCCCAGGTACTTCTTTTGCTTCAATTCGCTGCGCCAAGCCTTCGACGATAGCAGTTTTACCGACGCCTGGCTCACCAATCAGCAATGGGTTGTTTTTGGTGCGGCGACTTAAAATTTCGATAGTCGTTTGAATTTCATCGTTTCGGCCAATTACTGGGTCAAGTTTACCAGCCTTGGCAAGCTGCGTCAGGTCGCGCGAATATTTATCGAGCTGTGGTGTGTTCGTCTGAGTTTCAACCTTACCACCCTCAGCACCTTGCCCAACCACTTTGGTTGTTTTGGCGCGGAGACTTTCAGGACTCAAGCCGTACTTTTCGAGCACCTCGTGTGCCATGCCGTCAGCCTCGGCGGCAAGTGCAATCAAAAGGTGCTCTGGACCGATGTAGCTGTGGCCGAGTTCGCGCGAAATTTGGTAGGCGCTTTGAAGTACGCTTTTAACACGAGGGCTGACACCCATCTCATCTTCAGTAGTAGTTTGCTTACCTTTTGGCGCATTAGCATCAATATAACCCTTAATATCACTCGGTTTCAGCTTATATTGATTGAGGATTTCAGCAACGACGTCGTTGTCAGCGAGGGCGTAAAGCAAGTGTTCAGTATCTACTTCTCTGCGGCCAAACTCGTGCGCCACATTACCGGCTTCTTGGATAATATCCTTGGCAGTGTCGGACAAGAGTGCTTCAAGGCCTGCAGCCTGTTGTCGCTCGGGGCGGGCAAAGGCTTGCTCAAAAGAATTGAAGGGGTTACTGCCAGAAAATAATGACTCGAATGGTGAACTTGAGCCAGCTTGTTGCCGTAGCCTCTGGTAGTCAATGTCACAGACATTTAGTTCGGCCATCTGGCCATTCTGCGTGACTTGCACTCGATGAGTGACTGGTCTGATGCCACATATGTCACAAAGTTCATTCATGTAAGGTCCTCCTATTACATCTATTATACTACTTTGCATTTGACATACAAAATATAAATGACATACATCTGACAGTATGTCATTTATATTGGCAAGAGCTATCGGACAAATACCAAACCTATTTATTGCATAATAGTATTTCCAGAAACGATCATGCGACACCTAATTCTGGTGCAGCCGAGGGAAGTATATGAATATAATCATATGCTCGTTTCCATGGAAGCTCTGGGAAATATTCTGGCGCTCGCAGATAATTATAATTCCTCAGATACTCCGGCAAACCTTATTTTATAACGATGCGCCATAGTTCCAGTTTGGATATCCATCTTTTGCAAACCTTTCATTAACTTCCAGCAGGTCTTTTTCGAGCGACCACCCGCTGAAATCGAACGCCCATGTCCCGTTGCTCGCGTACATATGGTTGCCAGATTGTTTATTGACAGGTTTAGTATAAATCAGATCAAAACCCTCGTTTGGGTGAAGCGAAAGGAACATATGTGCCAAAATATGACACGCGCCAGCAGCAAAAAACACCATGTCTTCTCGTTGCCAAGACAAAAATACGTCACGCGACTCCTCGGGTGTGCGCATATATTTCAATGCGGGTTCGGGCATGTTTTGGTCATTTTCAGCCATAAATATAGCTTATCAGACAGGGTTATCTTAGGGGTAGTAGGACAACCAAACTTTTTCGTAGCAAAAAAGTCTACGCTCAACGGAGGTAGACTTCTTATAATCTCGTGGCAGGGGCTCCAGGACGATTACCAAACCTATTGTGGTCTAGTATGTTTTTCTACAGAGGAGGATAATCGCAATGTTTAGTCTCTCTCGTAACTCTTCTCGTTATGCTCCAGAACTAACCACCTCCCAGCTATACGATCAAGACAGATTCTATGACGCGTTTTCACGCGATTTAAGACGAGCACGAACGCTCGTTGTCATAGAGAGTCCATTCATCACAATGAAACGGCTGAATGCACTCCTACCTACCTTGAAGCGTTTACGTGCAAAGAATGTCAGTATAGTTGTGAATACCAAGCCGCTCGAAGAGCATGGGCAACTACTGTACGAACAAGCGTTACGCGCGATTGGCGTAATGCAGGATATGGGAGTCACAGTACTTATGACCGTAGGCCACCATCGTAAATTGGCGATCATTGACGATGATATCTTGTGGGAGGGTAGCCTAAATGTCCTATCTCAAAATGACAGTTGTGAGTTTATGAGACGGATGCAGTCACCAATACTAACAGAGCAGATGATGCGCTTCATCGGCGCAGATAAATGGAGTTAGTGGTATGATTGACTTAATGAGTATAGTTGCTTTGATAGTTGGTATATTGTTTGGCTACTGGTGTTTTGGTAGGCAAACAATAAGTTGGCTTTTCGTGATTCTTCATACTGCCGCTTTTAGCTCAAAAAAGGGCTTTTATGACCTATACGATATGGCGGATGATGAGGTCTCTTTTAAGTGGTACATAGATCATAACAAAAGCATCAAAAAGTATTCTGATTATCTCAAGCTCCACGCTAATGCTCGCTCATCGGCATACAAAACATTCAAAAGTACTTATGACACCCTCAAAAGGTCACTTGTTTTCCGAATCCTACCCATAGCTCTCGCTCCTGCTATTTTGTTTTGGTCAAATTGGTACTTCTATCTTCTCGGCGTGGCGGTAGTATTGGTCGGACTTGTTGCTTACGAGTTAGTAAAGAACGGTTTTCGACCCGGATTCTACCAACGACTTGCGATCTATACTACGTTGAGTACCTATGCAAAGAGTGATACTAAAGCAAATCGGTAGATCTCTCACATAAACGTTACAGAATTATCTTCGTACCGTCAGCTGCCTCGATATATCCCGTAGGACTTTCTTCTACCTGCTTGGGTTGTCGTTTCTTTAGTTTTGCGCTTGATTCAATAAGTTTCTTTAAATCTTCCTCTCGCTCATAGGCACGTAGCCTTCCGCTTAAATAGCCGAGTCTATAATGAATTCCATTACTCATTAATCGCCAGTTAGTGTCTATGAGCGCTTTCTCGATCGCTTTTTTAAGTGTCTTCTCACTATCTCTTTCTGTACGCTCACTCTTATTATCTAGACAGTTGAAAACAATTGTCACATCTTTGCCCATTTCGGGTTTATCTAAGCTGAATTCGATGAAGCCAGCTTTCTCAAGCGATATCTTGAGCAGACTCGAAAGCTCCGCAATCTTCGGCTCCTTAACTTCTTTAATAGCATCATAAATATGTTTATTTTCCTCTTTTTCTTTAAACTTTTTACTTAGTTCGGCCATGTCTTCGAAACCCTTCTTAGTTGCAAAGAGATGCTTGCGAAATTCGTCATCCAGTAAGCAGAAGTGGACGCGGTCCTTTTCAAAATCGGGATCTGGTCTTTCTTTTTTATGGCTAAAATCTATTCTATCTTTGTATTTATGACTGCACACTGGGCAAGTGTAGATAAAAGTAATAGCTGTCTTTGTTTTAACAGTTTTACTTGTTACCTCACTTTGGCACTTAGGACAGCGCTCGGGATCTATGAACCATGCGGTGCCGTCCTGCCAGAATGCACTATTCTTATTACAATGTGGACATCGAGGCGTAAATAGCACTTCTTCTGGATCGGCATACTTCGCGTCTTTATGATGACGCATCAAGTCTTTATCTATGATTCTTAACCCCTTTTTACTGCAGTGCTGGCAGTAGGGTTCTTCTGTTAATCTAGCATCGGCAATTTGAGTATCTTTAGCCTCGTCCTTCTGCATCCACTCGTTAATATACTGCTCGCGGTTTTCATAACGATGGAGTAGCTCGAGACCTACAGTCTGCATATAGAACGCATTAAGTAAAATAGCGCTCCCCGGACTATCAACCGTATCATCCTTATCTAAAATACTTTTAAACTCAGCGTAGAACTTCTCATAATGAACCATGCCATCTCGCGCATCTTCTACGGTGTGCCGGTCATAGGTTGTTTCATAAAATTCACGGTCTTTGAGATGGGTGTCGCTACTCACTGTCCGAAAATCTCCACTTCATTTATTCTCTCTGCTTGCGTACAGCATTAAGCAGTTCACGGTGTCTAATCTCGTTTCTTTTATTCTTGCGTGCGCCACGTCGCCAGAGTCGGAACGGGATAAAGAAGATTCCGAAGACAACATACATGATGACGTACCAGAAGCATACAAACATCCATGCAAACATAATCAGTATCAACGCTACTGGAACAAGTAAGATCCACTTGAGTGGCGCGTTATCAGACTTTGTTATCTTCCAAATACGCTGAGCAGATCCTGCAAAGGATAGGGGTGCTGATACAACGATTTTTTCTGATTGAAGTCTTTCATTCATATTTTATATGCTCTCAGTTTGGGAGATTAGACCAGATCCTTCAACTAGACTTCTATATTCTACTGGTATGCCGCTGCTTTCTGCCTTATCGATGCCCATCTGCATACCACCGCTAATGCCTCGATCCGTATAGACTACAGCTTTGCTTGCAACTTCTCCCCACACAAAACCGGCTTTAATGCCGCGCTCCCTTTCTTCGGCGATTGTGTCATCGAGCACACCCTCTTGGGTGTAGAGCAGATGACTAGCAAAAGGCGCTTCACCTCGGCTTAAACAATCAGCCATGCATTTACGTGCGTATGCGAGGTTTGCTTCTATATCGCCAGCAAAAGGTGTCTCCAGCACGACTCTTTGCCAATTAGGCTCGTTCATATCTTCACTCATAACTTCCTCAACACGTTGAATATCTCAACCATAGCTAATGTATCAAGTTTACAATACTCCAACAGGTCAGCGAATACCTGATCTGCGCCACTGTTGTCTTCACCTGTGGCAATTTCGTACCATCGTACTGAGGCAAGGTCGCCCTTGCCAATCGCCAATTCTTTGTAGGACAACTGTGGTGCTAGGACTGGTAAGACATCTTTAATCGAGTTGCTGCCCTTGAACCCCGAATCGACGTAGTAGTTTTTGCTGAAAATATCTTTTAGATCGTATATTCTGTCGTTCAAACTTGCATAGAACTCAGCGTATTCAGGAAATAACTCACCGAGCTCTTTGTTGCGATCTCGTTCAAATACTTTATTCCAGACTATAACGCTACCCCTGTCTCCGATATCTTCACGCATCTGTTCTACGAGTGCTAGCAGAGACTTGGTCGAACTTTCACGGCAGAGGTGCTCAGTGTGACGTGGTTCAGAATCAGGGCTATCAATAATGTGGAGTGAGTACTGGAATACTACCTGTTGATGTGGATGCGTTCCGTCAAGCATCGGAATTGCTGGGTTCACACTTTCGTAGTCAATGAAATACAAGGGATATTCAAGCTCAGACAGCTCCGCACGAACCTTGTTGGTATCAATACGAGGTTGTCCATCCTTATCGACTGCAACTTGCATAGCTTGATTAGCGGTCAGTGGAAAATCGTTTGGTATGTCTGTAGTGCGGAAGATCTCGTCATCTACTAGGCTTGCGAGCTTCTTTCCTTGCATGCGAGAGATATCGTAGACTGAGTATTCGGGGACATCGGGGTTAAACCTGTTAAATGCTGGGCAATGTTTACCTCTCGATAATAACCGACACGGACAGGCCGTTGGTTCATCTGCGTCGTGTATTTTGTCGAGAGCGAGTACTATTTGATCGTGAACTTCTGGCAGAATAGCATTAACGGCCTCATCCACATTCTCTGTCGTAAAGTACTTACTCGGGTCTATATTGTCACCTGTGCGCACAAACTCCTTATTGAGGTGTATGATGCGAGTTTCATTGATGGTATAACCTGCCTTTTCAAAAGCAGTCTTCTGAAATGCCATGTCAGGAATATGTTTGTCTTTCTTTACTGATCCGGATGATTTTACTTCGTAGAGATTCCATCCATCCCCATTTCTTTCGAGAACATCGGCCATCGCCAACAAGCCCTCATCCGTGATAACGGTTGCCTGAAATAATATATTTGCGCCAGCGGCGACGAGATGCTCCGTGTTTGCTTTCGCCGTGGTGTTATAGCCCTCGACTAGCTTGCCCGTAGGGAACAACTTGCGTGCGATAGCTTCAACTTGGTTGCCTTGCTCGAACTTGTTGTCTCGGACTTCTTCACTTGATTCGTCCGGCACTTCTTCGGGCTTGTGTTTCCAGAGCCAAAAGTAGCTTGGGCAGGTGCGATACTTGAGAAAGTCGGATTTAGAAAGATACATTATTCACCCTTGCGGATGACTTCATCCATAGTTTTACCATGAGAGTTCTTCCACACTTTCCAGCCATTGACGTGACCACCAGTAACAATCCCAGCGGCCATACTGACGCTCTTAAATGCAAGGTTTTCCTTGATAGTCGCGGTGTCGCCAATAATATTAGCCTTGTCGGCAAGAATCTCTTGGCGAAGTGCATGTATGCGCGGAAAGTCCCGCACCCATCGTTCTGTTGCTTCTGTATGTATTGTCGATCCGGCAAGTACAACAAACTGGCTTCCTCGGTACTCACCGCGAGCAGAGACACCCTTATGATTCAGATGCCACACATCATCGTCTTTTTGGGTGTCGGGTGTCGATAGAATGTCATAGTTCAATGATTTTAGGATTAGCTCTGCATCATCCAGAATGTTTGCAAGTTTGTGCACGGAGAACTTGCTGATAGTGTTACGAACGGGTGATACAAGATTTTGCACTTTAATACTTCCATTCTGTGCTCTCTCAACTGCCAGTGACTCAAGGTACTTCACATCTCCCTTGCTCAACTCGTTGGTTGCAGACACAATGGCAATTGCAACATCCCACCAATCTTTATTCTGATCGTGATTCTTGACACGCTTGTAAAAGTTTTCGGCTTCACCTATGTATGCCTGATCGCCATCGGCGTTGATTAGGAAGTAGATTGCTGGCCGCGTAGTCTCTTCGAGACTTTTAGCATCGCCTAGCTTAATGCGCGGTATAACAATTGCGTTAATGGTAGTCTCGCAGTCTATGATGCGGATTCCCTCGATAGTTCCGTCTACTAGAAATGTTTGGAGTAATCGTGGCTTATTCATGGCTTATATATTCCAGTGATCGGGACTCGACTTAGCGTAGTTATCAATTCCAATTGCAGCAAAATGCTTTTCACCGCAATGGATCTTAGCAGACTCGGATAGTCGGAGTAGGCTCTCTTGTTGAGTGCTTTTAGTCTCACGGATCATATAGATTCTTTCTTGTCCGTCTTCGTGCTTCACTATAGCCCAGTCTGGATTGTAGTCACCTACTGGAGTAGGGATCTTGAACCTATCGGGTAGTTTCACGAACATTTTAATGTCTTCACGGCTATCGAGCAGTTCGGCAAACTTCAACTCAGGATCAGAATCGTAGACGACATAATCAAACACTGACTTCTGTCGGTTTTTGACTTCATACATCTGGTCGATAAAGCGTGCTTTTTCTTCAAGACCATCCTTTTGCAATTCACGGAGTTCGTAAACGCTACCAGATATCTCTTCGTACTGAATGCCCTCGACAACTGAAGCAGCCAGCACGTTTAATATGTTTCTCTTTATCATCTGGATGAAGTCATTAGGGTTATGGATGAACTCCTGCAAACGATCACTCTGTATGAGGATATCTACTAAAGTCTTTCGAGTAAGGCTTGTTGCTTCTTGTAGCTCTTTAATGATGTCGGGCAGGTCGTATGAGCCAGTTAGCTCTGCCGAACGGACACCCAGTTCTTCGCCTTTTGTACCACCACGCAACACACGAACGCCAGAACGCGTAACTTGAATACGGAGTGGCTCGATGTACATTTCTTTCTTTATGGCACGTACAGAGGCTTCTATAATCTCTTGACGGTCAACCTGTACGTGATAGGTCGTACGGCGGGATATTCGGTGCCAGAACTCTTCAAACACGGGGTCATTGATGAGCTGTTTGTTGAGTGTTCGTGTAATACGGTTACGCGCTTGTTTGATGAAGCGTTCCACCTTACAGTTACTAACAATAGTAGTGATCTCGCCCTCATAATTCTTAAACTCTTCTGGCAGATTCAGAGAAAAGTTGAGGTTACTTGGATTGAATGTCGGCAATACACGGCCGCTCTCATCAATAAAGCCTGACTTCTTGAGGTGATCCCAGATGCTGAGTGAATTATTGTAGCCGAGTTTCTCTTCATTGAGCGCGTCAATCGACAATATCTTGCTGAACTCTTCACGGCGTACAAAGCCGATACTGACACCAGCAGACTTGTATTCCTTTTGCAGACTATCTGCAAACTCGCGGTATGACTCGTTTGCAATCACTGTAAGTTGTGCAACGGTCGCTTCTTTCACGCGTTCGCCATTCTTATCGACAGGCAGACGCAGACCACGACCGATAGTCTGACGGCGCTCTAGTGTTTCACCCATTTCTCGGAGTACACATATCTGGAAGACATTAGGGTTGTCCCAGCCCTCGCGCAAGGCAGAGTGGCTAAAGATAAAGCGTACTGGCTCATCTTGACTAAGCAGACGCTCCTTATCGCGCATAATGAGGTCATACGCATCGTTATCGTTCGAGTTACCTCGTTCGCTGCTATCAACCATTTTGGACTTGCCACCCTTTTTCATGATTGAGAAGTAGGCACGACGAAGATCTCGTGGCTCTTGTGGTAATAGATTGCGATAAGCCTCTGACTTGTTGCGCTCTTCGATGAATAGCTCATCAAACCATGTAGCAAATTGACCCTCTATCTCGCCGCCGTTTTCATCATATTCAAGATAGTTAGCAACCTTGTCGATGAAGAATAAGCTTAGTACCTTGATACCTTGCTCGCGCATCATGAACTCTTTTTTGAGGTGTTCCTTGATTGTCTCGCGGATCATCTCTTTATAGATAGAGTCGTTGTTGTCGCCAATAGATTCACCTTGCATGAGAATACCGTGATTAGTCAGCTCGATACTGGCAGGCTCAAGGTTAATCTCACTAACACGCCAGTTGTTAGAGTAGGCATCATTGACAGTCACAACTGCGAGGTCTTGATGCTGCTGTACGTTGATCTGTTTACGAGCAAAGCCTTGTGAGGTACGACACACAAGCTCTAGTTTGGCACGCCACGGATCACGCTTTACTTCAAGCAATTTGATGTAAGGTTTTGCGTCCGTACCTTGTTGCACTACATCGGCAACAACAATCTGCTTTACGAGGCCTTGTTCGTGCGCGTCAACGGGGTCGAGTCGATACACGACATTATGTTCGTTCTTGTGCGTAGCACTGTAGCGAAGTGTACAGAGTGGGTTTAGCTCACCAACTGCACTCTGAGATAGTTCTGACTCCATGTTTTGCGGCTCATCCATAATAACGACAGGTTGGGTCGCGGCAAGATATTCAATCGGCTTGAGTCCATTGAGCTTATCTCGAGTCTGGTGAATGATACGGTTGTTCTTGTCACCCTTCACGGAGTCGATAGTCATAGTCATGATCTGCACGTTTGTACTTGTGGCAAATGCTTGGACTTCTTCGGAGTATTTACCGCTATAGACCATAGAATCAAACGGAATAGAATATAGCTCGGTGAAGTGATCTCTCATAAGTCGGATACTCGTGTCTACACCCTCTTTAATAGCAACACTCGGCACAAGGATGATGAACTTGGTGAAATTGTACTTCTTGGCTAGCTCGAAGATGGATCGGAGATAGACATAGGTTTTACCTGTACCGGTCTCCATCTCGATACTAAAGTTAAGTGCATCACCATCGAGTTTTTCATTGACCTGTAGGCCGTTGCGGTTCTGAACGGTTTTGAGGTTCTGTAGAACAGTCTCCTTGTCGAGGACAAGGTTGTTTCCGACAGCGCCTACTTCATCCAGCTTGAGGAGCTTTATACCCTCAGCGACATCACGCTGCTGGAGTTTGGTCAGGAAGTTTCCGGCATCTTGTGGCTGCCCATCAAAAAGATCAACAACTGCGTTTATAGCATCTGCTTGGAACTGTTGGTTAGGATCAAACTTTAGCTTCATTGCTGCTTTACCCCAAGTCCTAGTTGTAGAATCTGTAGCATCAAAGCAGGAGAAGAAACAATTAGACCATCAATGATGCCTTTGATACGTGAACTATCTTTCTTCTGTACAGCATCAATTAACGTGTCCAGTTTTTCTTTCGTGTCATCATCTAATTCGCCTACTTTTAATTGTTGGGCGGTATCTGGGGATAGATGAGCGATGTTAGAGTTCTGTACACCAGAATAAATTGTTACATTCTGAGCTGAGGCCGCACTTGGTTGCCAATTTAAGGCTTTCGCTAGCAGTTGATACGCACCGCTTTCTTTCTTGATATAGCCAGCATCTTTAAGCTCTGTGAATAATTCATCCAGCTGTTTGCCATTTTGATCGTATCCATACTCAAGTAGAACTCGACGTTTATCTATAAACTCACCGGCTAGAGTCTTGATCTTCTTAATTCTTTTTAGTGTTACAAGGAGATCCTGTGCTTTAACTGATACATCTCCCATATTAAACAGTCCAAAGCTCAATCTTGTTTGTTTTACATATCTGAGCAAGGTTTGTCTTTAGCTCGTCATCGCCATGGAAGGCGTCTTCGAGAATGATGAACTTTGCCGGTTCTTTACTTGTAATCTCACGTAATTGATCGAGGTTAGGCTTGGTGTGTTCGTCTAGGTACGCAAGGACGGTAGTCTCACCAACATTCCATACCGACAAGCCTGAGACATCCTCATGAGTAATTTTGGCAGTAAGCGAAATACCTTGTTTGAGTAATACCTCAACGAGCAACTCTTCTTCGCTTGCTGCATCGTTACTACTCTCACGAATGTCGAGTAGGTGTTGCTGAAGCGCATCTTTATCTACATTGCTGTCAGAACGCCATTTAGTGAAGTTTGAGTCTGATAGCTTAAACACACGAACTCCTGCATCAAATGGAAAGTCTTTGCGCTCTCTCGTACCATCGTAGTACTCACCGGCTTTTTTGATACGATCTACAGATATTGAAGATATTGTCTTGTATCCAGACTTGTATGCCTTTGAGCTAGGATCTGTTGGTTCAGGTAATTGCACTTGAATACTCACACGCTGGCCACCGTCCTGAGCGTTAAGTGCATATACGGCGTGAGCAGTTGTTCCTGATCCTGAGAAGAAGTCGAGAACGATTGAGTCATCATCGGTCGCTATGGCGATTAAGAACTTTATTAGATTGACTGGCTTCGGATAGTCAAAGAGTCTGCTATCTATCCCGATGTTATCAATGTCGGCGGTGCCATGAGACGTGTTGATATCTGTAACAATATCTTTTGCGATTGTCTTATCGAAGTCACGAATCTTTGTATATATCTTGTATGAGCCATCTTTTTCTACAAACTCTAGATCTTTGTATTCAGCTGCAACCTTTTTACGACTCCATCGGTAAGCGTGGTACTTGTGAGAACCGTTGTTATTCTGCTTCGGGGTTATCTTTACGAAGTCAGCGTAGACGTGTTCTTCTGAAACGTCGGCAGTATTAACTTCTCCAGTTTTAGGATTGTAGTAGATATCGTAAACGAGATTAGGACGAGTCTCCTCGTTGAATACAGAGTTTGAGTTGAATAGTTCATTCTTGATTACATACTGGCTAGAAGCATCTTCTTTAATGTCGTAGTTAAAGCCCTTATACGTGCTTGGCATCAATGACTTTAGTAGCTGCGCAGAGTCTTTGAACTCGCTAACATTCTCGATATTTCTAGCGTAACAGAATACCGTTTCGTGAGTTCCTGCCGCACCGTGGCCAGATATCTGACGACCTTTTAGGTTGTTCACCCAAGTAAACTTATTAACAAAATTATTTTCACCAAATACTTCGTTAAGCACTTTCTTTAGGTTATCTTCTTCGTGATTGTCGATACTTACAAAAATTAGACCGTCATCAGTCAAAAGGTTCCTCGCAAGCTTAACTCGTGGATACATCATACTCAGCCAGTTCGAGTGGTAGCGACCGTCAGTATCACTATTCGTGCTTACTTTGCGACCCTCTTCATCGACCTGCTTAGTGAAGTCTAGGTAACTTGCTAGACCCTCTTTGTAGTTGTCTGGATATACGAAGTCTTTACCCGTGTTATACGGAGGGTCGATGTAGATCATCTTGATCTTGTTGTGATAGTACTTCTGGAGAATCTTTAGCGTTTCGAGATTATCACCCTCAATGAAGATGTTTTCTGTCGTATCCCAATCTTTACTGACATCCTTGGCTGGTTTCAGGGTAGCAGTGGTAGGTTCTTGAGCAGAACGCATTGCACGTTTTTTGCCCGGCCAGAATAGGCCGAAACGTTCACTGTCATCGGCGGAGTCTTTATCGAGGAGTTCTTTGAGTTTTTGAGTATCTATTTTGCCATCTGAAACGGCTTCGGGGGCAAGTTCTTGGAGCTTACGAGCGAGTTCTGTCTGGAAGTCTGGCGTAGTGCTTGGTACATGTTGGATATCATCTGTATTTTGGTCGCTCATTTTTTCTCCTAATTTTTCCCCGTAATCATTATTGCTAATTATACATTATTTTGGGTTGTTTTTTCGTAACTTGTTAATAGAATGCCCCATGAACTGACTTCTGGCGAAAGATGGTACATCTACACTGTTGATTTTGCCTTTGGCGGCAGTCTTTCTGATAATCACGGGGCCATTCTTGGACGGGCGGCCTCGCTTTAATCCAGAGGCTTTTTTAGGCTCATCATGCTCTTCTTTTTCTTTCTCGGCTTGTTGCTCAAGTGCGAGTGCTAGGACTTCATACTTATCTAGCATGTTTGACACGCTTAGGGGCAGTGTGGCGAGATGTGAGGCGTGTAGCAGAGGTTCTAGCACATCTGGCGGCAAGTCGGCTGGCTTCACCTCGAATACATGACTTACTTCGCCAAAATGTTTGATGAATAAATGCTTATGTGGCTGATAGCTGTACTCTTTGAACTTCATGAGATAAACAGGGTGTTCATCACTCTTGTAATCTATGAGCCAGTCACCCTCAAGTAGGTTTTGCATGACGCCTAGCGTATCTTCAAGTACATCAATGTCATCCATGCGAAGTTGCATGGCTTCATCGGTGGAGAGGAGATCGTCTATCTCGTCTTTCATGATGTGATACGCCGCTAGTCGATCCAGCAGTGGTACGAGCTTCTCTTTGCGCAAACGACCGTGCTTGGTTTCCGTAACATGATGAAATCTCTTGATACGGTAAGCTTCGGACACGGCGGTTTACTCTACAATCTCCCAGCTAATCGTGAAGAGATCTTCAATGTGCTGATCGCCCTTGAGGGACTCTTCTATCAGGCTGAGGTATTCATCGGCATGTTCGCGGTTCTTACGTCGTTCATCACGAGCGCGGTCGTCTTCTTCTTCGGCACGCTGTTCCCATTTACGGGCTTCTTTTTTATATTCGAGTTGTTTGAGTGGATCAACTTCTGAGCGTGACTTACGGCGTGCGTCTTTCTCTTTGGTTCGATAGTCTCGAATCTTGGCCTCGGATGCAGCTTTTTGGTCAAGATTGTTACGATAGACGATCTCCTCTTGCTGATCGTAGTATTTGGAGTTACGAATCTGCACTTCTTTTTCAAGCATGTCCTTTTGCTTGTCGATATGTGCGACGAAAATAGATTCATCTACTGGATGAGATGCAGACTCGTCGATACATTTGAGACTAAGAATATCTTGGACGTATTCACCATCAAGATGCTGGCCATCGTCTGTAATGGCAGAGGAGAGCATGTATGACTCTGAAACATCATCATGCTTGGCTTTCATGCCAAAGGTGATCTTCTTGACTACCATAGAGCCTTGCTTACCGATAAGTTCACGCACAGCTGATCCAGAGCGTTCTGACTGGCCAATGCTGAATGTCAGATGCTTGAGCGGCGTATCGAGGGTAGAGGCTTCACCGACTATGTGTTGCGCTAGAGACCCACCATATCGGTACTGATGTGCGTGTTCGATAGGCTTAGACTTGAAGTAGTAGTTGCCGGTAGGAGCATCTTTGACAGGGCTTTCATGCAGGGTGAATGTTTTACCATCGTCCGAGAAGTCGGCTACATCGTTAAGCTGATGCCTCGTAACACTTATTAGTAAGCGTTCAAACTTGTTGAGGACATCACCAGACTCTTTGTCATAGTGCTTTAGGCGATCCTGTACGTTCGGATCAAGGTTGTCGAAGACTTTAGCTTTTGCACTCTGCAACTCTGCCGATATTTCTCCGGCATATTTTTCTTCAAGCTCTTTGAACGCTTTATCGATCTCTGCGGCCGTTTTACAGCGGTTAAGGATACCGGCAATTTGCTTTTCAAAGTCCAGACCATCCTCGATAGTGCCAAGTACTTGATCGCTTGCACCGAAGACACTTTCAAAGAGATGGAACTTGTGGGTCAGTAGTTCGAGAATGCGTTGTTCTGCAATGTTGCCCTTGTTTGAGAAGTTAACGACAATGACATTGAACTTTTGACCAAAACGATGCAAACGACCGATGCGCTGTTCGACACGTTGCGGATTCCATGGCAAGTCATAGTTAACGATCATTGAGCAGAACTGGAGGTTGATACCCTCTGCTGCCGCTTCAGTAGCAATCATGATAGTACCCTCGTCACGGAAGTAGTCTACAAGTGCTTTTCGTTTGTCGGCAGCTACGATGCCAGTGATGAGATCACTATCCTTGTTCTTTGCGAGCCAATTGCGATATATCTCATTTGATTCGGGCGTGTTGTTCGAGCCGTTAAAGAGAACCACTCCCTCACCACGCCCAGCATCACGAAGTGTGTTGGCGATATATTCTTGAGTCTTTGTGCTGTCTGTGAAGATAATAGCTTTTTCGAGTGCACCAATCTCACGTAGTTTTGTGAAACCCTGATCGAGCGCATCAATAAGCTTTACACCTTTTTGGTTAATCTTGATTGAACGAGCCAGTGCTGCGTATTCTCGTAGTTCTGCAATCTCGGCTTTTATCAGGTCAGTTTGTGACGGCTCTATCTGCTGAGTTTTATCAGCCGGTGTCTCTTCAAACTCTTCAATCTCGTCATACGTCAGTTCATCATCGACAAACAGGCCTCCACGATTGTCACGGCGCTGGCCACTCGCAAGCTCACCACTGAGGCGTTCGGCAATGTTTTCGAGCGTACTGGCGACGGCAAAGGTGGATGAGCCAAGGCGTTTACGCAGAATAAGCGCACTCAGGTGGCGTTGTGAAGCGGAGAATGCGAAGAGATCGTCACGCTGCAAGTATTCATTTACGAGATCATATAGACGCTGTTCTTCGGGCGCAGATTCAAACTCAGCAGTTAGTGGAAGACGCTTAGTGTATTTGATGTACTTTTCGGCATCGCGACGGAGTGTACGTTTGCTAATCTGTGATACACGATCAGACAGGTCGTCATACATAGAGTCGTCACGGTTCTTTATATAACGTTCCTTGAAAGCATCCAGTGAATAGAAGTATTTATCATCAAATACTGATACGAGCCCATAAAGTTCTTCGAGTTTATTCTGGAGCGGCGTAGCAGTAAGTAGAATTGTCTTCTGAGACCACTTCAATATCTGTGCGACTGAATCGGCTACCTTGGCGCGGCCAGTGTAGTAGTTCCTCAGCTTGTGTGCCTCATCTGCAACAACTAAATCCCAGCCACCGGACAAGGAGTTTACGTTTGAATTGGCGAACTCATACGAGCAGATGAATACCCCGTCATTTTTAAGAATGTCACTACCATGGTTCTTCTTGTAGGTTCTGACTGCTTGAGCATCAATGAGTGTTGATGGTATGTAAAACTTCTCAAGAAGCTCCTGCGACCACTGCTGTCGCAAGCTAGATGGCGCAATGATTAAGATCTTGCGCTTGCGTTCTGCCCAGTACTGAGAAATGACGATACCGGCCTCAATTGTCTTACCAAGTCCTACCTCATCGGCAAGAATAACGCCCTTTAGAAAAGGGGTTTGTAATGCGAAGAGTGCTGCATCAATTTGGTGTGGTTTTGGCTCAACTTGAGCATCAAAGAGTAATCCTGCGAGCTTACCTACATGGTCGTTTGCATAGCTACGCTGTAGCTCGTGAGCATAGTATTTTGATTGGTAGTTGGTGATTTCATTTTTACTTGCCATAGTCAATTAAACGTAGTACGGTAGATACTTATAAATAACTATACAAGTTTATTCCTCTGTTAACAATTGGCAGAACCAATATCGTCATGAAACGATAATGTATAGAAAAATATGTTGTAGAATACTCAATATATTTGACAGATACAGAAAATTCTTATGTTTTCGCTGAAAATGCTTATGGCGTTCTGTCTGCGAAAGATCTTGTGGTACGTTGAAATCACATCAAAACTATTTCAAACGGAGGGTCAACGTGATCAGAAGTTCCACGCAATATAAAATAGTAGCGCTCGTAGTTGCGGTAGGCTTGCCGTTCCTAATGGCCCCGTCCGCGTTCGCGGCGTCAGGTGATGTTGCGCAGGTTGAATCATTCATCCGCAACATCATCAAACTCATCGCAGGATTAGCCGGTCTCGTAGCGACCGGTTTTTTTGTGGCTGGCGGGTTTACGTACATAACAAGCTCGGGCAATCCAATGCAACTAGATAAAGCCAAACAAACCCTTACTTGGTCGGCAATAGGACTGGCCATCGTAATCGCAGCCTTTGTCATCAGTAACATTGTTACCACACTAGCAACACAGTCGTTCGGAAGTTAGGCCTCAATGAGTGATATTTTCACCATGAGCCTAACGCTCATGGCGGATTCGTCTGGCGCGGTATCTGCCATGAGAGACTACGTCGCTCCGACAATTCGCACGCTGGCAGCATTGGCAGGGATTGCATGCACGTTCTTTATCGTCAACGCTGGCTATCTCTACATGACGAGTAGCGGTAAACCAGAGCAGATGGATCATGCGAAGCATGTACTCCGAAATGCATTGCTAGGGCTGTTGATTGTCCTGAGTGCAGCAACGCTAACATCGATACTATCAAGTGCCTATGGACACCCAGCAGGAGGCCAAGTAGCCACGCTGCCAAGCCTAGAAGCAATACCTCCAAAGGATGTCGGTAACGGTTTGATTGACGTACTTATTAAAGCTGTCACAGGGTTCTTGAATGCCATCATTCAAGCAGTCGCTACCCCATTCCTTGCAGCCCTAGACTACTTCACAAAAGCCACGCCGCTAATGGCAGAGAACCCGAGTGTCTTTAACTTATGGCTGGCGATAGTTGGCATTACAGATGTACTATTCGTGGTGGTTCTCGCCCTCATCGGCTTTCATGTTATGAGTGCGTCAAGTTTCGGCTTCGATGAGATAGAGTTCAAGCACTTGCTACCAAGGATTGGCTTAGTGTTCCTCCTGCTTAATACCAGTATCTTCTTCATCGATGGAATCATCGAGCTTTCTAACGCACTCATAACCGCCATCGGCAAAGTAGCCGGTAGCTCCACGCCGTGGGAGTCGCTTACGAATGTCGTGAAAGACACGGGTGGTCAAGGACTTGCGGCACTGCTCATGATGCTGGCGTTCCTTATCTTCTCTGTATTCCTGCTGGTCTATTACGTACTACGCCTAGTTACCCTCTTTATCGGGGCGGTGTTGTCGCCACTCGTAATCCTTGTATGGTTGATTCCGGGCTTTCGTGACTTTTCAGAATCGGCGATAAAAACTTACATGTCCACGATATTCGTTCTGTTCGTCCACGTCGTTATCTTGCAGCTGGCAGCGTCACTATTTACAGGAATGGCCTCCACCGGTGATAACCAAGTGCCGGATACGCTGATGTCACTGGTAGTTGGGCTAGCGACAGTAATCGCCCTCCTCAAAACACAAAGTGTCATGATGCAATTCAGTTACGCCAGTATGGGAGCGAGAAATGCTCGTAAGCTAGGTGGCCAGTTTATGAACGGCGTGAGTTACATGACCACAGGCAAAGGTGGCAAGCGCGCCAAGACAATCGCTGGCAAAGTCACTAATCGAGGCGACGCGGCAACCGCAAAATCAAGAGCAACTTCCGGCAACGTACATAAGGTTAACTACACACAGCCGAAGAACGCGCAGGGTGGCGTCAAGGTGACTCGTGTTCCAGCAGAGTCCAAAGCCAAGACTGGCACGACCTACGAAGCACCCAAAGTTACCCCACGTGATAACGTCATTCCGATGAACAGTAAAGCTGTTACACCAAAGAATAATAGTAAGGATAAGGTCGCATGAAAGTAACTGTTGTACCAGCTCAAGTTACTACTGTTGAAGATCGGATTATCGGAAGTCTCGGCTTCTCCCAGATGATGTTACTCATCGTGCCGGTATTCGTCGGTGCAGCGCTGTTCGCTATATTGCCTCCGGCAATGGGATCAAGCGTTTACAAGTACACGATCATGGGAATACTTGCTCTCGTATGTTGCATATTGGCAATTCGTATTAAGGGTAAAATCATCGCATTCTGGCTCATCACTATTCTCAGGTACAATCTCCGACCAAAGTTCTATTTATTCAATAAGAACACAACAGCGTTACGCGAGCAGTATGAGAGCAAACATACCGAATCCGAAGAGAATAACTCTACGGTTAAAGCTAAGAAAACTATCACCGTACCAAAACTAGAACTCCGTGAAGCTGTAAAAGTATATGCCACCATCGATAATCCTGCCGCAAAACTAAGATTTGAGACCACAAAGAAAGGAGGTTTGCATGTTCGCCTTACAGAAGTCGAAGAGTAAAACGAATAGTCGCCACCAGATAGCTATCAAAGGAGTGCGTGATGGTATTTTAATCCTGCCCGGCAATCAATACCGTGCAGTACTTGAGGTGTCGTCATTGAACTTTGAGCTACGCAGTGAAGAGGAACAAGATGCAATCATGGATACCTACGAGAGTTTTCTAAACTCGGTCGGATCGAGTCTGCAGATACTAATTCGTACCCGTGAAATTGATATGGATAAGTACCTCGAAGATCTAAACGAGCGATTGGATGGTGAGACGGAAACTGTCTACCGTGATCAACTCAAACACTACGATGAGTTCATTCGCTCCCTCATCTCCACGAATAAGATTCTAACGCGTCACTTCTATATTGTTGTACCGTACAGTACACACGGTAAAACTGACTTTGAACTCGTGCAGGAGCAGCTAAACCTCAAACTCGACATCGTAGCTAAAGGGATGACCCGTATCGGCATGCACACCAAAGAACTGAGCAGTCTTGAAACCCTCGACCTGTTCTACAGTTTCTACAGTCCAACACAAGCCAAGATACAGCCACTCACCGAGCAAGCCTTGAAACTGATCCACACTGCGCTTATAGAGAAAGGAGACGATGATGAATAAGTTACAGCTACTTGAACCTATCCGAAAACGGCAGCAAGCTCGTAAAGAGAGACAAAAGGAACTAACGCTCGCTTTTGGTGAGCAAGATGCCATCGATGTGCTGAGTTATGCAGGACTAGAGGAGAACGTTGATTATCTCTGCATTGACGGAGTGTTCATCCGTACCCTCTACATTAGTGGTTATCCGTTTGTAGCAAACTCTGGCTGGATGGACAGCTTGATTAACTTCAATCACGACACGGATATTAGCTACCACATTCACGAAGTTAATGCCCTGTCGGCCTTGCCAAAGCTACATCGTAAGATTACTGAACTGGAGTCTACGAAGCGTGCAATGATGCGTGCTGGTAAGATTGTCGGCTCGGAAATTACTGACCCACTGGATTCAGCGATTGAACTGCGTGACAAGATTCAACGTGGTCAAGAAAAACTATTCCAGATGTCCATATACGTATGCATCCGCGCCGAGAGTTTAGAAGAGCTAAACAAGACCACCAGGCTACTCGAAGCCACTATGTCGGCACGTTTGTTCTATTCCAAAGTTGCGCGTTACCAACAGCTAGAGGCACTACAAAGTATCCTGCCACGAGGCGAAGATCAACTTGCCCAGAAACGAAACCTCGACAGCAGTTCAGCAGCACTGACATTCCCATTTATGTCATCGGAGTTAGTGCAAGAGTCCGGCATCCTCTACGGAGTCAACAAGTCGAATAATTCACTAGTGATTCTTGATCGTTTTGGTCTGCATAATGCCAACTCAATTACATTTGCTCAGTCCGGGGCTGGCAAGAGCTACACCACCAAAGTCGAGATACTTCGCCAACTCATGCAAGGCACTAAGGTTATTGTGATTGATCCCGAGCGCGAGTATAAACGACTCACTGAGTCAGTTGGCGGCACGTATATCAAGCTGAGTGCCAAGAGTAAACAAAAGATTAACCCATTTGACCTCGCCACTACGTTCCATAAAGCCAGTGACCTATCTGAACATGCCCAAGACCTAACAGAAGTTATTGGTCTGATGGCCGAGGGCTTGTCATCGCGCGAGAAAGCAGCCGTCGATAAAACAATCCTGCGTATCTACAAAAAGTCGAGAGGACAAATGCCACTGCTCGAAGATCTCTATGCTGAACTGCAAAAACTCGGACAGATGAAACTCTGCGAAAGACTGGAACGGTACATTTCTGGATCGTTGGCGGATGTGTTTAACGCACAGACGAACATCAAGCTAGATAACCGACTGGTAATCTTTGATATCAAGGATCTACCCGAATCACTCCGACAGATTATGATGCTTATCATCAGTAACTTCGTGAAAAATCAGGTGATGGCATCGCCAGAGAAGCGGCTACTCATCATTGATGAGGGTTGGATGCTTCTTGAACACGAAGAGAGCGCACGGTTTGTAGCAGGACTCGTTCGGAGAGCTCGTAAGTACTATCTCGGTGTGTCTATCATCTCTCAGCAAGCTAATGACTTCCTAAAGAGTGATTATGGGCGTGCCATAGCCTCGCAAAGCGCGTTACGTGTTCTGATGCGTCAGGACACGACAACCATTAAAAACGTAGTCTCGGAGTTTAATCTAAGTGAATACGAGCAGCAGTTCCTCCTAACATGCGAGCGTGGTGATGCGTTAATTATTGCCGATCAAAACCACGTCGCTGTAAAAGTGGTGGCAAGCGACAAGGAACACCCCCTCATTACTACCAACCCTGCGGAGTTATACGCGTGAATCTAGGCGTACTTAGCTTTGGTTTCATCGGAGGCGCAAGCATGAAGAAGCAGATTGCTTTAGTGCTCGCCACGATGGTCATTGTTTTGTCGCTACCATTCATTGCGGTTGTTTCCATGGGTTCGAGTGTACTGGCGTTCCTAGCTGGTACGCCGAATGCGGAAGCCGCCGAGACCCTTGGTTTCTATATGGGTGGGCCTGTAGAGGGTGATACCTACGCGTGGGGCAACTGTACATATTGGTCATTTGCAATGCGACTCTGGGCTGGGAATCCTGTCCCTACAACGTGGGGTAACGCAAATACTTGGGATGATCGTTCTGAGGCAGATAGCTATGTAGTGAACCACACTCCAGCCGTTGGAGCGGTGTATCAGACCGACGAGGGCGAATGGGGTCACGTCGCTTATGTCATTGCTGTTGATAGCAAGAATGGCGATTGGACGATTTCCGAGATGAACGCTAAAGGCCTCAATATCGTGAGTACTCGAACATTTGCTAAAGAGTCTGCCATTTACGCCAATTTTATACATAGCAAGAAAGGAGCAGATCCGTGGACACCTTTACCTATCTTGAACCCGTCACTTCCCACTGGCAACTTATCCTTGCAGCTGTAGTCTCCATATTCGTAACCTACTGGGTGATCGTGTTTGTAGTGCGCCTCATCAATCAGAGGCATCTGAAGCAACGCGATATGGTCTGGCTGGAACTTACTCCCCCATCATCTGTAGAGAAGACACCAGAAGCTACCGAGCAACTCTTTTCAGTTATTCATGGTGCGCGTGCCGCCAGATATCTGAAAGATAAAGCACTGAACCGTTCGCCAGTTATGAGTTTTGAGATAGTATCGACACGCAAGGAGGGCATTCGCTATCTCGTGCAGATCGAGAAATCTCGCTCGAAGAACGTTCAAAAAGTCATAACGTCTTACGTTCCGGACTCAAAAGTCAAAGAAGTGTCTCATGAAGATATGGTCGGCAATGATGTTATTGAGTTCAAGGAAACAGGCCATTACGTTTTGCCCATAACGCTTACCTCGGCATTTGAGCAGCACGATCCTCTTTCTTACATTATGGGAGCAATGACAAAATTAAATGACGATGAGCAGATCACACTTCAGCTTATTGCAGCACCGGTACAATTGCGTGAAGCAAGTATCCTATCACATAAGATTCTAGGCAATGAAAACATCCTACAGCAGGTACGAGGCAAGCAGTTGTCTGTGTTCGGGCGTTTTTCGAGGATACTAAGCAACGCGACTACTGGTATGACAGACTTCACGAGTGAGGTTTACATGGGTACGACCTACGGCTACAAGAACTACTACGACTCGAAGTCTAAACAACGTCAGAGCCAAATGCCAGATACACGCCATGATCGGCCATCTCGCACCCTAAGTGCTTTTGAATTGGAACTTATGGAGACCATGCACAAAAAAGTTACGCAACCGCTGTTTCAAGTAAACTTACGTATTCTAGTAAAGAGTAGCGAGGCAAAAGAACACATTGCTGCCCTCAAGTCTGCACTTGACGGTTTTAGCGTGCCACCCTATCAGTCCCTCAAGGCTAAAGCTCGCATGCCAGTTTTGAACGGTGTTCGTCAGAAGCTGGCAAACAACCGGCTACCGTCACTCACCCGAAGAGGAGGGATGGTACTTGCCGCATCCGAGCTTGCGAGTCTCTATCACTTCCCGTCAAGTCGTATTAGCAAGACGGACAACATGATAACCTCTCTCAGCCGAACACTTCCTGCGCCGGTATCACTCAAGTCTGGGCGTAAACTTGCCGTTTCTATCGGCGACAACCATCACCATGAAACAATCACACCTATCGGATTGACTGATGCTGAACGGGAGCGGCATCTGTACATCATAGGTGGCACAGGCAATGGTAAAACGACAATGCTGTTCTATAGCATCTTGCAAGATATCCGTGCAGGAAATGGCATCGCCGTACTTGATCCTCACGGTGACTTAGCCGAACGTATTTTGCGATATATCCCAGAGGATCGCATCAAGGATGTTATTTACATGAATCCCGATGACCTGACACACCCAATCGGCATGAATCTACTCGAACTAACCGAGGGTATTTCTGGCGATGATCTATTGCGTGAAAAAGACCTCATCACTGAGGCTGCCATATCTGTACTACGTAAGATATTCTCTGATGACGACTCTGGTGGCCACCGCATTGAGTACGTGCTGCGTAACGCTATCCAAACGGCATTGACGCTTGAGGGATCGACCCTATTCACGATCTTCGAGCTACTAAACGACGCAAAGTATCGCCGCAAGGTAGTCAAAGGACTGGAAGATAAGAATCTCAAAGACTTCTGGGACAACGAACTCGGCAAGGCCGGAGAGTTTCAGCGAGTCAAAATGGCGGCTGGTATCACCGCCAAGATCGGCCGTTTCTTGTTCTCCGCGTCTGCTCGTCGTGTACTTGAACAGCCTAAGTCAACCATCGACTTTGAGGATATTCTAGCGACTCGCAAAATCCTGATCTGCAACTTTTCAAAGGGCATGCTCGGTGAAGATACCTCGACCCTATTCGGGACGACTGTACTTGCCAAGTTACAAACGGCTGCACTGCGTCGTGCGCGGATCACCGAACAGAATCGCACACCATTCTATCTTTACGTAGATGAGTTCCAAAACTTCGCTACGATGAGCTTCGTGCAGATGCTATCAGAGGCGAGAAAATATAAGCTCTTCCTGACCATGGCAGAACAATCTACCTCTCAGCAGGATCAACAGAGGCTTGTTGATATCATTCTTGCCAACGTTGGTACGATTGTCTGTTTCCGCTCCGGTAGTCCGGCAGATGAGCGGCTGGTGTTGCCACTCTTCATGCCGTTCATACAGCAGGGAGAGATTGCCAACTTGCCAGCTTACTCCTACTACGCGCGAATCGCAGCAGTGGAGGCGCAAGAGCCTATGTCGGGCATGACAGTTGTCGTCGATGACAAAGGCAGCGCAGATGTAGCTAAGCGTGTCGTTAAGTCATCAAGAACGTATTACGCAAAGCAAGTGGAGGAAGAACCGCTCGTGGAGCAACCAGCTACGCCCACCAAGAAGAAAAGCCCTGCGCGTAAGTCTGGGAAGAATCACCTGACCAAGAAAGCCAGTGATGAACTATCGGGAGTCAGTGCGGTCAGGTGAGACTTCGACATTTCGTTCCGAAAAATCGAAGTGATAAATAGGATGCTATCAGGGGCGAATCCTGCTAGAATGGATATAGTATATGCCAAAGGTTGTAAACTCAAGATTAGTCGATATTGTTGCTGTAAAAACCAACATCTATATGCCTATAGTAGAGGCTATTGCTAACTCAATTGATGCCATTGAGGAGCGCAAAGCGAAAGATGGCGTTATACGTATTGAGCTGAAACGAAACCCGCAGCTTTTAAAATCAGGCGAAGATGCTACGTCACCTGTGAGTACCATAACAATCAAAGACAACGGCATTGGCTTTACTGACGAGAATACGGATTCATTCGACGAATTATTCAGTGAAAAGAAACTCAAGATTGGTGGCAAGGGGTTCGGCCGGTTCACGTATTTGAAGTATTTTACATCTACTAGCGTTGATAGTACCTACAAGGTTGATGACCAATGGAAAAACCGAAAGTTTACATTCTACTCAGATCGCAATGAATTCATCACCAACCCTCAAGTTAGCGATGCCGATGAAAAGAAATATCAAACGACGGTTGTTCTAAATAACATCAAGAAGAAACATCAAGATAAACTCAACTTGAAGCTTGATACGATTGCCCGTAAACTTTTTGAGATACTATTGCCTTATTTTGTTACAGACGGATACAATCCACCAAAAATAGTGATTGTCGATGTAGATGAGCGTGACGAGGTTACACTGAACGACTACTTGAAAGACCACAATAAGATTCAGCTCTTGTACAACGAAAAGTTGGATGTAACCGGAATGGACGAAAAGGACGAGTCGTTCCAAGTTAAGATCTTCAAGATATTCCACTCACAGAGTAATAATCGTGTCGCACTAACAGCTCACCACCGCGAAGTACTAAGTACCGCTATGCAGCAGTACGACCCTGAGTTCTTTAGTGGCTTCACCGAGAAGAAAAATGACGATGCGGATGATGAGAGTGCAAGTGGTAACTATGTAATCAAGGCCTATGTCATCGGTGACTATCTTGATAAGCATGTGTCAATTGAACGCGGAGCATTTAACTTCCAAGACGAAGATGAAACTGCGCTATACCCTATTTCCAAGAAAAACATCGAGAAGACCGTCACCAAATTTGCTGCTTCACACTTCAAGCAGCAGCTTGAACCTCTGAAGAATAAGAAGATTGAACGGATTAAAGCGGCGGTAGATGAAAATATGCCGTGGAATAAAAGCCTACTGCGAGATCTGGACTATGACACAGTACCCTACAATGCCTCTGATAAGGACATCGATACTGCTGTAAACAAGATTGCGTACGACAAGGAGCAAGAAGTACGCGGTAGTGTACAAGAGCTACTACGCTCTGATAATGCAACTGAGATTGACGAGAAAGTTGCGGCAATAGCCCAAGAAGTCACCGAGCTCGGTAAAGGCAAGCTCGCACACTATGTTGCACTCCGCCGCGCAATTCTTGATGTGTTTGAAAAAAGCTTAAAACTGAAAGATACAAACAAGCATGAGCTTGAAAATATCGTTCACAAAATAATCTTTCCTCTGAAGACCGACACTGATGGGATTAGTTATGAAAGCCATAACCTATGGCTACTTGATGAGCGTCTAAGCTTTTCGGAATACGTAGCATCCGATAAACCGCTGAATAGCGGTGACGAACGACCTGATTTACTATCTTTTGACCGGCCAATTGCTGTTCGCGAGGGAGATGAACTAAGCAATCCAATCACGATATTTGAACTAAAAAGACCGGGGCGAACAGCCTATAGCGATTCAGACAATCCACTGAAGCAAGTCAGTGACTACGTTAAAAAGATTAGAAGCGGTAACTTCACCAACCCCCAAGGTAGACCAGTTTCAGCAGACGAAAATACGCCAGCTTTTTGTTTTGTGGTTTGCGACCTGACACCAAAGATTATTGAGTTCTGTGAGCTCTACAATCTTACTCGAAGTCCTGATAAAGAATCATTCTATGGCTTCCACTCGAACTTCAAGATC
This sequence comes from uncultured Candidatus Saccharibacteria bacterium, assembly GCA_964619585.1. Classification (GTDB taxonomy): domain Bacteria; phylum Patescibacteriota; class Saccharimonadia; order Saccharimonadales; family Saccharimonadaceae; genus JASLCR01. The sequence continues at coordinate 187,337 of CAZUCO010000001.1, read as the reverse complement.
TACTTCGAGGTAATAAGCTTTAAAAAAGTGCTTAAAGACTCGAAACAGCGAAACAAAGTATTCTTCCGCAAGCTCGGAATCGAATAAAAAGAAGACTCCTGTTTCCTCGCAAGCGGTGAAACACGAATCTTCTAAAGCTATTGTACCAGACGCTATTTTTCTTCGGTAAAGGCTTGCAGCGTAACGAGTTCTTTCACCATTTGGTCGGGGGTATTACGCAGATCGATTTCAATCCAAGAGTTAAGTGCATCATGCTCATTGAGTTCCATTTTCTCACCCATGAAACAATCATCATCAAACCAAAGGAACGGCCTAGAGAAGTCTATAGCCTCTGTCTTTTTCAAACTCCACGTAACAGGCTTGAACTTTTCGAGCCAAGGTCGCAAGTCTTCCTCAGATGCACGATTGAGATATTCGATAGCGTGCTCAGTCGTGCCGTCCATGCAGTGTGTCGTCAGCCAATAGACATCGAAGTGCTCGACTGCATACTTGATAAACTCGACAGCTCCGATCGCAAGGTTTTCTTCATTTGCAAGTAGTACCCCATCGATGTCTAGATAGATATTCAATTCTTGGCCTTTCTTGGAAATACCTTATCTAGAATGTACTCGTTGGTCATACTACTCGGCCGAATAGTGTTGCCGTAAGTGAAGTAGGCTTGAAACTCTGTTTCGAGTTTATAGGTCTTTTTATCTTCAAACGTGAAGCTCAGTCCGCACCACGGCTGGTTTGTAGAATCGCCCTCACGAAACAGGTATGATTTTATATCAAAGATATCTTTTCTCTTGAAAGCAAAACCTGCCGGTACTTCCTTGATTGGTACGAGGTAGTATTTATTTTCATCCTTTAGAAGAATCTGCAGCTCTTGTATGACGGCATTGTGCCGAGATATGTAGCCCTCAAATATCTTTAACTTATCGCCATCTAGGTAGATGAACTCAGCATATGCGCCATGCGAGTTACCGGACGCATACTCACCGTAGACGATATCTTCAGGGTCTATATTTAGATCATCGATTCCAGACACCTTGGTCTCAGGCGTTTTAATGGTGACTGGATAGTTCTCGATGATAGTAGTCATATAGCTATATTACAACAAGAAGTATGAATGATTATTTAATAACTCCTCACTTCACGTAATGTCTCATTATACGTACCGAGCAAACCAGTAAAGGTCGTTCGTACTCTGGTAAACGTCAGGTGCGCTCCACCTTGACAGGCTTGCCATGCGGCACCGTAAGCAGACTCCGTTACGTAAAGTAAAGGAGGAAGAAATGACTAGCGTAGCTCAAGCAACATCAACTGTATCCACCGAGTATAACGGGTGGAGTAACCGCGAGACATGGCTTGCGAACTTGTGGCTGACGAATGACCAGCCAAGCTATAGCGTACTGATGGAAGCCATCAATATGCAGTGTCCGGTGTTCGATAAGGCCGAGTGGTTGAAAGACTTACTCGAACGACAACTCGATGATGAGATCGATGAGCCATGTATGTGGCGAGACTTGATGCAGCACGCCTTTAGGCAGATCGACTGGGTTGAAGTCATCCAAGCTAATATCGAATAGCAGAACGTCCTGAGCATGACGTAAAACTGCTCTAAAGCTATGCTTTACGGAAAATAAGTAGCTACATTCTGGTATGAAAGAGTCTTCCTCCCTCTGTCTTCTCATTGTACGGGTGAACCAAAAGCATCAAGGTAGTACAAGTCTCCACCTTGACACTTTTGGTCGCAGCCCGTCGCTCTCTGACAGAGAGGCAGAAAGCCCTCTCGCAAAGCTATAGGAGGGTCTTATGGACACCGAGCAAGCACAAAACGAAACAGCAGTTAAGATCGCTGCGCTAAATGATGCGGCTCGCTCAAATGCAGCGAACTACATGGCAACGAGAGGTATTATGTCTCTCGAACCGGAAGTTATCTCAGATATCTTCATTGGTGTGCAAGAGTTCAAGGTTTTCACTGAAGACAACGACCCCTACGGAGAGCATGACTTCGGGTCACTCAATGTAGATGGCAACAAAGTCTTCTGGAAGATAGATTACTACACACAGGATTTATCAGGAGGGTGTGATCCGCTTGATCCGGGTTGCCGACGTGTACTAACCATCTTGTTAGCCGAGGAGTACTAGCTCCTCGGTTTTTAGTCCTGGGCGTGACTCAAAACCGCCCGATAAAGTTTAATTTAGGAGATTGATATGAATACGATAGTTGTTACTGAAGAGATACAGAAGAACATTGAGAAGCATCGAACGTTTTGGATGCAAGTTGCACAGCAACATGGCTGGTATGTAGAGCCGTTTTACGTACAGGTGTGGGTGCGTGGAGATGGACAGATATACGACAGTGTGTCGCATATTGGAATGCAGTGCGATGTAATCCTGCCAGCTGAGGAGGATTAGCGTCTCGTCCTGAGTATGACGTAAAACTACTCAAACAAGCTAATGTACTCTTTAGGGTTCAGGGCGTTTGACCACATTACCCGTGATTCTTCTTTTACGGCCTTTAGCGAGGTTGCAAGTATGTATATCTCTTCCTCATCAAAGCCCATGCTTTCAAGTTTCTTGCGAGTGGTATATAGAAAGCTATTTTTAGCGTTGCCGTCTTTTAATACGAAGCAAATACGTGGATAATCACCATCCCACCCCTCATCTTCACTATGGGTGATAATCTCCTCAAGCCTTTTACGGATGATGTAAGGAGGTTTCTCGTCTACAAGCACTATGATGGCTTCATGGCCGTCTGGGGTGCGTACATAGAGGTCTGGGCGGTTCTTCGGGAATTGCTTGAACCTGTTGATCTCGGTTCTTGTGAATATGTCTGAGTTTTCAGGTAAGGTTGGCATGATTGCGGTATAAAGTCCGGTGAGTTTGAGACTGTGTTCTATGAACTCTTCGGTGGCCTCTTCGTTCTTGTAAAGAGCGTGGACGACAGACTCTTTAACATCCATGAGTTTACGGACGGTCGTAACGCCAGTTTTATTCAGATAATAGTAGGCAGGCTTTCCATGAATCCGGTATTCATTCTTATATACTTTTGTTACTAAACCTTTACCAACTAGCTTTTCCAGAACCTCATAGACACTAACACGACGAATACCCATAACTAGACCTAGTAATTGTGCAGATACAAATCGAAACTTGAATAATAGCTTTAATACACGTTGTTGTTGGACTGTAAGTTTTACTTCTTTTTCACTCGCTCCCATAATACTTCACTCTCCTATACGTAGTATATATAAAGAGAGAGTAAAAAGTGAATAGCTATATCTGTTAAAAGTATCTGTTTTACCTGCTATGGGCTGTAGGTAAATAATACAATATGAAAAGCTTAATTAGTATTGCTTTTTACTTTAATTAGTAATACTATTTATATAGAGGTTGAACGTTAACAATTCGGCTAGTATCAGGTAGAATGGAGGGTAGATATGGTAGATAGAGAACTCCTAGAAACAACAGCATTAGCAGAGGTTTGCGCTTGCTGGTATTACGACCTAGCAGACACGCTCTATGAGACGCCTGACGAGGACTTACAAGCTATCGTGAGACATACGGCTACATGTGATACATGTGGTAACTAAATAGCATTACATGTTAAAATAGGGGCAAATGTCCAGAAAGATAGTTAGTATGCAAATCCGTGTTACCGACGACCTTCGCGAGCGAGCAAAGGCCGTGGCGAAGCAAAAAGGGCTTACACTGAGTGAGCTAGTAGTTCAATTACTAGCGAGCACTGGAGACAAGCAACTAAAAGAGTTAGCAAAGAAAGAACTCAAGGAACGACCAAAGCCAGGACGACCTTGGGATAAATAAAAACCTGTACCTAGCCGAATTGTTAAGACGTAGCCAATCTCGGAGCGTCTTTTTTCGTTCCATGGAGGGTAAAGGTATATATGAGCGGTTTTGAAAAGTTCCACAATTTAGCATCACTGTTTACATCGTCATTTAGCGTTAACAGCCAAGAAATAGAAGAATTACGTGGCATACTGGAGCGCGAGCAAAAGCGCGAGGTGTCGTTCGAGGAGGCGGAAGAAGTTGGTAAAGGGCTTATCACCCTATACGAAACACTGGCCAATGGACGCAAAATAGTCGCCACACAGAAAGGAGAAGATCATGACGGCTAAAAATACTACTGTCATACTCGCACGAGTCTCCTCAAAGTCACAAGAGGACGAGGGGTATTCACTCGACTCGCAGTTGAAATTGCTCAAGGGCTACTGCCAGAGCAACGATCTGCGAGTCGTTAAAGTTTATAAGATAGCCGAGACGGCTTCCAAGCAGCAAAGCCGCAAAGTTTTCAGCGAGCTGCTCGCATATCTCGATGAACACAATATATATAATCTTGCTGTTGAGAAAACCGATCGCCTCACTCGCAACCTCCGCGATGCTGTAGCTATTGACGACTGGCTACAGGGTGACAAGGATAGAATGCTTCACGCTGTAAAAGAGAGCCTTAAATTACAGAAGGATTCTAAATCAGACGTTAAGTTTATGTGGAACATACACCTTGCCGTTGCTAAGAAATATACCGATAACCTCCGCGAAGAAGCGATGAAAGGCTGGGCTGAAAAATTGGCACAGGGTTGGATGCCATCACGCCCACCGGTTGGCTACAAAACTATGATTGAAAACGGTAAGCGTATACACGTACCTGATCCCAAGACAAGCTTAGTGGTGCGTAAGGCCTTTGAGCTGTACCTACAGCCAAGTGAAACGACAAAGACAATTTGGGCGTATTTGAAGCAAGCAGGGATAACAACATATACAGGTAGACCCTTAGCTCCGAGTGCTGCGCATAATTTACTCCTAAACTCCTACTATATGGGGGTCATATCATTTAATGGCGAGACGTATCAGGGATCACATCAGCCGATAATCTCGAAACAGCTATACGAGGCCGTTCAGAAGAAACTCCATAGCAAACGTCCTATGAAGCAACGCAAGCATGACGTGGCGTTACGCAACATGCTTACGTGTGGCCACTGTGGCAAGGCTATTACGTGGCAACTACAAAAAGGAAACCTCTACGGCTCGTGTCAGCGTAAGCTACCGGAATGCAAGGCAAACAAGATGTTGCGCGAAAGCGTAGTTCACGAGCTACTCATTGCTCAGATGGAGCGACTCGTTAGCCCGTCACAGGAAGTCTTTAGATGGGTCGTCGATCGTATTATTGACGAGCATTCGGCTAATAACGACTCCGTAGAGCATCTCAAGCAAAACCTCAACCAACGTATCACACGGCTTGAAAACATGGCCGAGATGCTTTATGACGACAAGCTTGCCGGTGAGATCACAAAAGAGCGTTATGATGCCAAGAAAGCAGATATACAGAAGCAACTTACCGAGCTACGTGACCAACTTGGTGTGGCCGCTGCGACGACTCAGGAGGTGCACGAAGACGCAGTTGAGATCATGGAGCTTACACAGCACGCAAAGGCTCAATATACAGACGCAGATATGGGCAATGACGCAAAGCGTACGGTTTTAACCAAACTCTTTGATGAAATCGTTTACGCAAGCAATTCCGTATCTGTTAAATTGTCATTCTTGGCTGAATCTATAGCAAAAAGAAGTGACGAAACACGCCAAATTATGGAAACTCAAAAAGTACTTAACCAAACCGCTGAAAAGGACGAAATTAACAGAGCTAAAATAAACAAAAAAGACCTCAAAAATGAGATCTATCCTGTTTGGCAGGGGTAGCAGGACTCGAACCTACGACACCTGGTTTTGGAGACCAGTGCTCTACCAACTGAGCTATACCCCTAGACTGCCTCCATGATTGTACCAAATACCTCTTAAAAGCACCACAATATATGTACTAAAACAAGGTTGACGGAAAGCATAAGCGCCTCTTATACTGGAGGGTAGAATAAATATCAAAGAGGTGGAATGAACATACTGATGCTCGGGTGGGAGCTCCCGCCACACAACAGCGGTGGTCTCGGCGTGGCTTGTTATCAGATGTCGAAAGCACTTGCTGCGCGCGGTGCTACGATTGATTTTGTTGTCCCCTACTCGGCGGATCATTCTGAAATTGATTTCATGACTGTACATGCGGCTACGCCTCTTGCCCCACACCATTCACATGGATTTGGTGCATATGATTCAAAAAGCTTCTTTATTGGTCCGAGTGACAATCACAACAATAGCGAGCCGCTCACTATACGCGAGATTCAGCATTGCTATACAAAGTTTGTCGTTGACCACATCAAAGAGAATCCTAGCTATGACGCGATTCATGCGCATGACTGGCTAACTTTTGAGGCTGGTCTTGCCGCAAAAAAAATTACCAATCGCCCACTCATCGCTCATGTTCATGCAACTGAATTCGATCGAGCTGGTGGTTCATGGGGCAATCCAGTTGTGCATGAAGTTGAACAGCAAGGCTTAATGATGGCCGATCGAATCATTGCTGTGAGCAATTTGACCAAGCAGCTTATCGTGCAGCGCTATCATATTCCAGCAGAAAAGATTGAGGTACTACATAATGCTCTAGATATTGATGTCCTCGGAACGCATACATATGATTTTCGTACTTATAACTACCTTGAGGAGTTGAAACGTGAAGGCTATACCGTAGTAACGACCGTAACACGATTTACAATCCAAAAAGGTTTGATATATCTTCTGCAGGCAATGGCAAGGGCTAGCGAACGCTACGATAAGTTGGTATTACTCATGGTTGGTGATGGCGAACAGCGTGATGAGCTTCTACGGCTTTCGGCGGAGCTAGGGATTGCGGATAAAGTTCTTTTTACTGGTTTTGTTCGCGGGAAAGCATGGCGCGATGCATTTAGTGTTGGTGATATCTTTGTGATGAGCTCTGTGTCTGAGCCGTTTGGCATCACCGCTCTCGAGGCAGCTCACTATGGCAATGCACTCGTTATTACTAAGCAATCAGGGGTCAGTGAAGTACTCAACGGTGTAATGCGGTATGACTTCTGGGATGTGGATGCACTTGCGGATCGCTTAGTCGGAATTGCATCCTCAGCTGCGCTTGAGGAATCGCTGAAGATAAATGTACGGCAAGAGTATACCAACTTGTCATGGCACACTGTAGCCGAAAAATGTCAAAAAATGTACCAAACACTAATGACAGGGGCGGCAGCATGACAAAGCGCGGTATCGTGTTGTACCTCCATGTGCATCAGCCGTGGCGTGTGAAACCATATAGCGTATTTGATATTGCTGCGGATCATCATTATTTCAATAGCGATCATGAAAAAACTGATAATCGATATGTACTCGAAAAAGTTGCCGAGAAGTCATACCGACCTATGAACGCTTTACTACTTGAGCTCCTTGAAGCTCATCCAGAATTCAAGGTATCACTCAGTATTACAGGTACTTTCCTTGAACAGGCTGAGGAATGGGCGCCAGATGTCATCGACAGTTTTAGGCGAATTGTCGACACGGGCCGAGTAGAAATTGTCGGTGAGACGTATCAACACAGTCTGGCATTCTTCTATAGTCGGGGTGAATTTGAGGCACAGGTGCAGCAACATGCCGAAAAGATTCAGACACTTTTTGGAGTGACCCCGACTGCATTTCGTAATACTGAGCTTGCATACAATGACAGTTTGGCGGCTTGGGCTGACGATGCGGGCTACAAAGCTATTCTTGCAGAAGGATGGGGGCCAGTGCTAGGCTGGCGAAGTCCAAACTACGTATACAGACCTCATGGAACAGAGCACATCAAGCTACTTATGAAGAACTACCAACTCAGCGACGATTTGGCATTTCGTTTTTCTAACCGAGCATGGAAAGAGTGGCCACTTACGGCAGACAAATACAATGCATGGCTTGAGTCCGCATTCACTGATGACGCGCCAATTGTAAATCTCTTCATGGATTATGAGACCTTTGGTGAGCACCAGTGGGAGGACACGGGTATCTTCTCGTTCTTCAAACAGTTCATCGGTGATTGGCTGGAGGACGATACGCATACGTTCTATACCGTAACGGGTGCTGCAGAGCAATTTGAACCTGTCGATGAAGTCAGTACACCTCAGACAATAACATGGGCAGATACCGAGCGCGATTTGACTGCCTGGCTGGGCAACGCAATGCAACAAGAGGCGATGCGCCATCTCTATGATCTCGAACATAGCGTTCTACACTCTGGCGACCTCAAGCTAATAGCAGACTGGCGTAATCTGCAGACCTCAGACCATGCGTACTACATGTGTACAAAATGGTTTCGAGATGGTGATGTGCACGCTTACTTTAGTCCGTATGATTCACCCTACGACGCATTTCTTTACTACATGAACGCAATCCGTGATCTTCGTTATCGAGTCATGGCTGACCATAAGATAGGAGGAAGTCATGGCTAGACCTATTGTTCTTAGCAACGGTGAGTTACACGTTGGAATCAACAACTATGGACTCGTACATGACTTTTATTTTCCGTATGTCGGGTTAGAAAATCATTCGGCTGGACAAAGCCTTCGTCACAAAGTTGGAGTGTGGATTGACGGCTCTATTAGCTGGCTTGATGATGGCTCATGGGAAATTAGCTTTAGATCGTCTGATCAGGCACTTATTGGCCATACCAAGGCAAAACATACCGGGCTACAGGTAGTAGTTGAGTTTGATGACTTTGTGGATGCAACCAACAATGTATTCATGCGCAATATTCATGTCATCAACCTCGCTCCTGTCCAAAGAGAAATTCGCCTGTTTATGCACCAAGCATTTGTGATCGGCGATTCACGTAGCAATACCGATACTGCTCAGTTTTTACCAAGTAGCAATACCATCCTCCATTACCGTGGACGTCGAGCATTTGTTGTCAGCGCTCAGGATCAATACGGAACGCCATTCGATCAGCACAGCATAGGTCTATTTGGTATTGAGGGTCGTGAGGGTACCTACAGGGATGCCGATGATGGTGAACTTCAAAATGGTGACGTGGAGCACGGTCGTGTCGACTCGACACTTCGCTTTGTATTATCAATAAAGGGTCATGAGTCTTCACGGGTTCATTACTGGATTAGCGCTGCAACATCGACCGACAGTGCCCTTCTCCTCCATAGAAAAATCACTGAACAGGGCCTCGACAGGCAGCTTCACGATACGGTGGCATGGTGGCAGCATTGGCTCGATCCAGCTGTATCGTTTGCCGATCGATTACCTGAGAAGTACCGTAGTAGATTTCTCAAGAGCGCCATGGTGATCAAATCTCATATCGATAAACGTGGCGCAGTTATTGCAAGTACCGACACAGCAATGCTTAATTATTCAAGGGATGCTTATGGTTACTGTTGGCCACGAGACGGTTCGTATGCACTCTGGCCACTCATACGTATGGGATACAAAGATGAGCCTATTAGTTTCTTTGCATTTTGTCAGCGAGTTCTTGATCGGCACGGCTATCTGATGCACAAATACCGTGCCGATGGTGCCCTCGGCTCAAGCTGGCACCCGTACCGACATGGTGATCTGTCGGCTCCACCGATTCAAGAAGACGAGACTGCATTGGTTGTCTTTATGTTCGCACAATTCTACCAACTCCATCAAGAACGCGATCTTCTCGAGCGCTTTTATGAGCCGCTTATTGTACCGATGGCAAACTTTATGACTTCATATATCGACCCCGTCACGCACCTACCTAAGCCAAGCTATGATCTATGGGAAGAGCGCTTTTTAACCTCGACCTACACAACGGCGGTTACTTATGCGGCACTGAGTGCCGCAGCCAGCTTAGCTGAAGTTCACGGCGACTCGCGTCATGCAGTCAGATGGCAGTCAGCCGCAGAGGATATGTATGAATCAGCCGCTAAATATCTGCTCCATCCAGATGGATTTGCCCGTCGTGGGATAGTCCACCACAAGGATACTGTCGACTATGATGATACAGTCGATGCCTCAAGCTTCTATGGTGCTTTTATGTTTGGCTTGTTCGGAACTGACACGGATAACATACTTAAAGCTACTCGTGAGGCGATGTCTTCAGAGAATGGACTTGCGGTTCCGCGATACGCTAACGACTCTTATCGACGTGTGAGCGAGGATAGTCCGAGTAATTATTGGCTTCTCTGCTCGCTATGGATTGCCCAGTATCATATCGAGCATAATAAGATGGAGCAAGCCCTGCCGATCATTGATTGGGTGTGCGAACGTGCTTCTAGTACGGGTATGCTGTCAGAGCAGGTTAATCCCTATACAGATGCACCCCTGTCGGTTTCACCCTTGGTCTGGAGTCATGCCGAGCTGATCGAATCGCTCCTTGATATGTTATCGGGAAAGAAATGATACCTATGAAACAGATTGTAAAAAGAATACCGAAAGCAATCAAAAAGGTAGCCACTGGGCGCTCTAATAAACGTAGCATTAAAAGCTTTGCCGATGAGAATGGCCTTGTCTACTTTGGCTTTGTGAGTCAAGCCGACGACGAGCACAAACTTATTCGTGGCATTACGATGTCAACAGACCACCGTGACGACCACTACTCTGTCGGTACATACAAACAATATGATGTTAGTTTTGTTGAACGCTCTGATAGCATCAAAAATACGCGAAGTGGACATAGAAAAGCTCACGTATGGCATATTTTTGAGTTCGACTTGAAAGTACCCCATGACTATCCTCATGTTTTTGTTGGGTTGCATACTCATTCAGAAGAATTCTATGGCCAGCTCTTCACACGATTTCCTGTATTTCGTGAGTTGCAGCTCGGGCACCTGTCTATTTACCCTGAAGAATTTACGCGCAACTACCGGATCTATTCTAATCCGAAAAACATTCTTGAGATTGAGCGTCTTATCAAACCTGAGAGTGCCGAGCTAATCGCAAAGCACTTTGGCTCGCTATCTTTTGAAATTGTCGGTGGTACTCTTTATATTTATAATGAGAGCGGTCGATTAACCGAACAATTGCTGACGACTATGATACAAAACGGCCGCTGGCTGGCCGAAACAATCGACCAAGCAGCGGCTGCTCTAAAAGACAATACAAGAGATTAGCTCTTGCGGGCTTTTACTTCGTTACGACCGAGGTTTTTCTTTGTTTCCGTGTAAGTGGCGTGCTTGCGCGCAACTGGGTCATACTTACGGAGTGTAAGTTTATCAGGTGTGTTTTGAGTATTCTTCTTAGTATAGTAAGTACGGTGACCACTTAGATCGCTCACTAAACCAATCAACTTTCGCTTCGTATTCTTCTTTGCCATAGCTCTCTCTTAAAATTAGTATTGCAACTTTGGTTAATTATAGCAGTTATCACTGATAAAATCTAGTCATGAAAATGGAGCCATCGTCGGGGCTTGAACCCGAGACCTCATCCTTACCATGGATGCGCTCTACCAACTGAGCTACGACGGCATACCTCGATAAATTTTATCATAATTACCTCTTTGGGACAAAATAAAAACTCACCGCTTGGTGAGATTTACAATCATTATGGTACCGGAGGTAGGACTCGAACCTACGAAGCTAAAAAGCGGGAGATTTACAGTCTCCTGTCATTGCCACTAGACGACTCCGGCTCAAATGTTAAATGGAGCCGCTTCAGGGACTCGAACCCAGGACCTGCTGTTTACAAAACAGCTGCTCTAACCAACTGAGCTAAAGCGGCATCTTATACGACTATACCGAAAACATTACAGATTGACAAGCCCTTATTAGCATCAAAGCAGGCTACATCACGACACGTCGTGGCTGCTTTACTCGCTTCGGCTTATCCTCTGGTACTGCAAGTTTGATAGCTTGTGAACGTAGGTCAACTGCAAGATCGGCTTGACCGGCACGTTCATAAGCATCTGCCAAGATAGTCAAGGTCTGTGGGTTCTTCTCCAACTCAACGGCCCTTTCTAGGGCAGTAAGCATCTTTCTCTGATGACCTAGCTTCTCCTGAACTTTCGCATAGGCAATGTGCCGCGCGGCGAGATCCTCTTCCATCTCAAGTGCTTGCTCAAACGCGAGTGCCGCTTTGTCATATCGTTCAGTCTCATAGTAAATCAGTCCGACGTTATGGAGGCTTGATGCGCTTGGCTCAAGACTTTGTGCAATCTCGAAGCACTCAATGGCATCATTGAATTGACGCTGTTTAGCATAGAGAATACCCAGGCGATTATAGGCAGTGGCGTTGCGCTCATCATCGCGAAGGATCATCAGTAATGCCTTTTCGGCGCGAAGGTATTTGCGGTCCTTCAGGGCCTCTTGAGCAATCTGCCAGAGCTTATCAAGGCGAACCGACAGTTTAGAGGGTAGATCAGCAACGACTTCGCTTATTGTCTGTCGCTGCTGTAGAGCCAGTGCGCCAAAACCTGCAACAAGAAGTAATCCAAACATAGTATTCCTTTATTATAGCATAGCCGATCCGAGCTGGAGGGCTACATTGCCACCCTCCACTACTGATTTGCGAGACTCTAAAAGCTTATTGATCTTGGCTAACCCGGCTTTGGTGGGTTGGCGTGACAAGAGTATGATGAGCGTATCGATAAGATCAATACTTGCCTGTCTTGAGGGCTTCGTTTTTAGAATTTTTGCAAGGGTGTCGTAGCTGCCTGAGCCTAGCAACTCTTTGGCCTGTTGGAATATGCTCGCCTTTAGACGAAATTGTTGTTCATCATGAACCAGCCTTGTAAGTTCTGCTGGGAGCCCCGTAGCAATAAACAGTAATTGTGCCTGCTTCTGTGAAGGAATTCGAGAAAAACCTGCTAGAAGCTGTGCCGTTTGCGCCGTGGAGATTGCTGGATAAATATATGCTTGTAATCGTGAGCGGATCGTCGGTAGTAATCGGTCTGGTTGATGTGAGGTAAGGATAAACGATGTACTATCATTTGGCTCCTCAAGAAGCTTCAACAGTGCGTTTTGTGCTGCGACAGTCATCATATCGGCATCATCTATCACAATCACGCGCCGGCGAGAGTGCTTCGTTCGCACCTGCTCATACAGCTCACGAATACGTTCTACGCCGATTTGTTTTGTTGTACTCGCCTTGGTAGTAAATGCAGGCTCAATCAAAGACACTTCACCATGAGTACGTGCAATTAACGAGGCAATTGTTCTAAGCCCAACACCAGAAGGGCCGGCAAGCAGTATAGCGTGAGCTGGCAGGCGCGAGAGAAGTAGCTTATGAAAGCCGCCCTCTGCTTGAGTACCTATGATGACGTTCACTGCTCTAACACCTTACCGAAGCTCGCGGGTATCGGCGCCTCAAACGTCCGTCGATCACCATTCGGGATTGTAATTTCAAGTGCGGCGGCATGTAGATACAACCTGTCAGCCGCACGACCATATATTTTGTCACCAAGGATAGATGATCCAAGATATGCCATGTGTACTCTCAGTTGATGAGTTCGGCCCGTCACTGGTCGCAGCCTTACCAAGCACTTCGTAGTAGTAGATTCAAGAATTTCGTAATACGTCTGAGCAGACTTACCCTGAGGGTCGACTCTAAATGTACTTGGGACTTTTGGATTGCGTCCGATGGGCAAATCAAGATTCGCTTTAGGGTTTTTCGGTACACCTGCCAGTACAGCAACGTATGTCTTTTTGGCCTTTCTGTCTTGGAATTGTTTTGAGAGTAGTCGTGCAGTCTCGGAGTTTTTAGCGCCAATCATCACCCCTGAGGTATCTCGGTCAAGTCTATGCACAATACCGGGACGATTAGTGCCACTTGCGAAGGAAGTTCTAGGCCGAAAAAACTCCGCAACACTAAATTCATCAGTTAAAGCGCCTTTTGCATGCGTTAAAACGCCTACGGGTTTATTGATTACAATGACGTTATCATCTTCATAAATGACAGGAAGCGTACTTGTAGAAAAATCTAGTTCCTTGGGAGGTGAAACGTCGACGCGGTCATTTTCCCCAAGTTCAAATTTTGGCGAATCCACAACCCTATTGTTTACCCGTACACTTCCCTGCTTGATCAGTTTTTGCCATGTCGAGCGTGACTGTTCTGACCACGTCTCCGCACAGTACGTATCGAGACGCATGAAGTCTAGCTCCTTGGCCGTAGACCGACCGCTTGCTGCACTCGTCCCAATGTTTGATTTGCCTGTTGGTTTATGAAGTTTTCAGATTCAGTTAGTTTTTCAAGAATTGTTTTGTCATCCACCTCAGCTAATCGAGTCTGAAATTTAGTCAAGAATTCTTTTACTTGTTCGGCGACATATTTCTTAAAGTCGCCATAGTTACCACCAAATTTCACCTGAAGACCAGCAACATATTGGGTAAATGAGACACCGGAACTTTCTAACAGATGAGATATCTCTAAGAGATTTGAGATACCAGGCTGGGTATCAGCATCAAAGGCTACCTTAGCTTTGTCATCTGTCGTTGCACTCATAATCTTCTTTGCAGCCACGCTTGGATCATCACCCAGGAAGATCACTCCTTTGCCACTATCGTCGGACTTACTCATTTTCTTGTTCGGGTCAACCAAGTCCATAATTCGTAATCCTTGATCTTTGCCAAAGAATTCATGCTGTTTCGCGACAGGTTCTGGTACGGTAAATAGCTCACCAAAGCGGCTATTCATTCGTTCGGCTATGTCTCGTGTAAACTCAAGATGTTGCGTCTGGTCATCGCCAACAGGAACATATATGGCGCCGTAAAGTAAAATATCTGCAGCCATAAGAACTGGATAATTAAATAGGCCGACACTTATCTCATCGCTACCCTGAGATTTGTCCTTGAATTGAGTCATACGACTCATCTGGCCAAATCCAGTGAAACAATCAAGTATCCAAGTGAGTTCACTATGCGCAGATACGTAGCTTTGGCGGTAAAGATATATATTTTCATTATCAAGAGGAAGACCTGCAGCGGCAAATAGTCTGGCATTGTGGAGGATCTGGTCGTACAAGTGGCTATGGTCAATCGGTGTCGTAAAGCTATGTAGATCAGGAATGAACATGTTGATCTGGAATTCGCTCGAGCGGTTTTTTGCCATATCAATCATTGGCAGAATTCCGCCAAAATAATTACCAAGAGTAAGGTCGTTATTGGCACGTAGGCCAGTTAAAATCACAGGTTTAGTCATTGCTCTTATTATAACACTGGTGAGAGAACACACAAAAACAAATACTCTGGAGAAATTTCCAGAGTATTTGCGAGTCGAAGCTATTTTGACTAACGCTTCGAGTACTGTTCGCGCTTACGTGCAGAACGAAGACCGTACTTCTTACGCTCTTTCTCGCGTGGGTCACGCTTGAGAAACTCTGCTTTTTTAAGCGTAGACCGTAGGTCAGCGTGCTCAACAGTTAAAGCTTTAGCAATCGCTAGCTTGATTGCATCAACTTGACCAGCGAGACCACCACCACTTACACGGATAGTGATATCAAACTCTTTTTGCTTGTTCACAAGCGCGAGTGGATCAGTTATCTCTGCAAGTAGCGTCTTATTGTCATCAAGATAGTCGGCTGCTGGCTTGTCGTTGATCGTGACATTGCCTTTACCTTTGTAGAGGCGAGCACGAGCGGTTGCTGCTTTTCGTCGACCGAGGCCGTAAGCATATTTTGCATCTGCCATGTTACTTTACCTCTCTCTTTAGGGTTACCTTTTCTGGCTTCTGTGCTGCGTGATCATGCTCCTCGGCCACAAATACCTTGAGACGTTTCATGCGGTCAGCGGCAAGTTTATTCTTCGGAAGCATCCCCTTAACAGCGTTCTCGATGATTCGCTCTGGAAATGTTGCTCGCACTTCTTCAAGTCGTGCGTCTTTGATACCACCAGGGAATCCACTGTGTCGGTAATAGATCTTTTGTAGCTCTTTGTCACCAGTTACTACTGCATCTTTGGCGTTAATCACTACTACGTAGTCACCCCCGTCAATGTGCGGTGTGTAAGTCGGCTTGTATTTTCCAATAAGATACTTGGCAATCTCTGCTGCAACACGCCCAAGAGGTGCATCTTTTGCATCAATCAGTATCCAGCGACGGGTGACTTCAGAAGGTTTTTGTGAGAAAGTCTTCATTACTTAGCCTCCTTCTTCGCTGTAGGTTTTTTAGTTGTTACTTTCTTTGCTGGCTTTTCGATGTCTTTTAGCTCATCAACAAAGCTGATTGTTGCCATCTGTGTGCCATCACCGATTCGAACACGTGTGCGTTCAACGCGTACATGGCCGGATGTGCGCGCAGTAAGCTGAGGTGCGATAACATCAACAAGCTTAACAGCCGCCTCTTGGGTACTAAGACCTGCAATAACCATACGACGGTTAGCGAGGTCACCTTTTTTTGCCTTAGTGATGAGTTTTTCAATGTAACGAACAGTTTCCTTGGCTTTTGGAAGCGTTGTCTCAATAGACTCGTACTCTACAAGACTTGTTGCCAGGCCTTTTAGGAGTGCGCGTCGTTGATCACGCTCACGACCAAATTTACGTCCTTTATATCCGTGTCGATGCATAGACTATAACTCCAACTCCGCCAATTTGTCCTTAACCTCATCGAGTGCTTTTGAACCAAAGCCCTTTAGCTCTCGGAGCTCTTGCTCGCTAAGAGTGACGAGATCGTGGACGGTGCGGATATCGTTATTTACTAGTGCGTTGGCCGTACGAGCAGAGAGGTCAAGTTCTTCGATTGACTTGCTAAGCTCATTTGACTCTTCTTCATTTGGCGTACCAGGAGCTGGAGCTGCTTCAACAGCTGTACTTCCAGCAAGCGCTGTGTACTGGTTGACCAGGATCGCAGCCGCTTCTTCAAATGCATCCTTAGGCGTGATTGCACCATTGGTTTCAACGTTAAGCTGAAGCTTATCGAGGTTTGTCTCACGACCTACACGAGTGGCATCAACTTTATAGCGAACACGAAGTACCGGGCTAAACACTGCGTCAAGCGCAATCATGTCGCTGTGAAGACGTTTTGTGCTACTTTCTTCGATAGTTCGGTAGCCACGACCTGCTTCCACTACAATGTCCATCACAAGTGTGAGCTTTGGATCGTCAATTGTTGCGATCACCTGCTCTGGATTAACAACTTCAACATCAGCACTTGTCTTGATGTCCTTCGCTGTTACTTCACCTGCACCCTTTTTCTCAAGACGAAGCTCAACAGGTTCGTCTGTGTGCACCTTTAGGCGCACATTTTTGAGGTTGAGCATGATGTCAACAACATCTTCTTTAATACCTTTTACGGTTGTGAATTCGTGGCTTGCGCCCTCAATGCGAAATGCAACAATTGCACCACCACGAATGCTTGAAAGCAGAACACGACGCAAGCTGTTGCCAAGCGTGTTGCCGTATCCAGCGTGAAGCGGCTCAATATTGAAAGTTGCACTTGTTGCTGAATGTTCTTCTACTCCAGCTAGTGCAGGGTTTGAAATCAAATTTGCCATACTATATGCTCTCCTTACCTTAGCGTGAGTAATACTCAACGATTAGTTGTTCATTAATATCAGCCTCGGCTTCTTCACGCTTTGGCAGACCTGTGACAGAAATTGTCATTTTTTTGGCATCACTCTTAAGCCAACTCAAGCTGCCTTGCACTGAATTGCCAGTAACATCAGCAAGCTGTGTGAAATAACCGTTCTTTGCACTTTTTGGGCGAACCGTAATCTCATCACCAGGCTTTAGTCGGATTGATGGGATGTCGACACGACGACCATTGAGCATAAAGTTACCATGACTCACGAGCTGACGTGCACCCCGACGGCTAACAGCAAAACCTGCTCGATATACAGCGTTGTCGAGGCGAAGCTCGAGAAGCTGCAAGAGGTTTTCACCTGATAGGCCTGGTCGGCGTGAAGCTTCATTCATAAGACGAGCGAACTGCTTCTCAAGTAATCCATACAGACGACGAACCTTCTGTTTTTCGCGAAGCTGCGTCTGATATAGACTTGGCTTGTTCTGACGGCCATGGGCGTGTTGGCCAGGTATACCAGCCTTCTTCACCATGATCTTGTGCGCTTTTGGATGAAGGGCGTAACCTTCACGGCGCGACTGTTTTACTATAGGGCTTCGATCACGTGCCATATACTAGACCCTCCTCTGTTTCTTAGGGCGAACACCACCATGCGGCACGCCGGTGACGTCCTTGATTGAATCAACCTGCATATCGTAAGCGCTTACCGCACGGATTGCAGCATCACGGCCAAGGCCAACGCCCTTTACGAACACGTCAACAGTTTTCATACCATGAAGTGTTTTTGCAAGTTCTGCTGCTTTTTCTGCAGCAACCTGTGCGGCGTACGCGGTACCTTTTTTGCTACCACGGAAGCCACACGCACCAGCGCTAGAAGCACATAGCACAGCGCCTTTTTTGTCAGTGAAAGTGATGATTGTGTTGTTAAAACTCGCTTGAATGTGCATCTGACCTGCTGGAACAGCACGACGTTGCTTTTTGCGAGAGACTTTTGCAGCTGGAGCTTCGGAAGGAGCTGGTACTTCAGCTGATGTAGTTGTATCTGCCATTTTCTTACCTTTCTTCCTTAAGTCTTAGTTGCTGCTTTAGGTTGTGCGCCACCAACTGCCACTGCTTTACCCTTACGAGTTCGTGCATTCGTACGAGTACGCTGACCGTTAACTGGTAGACCCGCCTTGTGGCGAAGACCACGATAGGCGCCAATGTCTTTAAGACGCTTGATATTGTTTGTTACGAGACGTTGGAGATCACCTTCGGTAGTGTAGTCTTTGTCTACAACCTCGCGAATGCGTTGTTCTTCAGCCTCGGTGAGATCCTTCACCCGAGTGGTCGGCTCAACTTTTGCCGCCGCAAGGATGTCTCGTGAGTGCTTACGACCGATACCATAAATATAGGTAAGAGCGATCCACACTTGCTTCTCTGCGGGAATGGTTACCCCAGAAATTCGAGCCATGCTTAACCCTGCCTTTGCTTGTTCTTAGGTTTTTTCTTATTGATGACACGCAGGCGACCCTTACGGCGCACCAGCTGATCATCTGGACTGATTTTTTTTACACTCGCACGAACTTTCATAGAGCCTCTAAAAAATCCTTTCCTAAGTTAATAATTAATATTGTTACACGTGCGACCTATGCCGATTGGGCTGGTCGTTCGTCTCGTAGGCGGAAGCTAATTCGTCCCTTCGTGAGATCGTAAGGGGTCATCTCAACTTCTACCTTATCGCCCGGCACTAAACGGATATAGTGCTTGCGCATCTTCCCGCTAATGTGAGCAATAATACTATGGCCATTCTCGAGTTCCACCTTGAATTGAGTATTAGGCAGTGCTTCCACCACCGTTCCCTGCATCTTGATAACCTCTTTTTGACTAGCCATAAATTACAGTAGTCAATTATACAGTAAGTTATACAGCTTCGCAAGCACGATTTAAGATATTCTCATAAGGCTCTACTTGCCTCATGAAAGTAGGATTTGAATCAGTAGCTCTATTGTAGCGAATTGCCACAAAGTGTCAAACGTATACTAACGCACTTCAAGTCCAAGATTGCGCTGTATTTGCACGGCGCGCAGCATGATCCGTCGATCAAACTGCTGGTATTTTGGTACCCATTTCCCGTCACAAGTGATAAGGCTGAGACCTTCCTTGCCTACTTCAGCAGATTGCATCATTTTCTTCATACCAGTTTTATTCACTTCTTCCAGTGGCATACTTTCATTCTCGACCACCTTATAGGTGAACTTTTTGCCATCACCTCTTTCGACAATGATTTCAGCCCCACGAGAGAGTGTTCCAAGTTTTGCAAACACGCCATCACGGGTAACACCACCATTGTGAGCATCAATTAAGACAGCACCATAGCCGGCGCCTGGTGTCATGCTTTTTTCATACCAAGCGGCGTCGCTGATATTTGCAGGAGCACCTAACTGATTGTTCTTGTCGACACCGACCTTGAAGACTCGCGTATTACCTATCCCTAGGGATGGAATAGAAATATAGCGTGGCTGGTTGGCGGGCACGATGTGTTGATCAACCTGCTTTTTACTAACGGGTGACTCATCGACACGTGGATCGGCTTCGAGCGCACGAACAGAGACAACTGGTGGAAGTTCACCCGTCGTAAAATAGCGATATCCAAACCACACGATAGCGAGTAATAAACCGAGGAGTAACGCCCATATGAGCAAACTTACCCAATGGAAGCTTCGCTTGTGTCTAATTTCGAGCCCTTGCCTTGCCACCGCGCCTTAATCCCCTTTATTTATAATCGTCGTATGTTACCATCAGTGCACGTGAGTTGACCTGCCTTAGCGCTTCAAGCGCTACCGACACTACAATCAAGACTCCTGTTCCGCCTACAGCTAGGTTGCCGTTAGGATCTTGCGCACCACCGGCAAGATGGTAGAAAAGATACTCGGCAATATACGGCAACACAGCAACGATTCCAAGCACAATTGAACCAAATAGAATAAGTCGATTCATCGTTCTCGATAGATATTTTTCTGTCTGCTTGCCGGGACGAACACCCTCAATAAATCCACCTTGTTTTTGCAAGTTCTCAGCAATCTCACTCGAGTTAAATACGATGCCTGTGTAGAAGTAGGTAAAGGCTATAACAAGGACGAAATAGAGGCTTGGATAGATAAACGCTTGCCAAGTCTGACCCGTAAACTGGCCTGGGTTTGGCGTTTGGAACCATGTGACGAGGTTATTGGCAAGATCTCCATATGCCTCATTACCTGTTGCCTTTAGTACTTGCCCAACGAAGGCAGGAAGGCTCAAGAAAGCCACTGCAAAGATCACAGGGATCACACCGGCTGCAATAAGTTTCATCGGTAGGATACTCTTTACGCCGCCGTAGCTAGAATTACCCTGGACACGCTTGGCATAATTTATCGTGACGACTCTCTGAGCTTCATTAATCTTCACCAAGAAGTACAGCACAAGCAGCGAGGCTATTCCCATAATTAAGAATATCCAGAATGCCGATGTACTAATCGGCAGCGTGAACCAGCCAAATACGTTGAGTGGATCACTAACTGGGTCACCAGCGGAGCCAAATAAGTTTGTAATGAAGAACTGACCAAACTGTGGAAGCTGGCTGACAATACCCGCAA
Organism: uncultured Candidatus Saccharibacteria bacterium; assembly: GCA_964619585.1. Classification (GTDB taxonomy): domain Bacteria; phylum Patescibacteriota; class Saccharimonadia; order Saccharimonadales; family Saccharimonadaceae; genus JASLCR01. The sequence goes on along the minus strand of CAZUCO010000001.1, from coordinate 166,421 downwards.
AAATCAAAAGACTCAGACCATTACCAACACCTTGCTCGGTGATAATTTCACCCAGCCACATAAGCAACATGGCACCCGCCGTCATAGCACTTACGGCGATAATCCACTGATATATGTCCATATCACTTAAGGTAGTCGTGTTGCCAATCAACTGTGGTGAGCTACGTATAATATAGATAAATGCTATGGACTGAACGATTGCAAGTGGCAAGGTAATCATACGAGTCCATTGCTGAATCTTACGTCGACCAGATTCGCCATCCTTGTGTAGTTCTTCAAGCTTTGGAATAGCCTTTGTCAGAAGTTGAGTGATAATACTCGCTGTAATGAACGGACTAAGCCCAACCAATACGATCGAAAAGGTCGCTAATGCTCCACCAGAAAGCAGGTTCAAAAAACCACCGAAGTCAGTGCTGTTTACTACGCTGTTGACGATCTCTTTTAGCTGCGTTGGCTCTGCAATAGGGACAGGGATGTGTGCGAGGAATCGATACACGACAACAAGTCCGAGAAGCACAAGCAACCGTTTGCGCATGTCGTTATTTGACAGAGATTTCCAGATTGTTTTCCAGTTCATGTTTTACCCTCTCATTTCGGTCATTTCTAGCCTAAGCTCGAAGTATACTTTACTTAGTATAACATTGACGAGACGAGCAGAAGGGAATGTTTCCATTCTTTTTCTGGTAGCGGCTCGGTGCTACACAATGAGTATACTACGAGGTAGTCTACAAATGCAGATTATTTATCAGCTTTTTCAGCTTCTTTTTGACTCTTTTGCAGTGGTGTGGGAACTTTTTCAAACGTACCACCAGCCTTGGTGATTGCCGCTTGAACGCTCTTTGAAGCACCTTGAACACGTAGTGTTATTGCTTTCTTCAGCTCACCTCGAAGAATAACTTTCACTGAGTGAAATGGTGTTGCAATCAAACCAGCTTCAAACAGTGTCATGTTGTCCACTGTTTTAGCCTTTAGGTCATTTAGATGGTCGAGATATACAACCTGTGCAGGAGTACGGAGGCTCTTGAACCCACGAGCCTTTGGCACAGCCTGAACAAGTGCCCTCTGGCCACCCTGGAAGGTTGCAGAAAGTTTCTTACCCGTACGAGCACCTTGACCTTTTGTACCACGACCGGCAGTTTTACCTTGACCTGCTGAGATGCCGCGACCAACACGCTTCTTGTTCTTATTTGCGGTGATGTTTAGTTCGTTATACTTCATCTATTTAGTCTCCTTTTTTGCAGGAGCTTTCTTCTTGGCAGCCTTGTCTGCGCCAAGCCATTGGTCCTTAGGGACAAGTGTCTTAAGAGCTTCAATGGTTGCGTAAGCAATGTTTACCTTGTTGGTAGAACCTAGGCTTTTTGAAAGCATGTTACGGATACCAGTGACACCAATCACTTGTCGTACTACACCACCGGCAATAATACCAGTACCAGGAGCAGCTGGCTTGATAAGCACGCGAGCTCCAGAGAGTTTAACCTCTGCATCATGCGGAATTGTTTCATTGATTACTGGAATAGTAATCATGTTCTTCTTTGCTACATCAGTTGCCTTAGAGACTGCTGTCTGTACATCGGCGCCTTTTGCAACACCAACACCGACCTTTGCTTTGCGATCGCCAACAACGACTAGGGCCTTGAAGCGGAAGCGACGTCCACCTTTTACTACGCGAGCAACGCGATCAATATTAATCACCACTTCTTCAAATTGCTTTGGTTCCTCTACACGAGGGGTCCGACGGTCATCACGTCGGCCACCACGTTGTCCAGGGCGACCTGCTGGTCGACCTTCAGAACGTGGGGTAGTCTGTGCTGTTTGTTCAGCCATCCTAGAACTCCAATCCTTCGTTACGTGCAGCATCTGCAAGTGCTTTGAGTCGGCCAGCATACTGGCGACCATTGCGATCAAATACTACTGCTTTAATCTTGTTTTTTACAGCCTTCTTGGCAATTTCTGTACCTACAGCAGCTGCTTTTTCACTCATTGTACCTTTAGCTTTTTTGCCAACTGTTGTAGCGCTTGCAAGTGTCTTGCCCGCCGTATCATCAATTAGCTGAGCTGACACGTGGAGGTTGCTGATAGTCACACTCAGTCGTGGACGTTCAGCAGTACCCTGAACCTTTGAGCGTACACGAGCCTTACGCAGGCGAGTGTTTAGTAATTTCTTTGCTAGATTACTCATGATTACTTACCTGCCTTTCCTGCTTTTCTAAGAATTTGCTCATCAGCATATTTAATACCCTTACCCTTGTATGGTTCAGGTTTTTTCAGAGCGCGGATCTCGGCAGCTACTTGACCGACTTTTTGCTTATCGATGCCACTGATCGTGATTTCCATCTTATTAGTGCTAATCTGTACACCTTCCGGTGCCTTGTACCTCACCGGGTGAGAGAAGCCAAGAGCCATCTCAAGGTCTGTGCCACTCATTGCCACACGGAATCCAACACCGTTTACTTCAAGCTTCTTTTCGAAACCTTTTGTGACACCCTCAACAGCGTTGTTAAGGAGTGCACGCTGGAGACCATGCTGTGCCTTCGCAATCTTTTCGTCATCCTTGCGGGTAACGATTGCACTATTGTCCTCAAGTGAAACAGTTACATCGCTCAGGTGTGGCACAGTGAGTTCGCCTTTGGCGCCCTTGACTGTGATAACATCTGAATCGACTGTGATTGTCACGCCTGATGGAATTTCAATTGGTAGTTTTCCAATTCGACTCATATCTTATCCTTTCTTTACTAAAACTTACTCAAATCAACAAATTGACGTTGTTCTTGTGCTTGAGTTGCAGCTACTTGAATTGCCCGCACTGTGTCATCTCCGCCTGCAAGTTGAAGCTCGTCACACGCTTCGAGTATTCTTCGAGTAATTTCTGCGACTGCCTCTCGGTGGTTAATCTCACTTGATATGGGCCGTAGCTCAACTTCAGTATCAGTCATACTAGTAGACCTTCAGTAGGACCTCACCGCCGAGTCGCTGCTTAACAGCTTCCTGACCAGTGATAACACCCTTACTTGTTGAAACAAGCACGATACCACGACCGCTCTTTACGCGTGGAATATCAGTTGCGGCGACGTACATACGGCGGCCTGGCTTACTCATGCGAGTTAGCTCGGTGAACGTAGCGTTCTGGCCGGCTTCGTTGATGGTGACCACGAGCGTACCACGTGGCTTACCGTCTTCCAGTTTAACATTAGCGAGATAGCCGTTTTTCTTTAGTTGTTCTGCAACAACTTTCTTTAGCTTACTGGTTGGCACACGGACTTCTGTCTTGCCTACCATGGCAGCGTTGCGGATCCGGGTTAGGAGATCAGCGATTGGGTCTGTAGATTGTAAACTCATATTCTTTCTCCTTTCCTTACCAGCTACTCTTCTTTACACCTGGAATCTGGCCTTTTGATGCCAGTTCACGGAAGTTAATACGATTGAGGCCAAACTTACGCATATATCCATGAGGTCGACCACTTAGTACATCGCGATTCTTCCAACGGGTAGGACTACTGTTGCGTGGAAGCTTCTGTAGCCCATCCTGGTCGCCGAGTTCTTTGAGCTCAGCGCGCTTTGCAGCATACTGCTGAATCATCTTTTTTCGCTTCAGGTCTTTTGCAATCATTGATTTCTTTGCCATACTATTTCTTTCCTCCTGTTTTCTCGAAAGGAATACCAAATTTCTCTAACAGTGCGCGTGAATGAGCTTTGTCTTCATTTTTGATGACAAAGGTGATCTGCATACCATGGAGAAGTTGTGTTTCTTCAAATGTAAGCTCGGGAAAAATAGATTGCTCAATGATGCCGAGACTGTAGTTGCCATTTTTATCGAAGGCCTTAGCCTTTACGCCGTGAAAGTCGCGGACGCGTGGCAGGGCAACGTTGCTAAGTCGGTCAAGAAATTCGTACATACGTGCACCACGGAGTGTTACCATATGACCGATAGGCTGACCCATATTTGCACGAATCTTGAAGCCAGCAATTGATTTCTTTGCAAGGCGCTCAACGGGTGCCTGACCTGTAACCTTGGTAATTGTATTCTTGACCACCTCTTGGTGGTGCTTGTTGTCCTTGCTTTTACCGGTTCCGACACTGACAACGATTTTCTCAAGCTTTGGAACTTGATGTACGTTCGTCAGTTCTAGTTCGGCCTGCAGTTCCTTTTTGTATGTTTTTTCATACAAGGCTTTCAAGCGAGGAGCCGGTGCAGCAGCAGACGCTTTTGAAGTAGCTGTCGCCATTACTTAATCTCCTTATTCTTTAAACTTTTTGCAACACGCGTCTTTGCGCCATCAGCATTCTTTACCAACCCAACGCGGCTTGTTTTGCTTGTTTTGGCATCAACTACGAGTGCAACCTTACTGATATCGACAGGTACGTGAATGTCTTTTTTGCCTCCACGTGGGTTCAGCTGACTTGGCTTTACGTGTCGGTGTCCAACACCCACACCCTCAATAAGTACAGCGCCTTTTTTGGTATCAACAGCGATGACCTTACCTGTAGTGCCTTTTTTTGCACCAGCGATGATCTTGACTGTGTCGTCTTTGCGGATTCGTGGCATACTATAGTACCTCCGGTGCTAAGCTGATAATCTTTGCGTAACCTTTGTCGCGAAGCTCACGTGGTACAGGACCGAATACACGAGTTGCTTTTGGTGTCTTGTCGTCATTGATAATAACAACTGCATTGTCATCAAAGGCGATTGTCGAACCATCTTTTCGCTTGATCTGGTTGCGAGTACGTACAACAACCGCTTTTTGAACGGTCTTTTTCTTGACGTTACCGCTTGGCAAGGCATCTTTCACTGAACATACAATGATGTCGCCAACGTGAGCATAGCGGCGTTTTGTACCGCCAAGTACGCGAATACAGAGCACTTCCTTAGCACCACTGTTATCTGCTACCTTGAGGCGAGATTCTTGTTGGATCATTACTTCTCCTCCTTCTTCTCATCTACGACTTTTGGCGCTTCTTTCTTTTCAACAAGTTCAGCTTCGTCTTTTAGCTCAATTGATCCACGAGACTTCTCCTCGATCTTTTGTAGCACAAAGCTTTTTGTCTTTGAGATTGGGCGTGTCTCGACGATAGTTACGCGATCACCAAGTCCTGCTTGGTTTTTATCATCGTGAGCTTGGTATTTACGATTAACAGTATACTGTTTTCGATAAATAGGGTGCGTCTCACGACTCGTAACAGTTACGGTGATAGTCTTGTCACGCTTGTCAGAAGTGACAATTCCGGTCAATGTTTTTGCCATTACTTGCCTCCTTCTTGGGCGTTAAGTTTAGTTTTGATACGTGCAATATTCTTGCGATATTCGTTTAGTACTCGAGGATTCACAAGCTCACCAGCGCGATGCGATTTCTGAGCATCAAGTAGATCTTGTCGAGCAGCTACAAGCTGCTCCTCGAGACTTAGTTCCTTCTTTGGAGTAGCTTTTTTAGTAGATTTACTGTCAGCCATTACGCATCCTCCCTACGAATAAACTTTGTCTTTACTGGAAGCTTGTGGCCGGCCAGACGCATCGCCTCGCGAGCTACTTCTTCTGAAACGCCCTTCATCTCAAACATGACGGTGCCAGCCTTTACCTTCGCAGCAAAGTATTCTGGATTTCCTTTACCACTTCCCATCTTTACATCCTGTGGCTTTTTTGTAACAGGAGTGTGAGGGAAAATACGGATCCAAATCTTACCACCACGCTTGATGTAGCGAGTCATAGCCTGACGAGCAGCCTCGATTTGGCGAGAAGTAACACGCTCATTACTTTGAGCCTGAAGACCATAGTCACCAAATGCTACGTAGTTACCACGTGTAGCGTTGCCATCGTTCTTGCCGATGCGTACTTTGCGGTATTTTGTCTTCTTTGGGAGTAACATTACGCGTCGCTCCTTTCACCTTTGTTGATCCAGACCTTAACACCAATGATACCAACGCCTGGGGCATTAGCACGCGCCACGTGGAAGTCAATGTCCTGACGTAGCGTGTGAAGTGGTACAGAACCCTCAATAACTTTCTCGCGACGAGCCATCTCAGCATTATTAAGACGACCAGATACTTCGATACGAATACCCTTCGCCCCTGCATTGATGGTGTTTTGTGCACTCATCTTGATCGCACGACGGAAATTGATACGTCGCTCAAGTTGACGAGCAATATTCTCAGCAACAAGCTTAGCGGCAAGTTCCGGTCGCTTTACCTCTTCGATATTAATACGAACAGGTTGGCCAACGATTTTCTCAATCTGACCTTTTAGCTCTGTCACGCCTGCTCCGCCCTTGCCAATAACTACACCTGCTTTTGCCGTGTGTATAGTTACAGTGACCATATTGGCGCTACGCTCAATCTCAATCCGGCTGATTGTTGGGCGAGACGCAAATCGTGCTTCAATCAATTCACGAACCTTAATATCTTCCGCCAGCCACTTGGCAAAATCTTTCTTACCAGCGAACCAGCGTGAATCCCAGTTCTTGTGAACTTGCAGGCGGAAGCTAATTGGGTTAACTTTTTGACCCATTACTTTGCCTCCTCTTTCTTTGTAGCCGCTGGTTTTTGGGCGGCTGGTTTCTTCTTTAGCTTCTCGGTGCCAGATACAACAACAAGGATGTTACTTGTCTTCTTCTGGAATGGAAGTGCCATACCACGCATGTGTGGTTTGAAGCGCTTGAGACGCTTACCTGTAGTAACACTTAGTGTTGTAATCTGAAGACTCTTTGCATCAAGTCCGTGATTATTAACGGCGTTTGCACGCGCACTTTCAATTGCCTTTTTGATTGGGCGACCAGCACGACGCGGAACGTGATCAAGGATCACAAGCGCATCAGCCACAGTACGGTTTCGTACAAGGCTAGCAACCACGCCAACTTTACGTGGAGCAATCTCAATGCCTTTAATATAAGCGCGGACGGTAAATAATCCAGCCATTACTTCTGCTTCCCTCCGTGCTTACGGAACTTACGAGTTGGACTAAACTCACCGAGCTTGTGACCAACCATGTTCTCAGAGATAAATACTGGAACGTGTACTTTTCCGTTGTGAACCGCGAAATTCTTACCAACCATGTCTGGTGTGATAGTACTAGCGCGTGCCCATGTTTTGATAACTGTTCGGTCATCCTTCGAAACCGCCGCAACCTTTTTAGCAAGCTTGGCGTCTACGAATGGACCTTTCTTAAGTGATCGACTCATATCCTACCTTTACTTCTTCCTCTTCGCGTCATGACGAGATCGAACGATTAGTTTATTGCTGTTCTTGCGACGACGTGTACGGTAACCAAGTGTCAGCTGACCCCATGGTGTACGAGGCGCCTTACCAGTACCGTGACGACCACCGTCACCACCACCATGCGGGTGATCAGCAGCATTCATTACGACACCACGAACTGATGGACGAATACCCTTACGGCGATTTCGACCAGCAGAACCGATCTTAACGTTCTGGTGCTGTACGTTACCGACAACACCAATCGCAGCAGTCGCTTCAACACGGACCTTGCGAGTTTCGCCACTTGGTAGCTTGATTGTCGCGTAGTCGCCTTCTTTCGCCATCAATTGAGCTTTTGCGCCGGCAGCACGCACCATCTGGGCGCCCTTACCTGCAGTTAGCTCGATCGCGTAGATCTGGGTACCAACCGGGATACGGCTGATAGGCATACGGTTTGAACTCTCGATTGGAGCGTCTTTGCCGCTGGCAATTTTCTTGCCCTTAGTCATGCTGGTGTCAGCAAGAATGTAGTGGTAAAGACCGTGCTGGTCTTTTACTCGTGCGATACGAGCAGAACGGTTTGGATCGTATTCGATCTCTTCAACAGTTAGCTCGAGACCATCAGCAAGACGGTGGTTTAGCAGACGGTAATGTCGTCGCACACCACCACCGCGGTGCCGAACAGTGATACGACCACTATTGTTACGACCAGCGTTCTGCTTTTTGCTCTTTACGAGACTCTTGAGTGGCTTACGTGTAGTAATATCACTAAGGTCCTGCGAAGTCATACCGCGACGAGCAGGAGTAGTTGGGTTATATGCTTTAATCGGCATTATTTCTTCTCCTTCTCTGCTTTAGGTGCTTCTGGCTCTTCAAATACTTGGATTGAACTGCCTTCAGCGAGTGTTACATACGCTTTCTTACGGTCTTTACGATTAGTTGTTCCAGGGTAGCGGTTCTTTCCTCGGGAATAGCGAACTGACTTACCGGCTTGAACAAGTGTCTTTACAACCTTCACAGTTACGTCGTATTGCTCAGCGACAGCTGCAGCAATTTGATCTTTGTTGGCAGTCAACGGCACATCAAACACGTACGTATTCTGCTGAGTCTGACCGTAGGCCTTCTCGGTTGCTCGTGGGGTTACTAAGATACTCATTACTTAGCCTCCTTTGTCGCTTTACGCTCAGAGTCGCCGAGCCATTTCTCAATAGTCTTGACTGAAGCAGGTGCAATCACAATATGATCTGCATTCAGAATATGGTAGACGCTGAGGAAGGTGCTTCGAATTAAGGTAACGTTCTGAAGATTACCGGTCGCACGAATCAGCTCCGGAGTCTTGTCATCAACGACAAGCAGCGTCTTACGACTAAACTTGTTGTCAGCAAGATACTTAGCGATTTCAGCAGTTTTTCCTGTTGTCTTGACTTCTGAAACCGTAATTTTCTTTGCTTTATTTGCAAGGCTAAGAGCTTGCTTTACTGCAACACGCTTACTAGTCGTAGAGAGTGATTTAGTGTAATTTTCATTGCCACGTGGGCCGAACACTACACCACCACCACGCCAGATTGGGTTGCGAGATGAACCAACACGAGCGCGACCAGTACCCTTTTGTTTCCATGGCTTTTTACCACCACCGCTCACTTCACCACGTTGTAGTGTTGTTGCTCCAGCAAGGCGGTTGTTCGCAAGGTAGCTGTCGTATGCAAGCTTGAGAAGCTCATGATTCTCGACATCAACGCCAAAAATAGTCTTTGGCAATGTCACTTTCGTTGTCTCAGCCATTACGCGTTACCTCCATTTACTATGATGAGTCCTTTTCGTGGACCAGGTACAGCGCCTTTAAGGCCGAGGAGATTATTTGCTGGATCGAGGTAGGCAACTTCAAGATTCTTGACAGTTACTTGATCTCCACCCATGCGGCCTGGCATGCGTTTACCCTTGAATACCTTCTGTGGATACATCGATCCGATAGAACCAACACGACGTACGTTACCGTTACCACCGTGAGTTTTCTTAGAGGTATTGAAGTTGTGTCGTTTTACCGTACCGGCAAAACCTTTACCTTTTGATGTGCCTGTGGCGCTGACGTGATCGCCAAGCGTAAAGCTACTTACGTCGATTGCATCGCCAACCTTAATATCAGCTGGTAGCTCATCGACACGGAACTCCCGAATATACTTCGGCGAGATTTTGCTAGACTTTACGTGTCCAGCGACGGCCTTGCTCAGGTTCTTACCCTCTCCAAAAGCTACCTGAACTGCGTTGTAACCGTCGATTTCGACAGTCTTTACCTGAGTCACAGTCACAGGGCCGGCTTGAATCAACGTCACAGGTGTTGCCGTGCCGTCTTCCGCCAGGATTTGGGTCATACCAATTTTGGTACCGAGAAGTGCTTTCATGCCCTTTTCTCCCATTTAAAACCCCCGGTGGCGAGTGGTTCCCGTAGGCCTTACTCATTCACCAAGGATAAGTTATTATTACGTAATAAGTTACATCCACTATCGTAGCATAAAATGCTATAGCACGTCAACAGTTTTCTCTCTTATGTGGGCATAGGGTGAAGCGACGCTTGGTACCGTCTATTACGCCATAAATTGAACGGTACACCTCGTCGTGCCACCACCCATCAATTGCTGCGTTGCTACCTTAGCGCCAGCTGGAGCACGGCATTGTTCATTACCTTTGAGAAAGTAGAGCACATACGCATTCTGATCACTCGCGGTTGCATCAAAAAGATGTACATAATATAGCGCACCTCTCACTTGGATATTGTCACACTGCATATCCAGATTGCTCACCTCTGGCACACTCGACATGACAGTCTTAATCGCGGCCTCAAATATCGACGAACCCGCTCCCTGACCTACGCCAGCACAGGAGTTGTCACTTCCGCCTACTTTCCCGCACTTATTAGAAGGGTCTGATGATGATACACAAACAAACGTAAACGAGCTTGATGTGCCTGGCGCCTTGACCAGCGGATAACGACCATTATCATTCTTGTATAACTGCAGCGCTTTGCCCAACTGACCAAGTCCGGACAGCGTCTTTGTGTTCTCAGCGCGTGTCTGCACGCCGTTATAAGCCACGATAGAAACTGCTGCAAGTATGGCGATAATAACTATCACAACTAAGAGCTCTACTATTGTGAACCCGCTTCTTTGGCTGATGAATCTCATTGCTATTGATTATTGCTTATGCTATTTTAACTGTCAACAACGATTTGGCGTATACTATGAAGTATGAAGACTTTTATGAAACACCATGTCGTCACTATTTGCATCGTAACTATCTCTATCATCGGCACAGCATCAGCCCTTGGCTATTTGTCTTATGCAACCGACCAGCAGCTCGCCAACCAAGCGACGCAAAATGCCAAGCAACTAGCGTCTATTGATAAAACCATTCAAGACCTCAAGCTAAAGAAGCAGGCTGAAGAAAAGAAGGCTGCCGAAGCTGCCAAAAAAGCCAAGGAAGCAGCAGAAAAAGCAAAACAAGCAGCTGCAAACACCGGTGCCAACAATCCATCTCCCGCCAGTCCATCAGTAGGTAGCGCTGCACATCGAGACCCGAGCCGCATCGATGTTGTCGTCAACAAGAAGCATCCGCTTCAACCGCTGCGCTATGCTCCAAATGTCACCACTGCTGCCTGTTCTACTTCAGGTTCAGCGGTCATCAGCGTGCTTGCAGTAAGCGATTTTCAGGCCCTTTGTAACGCGGCCAAAGCAGCAGGTGTTCCACTGAACACATCAAGCTCTTATCGATCGTATGACACTCAAGTCTACACGTATAACCACTGGGTATCAGTCAATGGTAGCCAGGCAGCAGCTGACCGTGTCAGCGCCCGCCCAGGCTACAGTGAACACCAAACCGGTCTTGCAGCCGATTTTAGCGTGCCAAATGGTCCGTCTCTTGATAATTTTACTGGTACACCGCAGCAAAAATGGCTTTCTGTAAACGCATGGAAGTATGGCTGGATACAGCGATTTACCGCAAGTAACAGCGCCTACACTGGCTATGATCCTGAGAGTTGGCATTATCGTTATATCGGTCGTAGCACTGCACAGACCTATGTTTCGAATAACGGCGGATCACTTGAACAGTTCTGGGGAATTCCAGGTGGATCATATTAACCGTAGACCGAGTCAAATCGCTGCGCGCCGTCATGATCAGCACACGCTACGAGTCGCTCGCCCAACTCGATGGAAAACTGTCGTGCCGTATGGCATATTCGGTCTAGTTGTTCTGACATATGCTTTTCTTAGCTTTAATCTCTTCTCGAATGCAACGAAGCAGTACGATCAGGTCAGCTTACTTCAAACGAAAGAAGCCCAGCCCCTGACCCAAACTATTCCAACTAAAGTGGGTCAGCGTGCCATAGTTCTTGCGGCTGATAACCCGTTTCGATCATCAAGCGTTTGGACATATGTTAGCGACAAGGCCCGCCTACCGGGTAACTACTCACCTCAGCTTGTTGCCGTCAAGGTTGCTACAAGCAATGACACCGCTCCGGCACGGATGCAACCGGTAGCTGCTCGTGCACTCGAGAAGTTATTTGGTGCTGCAAACAAAGCAGGTCACCCACTCGCTGCGGTAAGCGCCTATCGCTCTATCTCTGACCAAAAAGATGTATTCACTACCTATGTAGAAACTCAGGGTGTTGCCGCTGCAAACGCCTATGTCGCCGCACCGGGTGCAAGTGAGCACCACACTGGGCTTGCCGTTGATGTTGATAACTTTTCATCCGCATGTATAGACAGCTCACTCAACTGCGGACTCTCGATCGCAGCTGCCGATTGGCTCGCTGTCAATGCACCAAAGTACGGCTTTATTATTCGCTACCCCAAAGGCAAGGAGTCCGTGACAGGTATCAACTACGAACCATGGCATCTTCGGTATATTGGCAATCAAGCCGAATCGCTGGCCTCTTCAGGTATGACACTTGACGAACTTGTCAAAAAAGTTGAAAAAGCTAGATAACAATTCCCACACCTGGTACAAAAAAGCCAAGTATACCAACTATGAGTAAGATAGCGTACCAAATTTTTCGATCGGACTGAAACTTCTCAAATAGCTTCACACCAATGACACCGAGTACAATTCCGAGCGGCAATGCATTAACGACAAACACACCAAGGTTTATCGGATGCTTTAGACGTAGCCACAAGGTTGCAAGGATGAGTATGACAACAAGTTTTAAAAAATACGTCGCATCACTTTCTCGTAGCTTTTCATGTAATCGGCCGTGTGCTGGTCGATGATGGTTTTTTGGTAACGACTTTTTGGTTTGCTTGTTTGTTTTTGTTGGCATTGCCACCATTGTAGCATGTTCCTACTCTCTGCCATAAGCAGTATTCTCAAACATTACTTGCTGTAGTATACTCATGGCATGACGAAACGAAAAACAACCCCTACAAAGAAGAAGGTGTCTCAAGCAGCACGAGGCAAGAAGGTAGCACCTGTACGTTCTTTTGCGTTATCTCGTTCAGATACGCCCTTTATGACATTAAGACTAACGAAGCAGAGCCTTTACTGGCTCATACTTGGTGTGATTGTCATTGCATTCGGCGCCTGGATCATGAAACTCCAGTCTGATATTCAGACCATATATGATGCAATCGATGCAAATGACTCAATGATCATCAATGACACCACGCTCAAGCATAAGAGTCGATAAGGATAATAGCCAACTAAATAAATAGACCGCTGAGCAAACCAGCGGTCTATTTATTTTAAGATGAGAAATTGCTACATGCGAATTTCTGCATCAACACCAGCTGGCAAGCTGAGATTTTGTAAACTGTCGATTGTTTTTGGTGTTGCATTGGTGATATCGATCAAACGCTTGTGAACGCGCATCTCGAATGCCTCACCACCTTGTTTGTAGACATGTGGACTCTTCACGACCGTAAAGGTACTTCGGCGGGTTGGAAGTGGGATTGGTCCTGCGATACTCGCACCTGTACGCGTAGCAGTGTCAATGATTTGCTTTGCTGACTGGTCGATTACCTTGTGATCATATGCTTTTAGACGGATACGGATCCGTAAACCTTCGGCTTTTTCTGCCATAATAAATATCTCCTATCGCACTAACGCGGCGACATACGACACTGTAACCTCGAGCTCGAATCGGCTGTTGAGTCATCGTCTGGCTGAGTTTTCAGCGTAATAGTATTACAGTTCACCATTATACATTTTTTACCAACATTTACAAGTTGCCTTAGATGAATAGTATGATATAGTATACTTTGACGTTTTGTCTATCGAAATGAGAGCAGAAACGATGTCCATCAAGAACACGCACTACGAGGTTGCGGAGATCGAACCCGTCGGTCTTGCAGAACATGGCGTATGGGTCTACACGATCACCGTTCGACCCGCCTTCGTACCAACCGTAGCGTTCCTACGGATTGTCTGCGAGACAACGGCCGCAGAGCATGGTGTCAGTGCAGAGCACATCGTCAGCACCATGTCTGCTACCCGACTCCAGGTCGAGATCAAGCGGTCCGACACCAGCATCGACAAAGGTCTCAGTCCAGAGGAACAAGACCTTCTGGATGAGGGCGTTCAGCACCACCGCGCACAGCTGTTCGCGGACGACCTGTGCGCTGACCTCAACGAGATCGAGCACATGGAGCCCAAGAAGGCCCCTCGATCCAAGGCGTAGCTCTACGTCAACCCACCCCGCCGTTACCTGTCGAGGCCTCATCTGGCCCCCGGGTCAGGCGGGGTTTCGCATGCCTCAGACTAGTCAGAGTCAGACAACTAAACTTTATCGATCAACTGAGTGGTCAGAACTATGCGGTGGATCACTGTCGATAGATTCAATACCTATAACGATAGCGCCTACCGCAACAAGTGTTACAAATCCTCGACGAGCTAATTTACCCCACGATAGTGGTGCAAACGCATCAGGGTTACGCCGGCGATCTTCCTCTATTGAACTGTAGTCGTCAAACGAAACTTCAGTACATATAGGTGTCATATTGGTCAAGCGATCGTTTCGCTCTTTTCTATGTGAAGCCATAATGAGTGTAATTATAGCATTTTATGTATATTTAGTCAATATCTCTGATTATCTAATACAAAAATACCCCTACTAATTAGGGGTATTTTCGAGAGTTGCTCTTGATTACTTAGTAATCTTTGTAACAACACCAGCACCAACGGTGCGGCCACCTTCACGGATAGCGAAGTTTAGACCCTGCTCCATAGCGATTGGGGCAAGAAGCTTCACGTTGAAGGTAACGGTGTCACCAGGCATGACCATCTCTTTATCAGCTGGAAGCTCAACTTCACCAGTGACGTCAGTAGTTCGGAAGTAGAACTGTGGCTTGTAACCCTTTGAGAATGGTGTGTGACGACCACCTTCTTCTTTCTTAAGGATGTAAACCTCAGCTTCGAACTCTGTGTGAGGAGTGATTGAACCTGGCTTAGCAAGTACCTGTCCACGCTCAACCTGCTCACGCTCAATACCACGGAGGAGGAGACCAGCATTGTCACCAGCTTGACCCTGGTCAAGATTCTTTTTGAAGGCTTCAATACCGGTTACCACTGACTTCTGTGTGTCTTTGATACCAACGATTTCAACTTCGTCATTGAGTTTTACGATACCCTGCTCAATACGACCAGTTGCAACTGTACCTCGACCCTTGATTGAGAAAACGTCCTCAATAGGCATAAGGAAGTCTTTGTCGAGGTCACGCTTTGGCTCTTCAACGTACTCATCAAGTGCTTTTACAAGCTCCATGATAGCGTCTTCAGATGCAGCGTCGCCTTCAAGAGCCTTAGTAGCAGAACCCTTGATAATTGGTGCGTTGTCGCCGTCGTAGCCGTTCTTTGTAAGCAACTCACGAACATCCATCTCAACGAGCTCAACAAGCTCAGGATCCGCGAGGTCCATCTTGTTAAGGAACACAACGATTTTTGGTACGTTCACCTGGTGAGCAAGTAGTACGTGCTCACGAGTCTGTGGAAGTGGACCGTCGTTAGCAGCTACCACAAGGATAGCGCCATCGATCTGGGCAGCACCAGTAATCATGTTCTTGACGTAGTCGGCGTGTCCTGGCATGTCCACGTGAGCGTAGTGACGCTTGTCTGACTCGTACTCTTGGTGAGATGAAGCAATGGTAATACCACGTGCCTTCTCTTCTGGTGCGTTGTCGATGTCTTCGTAGTTACGTGGCTTGTTTACATCACTTGGCAGTTTCTTTGCCAAAACGTGGGTAATAGCCGCAGTTAATGTTGTTTTACCGTGGTCAACGTGACCCATGGTACCAACGTTGACGTGAGGCTTGCTTCGATCGAAATCTGCCATAACGTGCTGATTCTCCTCTTGGATTAATAATATTTGATGCGCATGAGGCAACAATGCCTCACAGCGAACTAGTGGTAATTATACAGTGTCAGCTGTACTTCGTAAAGTAGTTTAGCTTAAAACTTGTCAGGAATACGCATCTGCTTGCGTGCGCCAGCACGCCATGCACCAACCGCCCAACTGATCGGAAGAATGTCATGATAGCCTATAAGGTCAGCAGCTCGTCGCAGTAAACCGCCCAACCAGCCGCCAAACCGTAGCCTACCCCATTCGAAAAGTGCCCACTTGTGACCAATAGGGATAACGCATGGCGGCAGCTTTGGTTTGTACGCCTTTTCTGAGCCCATCAGGTGCTTAGCGACAAAGATAGCATCATGAAGCGCCGTTTGGGCAAGCCCAGCGAAGGGTGTATTGGCATTATCACCGATCACGTACACATGCGCCCTTGCACGCATAAACTCATCCACTTTTACCTTACCTCTGTCATTTAGCTCAAATTGCGACTCATTATTTTTATAAAACGGAACGTTTGCCACTCCAGATGTCCATATAACCGTCTGAGTGCGTATGGGTTTACCGTTAACGATCAATGAGTCAGCTGTCTGTCTCTCTACTTTAGTATTTGTCGCCACATGGACACCGAGTCGTTTCAGCTGCTTTTCAGCGCGTCGGCTGCTCGACTCAGACAATCTCGGCAAGACTCGTGGCGCAGCCTCTATGACGCTAATCTTCATTGATTTCTTCTTGATCTTAAAATGCTTCCGAACAACTTGGATGTACTCTCCGAGTGCACCAGCCAGTTCCACCCCAGTAGGGCCACCACCGATTATGACATAGTTGGTTTCATCATCCGACCCATCGCTCATTTCTTCCCAGATATGTGCTTGTAAGCGACGGATTTCCCCTTCAGACTTTATACCGTAGGAATACGTATCGAGTCCTTCGATACCGAAGTATGTTGTCATACTACCGAGCGCAAAGATTACTTCATCATAGCCATACTTTCTCCCAGACTCTGCCTGTACAGTTTTCTGGTCTGGATCAATTGCGACGATCGTATCCCGCTCGATACGTACATTACGAACACCTTTGAAAATCTCCGCAAGTGGCACCCATGACTGACGATAGTCGTGCCCCGTTGCAGTACTAAAAAGTGCCGGATAATACTGGAAATTGTCAGAGTCAGATACCAGTGTGATGTTATGCCGCTTTGAACGCCTTGCTAGTTCAAGCGCAGCCTTAATCCCACCAAAGCCTCCTCCAACTATCAGAATATTCATTCTTGATTCCTTTTTGTTATCTTGTCAATCTGTCCCTAAGTATACCAGAAACACCGCTCAAACATGAGCGGTGTCCTTCAATTTCATAGTCGAAATTAATAAGTAGAGCTTGAGCTACCTGATGAGCTTGAGCGCTGCTTCAAGTACTCACTATACGTACACTTTTTATCAAGATAGGCAGAAATCGTACAGTCGCCATCATTACTGTCATCCTCAATCACGCTTGGTGATGGAGATGTCCAGCTTGGGACTGATGGTGTTGACTTAGCTGAATCCTTACGAACAAGTATCATCGTTGAGTTTGCAATTAGCAGAACGACTGCCATGACTACAAGAACTAGTGCTGAAACAAGAACGAACTTGCGAGACGTATGTTTGACAACCATGAAGAGGCCAAACACAACTGTTGCAACTGCGAATAGACCTGGAAGTACTTTGGTGACAAGCGCTTCACTAAAGTCAGTGCCAAGGCCAAACATTGCCATAACAAATGTAGCAACAATCGCAAGCACCATACCAACGAGCGATAGCACTGCAAAGAATAACCAGATAGTTAAGAACACTGTACGAGACTTTCGCTCATAGATGTCTGGGTTGACCATCTCTTGACCGGTTACTCGTGCATAGAGCCAAAATGCCGCTGGGCCAACCACAAGTAGAGCACCAACCTGGCTCGCAGTCGTCACAACAGAGAATGTACCCTGTCCATACACCAGCTCAAAGAAGCCAAACCAAAGCGAGACAAGCACGCCGATAAAGCTACCTACGAGCACAAGCATGAGAATGTACTCAGCTATATATACATTCGTTCGGCGAAACCAACGTCGCCACGACAAAGTTGTCGGATCTTGAGTCGTTACTGTATTCATAACCCTTTCCTCCTTTTAAGGTTGAGGTTATTGTATCACACTGTAAAACATCTCACCATGATCGGTGAGATGTTTTGATTTGCTATTTGCTTGCGCGTTTTTCGATGATTTCCTGCGCAACGTTCGGTGGTACTTCTTCGTACTGCGCTAGCTCCATAGTAGAAGCTGCACGGCCCTGTGACATCGAGCGAATGTCATTAGTATAGCCAAACATACTTGCAAGCGGTACGAATGCCTTGATAAGCTTTGCGCCACCTTGCAGGTCTTCCATTGCATCGATACGACCACGGCGAGCATTCAGGTCACCGATCACATCACCCATGAACTCTTCCGGTGTGGTTACTTCAACTTTCATAACTGGCTCAAGAAGAATAGGAGTTGCTTGTTTGACTCCTTCACGAGCAGCAAGTGATCCAGCCAGGCTGAATGCGAGCTCACTCGAGTCAACATCGTGATAGCTACCATCGTAGAGGGTCGCCTTAACATCTACTACTGGGTAGCCAGCGATCACACCACCGTCAAGCGTTTCGCGGATACCTTTTTCAACAGCCGGACGGTATTCCTGAGGGACCACACCACCTTTAATGGCATCAAAGAACTCGAAACCTTTACCTGGTTCATTTGGTTCAAATCGAACCCAAACATCACCATACTGACCACGACCACCGGATTGCTTAGCGTGCTTACCTTGTACTTCCGCCGTGCCCTTAATAGACTCACGGAAGGCAACCTGAGGCTCACCAATATTTGCCTCAACCTTAAACTCACGCTTCATACGGTCGATCAAGATATCGAGGTGAAGCTCACCCATTCCAGACATAATTGTCTGACCAGTTTCTTCATCGGTATGAATACGGAACGTTGGATCTTCCTCAGCGAGTCGCTGCAAGGCGATGCCCATTTTTTCCTGGTCAGCCTTTGATTTTGGTTCAACCGCGATCGCCACCGGTGGCTCCGGGAACGTGATGCTTTCAAGCGCAATTGGATTTGATGGATCAGACAAGGTTGCACCCGTGAAGGTATTCTTGAGACCCACAACCGCAGCGATGTCACCTGCGCCGATCTCATCAATATCCTCACGCTTGTCGGCGTGCATACGAACAATACGACCAACGCGCTCTTTCTCGCCTGTTGTCGTATTAAGAACGTAGCTACCCGCTTTGAGGTTACCAGAGTATACACGGACAAAGATCAACTTACCAACGAATGGGTCAGTCGCAATCTTGAACGCAAGACCAGCCATTGGCTCAGCAGCATCTGGCTTACGAGAAATTTCGTCACCAGTTTTAGGATTCACACCCCAGATAGCATCCACGTCAAGTGGGTTTGGCAGGTAGTCAGCAACAAGGTCAAGCACCTTCTCAACGATTACACCACGACCATCGCCACCAGTCACTAGGTAGAAGTCACCAGCAAGGGTACGCTTTCGAAGCGCAGATTTTAGCTCTTCAACAGAAATAGCTTCTTCACCACCCTCGAAGAACTTGTTCATAAGATCGTCATCAGCTTCAACCGCAGCTTCAACGAGTAGGCTACGTGCATTCTTTGCCTTCTCAAGCATGTCAGCAGGAATTTCACCCTCGACGAGAGCCTTGTCTGTGTAATCAGAGTAGGTATATGCCTTCATGTCAACGAGGTCAACAACGCCGTTAATGTCCTTTTCGAAACCAATCGGAAGGTGTACAGGAAGCGCATGCTTTGAAAGACGGGTGTGGATTGACTCAAGAGATTTGTAGAAGTCACCACCGGTCTGGTTAATTTTGTTGATGAAACAGATACGAGGTACGCCGTACTTGTTGGCTTGACGCCATACAGTCTCTGTCTGTGCTTCAACACCCATCTTGCCGTCGAAGACAACAACTGCACCGTCAAGCACACGGAGTGAACGCTCAACCTCGGCGGTAAAGTCGATGTGACCAGGGGTGTCGATAATGTTGATTTTGCATCCCTTCCAGAAACATGTCACCGCTGCAGAGGTAATCGTGATACCACGCTCTTTCTCCTGAGCCATCCAGTCAGTTGTTGCACCGTCGCCGTCGCCACGAACCTCACCAATCTTGTGATTGATACCAGTACGATACAGGATACCTTCGGTAGTAGTAGTCTTACCGGCGTCAATATGCGCGATAATACCAATGTTACGGTAATCCTTTAGTGGGACGTCTTGCTGGGCCATTATGTTTCCTCGATCTCTCCGGGTGGAGTTGGTTAATTATTTTTTGCCATAAAAAATAGCGCTTTACATTGAATTATACCAGGTATGGCGATATTTTGCTACTCATTATGGCTAGCAAAATACATTCGTCTGAATGAGCGAAAGTCCTTGATGCCTGTTAGTGGTAGCAGGATATGATATCCAGGTATGTCTTTATCTGGAGTCTGAATACGTGCATCAAGATGTGGTCGCAAAATGCCTTTCTCCTCTTCACATACGTTTACCCATATAAGCTGACTCACCGTTATTGCCATAGCAGTAGGTTCGCCTACCTCGCCTGGTGCGGTCTTTCCATCATCATTCATCACCCAACCATCTCCTTGAACTGTGGCACTATACGGCATATCCTTATCAAACGAAAATAGACTATTTGTGTAAATATTTAAAGCTTCCACCGAACGTGTAATTAGGGCCTTATCGCCAGCATGGGCAGCTCTCGCATCTACTACAACATCTGCCAAACGAGTCACCATTTCACATTCATCGTTACTAGGCTTAAGCAACAGCGTGTCAATTTCATCAACATCATCAGCATGGTGATATTCGAGCCAATGTTGCGCACGATCATTAGACATCATCCCGGGAAACTCTAAAGTGATAATATCATCAACTTTTGCGCGTCCAGTCAACTGCACTCGAGTACTCATTTCGTCAGAAGCGATGCCTTCTCTCATGAGTTGAATATGAAGCTCATACTTGTGTATCTCGTTGCCGTCTTCATCCCACGCTTGATCAATCGGGACGGGCAGAACACCTTGAAATACTACTTCTTGATCTTCATAATAGTCACGACTGATCGGCGCAATTCCACTAATCTGATCTCCATTCGGAAAGGCGCAATAGCCCGTCATGATAGCCTGCTTACGCATTATCATACGCCACCTGTCATCAATCTCACGCATAATCTCATTGATACGTGCACTATCAAGATACTCGCCCAAAAGAAGTTCGTTATATAATCTGATATCAGCAAACGCAGCTGCAACTACTGGTTCAAGTTGCACATCTGCCAGCTCGCGAAAATATCTTTCATCACTTTCTGGGAACGTACGCTTATTTAACATCTCTTCCATGCTAGCGCAAAGCGCTGTTTGTATAAAGCATTGGCGCTTTATGATAAAATCTCATCAGTGCCGAGTAAATCCCTTAAACTCTACTGCTTCTCGCCACCTGTGATGTTGGCGACATTTTTGATTGAAATCATTTTTGTCGGTTATGTTCTGTGGCGTTATAAGATGACGGTTATTACTCGATTAGTCGTTGCTATCCTGACCTTTCTCGCTATCTTTCAGGGGACAGAGTTTCTCCTATGCGGTGGGGTGGGTATTGATGGCGGTACCTGGTCACGAATTGGCTACGCATCAATTACGCTACTTCCTCCTCTTGGCCTACACCTAGCACATGCTATCGCCGGCAAAAGATCTCGCATACTTGTGCCTATAGCCTATTTGTCTGCTGGCGCTTTTATTGCCTACTTTGTGTTCACTATCCAAGCTATATCTGGTCACACTTGTTACGCAAACTATGCCGTGTTCGATGTAACTAAAGGCTATTCATGGCTATACGCTCTCTACTACTACGGCTGGCTCATCGCCGGGGTCGGGTCTGCATATATGTTTGGTCAGGGTACAGAGCAGCCTAGCATACGTCGAGCACTCTATGCTCTCTCCTTCGGCTATCTAGCATTTATGGTGCCGACTACGGCTATGAATCTGATTGACCCCTCAACGGTATCGGGCATCCCTTCGATCATGTGTGGATTTGCCGTCATCTTAGCGTTTGTTTTGGTCGGGAGGGTCGCCCCCGAGTCTATCAAACAAAATGATAGTCGCTCTTTGCGAATCAAGCTGCCGTTCTGATTTGACCAGCTCTCCATCGATGAGCTGTGACTCCTGCGGACATTCGCTTTAGGAAATTATGCTCACTTTCGTCGAGTCTGTTATTGCTTGTTTCTGCAACGATTAGCGAAACCAAATAGTTTAAATCCTCTGGCAGATTACCATAAAGATCAGAGCCGGATTTACGTCCGCTCTTCTCTATGAGTGGCTGTAGTGTGAGAACGGTCATCCACTCGTCGTATATTTTATCGGTTTCTATTAGCTTCTGTTGAACAGGAAGCTTACCTCCTTTTAGTATAAAATAGCTATCATGGTTAAAATGCGATGCCTCTGATGCCTCTTCTCTTGGTGATGTTGGAAATAGTAGCAGGTCTGGCCGAACGCTCCTTGCCGAAAGTGCCAAAACTGCAGGCTCAGCCATCCGCCACTGAGGCGACTGATCCGACCTAAGCGGGCGTAGATGCCTCATTGCTCCGCCTAAACTCTCGTATACTGCCCTGCAGTCATCTTTATCTATTTCTTGTCCAAGGCTACGCTTTTGGAATAATGGTATATAAGTCGAGAGGATTAGACCGCTCAGCAACATTTCCTGATGGCACTTCGGGTGAGCCAAAGCCATTCCGACCAATGTCTGCGCATAGTCAAAATAGTATCGTCTCCGCTCCTGATCAAGCGGCACAGCTTGGTTAAGTCCAAATTCAACGTAATTCCATGCGGAACGAAAAAGACCCTCCGAGTTACGGCGGGTCTCATAACATTGCATCTGTGTCGCGGCAATATCCGGTGATACATGTTCAGCAAGTAGTACAGGTGTAGGTATAGATGTTTCTCTTGACACTTGCCCCATTTGCTTATGGTTATACCACAAGCAAATTCATATCGTCAACCTGCTTGCTCTTCTTATACATAGCAAGGAGATGGAGCGCCAGAGACTCAACATCTGCAAACTCCATTTCCACCTGTGGCCCTAAACCTTCAGCGTTCCATTCGTTTATGATTATAGCCTCATCAATCGTCCGAAGGTAATCATTACGCAAAGGTGCTTTATAAAAAGGCTCAAAGGTAATGTAATCGTCTGATGCATAACGCAAAGCCGCCCCAATGAACTCTCGCTCAGTGGGACGGTCAGGTTGCTTATTTATCACACTATTAGCCTCTAGCGAAGTGAGCGAAGGCACGGTTAGCCTCAGCCATCTTGTGAGTATCTTCCTTCTTCTTGAAGGCAGCGCCTGCCTCGTTGTAGGCATCAACGATTTCAGCGGCAAGACGCTTTTCGTATGGCATACCTTTGCGAGCACGAGCGCTCTGAACAAGCCAACTAAAGCTATAATGTAGCTGACGGTGACCCTGCACAGGGAACGGAATCTGGTAGTTTGCACCACCGACACGTCGGCTTTTTACTTCAAAGTTTGGTGAGATGTTCTTGAGTGCCTTCTCAAACACCTCAAGTGGATCTTCACTTTTGAGCTTCTTGGCAGCCTCTTCGAGGGCGCCATACACAGCGCGTTCAGCAACAAGCTTCTTGCCATCCAGCATGGACTTGTTGATAAGACGCTGTACTAGCACGCTCTGGTATTTACGATCTGGTTTTAGCTCACGTTGGAGCTTCTTGGTTACTTTACGAGGCATTACTTGCTCTCCTTCTTGCTACCGTACTTTGAACGGCCTTGCTTACGACCATTGACACCCTGGAGGTCAAGCGCACCACGAACGATATGATAACGGACACCTGGTAGGTCTGGCACACGACCACCACGTACAAGCACTACGGCGTGCTCTTGGAGGTTGTGACCTTCACCACCAATATAAGCCCAAACTTCTTGTTTGTTTGTGAGGCGTACACGAGCCACCTTACGAAGAGCTGAGTTTGGCTTCTTTGGTGTCTTTGTTGTTACCTTGATACATACACCACGCATCAGTGGTGCTTTTTGTTCGTAGTAACGAGTCTTGAGAGCATTGTGAATTGTCCCAAGCGCAGGCGACTTACTCTTCTTGCTTGCAGTCTTTCGCGGCTTGCGAACTAACTGATTAATTGTTGGCATAGAAAACTATGACTCCCTTATATCTTTAACGTTGTTTGTGGGTATGGATCAGCATTCCAGTACCACTCTATCTTTTCTCTTTTGTAAACGTGTACACGAGTTCACAAGCAGAAAAGAGGAAACTCTGCAGGTGATTATACGTCAACGACGTTGTTTTTGCAAGGTTCTAAAGTGTACATCACGAATAGTAATCACTATAATTCCTGTGATGAATATTCCTAAAATACCGACTGTGATGCTGGTCGTCCACACATCACTAAATACCCCGGTATTTGGGCTTCTTGGAACTTGAGCTCCTGGCCTCACCGTCCCGACCGGTGATTTTACTGGTGGATGGAGTAAGTCATCACATTCACGCGGACTCAGAATAATCGTTGTACTTACACCATCAATAATCTCACTGCGTGTACACTCGAGTGGCGCAATCCACATCTGTAAACGATACTCCGTTGTCGCGGCATCCACTGGTGTACACACCGCACACCCAAGTGCAAGCCAGACAACCAGTAGAGTCAGTAAAGATTTTATACTCACTGCGCCGTTACCGTTACTGTCATGTCAAGCGCATACGTACCTGCAGGTGTCCGAGCAGGGATCTGCTGAGTTAAGGCAACTCCAGTTACATCCCAGTAGCAAAACCTATTCGACGTAGCATTTGCCGAGACAAGGGTAATAGCATTGGTTACACCTTCACTAAACGCGGCGCTCGACCCCTTGCTTACACCAGTATTAGTACATGAGCCACCCGATGGTGTCACGGTTGATACCGATGGATTAACCGTCAAACGGCCAGCCCAAGCATCGACGTCCGACCCATCACTGCAAACAGATGCGTCATTAAAGTCATAGTATGAGGCGCCCGACGTCCAAAGACTCGCCGGTCCACCAGTGGCAGCAATACTGACATTCCAGCCATTAGTAACGAGTGCGTTGGTGATGCGAATGCGTTGGCTCGAAAGGCCGAGTGTTGCCGTGGATGAATTGCATTGTGTTGTAGCTGCAACCGTTGATGAAAAGGACACCACTGGCGATGGCACGGTGATCCCGCTAGCATCAACAATCTCAGTACCGACATCCCCTGTAAGAGTTATCTGTGGGTAGCTAGGATACGCACTTAGAAAGGTGCCGTCGTTATTTATAACTCGAAAACAAAATGACAATCCAGCCGGCTGTCCGGAAGATATAAGGGAGAAGTCCCAGATACCAGTGTTTCCTACAGCAATGGTGCTAGTGTTCGTAAATCCGTTTAATTCCCGATATGTCTGATAGATTTTGGTCCCAGTTGTCGTAGGGTCATTTACACCAATGCTACTTATCGCCACATTGTTAGCGACCGAAGTGTTATCATACCATCGTATCGCACCCGACCCGGCTGCAACATCCACCCAGCCCGTCGCTTGCAGAGTACAAGATGCTGCCGTCAGTTGAGCATATTGTAGCTTGTAGGTATTTGCATGTGCACCCCAACTACCCGTTGTCCAGTCGGTATCTGACGGGGTTAGTCCAAGCCGTAAACGAAATGGCACATTTGTTGCAACTTCAGCGAGTGTATTTGTTGTAGCAAGTGGCGCACCTGGAGCTATATTATTTGCATTTGCGTAGAGTCTTGTGGCGTTTTGACTATGAATAGGGCTCTGGTACGTGACGGCCGCATATACCGTTGAAACGCGCACCGCTGGTTGGAGCCCATTAACACCCTTCGTTATGGTCACCGTTGAGTTGTCAACATCGGCTTTTGGCCAGGTGCCGGTAAACGTCACACTCAGATCCTGGTAGGTTATAGCGTTAAACGTCACGCTTTGTGCTGGCCTAGTGTCAGCACCCACCTTGAGCACAACACTGATAGGAGGGTAGCCAAGTCCACTTGTAGCACCAGCCCGGCCAACCACATGAACGACAATTGATGTTGCCGTCTGTCCGCTTGTTGACGATCCTCCCATACCAAACTCTGCACTCGGTCCCGCTGAGTTGGCACCGTTGAGATAGCTTGTGTCCCCGTCAGTACTTGCTTCATCAACGTAATCGCACACGCCACTACAGCTTCCTCCGGGTGTCCCAGCGGTCGTCCAGCCGCTGTTAGCTATAGTCGATATCGGTCGCACTGTCGTATTGGTAGTTACCGCTTCGACATACACCGGTCCAATGAGCTGCCATATTGGGAGGAGTATAGCACATATGAGTAGTACGTAGAAACGCCGGAACGTAATCTGTGTCATCTCTTAACCCTTCAGAGCCGTTTTTTTAGCTACCTTTGCTTTAGGAGGTATCTGCAATGCTTGTCCGGACTTTAAAGTGTACGGTGGTTTAATGGCATTTACTTTTGCTATACGTTTCCAATCCGTATTGGTAGCTTCCGCTAGTCGCTCAAGCGTATCGCCATCTTTGACCGTGTATAGTCGCCATGTGTCAGCAATATGTCGTTCCCGACGCCGATGCACAATCACATACGCGCCGACCCAGACAATGAGTGCAAATCCAGCAAGTAGGATCACTATCGCAAGTGGTTGCGGCATAATAAAGATGATCTGACTCTTGGCCTGAATACTTTTTAGAGTTGCTACAGACTGCGTGCCCCATTTTGTCGCATTCTTATCGTATGATATGGATGCATCAGCGACATACCACCCACCAAAAAAGGGAGATTTCTCGTTCTCAAACGAAAGCTCCATCTTATTGCCTGGCAGTATTGGGTACTGACCGGTATTACGGTAAATAGTCTCACCAAAAATGCTCTTTAGACTTACACTAACGTCTGTATCAGATGAGACATTACCACTATTGCTCAGTTTCACTGTGTATTGTTGACGATAATTATCTACCCGTACGTTGTATTTTTCGATCTCAACTTCACGGTGAAGCGTACCAGGAATTGTCAATGCAACACGAATAGCCGACCGAGTACGAATACGCAAGTTACCGCTCACCTCACCACCGTCATCACCTCCCTCAAGCACAATACATGCGTTATGCTCACCAACATCCGCTTTTTGTGGTGCAGTGATCGTAAAGTCAACGATACTGGATGCTCCTGGCTTTAGCTCTAAACGATGCTGCGCCAACGTAAGCCATTTCCCCGCATCCGTAATTGCTTCGGCCTTCTGCTTACAGGTGAATGCACCCGTGTTGGATGGAATAGCATCGACGGCGTAAAGAACAATCGCTTGGTCTTCGGTCGAATTATTTGATACGACCAGTTTATCATTTACCATACTGCCTTGCCTCAATGTATGGATGAATATCGATTGCGATCGCGGCTCGTCTTTGCGAGGAAGTGCTGGCCTACCCCCTATCGTGCCAGCCGCACTTACCGGAACGGCCATAACAATGGCTGTAGCTAGCCAGCTCAATGTCCCGATTAAAGCAACCTTTGCCTTGTAGTGTCTCATGATATTGCTCATTCTAGCGCATCGATTGGATGCACTCATTTAGATTAATGTTAAGGGCCTAGACTTGTGCCAGCGTCTGGGTAAAGTCGAGTGAGTACGTACCCGCAGGTGTACTTGCAGGAATAGTTTGGCTCAGACCAACACCCGTAAGATATACTCGGTTGATATCATCTGCCGATGATGCCGCATTGAGAAGTGTCACAGGCGTGTTTGATCCACCACTAAAGGTCGCAGACGATCCAAGCGTAATACCTGTCGTGCCGCCAACTTCTGCCGTAATTGTGCCTACGCTTGGGTTAACCGTTAACTGTCCGTTAGCTGAAGTTGTGCCGTTGAACGGATATGTATTTGCACCGCTTGTCCATGTTGCCGATGAACCACCCGTAGCGGCAAGTGTCACTGTCCAACCATTTGAGCCCGTCACAGCACCCGGGTTATCAACATAAATACGTTGCGACGAGGTACCAAATGTCCCCGCGCTTGTTTGGACGGCGTTTGACACGGTCTTGGCAGCAAAAGGCACGCTCGGTGTCGGTACCTCAACACCACTAGCATCACCGATAAACGTCGAAAGTGTTCCCCCTGAAATACTCTGACTAAAGTTTGTAGAATCCGTTAATGCAGCCTGTACTGTTGTTGCACCCGCTAGCAACGCAACCACGGCAAAAAAAGCACCTGCCAGTTTATGTTGTCGCCTCATTGTTATCCCCCTGTTATTTTGTATATTCCTCACTTTGAGATCTGGAACTTGAGATAAGTATAACCAATACGCCTTACTAAAGGCAAGTATATTTTTACAACAAGTCAAAAACTCCCACACCGGACTGTGTGGGAGTTTGAGAAAGGCTTGTTGAGTGGCCTATGCAGCGAGCTCAACATCCTCTGCGATGATCGACTCTACCGCTTCACTTGTAGCCTCAGGCTGATCTTTCTCCACTCCAGTACCAACCGGTATCTTACGACCGATGATAACGTTTTCCTTAAGACCGTGGAGGCGGTCAGCTCGGCCACTTGTAGCAGCGTTGATCAGTACACGCGTCGTGTCCTGGAACGACGCGGCAGAAAGCCAACTGTCAGACCAAATAGAAACCTTGGTAATACCGAGAAGTAGTTGCGTATATTGCACAAGCTCTCTACCTTCGGCGGCAAGTTGCTTGTTTGCGGCTACTACGGCAGCTTTGCTCACAATATCACCGGTAACAAAGCTACTATCACCCGGGTCCTCAATCTGAACACGGCTAAACATCTGACGCACAATGATCTCGAGGTGCTTGTCGGCAACATCTTGACCCTGAGCAGCATAGATACGAAGCACTTCATTGATGATATAGCGCTGAGTAGCTTCAGTACCCTTGAGCCGCATCAAATCGTGAAGGTTGAGTGAACCAATCGTTAGACGGTCACCTGCTTCTACAATGTCATTTGGCTTTACGGTAAGCTGCATTGCACCTGGCACTTCGTATCGTGCCGGTGCAGATGCGTTAGCAGCGATCACCAAAGTATCTTCTGCCACTTCTACCACACCATCAAATGGTGCAACGAGTGGACGAGCCTCACCTTCAGCTGATGCGAGTACGTCACCAGCCTTAACGCTCGATCCAGCCTTGACAGTAACAGTTCGGCCCTCAAGTGGAAGTCGCTCGACATGACCGGCCTCTGGGGTGACTTGAACAACATAATTCTTGCCATCCTCCCACACATCAACCAGACCTGCCACTTCAGTGATGTAAGCCTGGCCCTTTGGTGCACGAGCTTCAAACAGCTCTTCAACACGTGGAAGACCCTGGGTGATGTCACCACCGGCCACACCAGAGGCGTGGAAGGTTCGAAGCGTCAACTGTGTACCTGGCTCACCAACTGACTGTGCGGCAATCACACCAACAGGCTGTGCGTTATCAACGAGATTGCCCGTCGCCATGTCAATACCATAGCTCTTACGTGGGATACCTTCGAGGTTCTTCGTAGACAGTACGCTCTGAATCTTCACTTCACTTACCTCAGCATCAGCCTCGATAGCATTTGCAATCTCTCGAGTAATCAGCTTGTCAGCAGCGATATGACCAGGAACTTCCTCGGCTGTGTAACGACCAGCTAGACGGTTGCCGAAGTCAATCATCGTATCAGCTGACTCTGAACGGTAGATAGTGTATCCTTCGTCATCACCTGACTCATCCTCGACCGTGAAGACATCTTGTGACACGTCGACAAGACGACGAGTTAAGTAACCTGAGTCGGCAGTCTTAAGAGCGGTGTCAATCAGACCCTTACGTGCACCACGTGTTGCCACGAATGCTTCAAGACTTGAAAGACCCTTCTTGAATGAGCTTCGGATCGGGAGCTCAATTTCACGGTTGGTTGCATCCACCTGGATACCAATCATCGCGCTCGCAAGCTTGACGTTCGAGATATCACCTCGTGCTCCAGAATTCACCATCACCGAGATACTTGTATCCATATCAGCAAGCTGATCAAGTAAGAACTTCTCAACTTTACCGTCAACTCCTCGCCAATTGGCAACTGTTAAGCTATAGCGCTCAGAATCAGTGATCAGTCCCTGATCATATTGATCAGAGATGAGCGCTGCCTTGGCATCACCTTCAGCAACAAATTCTGAGATTTCTTCAAAGTTGATGTAATCGTCTTTACCAGTTGATACAGCGGCGATAGTCGCAAATCGGAATGCAAGTCCCTTCATGCGGTCAGCAGTTTTTGCTGTTTCTACAGCACCATACTGCTGGAAGATCTGTGCCAGCACCTTTTTGAGCTGCTTCTTACTCTGGACATTGTTGTCATAAGGGAAATCTTCCGGCAGAATCTCGTTGAAGAATACGCGACCAAGCGTAGTGTCACGGATTTCGCCCTTCGCAAAAATACGAATAGGGGTCTGGAGCTGCAAGATACCCTCGTCATATGCCATTTCAGCCTCATAAACGGAACTATATGGCTTAACTTCCTTCGTTTGAGCCGCTGGCTTGTCGTAGGTGAGGTAGTAGTTACCAAGCACTACGTCCTGACCGATATTTAGTACCGGCGCACCGTCAGCAGGCTTCAAAAGGTTGTTAGTTGCACTCATAAGATCGCGAGCCTCTGCCTGCGCCTCATCTGAAAGTGGCAAGTGAACAGCCATCTGGTCACCGTCATAGTCGGCGTTAAATCCGTTAGCAACAAGTGGGTGTAGCTGAATAGCCTTACCTTCAACAAGTACTGGCTGGAAGGCCTGGATAGATAGACGGTGGAGTGACGGCGCACGGTTAAGAAGTACGTACTTACCTTCGATCACCGCATCAAGTGCGTCCCATACAAGTGCATCACCAGCCTCAATTAAACGAGTCGCTGAGCGAATATTGTGTGCGTGTTCACCACGGATCAACCAGCTAATAACAAAAGGCTTGAAAAGCTCTAGAGCCATCTGCTTCGGTAGACCACATTGATTGATCTTGAGCTTTGGACCGACCACAATCACTGAACGACCAGAGTAGTCGACACGTTTACCAAGAAGGTTCTGACGGAACCGACCCTGCTTACCCTTAAGCATGTCTGAAATTGACTTCAGGCGACGTCGGCCACCAGTTGCATTAACCGCACGACCACCACGAGCAGCCGAGTTGTCGATTAGTGCGTCAACGGCCTCTTGAAGCATACGCATTTCATTGCGGCGAATTACTTCTGGAGCGTTGAGGTCGATCAATTTCTTTAGTCGATTGTTACGGTTGATAACACGACGGTACAAGTCATTGAGGTCAGATGTGGCAAAACGGCCACCAGTTAGCTGAACCATTGGACGAAGATCTGGAGGGATCACAGGTAGCACTGTCAAAGCAAGACTATTTGGCTTGATGCCAGCTGCCTGCATACCTTCAAGTACCTTGAGTCGCTTGAGAAGCTTCTTCTCACGTTGTCCCTTAGCACCTTCAACCTCTTCACTGAGCTGTGCAATAAGCGTTGGCAAGTCGATCTCATCAAGCAATGCCTTAAGTGCAACACCACCCATACCTACTTCAACGAGTTCTTCGTATTCTTCTGGTAGGCTTCGGTAGTCTGTTTCGTTGATAAGAGCACTCTTTACAAGACTTTCTAGCTGAGTTTTCTTCGCTATGTAGCGTTCTTCAAGCTCTTCAAGCTCCTTGGTCTGCTCAGCAGCGAGCTTCTTGACGTCAGCGCCTTCGTTACCGGCTTCATTTTCATAGCGCATCTTGATAGCTGCACGTCCTGCCTCAGTTTCAGCCTCAAGATCGGCTAATTTCTGGTCACGAGTCGCTTCGTCGACTTTCAGAATCACGTAGGTTGCGAAGTATGCAATACGCTCAAGGTTACGAACAGTCATACCGAGCAGCAGGCTCATTGCACTTGGGGTGCCACGCATAAACCAGATATGCGCAACAGGAGCCGCAAGCTGAATGTGTCCCATACGCTCACGACGAACGATCGACTTGGTGACAAGTTCGCCGTTCTTGTCTATAGCTGCCTCACGTGAGCGAACTCCCTTGAGCTTGCTGTCATGTGGGTTGATATCCTTGACTGGACCAAAAATTCGCTCACAGAACAAGCCGTCTCGCTCTGGCTTTTGCGTACGATAGTTGATCGTCTCAGGCTTGGTAACTTCACCATAGCTCCACTTTAGAATATCGTCAGGGCTTGCAACCGCAAGACGTACGGCATCGAAGTCAGCGATACCAGTGGCATTAGTTTGAACAACGCGTGTCATATTACGCCTCCTCCTTATTTTCATCTTCGTCTGCAAACTCTTCAGCTGTTTCAACATTGAGCCCATCTTCTTCGAGGTCAATATCATCTGCCTCATCAAGAACGGTCTCTTCATCGTTGTCATCACTCACAGCGACAGCTGGAACAGTTTTGTCTGCTGGTCCTGCTTCGGCAATGATTTCCTCAGCATCAACGATAACATCATCACCTTCTTCAGTCTCATCAAGCAAGTCAACACGAAGACCTAGGCCTTGGAGCTCTTTCACGAGCACGTTGAATGACTCAGGAAGTTTTGGACCAACGATCTGCTCATCTTTAATGATTGACTCATACGCTTTCGCTCGGCCATATACATCGTCAGACTTAATTGTGAGCATTTCCTGAAGTGTTGTTGCAGCACCGTATGCTTCAAGTGCCCAAACCTCCATTTCTCCGAATCGCTGACCACCATTTTGCGCCTTACCACCAAGTGGCTGCTGGGTCACCATTGTGTACGGACCAGTCGAGCGAGCGTGAATCTTGTCTGCAACCATGTGGTGAAGCTTAATGATGTGCATCACGCCAACAGTTGTACGTTCTTCAAATGCTTCACCAGTACGGCCATCAAACAGCTGACTCTTGCCATCACGGGCAAATCCAGCCTTCTCAAGCTCATCAGAGATTACTTCATCAGGGACTCCATTAAATGGTGGGGTTGCTACCTTGTAGCCAAGTGCGCGTGCCGCCATGCCAAGATGAGTTTCGAAAATCTGACCTATATTCATACGACTTGGCACACCGAGTGGGTTAAGCACTACGTCAACAGGAGTACCGTCTTCCATGAATGGCATGTCTTCTACTGGGAGAATACGCGCGACCACGCCTTTGTTTCCGTGACGACCTGCGAGCTTGTCACCAACCATGATCTTGCGCATTTGTGCGACAAAAATTTGGATCTGCATTAACACACCAGCCTTGAGTTCATGACCGTTCTCACGGCTAAAGATCTTCACGCCAACGACCTTACCACCACCAGCATTGTTCATGCGCTGTGAAGTATCACGAACATCTTTGGCTTTTTCACCAAAGATAGCACGAAGCAGACGCTCTTCAGAACTGAGCTCTTGCTCACCCTTTGGAGTAATCTTACCAACTAAGACATCACCAGCTTTCACCTCTGAACCAACTTGAACGATACCGTTCTCGTCGAGGTGTCGAAGTGACTCTTCAGAAACATTTGGAATATCCCGAGTCACAATCTCTGGTCCAAGCTTTGTCTCTCGAACTTCAACATTGTAGTCTTTGATATTAATACTTGTGAGCGCATCGTCTTTTACGAGACGGTCAGATAGCACGATTGCGTCGTCCATGTTATAGCCCTGCCATGGCATAAATGCCACTACGAGGTCACGACCAAGTGCGAGCTCGCCATCAGCAATTGATGCACCTTCGATCAGGGTGTCGCCCTTCTTAACCTTCTGGCCACGAATCACGCGAACCTTTTGGTTGATTGAGCGGTCATCGTTGCTTTTTGCGAAGTGGATAAGCTCATATACCTTGACACCGTCTTTGTATTTCACTTCGACAGCTTCACCGTCAGCGCGTACAACTTCACCTGCGTCCTCTGCGATAATAAGCTGGCTGGTATTCTTGGCAATTTCTCCCTCAATACCCGTACCGACTGTTGGCGCCTCAGGAGTAAGAAGTGGGACTGCTTGCTTCTGCATATTTGAACCAGTCAGTGAACGGTCAATACGGTTTTTCTCAATAAATGGCACGAGTGATGCGGTTGAACCAAGGATCTGCTTGTTAGCTGCATCCATATACGTTACTTCGCTCACATCAACTTGTTCAGGTAGTAGGCCGTTACGAGCCGAAACACGCTCTGCCACAAACTTACCGTCTTTATCAAGCTCCGCACCAGCGTCAGCGATCACCTCAGTTACTTCTTGCGAAGCATCGAGATATACCACCTCGTCGGTTACCTTACCATTTTTTACTTTGAGATATGGTGTTTCAATAAAGCCATACTCGTTGACACGTGCGTACGCTGCCATGTTGAGCACGAGACCAATGTTCGCACCCTCTGGAGTCTCAACAGAACAAAGACGTCCATAATGAGTTGGGTGAGCGTCACGTACATCAAATCCGGCACGCTCACGGCTTAGACCACCTGGGCCAAGGCTTGAAAGACGTCGTTTGTGTGAAAGCTCTGAAAGCGGGTTAACCTCATCCATCAGCTGTGAAAGCTGACTACTGGCAAAGAACTCACGAACTGCTGCTACCACTGGTCGGGCATTGATAAGTTGTGATGGTGTTACCGTCTCAATGTCGCTCATACTCATGCGGTCCATAGCGTTTCGCTGCATACGAAGCATACCGACACGGAATTGACGCGCAACAAGCTCGCCAACGAGTTTCACACGACGATTACTGAGAGCATCGATGTCATCGGCTGGCTCTTGAGTGTTATTAAGACGGATGATCTCCGTAATAATGGCGATAAGGTCGTCCATTTGGAACACACGGTTCTTGGTAGTGTTGGCGACGTCAATTCCAAGACGCTGATTGATCTTATAACGACCAACTCGGCTGTAATCGAAGCGCTTGAAATCAAAGAACATACGTTCAATCATTTGGCGTGCATTGTCAACCGTTGCAAGATCGCCTGGGCGAAGACGACGATACACTTCAATCAAAGCTTCGTTTGAACCCTTTGTGGTGTCTTTTTCAAGCGTGGCATCGATGTATTTGACTTCACCAGTATCAATAGACGCAAACAAACTCTTAATCTCTGAGGTTTTGCTGTGGCCAAGTGCACGTAGTAGGGTTGTGATTGGTAGTTTACGGCGACGGTCAATCTTCACATAAATAGCGCCGTTTGATGCAGTTTCAAACTCAAGCCATGCCCCGCGGCCTGGGATCAACTTTGCACCGTAGTGGTTGCGTCCAGCAACCACATCAGCTGTGAAAAATACACCCGAGCTACGAATAAGCTGGCTTACAACGACACGCTCGGTACCGTTGATGATAAATGTTCCACGATCGGTCATCCATGGGTAGTCACCGAGGTAGATTTCTTGTTCCTTTACCTCTCCTGTAACCTTGTTAGTAAGCTCTACCGTAGCATGCAGTGGAGCATCAAAGGTGATGTTGTTTTCTTTGGCATATTGCTCAGTGTTTTTTGGCTCTTGGAAGGCATATTTTCCAAACCGAAGCTCAAGCTTCTGACCAGTATAGTCTTCGACTGGGTTTAGCTCTGCAAATATTTCACCGAGACCTGTCTCGACAAAATCACGCCAGCTATCTTTTTGATGCGTAATAAGGTTTGGTAGTGGCAAAGCGGTGTCGTCTTTGGTAAAGAACACTCGCTTTGCGTTGGTTTTACTCGTGGCCACGCGTAAATCTCCTCGCTATTTACTACAAGAGGCGTTAACCTCCGTTCATAATGAACTCCACCCACTTGTAGCCAAGCCAGTACATTGCCTACTGTAGCTCAAGCGGATCTCGCAGATTGTTAATATATTCCGGCGCCGAAGGCTTATCTAAGCTGGGAGAGTGAAGATTGATTGGTTCAAACACGCAAAAACGCCCCGCCAAAAGGCGTGCGTGTATTGGTCACCCAGCTTATGCAATCTTCATTACATCTCATTGTGATCTATTTTTGCGTAGCGGTCAAGTACTTTTTATGACTTTGTCGATCAAGCCATACTTCTTCGACTCATCAGCACTCATCCAGAAGTCACGATCGACATCTTGTTCAATCTTCGCGAGCTTCTGCCCTGTATTGTCTGCCAAGATTTGATTGAGGCGTTTTTTGAGGTATACCCCTTCACGAAGCGTAATCTCCTGATCAGTGATCTTACCCTGAGTCCCGCTTGATGGCTGGTGAATCATCGCCCGAGCATTTGGTAGCATGTGTCGCTTACCCTTCGCACCACTCGAGAGGAGAAATGCACCCATGCTTGCCTGAAGACCGATGCCATAGGTTGCAACGTCTGGCTTGATGAATTGCATTGTATCGTAGATCGCCAGGCCATCATAGACACTCCCGCCAGGACTGTTGATATAAAGTGAGATATCAGCGTTTGGATCTTCGTTTGCGAGATGTAGCAGCTGTGCTACAACAACATTTGCCGTATGCTCATTGACGTCCTCACCAAGAAAGATAATACGATCTTCAAGTAGACGTGAATAGATGTCATAGCCGCGTTCACCATCAGCTGTTTTTACAATCACATTTGGCACAAGATAACTTTTTGTCATGTAACAAGTATACATAACAATTAGCACTCTTGCAACAAGAGTGCTAATTGAGACATTCGGTACTACACTCCTGGCAAGAATGTAGAAACTTCAGTAGTTGGGATAGCTTCCGGCACTACCTCCTTGCGAGTCGATGAACTCGTCCACCCACCATCGAATTCCGATGGCACCGAGAATTCCGAACAGTACACCTGCGAAAAATTTCATAACGCCTCCATACTCTCTTGCCAGGAGCAACCTGAGTATATCAACTGACATCTGTCGATACAAGCACAACAAAAATAGCGACCACGTCGTGTACTACGTAGCCGCTATGAAGTGAGGTTATCTACTAGACCCTATTCTTTAGAGCCTCTTTCACCGCATCTGTAGCAGCAGTAGCTGCGTCGGACTGATTACAGCCAGCCGCACCGAGCTGGAACGGTTCATACGTAGCACTATCTCCTGTGCCCTTTTGCACCACACCAAAAGACTGACAGATGGCATCGGCCTTCTCCTCTGGCGAATAGGTTTTGGTCGTGTCAAGCTTGAACGATACTCCCTCGCTTGTCGTAATAGAAGTGATACGCACTGCATTGCCCTGAACCACGCTGCCAGATGTATCGTACGTGTATTCAACGGATTTAATCGTTGCAGGTAGGTTGTAAGCAACATTGTTCCATTCTTTAATCACTAAGCGATTTGTCTCATTTGTTGGCGTCTCATTCTTCTTGTCAACCACAACAAGGTCAGTATCTTTCTTGACAGGTTCCTTATAAATGAAGTTCTGATAAAAGATCCACCCGAGTGCAGCGACCAATGCCAGAACAAGGCAAATAACCACCACAACATGAGCTGAGCCTTGCTGATTTGAGTGTTTGTTCATCATACCCCCTATTTTTAGTTCTGCGTCCATTTAATCTCATACTGACTATAAGCGCAAGCATGTTACAGGCAGGACATGCTCATAGCTAGACATCTTTTAGACGGCCGACATATTCACGCAGTTCGAAATTGGGGCGCTTAACTGGTGCCGGACTATCCATATCGGGATTCAAAGCATGCTCTGCACGTTGACCAAAGTATCGAATGTGGTTACCCGCAGCGACTATGAGCGCATGAACTAACCGTGGCTGCCGGATCCGTTTTAATTCGTTGAGTGTTGGAGGTAATGAATCATGACTTGTCATGCCTTGAGACTACACCTAGTACGGCCAAATAGCAATGTCTGTTGACATATGACAAATCTCTATTATAGTTAGGCACACTATGAAACACGGGGTGGAGTATTTAGCTTCAACAGAAAAAGCCACATTTGACAGACATATAGCACGCATGTTCCTGCCCGCCGTCAAGCTAGCAGAGATTGGAGCACGAGCTACATTTGGGTACGAAATATACACTGATACCCGTATTGGACAGGCAGGTCATAAGGTTGAGGTAAGTAAAATCAAAACACTGGACGACGAAGGCAATCCAATTAATCGCTACGCTGATCTTTTTCGTCGTTTTGGCCTTGATGAGACATTGCAAATTACGGACGTGCTTGAGGGCAAGCTTTCAATTATTGGTCGACGCCAACTTATCCCAGAAGACGATAACGATTTGCGAGAAATTGCCGTCAGGACAAATACCGGACGCGAGCTTTGGGCAGAATGGGTTGAAGTTGTCCTACCGTACAGATGCGGGCTCTTGTCGAGCTGGTCGCTAGAAGCTCGAGCCCTAGGCCCAGGAAGCGTGGAACGCCGACTTGAGCTTGATGTGCGAGATGCCCACAACGCCTGCAAACAGCATGACAAGATGCTTATACGACAGGCTATGAGTGCACTGATCGGCAACCGCTTGACCTATGGGCACCTTCCGATACAAGAATAGCTAGCTATTTAGCCCGACTAACGCTTCGACTGTCTTTTCAGTTGCAAGTCGATTACGTAGGTCGCGCTGAACTTCTGGTTCGTCGAATCGCTTAGCCATATCAGGATTATTAGCATACTGCTGCTTGTACATCGTCGTGAAGTCCGCTAGCTCCTTTTCGTCGACCTCAATCTTGAGTTGCTTCGAAAGCTCAGCAAGCACAAGTCCGGCCTCAACGCGTCGCTTGGCAGCTGGCACAACCTCTTTCTTGTGCCACTCCGCTTCATCTTTGTAGCCTTGAGTACTAAGGTAATTTTCAAGTGTCAAGTTCTGGTACAGCAAGTTCTGACGCATATCCTGCTCGATGCTTTGCGTTTGGTCATCAATCAATACTTGTGGTGCCTCAATCTCACTTTTTTCGACAAGTGCAGTAACAAGCTCATCTTTCCGCTTTTCGGCCGCCTCACGCTCCTTTTGCGCACTGAGTTCACGTTTAATATCAGCTTTGAGATCTTTGACTGTCTTGATCTCTTTACCGGCGCCAGCTTTTTCGGCAAATTCATCATTGAGCTCAGGTAGCTGTGGTTCCTGTACTTTCGTAACGGTCGTTTCAAAGACAACATCTGCGCCAGCTAGTTCTGCCACATGGTACGTGTCTGGAAACTGCAGCTTGAGGTCTTTTTTATCACCCGCTCTAAGGCCGACCAGTCCCTCTTCAAAACCTGGAATAAATGAATTACTTCCTAGTTCGAGTGCGTAGTCTTTTGCTGTGCCGCCCTCAAACGCATTACCGTCTTTTTTACCGGTAAAGTCAATAACGACTTCGTCGCCAAGTTTCGCAGCTCGTGTGACTTCAGTCTTCGAAGCCTGGGCGCTACGCATTCGATCGATAATATCATCGATTTCTTTCGCCGAGACCTCAGTTTTTGCCTTCAGAACACTTAGCTTTTTATAGTCGCCAAGTTTTACCGGTGGAATCACATCAACAGTTGCCATAAACTCTACTTCAGTTCGTGGCACGTATTTTTTGATTTCGACTTCGGGTCGGGCCAATGCTTGAATATCTTCCGCAAGAAATGCTTCTGCAACTGCACGAGAAACAGCATTGTTTAATGTCTCTTCCATGAGTTGATTTATATCAATATATTTTGCTGCTACGCTAGCTGGCACTTTACCTTTTCGAAAGCCTGGGGCTTTGATGTCTTTGGCCAGCTTTGTGAGCGCAACCTGCTCGGCTGCTTCAAGTTCGTCTTTTCCAAGCTCGATAGTGAGCGTAACATTGGTTTTTGAATTGTGGGTTACAGAAGTCTTCATACAGTGGTTGATTGTATCAGAGGTGAAGGCATAGGTCAAAACTAGGCCTAGGCTAAAACGTCACAAAAGCAAGCTGAACTTCATGTGACTGTCCCAATATTAGGTACACGCCATAGTCACACCCAAATGACTATCAGTTTGAAGGAGCCCAGCGCACGAGCATCATTTTAACCATTAACTATCTGCCATCTCATACACACAGGCATATCCGTCGCCGAATGTACCAGAGTTCGGGCCAAGTATTCTTACTCCAGATACCTCAGGGCACGAAGATACGCCCTTCAAGAGTGAATAGAGTAGGATTCTTGTCCCGTAGGTTGTATAAAACGCACCCCTATACTTCTTTCCATTGCAATTTAATTCTGTATCGCTTGGCTCAGGCAGCGATGAGAGCATTGTTTTCATATCATTAGTAAACTGAGTATTTTGCACAGCTTGGGTTACACCAAAACATGCTCCCGTATTGTCGGTAATGTTTGCACATGTTGGACTACTCCCAAGACACGCAACAACTGCGGGTGGCGCCGACGGACCGGGATATCTTTGATTTGCCGCAAAAAAGCTCTTAATAGCTTTTGCGTAAGTCGCAATTGTTGATGTTGTCTGCGAATTACGAGCTCTTTCTTGTACGCCGTTATATACAACAACGCTGATGACGGCCAGAATAGCAATCACTACTATCACTACGAGAAGTTCTACGATCGTAAAGCCCTTCTGAGTACCGTAAGATCGCTGCATACGCTTAGTATAGCATAAGCGAATTGAGATTAATCGAAGAGCTCATCAAGCTCATCTCTCTCTTTTCGCCGACGATCTTTGACGGTACTTACGATACGCTCGAAGCTGTAGTGATGCTCTTTTTCTGATGAAACATCTTTGAAGGTATAGATTTCCTTCTCTACTTCATCCCGACCAACAAATATCATAAATGGAATCGTCTTTTTAACGGCAGTTTTGATCTGTTTGTCAAGTTTTCGGCCAGTAATATCGAGTTCAACTCTGACACCTTCATCACGCAATCTTGTCGCCAGCTGAGCGGCATGCTCGCGAACTTCTTCACTGAGAACAAGTAGATAGGTTTCAGTCGTTGAGTTAAGCTCTGGCAGGAGCTTATGTGAACGTAAGAATAACTCTGTAGTAGTCAGTCCAGGCGCTACTCCAACAGCACTGATAGGCTCCGCACCGAATAATCCCACTAAACCATCATACCTACCCCCACCAAAGAGCGAGCGGTTGTTCTCTTCATCCGTATCAAAGAACTCAAAGACGGTACCAGTGTAGTAATCAAGCCCTCTCATGAGTGTAATATCAAAGATTGCGTTGGTGATTTTAGCTCTTTTCAGCAGCCGGAAAAGCTCCTTCACGTCTTGCAATTCGTCATGCTCAAGAAGTTCAGCAGGAAGAGAGCTGATAGACTTTGCAATCAGTAGTTCGGATATTTTCTTGAGGCCGCGTGGCGCCTTGTCGGTCCCAAATATCTCAATCGCTTGATCGCGGAAATCTTCAGATGATATCTTGTTCTTTCGATCGAACAGCTTCATCATCAGCTGTGATTGCACTTCGTCAAGCTCAAGATATTTATGCATCATGACATTGATCACTTTTCGATTGTTTATCCTGATCACAAACATCTCGTCAGTTGCGCCGAAATTCTTCATAATGCGCGCGCCAAACTGAATAATTTCAGCATCAGCCAAAATCGTATCAACACCAAAAATATCTGCATTGAGTTGCCAAAACTCACGCTCGCGACCGCGCTGTGGGCGTTCATAACGCATAAAGTTGGCGATCGAAAAAAGTCGAGCCGGATAAGCAAGCTCTTGCCGACGAGCAGCCACCAGTCGCGACACAGAGGGTGTCATCTCAGGGCGAATCGCTACCATGCGTTCCCCACGGTCCTGGAATGCATACGTCTGCTCGTTGGCAAGCTCTTGGCCGCTCTTGGCAGCATATACCTCGAGAGGCTCCAAAAGTGGTGCCCCATACTCCTCATAACCAAAGCTTTCAGCAGTGTTTTTCCATATATCAAAAATATAGTTCTGCACGCGCTTATCTTCTGGGTACCAGTCACGAGCACCTTTGTAGGGTTGTGATGAAAGTGAAGTCATTACTATAAATTGTGCCAGTTTTATCTGTTATTTGCAAGGATAAACAATTTCACGCATCTATGCCTTTCTGTCCCAATTTACGAACAACTCGTATAAATCGTTCGGCATTGTGTGGGTCGGCTGGATCACTTTCCAGATCAACCCCACGTAGAAGCAAAAGCTTCTGCACTGCTGCACGCGCATCGTGATACTCGATTGACTCATCTATCGTATCTCGCAGTAGATCGTATATAGCCGCCGCAACTTCATCCTCGTCTTCCCATCTGTCATCATTGCTCGCACGGCCGAGCTCTCGCCGCAAACGCTCCCTCATAAGCTGGTCAATCTCTCGCCTTTTGACGTCAGGCTCTTTTGTGTCGAGCAAGTACCGGAGATAGAGCGCCGCGTCGATACTCATCTTTAGATGATCAGCATCTATCAATGCTCGCGCGATCACCTCACTTGTAGGTGCCGTCACCGGGTCAAATTGATGATGGATCTGTCTCTTGGCACTTCCAAGATCAATCACCTTGTCACTTTTGGCTGGAACTCCTTCACCAATCATCACTTTCCTCCTTTATCATAAAAAATACCGGCCGCTTAGAGGTGGCCGGTCGAAATAACATAGAATGAGTAGTAGAGTACGCCTGGAGTCCTGACAATCTCATACTTACATGATACTATTGTCTCCTTATTCTCTCAAGCAGTTTCTCCTGAGCCATTCATACATCACAACCCCGGCTGCAACACCAACGTTAAGCGAGCGAGTACTACCATACTGTTCTATAGCCACTACGGCTTTGGCATGACGTATCAGCTGGTCTGAGATACCAGGGCCTTCGGCACCAAAGACAAGTACGGCATCTGGCGGAAGTGGCGAGTCTGATAGCTGCGTAGCACCATCGACGTTATCAACAGCTATTATAGTCTTGTTTCTTGTTCTCATATCGGCGACAAATGCCTCGACTGATGCATGATAATGGACATGCAAGTACTTGTCGGTTGCCATAGCGCCGCGCTTATTCCACTGTCTACTTCCGATCACATGGATATGGCGCACACCAAAAGCATTTGCGCTACGGACAATCGTCCCCATATTAAAATCACGCTTGAGATTTTCTATTGCAATCTCAAGTTGAGTACCACGTTTATCAAGCAGTTGGATGATTTCATCTTCAGACTTACCCTTGAATTCATCAATAACATTGCGGGTATCATCTATCATTTGCATTTCACCAGTAATCTTTATTCCAAGAATGGTACAGATGAGAGGACTTGAACCTCCACGCCCCGAAGGGCACTAGCACCTGAAGCTAGCGCGTCTACCAATTCCGCCACATCTGCATACCGACCTATATTGTAGCACAGGGGCTTAGTTGCTTCGAAGGTGTTTTGCAAGCTCACTGATCTCAACAGGCTGCTTGATGCCGCGATTAAGGAAACCATGGGGATCGAAGATAGCTCGCAGGTCAGCATAGAGCGCTGCAACATCTTCATCGAGTGCACGATAAACAGGACCGCTCATGAGACGACCCTCTGCTGATGAGGCTGCGACCGATCCATCAAGCGAGTTCACAATAGTAGCCACCTCCTCGCCTAGTTTCACAACAAGCTGCTTGCCGCCTACGGTACCAAGATCAAGTGGAGCACTGACCGACCAGATGCCGTCAATGGGTGAACCACTTATCAACAGCTTCGCTCTTGTTTTATCTCCAAGCAGTTGAAGTTTCTTCAAAAACTCTTCAGACCGTGTTAGTGGTATGTAGCTGCCACTTGCGACATTGATTACATGTGTCTCTTTTTCGACTGGCTGACTAGCCAAGGATACTATCGCCTGTAGACCGGACAGCTTGCCTAGCTCAAAATCGTTTGATGACGCCACAACAGCTTTGTGCTGCTCAAACACCCTGACAAGTCGCTTCACTTTTTTTGCCTGCGCCTTCAGTGACCGGTCGTCAACAATAATACGAAGCACCCCCCCAGAAACATCACTCTCTCCAAATGGAAGTTGGCGCCCCGCTGCAACAACTCGTTTAATTATTTCTGGATGATAGTACGTAACATTCTCATTATCCTTGGTAACTTTTGCTACTTCATCAAGTGCATCTCGAAGTGAGTCGAAATC
This sequence comes from uncultured Candidatus Saccharibacteria bacterium, assembly GCA_964619585.1. Taxonomy (GTDB): domain Bacteria; phylum Patescibacteriota; class Saccharimonadia; order Saccharimonadales; family Saccharimonadaceae; genus JASLCR01. The sequence continues at coordinate 122,984 of CAZUCO010000001.1, read as the reverse complement.
AGCAAAAGCCGCCACCACAACGCTCCGTGACTCTACAGCAAAGTCTGTCTGTACGATCATTTCGGATATCAGTCCAAGTGTTCCTTGGCTGCCAACAAAGAGAGGAGTTAAATCAAACGAGCCATCTTTGCTACGTACTCGTGCGAGAGCGTTATAGCCAGCTACACTGTGGTCTGTAAGTTTGGCAACGAGCTCAGATTTCTCTTCAAGGAGTGTATCTATTGCTCGGTAGATTGAGCCTTCAAAAGTCTGTTCGCCGCGCTTCTTGTTAAACTCACGCTTAGAGAGCTTCTTTGTATGGAGAAGGTCGCCGTTAGCCAGCACCACTTCGAGTTCACGCACCCAATCGAGCGCTCGAGAGTCATTCGCTACACAGCCACCAAGTGTAGCTGCCATATCAGTATCAACATCAATCGGTAGTCGCGCTCCTTGCAGTCCCAAAGCACCTTGCACAGCGGCAATTGTCGCGCCCGGCTGCAAACGGAGTAGTTGCTGTTTCATATCGTACTCAAAGAGTTTATGCATATATGGGTTAAACGAAACAACTACACCATTACCAATAGCTGCGCCTGTTGTATTCGTCCCACTTCCACGCGCAATTACAGAAAGACTGTAGCCTTTTTCCGCTAGTTGCCACGAAAACCGAAGCATTTTCCGAATATCACTCACTGTTCGTGGAACCACGACCATTTGAGGCAGGTAGTGCAACGGACTTTCGTCTTTTGCATATGCCATGAGTACAGATGGATTTGTCACCACCTCACCACTCAAATGTTGATTCAAATACTGTACCAATTTATTCATTATGGCTATCTACCCCGCTTATTGTTCTTATGATACCATAAGCAACTTTTCGATTGCAGATTTTTTTGCTATAGTAGATCTCAATGTGGCTGTGGTGGTCTGCGTGAACGTAAATATTCGTAGACACACTGCGTGAACATGAACATATGTCCGAAAAGACAATAAACTAAAGCTTTACAATTTATCTATGCGGATGTGGTGGAATTGGTAGACACGCATGCCTTAGGAGCATGTGCCTTCGGGCGTGAAGGTTCAAGTCCTTTCATCCGCACCAAGACCAAGAGATCTCGAAAGAGGTCTTTTAATTTATCCAAAAACTTGTTCCAAAGTCGGAGGATAGAAAGAATACTTTTATGCTTGTGTAGCTATGTAGTTTGCCACATAATGCTGATCATCAAGTATGCGAACCGGTAACCACTACACAGTATATCAACCCCCGAGAGAGCTACTGGACGAATCCGGTAGACCGCTTAAGTATCACCCCTACACACCTTCACGCCCCTCTACTGGCAGGACTGTGCTTGACATAAGTCATGAAAATAATTTACCAATCGAAGAAATTGCAATCGTTGATGGGCTTTGGCTGCTGCATGACAGAGAGAAAGCAGCGGGTAAGCACATCGATACATTGGTTCTCTTAGGAGAACTCGCTCTTGACTACGTCGTGGAACGCGAAAAATTGCCAGCGCCAGATGACAGCAATCGCATACGCAAGCTTAAACAACGGTGTCGCACGCAACGCTTAATAGGTAGCGGCGTCGTCTCACGTCATGGCGCGATAGTTATGAGTGCTGGCATACACACCCCTATGCTTAGGACAGCTTCTCAGCAGACTGACCCTCCTGCACTTACCTATACCGAGGCAGATCCCCTGGATGCAGCACTTGTACGTGGCTACACTGTTGATTATGCAAATAATAACTTATGGGAATCACCCTTACCCAACTCAGTGTACTTACATCAAACTGGACTGACTATTGATCTTGAAATTGGCCTGGAATACCGCAGACGATCCACAGCACATACCGAGAAAAAAATCGGCATCTATAAGATCTCTGTGGGCCAATCTGTTGTAATGTCACCTGCATCAATCGAAAGCCTTGAGTCACCTGGTGCTATATCAATAGACGAAGTAACGTTTGTTATAGCTGTACTAAGCGAGAGTATAGCGGAAATACAACGGTACTCACCTTATCCCGAGCATAGGGCAGTCTTGCGTCAACAGGGCCTTGGAAGAATAACATCACTTTTTCGTAGCAGTGATTAGCTTTTGGCACCCGGCTCTTTTTGCAAATACGTTCTTGTCTCGCGTAGCAGAAACAAGCTTACATCGTCACGAGTTTTACCCTCAGGATGAAATGGCACGCTAATTACCTGAATCAGGACAAGCATATACACCATAATAAAGCTGATCGTTCCAGTAAGGGCCAGCCCTCCATAAAACGGATCGATGTTTGTCAGCAGCAAAACCCCGAGCGCTAGAGCAACAATCGAACGAACCAAGAAAAAGGCTGAAGGAATGAACTTGATCTTTTGAATATAGTTAACACGGTACATACTTTTTAGCAAAACTGCTTGTTGCTGCTTAAGTTTCACAATGTAGTTAGCTGGCACCCCGGCTTTTTCCATCTCGCCAAATGTCGTGTTTAGCTCAGATATCTCGCGCCTCGCACCTTTACGGTTCACCCTTGTGCCTTCTCGAAATGCACTGAGTACATCGATAAGATTATGTCTCAACCTATCAAGATCAAAAGCCGAGTACATACTATGGATTTCTTTGGCGTCTTCATACATACCCTCAACAGTTGAAGCAAATTCTGCAGGAATCCGTTCACTCTCTTTGTAATCGGCGATTGTGGCCGAGAGCACAAATCCGATCACAAAGATAACGCTCGAGATCATGGCATTGTGCAGGCTTGTTTGCTCGATCGGCTCAAGACCAGCTAAATGAAGAAGCCATTTGACGGCGACAATCAACACGGTCACACAAATAGCAATCGTAAATATACGTAAATTTTTGATCATTTTCACTAAGTTAATTATATCAAAAAACGCCCTGTCTCAGGCGTCACGACGGAAATAGGTGAGGTAAAGATTCCCATAACTACGATTGTCCACCACAACAATTCCGTCTTGGATTGGTACCTCACCCTTTCCTGGATGTGATAATACCATAAGCGCACCCGGTTTGAGTAGACTAAATAACTTCGCAACTGTGGAAAACTGCGTATCATGATACGGTGGGTCCGCAAATATTAGATCGAACGGACCCGGATCAGCGCTCTCGAGCCAATTACTTACCGAAGTTCGAATGAGTTCAGCTCGCTCTTCAAGCCCGAGCATGTTAAGATTTTTTGCAATAATCTTGCATGCTATTCGATCCTTTTCAACAAACACCGCCTCCGATGCACCTCTACTGAGCGCCTCAATGCCAATGGCGCCGCTCCCCGCAAATGCATCCAAGATCCTTGCGCTATTGATATCACTTCCGAGAGAGTTAAACAACGCATTGCGTCCCCGCTCACTCATAGCATGAGTGCTTCTTCTGTCGGGAGCATCAATTTTGCGCCCACCGAACTCTCCAGCAACAATTCTGACTATCATTTTCCCCTCCTTACTAGGGCAGCTGCATACGCGTCATACCACGCAAGTGTGACTGCGCGCACGATTATTGGGAGTAGGACCAGCGTTGTTTGACGAGCAAGACGAGTTGTCCAGCCGGTCTGTTTGAACTGCTCATACATGTTAAGCTGGGCTACTTCTTTAATCATGGCGCTGTACAGTGCTAAGAAACCCTTCTCATCGAGATTATCAAAATCGTGTTGGCTCAACGTTGCATACGAGAACTTAAGCGGCTTAGCCGCTACTGCTACTCCGGCTTCAAAAAGTGTATGATTTGTCATCAGGCCTTTTGCACCCCAATAGTCCCAGTTGTTCACAATAAATTGCCTCGCCGAGCCACTTCCGGACATAACAATTTTGCTACGCACTTTGTACTTTTTCTCATCTGCATACTTGAGATGTTCTGTTTGTTCATCAAGCGGCTCATGGTGTGCAGGCGTTAAACCATCAACAACAGCATGAGCCAGCCAAGCAGCTTCAAAGGCAGCACGCTCATAGTTTTCCATTTCTAGTGCATGGGTAAGGTTTTCTCTATGGTCGGCAATCGCCGTAAATAATCTGTTATGCCCATCTAGGTCGGCTGGATCAATAAAATGCCAAGGTTCATCTTTTCCAGGGCTTTTAAGTTTTACACCGTCCGGACCGCGTGAGCCTTCGAAGTGTAAAATATCGCTAATATGCGGAAACGCCAAAGAAGCATCAAGATGATCAGTTAAGTGACGGCGAGCAATTCGATCAATCTTCTGGTGCGTACCAATAATACGACCAGATCTTCTGTATTTCGGTAATGGTCCAAATGCGTAAATTGCAGCTACGCCTCATGAGGAAAACCCAGGTTTTCCTCATCGCGCAGGGCGCCGGAATGAATCCGTCGACTCCGGCTGCTCCTTTCCTGTGCGCGCTTTTGTAAAAATATCATGTCCATCATTAGTTTAACGTTGTTAGCCGCTGATATTTTTCCACCTCATCAGCCAGCTGTTTATAGTCTACCAGGTCTTGACCACTCTCGACGAACCATTTGGCAGCTCGGCTCGCTTGTTCAATCATCTTGGTATCGGCAAGATTAGCAATCCTGAGATTAAGCTCTCCATGTTGTGCTCTACCATATATCTCACCGGGGCCACGAAGTTCCAAATCTACCTCGGCCAAATAAAACCCATCATTTGATCTCTCTATCTCCTGAAGACGTCGGGTTGGTTTTTTGGTACTTGAAGTAAGAAGGAAGCAGTAGCTTTGCTGCTCGCTCCTTCCTACACGTCCACGTAACTGATGAAGCTGCGCAAGGCCGTATTGATCAGCATCTTCGATCAGCATTACTGTCGCATTGGGAACATCCACTCCAACCTCGACTACTGTGGTACTAACGAGAATATCGAGCTGGCCGTCCGCAAACTGACTCATAACGGCCTGCTTCTCACTGGGTTTCAGCTTACCGTGGAGCAAACCAATTTTTCTGTGGCCAAATACTGAGTTTTGCAGTTTCTTATACTCGGCAGCGACACTCTTGGCCTCATTCACAGGATTATCATCAATCAGCCTGCATATGACGTATGCCTGACGACCGTTTGCGATTTCATTATCGATCACCTCGTAGAGCTTGCCCCTACTTACAGGTGACCATATCTTAGTGATGATTGGTTTACGGTTCTTTGGCTTCTCGGCAATAACTGAAATATCGAGCTCACCAAACACAGTGAGCTGCAGGCTTCTCGGAATAGGGGTTGCTGTCATCGCCAAAAGATGGGGCATATGTTTCGACTTCTGGAGTAGCAGCTGGCGCTGTTTAACCCCAAACCTATGCTGCTCATCAATCGCAACAAATCCTAGTTTTTTAAACACAACATGTGGCTCAAGTAGCGCATGAGTACCGATGAGTACATCGATTTTGCCCGACTCAAGCTGTGACAATAATGTCTGGCGCGCCTTACCCTTTACGCTGCCCGTAAGCAACGCGACCTTTACCCCAAAAGGTTCCAATAGTTTATCGAGAGTTTCTGCGTGTTGTCCAGCAAGAATCTCAGTAGGTGCTAGCACTGCCGACTGATAGCCATGACTAGCTGCTTGTCGTACTACCAATCCAGCAACTACTGTCTTCCCAGCACCTACATCACCTTGCAGAAGGCGGTTCATAGGTGTTGGCTTCTCGAGATCCTGCAAAATGTCCCAGGCAGCTCTTTTCTGCGCGGTAGTTAATTCAAATGGTAAAGTTTGGATAAATTTTCGTATCGTTTCAACCTCAAACGGTATTTGCCAGCCAGTTAATTTGGCGTTCTGCTCTCGATTCAACTGAGCCGCAAGCAGTAGCTGGAATAGTTCTTCAAACGCCAGACGTTGTCGTGACTCCTGAATCTGAGAGCCACTCGTCGGAAAGTGCTGGCCAAGCAATGCTTCACTATGGGAGACAAGTTTTCGACTCGTCACAATTTCTTTCGGCAACGTTTCAGGCAACATCATAACAAGTGGCTTCAGTTCGGCGAGGATTTTACGAACTACCTGACTCTTCAAGCCTTTAAGTGCGGGATAGATGGGCAGGATCCTGTCAGTTTGCACCTGCATATCACTCACTTTTTCTGCGCTTGGACTTGTCAGCTGGTAGCGATTGTAGCTGAACTCGAAGTCGCCCGAGAAATAATACTCTTGGCCAGAATTTTCCAGCTGTTTTGCGCGATATGGCTGATTGAACCAGACTGCATTTAACTTGCCCGTTTGGTCAGCTAGGACCGCTGTTGTCACGGTCATGCCTCTACGAACACGTTTTGTACTAACGCTTTCGACATGAGCCTTCACCGTCTGCTTACCAGGTGTAATCTCAGAAATGGCTATCACTTCCGAGTAGTCCTCATGTGCCCGGGGGAGAAAATTGATTAAATCACCGATTGTATATAGCCCAGCAGCTGCAAACTGCTCAGCAGTCTTTTCGCCCACACCTTTTACACTGTCTAGTGGGGTCTGAAGATTCATTCGTCCAACAGAGTACCCTCTAGTAGTTTGGACAGATCTGCAAGCTCAACCGTAAGTTCTTTACTCTGATCACGGGTATTACTTCCCGCTTCTTGCCACCACTGAACATAAAACTTTAGCTTCGGCTCCGTGCCACTCGGTCGAATCGTAACCCGACATCGTGGATCATTATTGAACTCAAGTGCGACAACGTTGCCAGCCAAACAGTTAATCACCGATGTCTTACCGCTAGTTGTATCTAATCTTTTAAGAGACTGATAGTCCAGCAACGCTGTCACCGTATGACTCCCGACTTTTTTTGGTGGCTGGTCACGCAGACGCTTCATGACGTCTTGCATAGCCTTGAAGCCATCTGCTCCATAGAAGTAGGTACTATCAAGCGTCTCAAGATAAAGACCATGCTCAGCATACAGCTCATGAAGTCGCTCTACCAAGGTCTTACCTTGCCGTTTGAGCTCAGCAGCGTACTCAGCGAGGACCAATGCTCCTACCGCACCGTCTTTATCTCTAGCATAATCACCCTTTAATAGACCGTAACTTTCCTCACCACCCAGCACAAACACCTCATCAGTAGATTCTTTCTCACGAAGTAGCGCACCGATATACTTAAAACCTATTAACATATCTCCATAGAGTTGCACCCCATAATGATCAGCAATAGCTGATAGCATATCAGTGGTCACAATTGTTTTTGCCAAGTAGTGCTTTTGAGTTAGCTCTCCGCGCTTCTCTAGTTGCGAAAGTGCAAAATCAGCCGCTAATACTGCTGCCTGGTTGCCGTTGATGTAGTGTACATGGTCCCCCTCGCGCTCCATGACGCCAATACGATCGGCATCAGGATCGTTTGTGATTGCTATGTCAGCCTTTTCAGCAAGCAGCTGCGCCACTGCTCGATTGTTGGCTATCGCTTCTTCGGGATTTGCCTTGCCACCTTCAATAGTTGGGAAATTGCCATCTGGGCTCATCTGGTCTTCCACAACTGAGACTGTACTAAAGTTGGCTGCACGCAGCACAGGCAGCGTATTTGTTTGGCCAGCTCCATGGAGTGGTGAGTAAATCACATGCAGATCCCGAGCGGTACCTTCAGCCTGATTAACAACAGCTGCTATATAAGCAATGTCAACACTTTCCCCAATTATTTTTATTTTTCCCATCTGGACTGCTTCATCGAAGCCATCAGTATGAATCTCTTCTATACTCGCAGCGATCGTAAGTACGCCTTTGTCATGTGGTGCAACGAGCTGCGCTCCATCACTCCAGTAGGCTTTGAAACCATTATCTGGGGCTGGGTTATGACTAGCACTGATCACGATGCCAGCTGCAGCACCAAGCTCCCGTACCGCAAAACTCAGCTCAGGCGTTGAGCGAAAATCATTAAAGAGGTAGGTCTTGAATCCATTCGCAGCGCAGACCACCGCAGCATGCTTGCTTAGCTCTGGCGAGGTTAACCGCGTATCACAGGCAATCACGATACCCCTATCTGGAGCCTTGTCGTCCTGTCTCGCGGCATAAATACAAAGGGCCTGGGCGGCCTCGCCTATGGTAACTCGATTAATCCGATTTGAGCCAATTCCTGTCGTACCACGAATACCGCCAGTGCCAAATTCGATTTTCTTAAAGAAAGCATCCTCGAGCTCTTGCCATTTTTCTGCATCAATAAGCCCCAACAGCTCATCCCGATACTCTTCATATTTCGATTCAGTTAACCATTCACTAATATTACTGGCTGCCGCCACGGAAACATGCTCTTTATATATTTCACTCATCGTACCCCTCCAGTCATGCTTTGCATTTATAAACTATACCTTAGCGAGCAAGCAGAAAATTGTTTTTGCCTTTCTTGATCAAACTAGGTGCATGGAGCTGGATATCATCATTGATCTTCTCACCGTTTACAGAAATTGCGCCCCCAGCGATTAAGCGTTTTGCTTCACCATTTGAGCTAGCAATACCCGAAGTGACGAGCGCATTAATAACATGGCTCGATGTTGTCTCTGGTATTTCAAGCGCAAGCATGTCGAGTTCTTCAGTAAGGAGCTGATCAACAGGTGTGCCCCCAAACAGAACTGCGGTAATATTACGAGCGTTCTCGGCCCTCGCCTCACCATGCACAAGTTTAGTTACTTCATATGCTAACACTTTTTGGGCCGCACGATCGCCAGGATTTGCTTTTGTAGCCTGTTCAAGTTGTTCGATTTCTTCCCTCGATAGAAGCGTGTATATCTTCATGTAGTCAATCACGCCCTCATCGTCAAGATTTAACCAGAATTGGTAGAACCTATATACACTTGTCTTCCGCTCATCAAGCCAAACTGCTCCATCTTCACTTTTACCGAATTTCACACCTGTCGTCTTGTTGACCACGAGAGGGGTAGAATACACATGTGCTTCGGCTGCTTCAAGTTTCCGGATCAGACTGACACCTGTGATACTATTACCCCACTGATCAGCGCCGCACACCTGAAGCGTCGCTCCTTTCTCTCGGTAAAGATGAAGAAAATCATACCCTTGGATAAGGCTATAGCTAAACTCGGCATAACTGATACCCGCTCCGCCTTCACCAATACGACTTTGAACAAACTCACGATCAAGCATCTGGGTAAGGCTCATATGCTTACCGATCTCGCGTAGAAAATCAAGATAGTTAATATCCTTAAACCAGTCGTAATTATCCACTACTTCGAAGTGCTGGCCGTCAAATACGCGGCGATATTGGTCCGTAATGGCACTCTTGTTTTTGGTAATCTCATCGAGTGTTTTAAGATCTCGCTCTTGCTTCTTGCCGTCAGGATCACCGATCATCCCTGTTGCGCCACCAACAAGCAAAATCGCCTTATAGCCATGATCAATAAAATGACGGCACATCATAGCAGCGGCCAAATTACCAATCGTCATACTGTCTGCACTCGGATCAACCCCCCAATAAAACGTACGGGGTTCATTTATTTCTTCTATGCTCTTAAGCGTCGTCTGATTTACAAACCCACGCCATTGTAATTCCTCTGCTAACGATGTCATATATAGAAAGTATAGCAATAATCTTCTCGTCAGACGAGGAATCAGTGTATAATGAATCGTAATAATGCTTATGGGGAAGATAAAACGTGGCTAAACACACTAATGGCAAACGCATGAACGTTTATGCAAATTTGACACATTCACGACGCCGTCGAAAAGACCAAGCGGCTCGTAAACGTGCAGAATATCTCGCAAGCCTACCAAAACACCCCGTTAAGAGGCTCCTGTATCGTCTCCATCCAAAGCGTGTCGCGCAGTACTGGTTCTCGAAGCGTGGTTTATTTATGGCGCTCAAGATTGCTGGTGTCGCCGTACTACTAATGGTCGTCACGATCGGAGCACTATTTGCTTATTATAGGAAAGATCTTGATCAAATCCGCCCAGGTGAGCTCGCAAAACGTGTACAAACCACAGTGACACGTTACTACGACCGCAACGACAATCTTCTTTGGGAAGACAGAGGCAGTAGTAACTATCGACTCGTCGTCAAATCAGATGAAATCACTGACTACATGAAGAAGGCGACGATTGCTGTCGAAGACAAAGACTTTTACCACCATGGTGGGATCAGTGTTGCCGGCCTGCTCCGGGCAGCAATCAACAATGCATCCAGTGACTCAGTTCAAGGTGGATCAACACTCACTCAGCAGCTTGTTAAACAGGTATTCTTTGCCGAGGATGCACAGAAGCGTGGTCTTGACGGTATCCCTCGTAAAATCAAGGAAGTCATCCTTGCGATTGAAGTTGAGCGCATGTACGACAAAGATCAGATTCTCAACCTTTACCTCAACGAGTCGCCGTATGGCGGTCGACGTAATGGGGTGGAGTCCGCTGCGCGTACTTACTTCGGTAAGTCTGCCAAAAAGCTCACACTCGCCGAGTCTGCCCTTCTCGCTGGTATCCCTAATCAACCTGGGCTCTACGACCCCTACACTGCCATGAAAACAAATGAGGGTCGCCAAGCTCTTATTAATCGTCAGCACAAAGTGCTCAACGATATGGCTGAGCAGAAGTATATTACTCAGGACCAAGCGGATGCCGCCAAAAAGGTTCCTATCCTTGACACTATCAAACCAGTGGGCGATCAGTTCCAGAATATCAAAGCGCCTCATTTCGTACAGATGGTACGTAGTGAGCTTGAAGCTAAGCTTGGGAAAAAAGTTGTTGGCCAGGGCGGTTTGATCGTCAAGACAACTCTCGACCTTCGTGTGCAGCGCAAACTTGAAGGTGAAATGGACGCCATGTTTAAGTCATCATATCCGGCAATTCATGGCTTTACCAATGGTGCCGCGACCATCGAAGACGTGAAAACAGGTCAGATCATTGCCCTAATGGGTAGCCGCAACTTCCGTTATTCGGGTTACGGTCAAGATAACGCGGCAATGTCGTTTATTCAACCTGGTTCGACTATAAAGCCTCTCGTCTATGCTGAACTATTCCAAAACAAGGGTGAAAACAAACTCAACTTTGGAAGCGGGTCAATCCTTAGTGATGTCAGGACCACCTTCCAGCCAGGAAACTATACGCCGCAAAATGCAACCGGCGACTTTAGGGGCAATATCAACATCCGTCGCAGCCTTAACCTGTCCCGCAACATTCCAGCGATTAAAGCCATGTCTATCTCGGGACAAAAACAAACGCTAGAAACCATTCGAGCAATGGGTGATCAATACTACTGTACTCAAGGTAATGAGAAGCAGGTTACATTGTCATCAGCAATTGGTGGGTGTGGTACACGCATGGTAGATCATGTCAACGCTCTTGCTTCACTTGCTCGTGGTGGCGTCTACAAACCTCACAGCAGTATCCTTGAGGTAACAAACTCATCTGGTGACGTACTGACGAAATTCAAGAACGAGCAAAAGCGAATCATCGACCCCCAGGCAGCATACATCGTGAATGATATCCTTGGAGATGTTGACTCACGTCGGTCACTCTACGGCCAGTCCGTTACAGCGCAATCAGATGCTGCCGGTATACGTATTGCAGCCAAAACCGGAACTTCCAACCTTGAGGTTAATGGGGTTGTCGTCCCGCGTGATATCTGGACCGTGAGCTACACGCCATCTCTATCGGCGGGAGTTTGGCTGGGTAACCCAGACGCCAAGCCACTCAATCCAAGCGCAATCTCTGCATATGCATCAACCGTCACCGATCCTGTTATGGTATATGCGACGCAGCTGTACGAAAAAGAAGGTAAAACTAAGCCAAATGCTTGGTTCCAGGAGCCTGCTGGCATTCAGCATATCAATGGTGAGCTCTACCCTTCTTACTACAATAAGAAACTGGCAACGAGCAATGCAAAACTCACCTTCGACCGTGTATCAAAGAAGCGAGCTACAGAGTGTACGCCTAGCGGCGCTCGCATCGAAGTTGGTGTCACCAAGTCAGTTGATCCTTTCTCTAAAAACACCATATACATTGCACCTGACGGATATGACGCAACGAAAAATGACGACGCCCACAGTTGTAGCGATGCGAAACCACGAGTTGTCGGTATCACCGTAACAGACTCGCAGATCACGGCACGCATCTCTAAAGGGAAATTCTCTCTCGACAAGCTAAGCTTCAGCGTCAACGGTGAGGTAGTCGGTACGGCAAACGTCAATGGCAGCGGTTCGTATACCACCTTATATGACTTCAAGAAGTCTGCAAATGTCACCGTGACAGTGGTTGACAGTGGCTACTATAGCGATAGTGCATCAGAACGATACACGTCTAAGAATAATGGCGGTGGCAACGGTGGTAGTGGCCAGTAGTAGTTAGTGGCCACTACCTATTGAATAGGTTGATTATTACTTCGTTTGATCAATAAGCTGCATCACAGCATCTTCACCAGTAGCTATCTTTTTGTTAGACTGGCGCTGAGTTGAGCGTCGCCCAGTAACCGCTCCAGTGCGTGACTTCTTACTAGCAGTGTCCGCGTCTTTTGTGACTTTCTTTGCAAACATCATTCGTCCAGCGACCGTTTGTAGACTTCGGATAAACTCGACTTCGACCGTCTTGCCGATATCAGCCTTGGCCTGTTCTACGACCACCATAGTTCCATCAGCAAGGTATCCGACACCTTGTTTACCATCATTACCTTTTTGCATAATAGCCAGGCTAACCTTCTCTCCTGGCAAATAGTTCATCCTGAGTTGTTGAGCAAGCTCATTGATATTAAGCACCGGTATACCCTCAACGACGGCTACTTTGGCAAGGTTATAGTCAATCGTACAGATAGAGCCGTTGTACTTTTCAGCCAGTTCACGTAGTTGAGTATCAACTCCCTCTTTCGCTTCACCGTCATCCATCACCACCGCCTTAATTTGCTTGCTCTCACGAAGCATCGTAGCAACATCCAGACCGTGGCGAGCGCGACTTCGCTTATCACTATCGCTACTGTCAGCAAGCAGTTGCAGCTCTGCTAATACACTCTTTGGAATGACAACACGGTCAGGGAAGAAGCCTGCATTTACCGCTGACAAGATACGGCCATCGATAAGCGCCGAAGTGTCCACAAATGTCGCTCCCTCATATGTAGTGCGGACACTGCCTCTTTTTTGGCGTAACACGAGCCACACGCCTACGCCCAACTCAAGTTGCAACACAATAATTAATACTAAACTAACGATTTCCATAATTTCTCCTTTTTATATATTGCTACGATAGGTAGTCGATAAGTGCTTGACGCAAATCTGTTACAGAATGGACAAACTGAGATTTTTCACCACTCCTCGGGCCGATTGCTTTTGTAAAGCCAAGTTTTTTTGCTTCGGCAACACGTCGAGCAACATTGGTGACTGATCGGATTTCACCACCGAGTCCTACTTCACCAAATACGACCAATCCTTCGTCTAGTTTTCGTTCAGCCGCAGCACTTGCTATCGCGATACACACCGCTAAATCTGCAGCTGGATCGGCAAGTCGCAAGCCGCCGACGACGTTGATATAAATGTCTTTATCAGATAATTTCAACTTTGTACGTCGTTCGAGAACAGCTACGAGCAAGTTTAATCGATTGAGATCAAATCCGCTTGCCGTACGTTTAGGATAGCCGAAACTAGTTGGATTGACAAGCGCCTGGATCTCAACCAGAAGCGGTCTTGTACCTTCCATTGTCGCCAGAACCACTGAGCCATCTGCATTTTGCCGTTCAGCGAGTAACGTTGCGGAGGGATTCTTTACAAGCTCTAGTCCACTTTGTTTCATCTCATAAATTGCAGCTTCAGCTGTTGATCCATAGCGATTTTTAATTGCTCGTACGATCTTAAAGCCACCATAGCGATCACCCTCAAATTGCAAGACAACATCAACGAGATGCTCCAGCACCTTGGGCCCCGCTATCGATCCCTCTTTTGTCACATGGCCAACCAAAATTACCGCCGTACCAGCATTTTTTGCTGCCTGTATGATAACATTTGCTGAGTTAGTGATCTGACTGACACTGCCAGGCGCAGAGGCAACTTCTTCGAGACTTAAGGTTTGAATCGAATCAATAATGACAAGTGAGTACTGACCGTTACGAAGCGTTGCGCCAATATCGTCCGCACTGGTGCTTGCGACAAAGTGAAGCTTGTCTTCTTTGTGTACGCCAAGGCGTTCGGCACGAAGTCGCACCTGCGACGCACTTTCTTCTCCACTGACATACAGAACAGGATGCTCGGCTGCTATTGCAGCGCAAACCTGCAAGAGAAGTGTACTCTTGCCGATACCGGGCTCGCCCGCAAGTAGTGTTACACCACCGGGTAGGATACCGCCGCCGAGTACAGCATCAAGGTCACTCATGCCAGTCGCTAGGCGCCTGTGATTCTCGTCAGCTTTTACCGCTAGCATTGTCTCAGGCTTTAAGACGGCGCCAGAGGATGCACTCTTTGCAACTGCAGATTTACCGGTTACCTGTGGAGCAGCCTCCTCGACAAGACTATTCCATTCTCCGCAGTTATCGCATCTGCCTGTCCACTTAGGATATCGTGTACCACACTGCTGGCATACATATTGAAGTTTTGCTCTGGCCATCATCTGTTATTATACACGTTACGTACGTAGCTTTGTTACTGGTGCCAGTGTACTATTGATACTTCTTGTTAAACCTTCGTACTGCTTCTGGAGTCCGGCATACTCATTACGTAGTGACGAAATAGCAGCAATCTCCGAGCGAATATCTGTCACTTGACTATTGAGCTGGTCGCGTCGACCCAGCAACTCTTGCCGGCGTGTGTTAAATGCTTCTTGACTCGAGAAGCTACCAGCATCGGCCTGCCGATTAAATGCCTCGACCTCACTATTAAGTGCTGTTTGACGAGCATTGTAATCGGCAATCCTTTTATTAAGTTTAACCGTTCGACTGTTGATTTGATCAACAAGATCATTGATTCTATTTAGTACACTCGTAAATACCGCATGGTAGGCCTCGTAGTACTTAACTACTCGTGCACGGTTCGTAAAGTACTTGGCGTAATACGCCTCAAGTTCACTGCCAAGCTGCTTCTGCTCAGTACCAAGTATAGAATGCAGCTCATTAAGTTCCTGACCGGGCTCAGTCTTTTTGTACAACGCCATCCTATCACGTAGCTCAGATGTCTCCAACCTGTCATATGCAGCCTCAAGCAGCTTATTTACGCGAGAGCGCTCACTATCATCTAGTCGCTCATATGCAGCGTGTAATAGCTCATGAGCAGCCGTCGTTTGCTCAATTCCCTCCAGCCGATCATTCGTAACATCAAAAACATATATCCTCTGCTGCGAGTAACATCCGATTACCGGGCTGTTCGTTTCCTGTCTTTGAGCGCAACTTTCGTTGAACGAGGCCGCAGGCTGGACAACAGGGTGGCTTGCATCAAAATACAGCTGCCCCTCGCTCGTGAGTCTAAGTTGACCCCGAATGCTTTGCATGGCTCCGCTTGGGGTATACTGCCAAGCTTGCACGTAATCAATAAGCATCCGCTGATGTGTTGCAACAAAAAACGCGAGAATCGCAACAATCAAGACTACCAGCCACCCGACAAGTTGACTAGACGACGGCCGATTCCTGTTTGACATACACCTCTACCCTACCGTCATTCATATCAGCCTCTATAACACTGCCCTTTTCAAACCTAGAATCGAGTACACCTTCGGCAATTGCGTGCTCAAGTTCGTCCTCTATGGCCCTCCGTAACGGACGGGCACCAAACTTTTCACTGTACCCTTCAGCGATCAAGTGACGCTTGACACTCGGCTTGACCATAAGCTGTAGCCCCTTCTTAATTAGTCGATCGTTCAGCTCGTCAAGCAGGTTAGTAAGTATCTTTCGTACTTCTTTTCGTGTCAACGCTTGGAAGGTAATGACACCATCGAAACGATTGATCAGTTCTGGTCGCATAATCTTTTCTAGAGCTTTGCGAGCCGCCTTTGCATTTTCAGCATGAACAGCTTCGAGCTCTTGTTGATCACGCTGCGTTGCAGCACGGAAACCAAGAGACGATTCTTTCATCATTGCCTCAGCACCAACATTACTCGTCAAGATGACAATTGTGTTTGAAAAATCAACCTGACGACCTTTGCCATCGGTAACTCTGCCGTCTTCAAGAAGCTGAAGAAGAGTTTGCAATACATCGGGATGTGCCTTCTCCATTTCATCAAATAGCACGACACTGTATGGCTGGCGCCTTACCTTATCGGTCAACTGATTTGCATCATCATAGCCAACGTATCCTGCAGGTGCACCCAGCAGGCGTGCCGCGTTGTGTCGTTCACCATACTCACTCATGTCAATCTTGATCAAGGCATCCTTTGATCCAAACACCTCACGTGCAAGTACTCTAGCAAGCTCCGTTTTACCGACCCCTGTCGGACCCATGAATATGAACGACCCGATAGGACGGTGTTGGCTCGAGACACCACTCCGTGCCCGGCGAATAGCTCGAGCTACCTTCTTTACAGCCTCTTCTTGGCCAATGACATGCTTACTAAGGTGTCTTTCCAGATTCTTCAATGTGGTTGCCTCTGACTTTTGAACACGCTTTACCGGGATGCCTGTCATGGTTGCGACAGCATGAGCAACATCATCACTACTAAGCTCGACGGGTGTCTTCTTTTCCCGTGCTTCACGAAGTTCTTGGATTGTCTGTTGGAGCTTTACTATCTGCGTCTTATAAAGTGCTGCTCGCTCATAGTCTTCAGCCGCGACGGCATCTTCCATCTTTTCGTTGAGTTCGATTAGTTGCTTCTTGTAATCTCGCTCACGACTTGGCCGTTGGCTCTTTGTTGCACGCAATCTCGCAGCAGCCTCATCAATCACATCAATAGCTTTGTCAGGCATAAATCGCTCAGAGACATATCGATCAGCCATAAAGATAGCATCCTCGAGCACCTCATCTCCCAGTTTTATACCGTGATGCTTCTCGTAGTAGCTGCGTAGGCCCTTCAGTATCGATAGCGTATCCTTCAGAGAGGGCTCCTTGACGATAATTGTTTGGAAGCGACGCTCCAAAGCAGCATCTGGTTCAATATGCTTCCGGTACTCATCGAGTGTCGTGGCACCGATTAGGTGCATCTCTCCACGAGCAAGAGCAGGCTTAAGCATATTAGCAGCATCAAGCGCACCCTCAGCGGCACCTGCACCCACTAGGAGATGAAGCTCATCAATAAATACAATCACGTTGTCGGTGGCCGCCAACTCGTCCATAACTTTCTTGAGACGTTCCTCAAATTCACCCCGGTATTTCGTACCGGCGATCATCGCCGTGAGGTCAAGTTGGATCACTCTTTTGTCGAGTAGATAGTCAGGCACATTTTCACCAGCGATTCGACGGGCGAGCCCTTCAACAATAGCCGTTTTACCGACCCCCGGCTCACCGATCAATACTGGGTTGTTTTTAGTCCGGCGCATGAGTATTGTAATCATACGCTCCTGCTCTTTGTCTCGACCAATCACGGGGTCAAGCTCGCCAGCCTTCGCCTTAGCCGTCAGATCAGTGCCATACACCTCAAGTGCCCCGCCTTTGCGACGCTTAGTTCGTCCTGATGATTCACCAGTTGTATCTATCTGCTCAAAATTACGCTGTTGCCGCTCAAGATATTCTTCAAGATCAGACTTCAGCTCATCGACATCCACACCCATGTCGCGCAGCAGTACGGTTGCGCGAGCGTTCTTCTGGCTCACAATACTATAGATTATGTGCTCCGTCCCAAGATATTCCTGGTTATACTCCTGTGCCATATCCCACGCTATCTTGAGCGTTAGCTTTGCTGTCTCGCTAAGGCTCATCACACCACTTGTGACAATTACGGTCTTTGGTGTGAGATTGAGTGCAATCTCAGCACGGTTCAGAGTGACATTTGCATCAGCTAGAAGTTTTGCTCCGACAGATCCGCCTTGCGCGAGTATACCGAGCAGTAGATGCTCTGTTCCGATATATGAGCTCCCGTAGCCACGCGCAATTGCATTGGCTTGTTGCAAACTAGTCCGAGCATTGTCAGTTAGTCGCGATACAAATTCTGCAAAATCATCTGCCATATTCTTATTATCTTCCTCCTAGTCGGGTAGTGCAAGCAGCTTATGTTACCACCGATCTAATTCCAGTATACATAAAAATTAGCACTCACGCAATGAGAGTGCTAATTATATTATTTAGAAAGATGATTCTAAGGAATGAGCTCGACTTTTTTTGCACTTTCTTCAAGTTGTTCTATAAGTTTCTTTTCATATGATGCGAGGTCCGGCTTTTCTGAACAGTACTGATTTGCAGCAGGCGCCATATAGTAGTAGCTGCCAGCTTTGGTACCCTGCTTGCCATATGTTGAATCAAACAGACGTACGTTCTCAGTCCCTCGACCCATTACAAGACCATAAGACGCACACTTACTGTCACCGTCACTCAGTTTCTTCGAAAAGATCTCAATTCCCCCAGAGTCTGCATTGGACCCATCTTGTAGCTTGTAGCTAAGAGTATCTCCTTCGATGCCTGGCATTCTGACGCCCCACTCTTTAACCACAAAATACTTGCCACCTTCTGATGGATCAGATGTGGCTTGTGGTTTTGTGTCACTATCTTTTTTCACCACCAGTAGTTCGGTGTCCTTTTTGGAGGGCTCCTTGGCGATAAAGTTTTGGTAGAATATCCAGCCAAGCGCGGTGACGAGTGCAAGCACCAGACAAATTACGACTACAGCGTGCGCTGAGCCCTGTTGAGATGTTTGCTTATTCATAATAGTCCCCCTTGTATGAATTAAGTACGTTTTCTATGCTCAGTTAACCATAGGCATGTTATGAAAACAACTCTAGTCACATCGGAAACAAATCTTCACGTTGCTCGGTCATAAATGCAGGGCTAATAAGCTTCCATCTATCTTCTACATAGTTGTCAGTTGCTATCTGCGCATACCTGACACATGATTTAAATCCAACCAGCATGTATGCCATGACAGGGATATTTGCAGCTTTTCGACCTTCATTCCCTTCGAGGTGTTGCCCGTCGATCAGCTCTTGAAGCCCCCGCAAAATATCACCTCTCAGCTCACTTGGAGAGTCTTCAGACCCCACTATGTTCATGCCCAGAACATACGCTGCCAGCTCACCTACATTCATGAAGTCACCATTCTCGATAACTGCAATGTGATCAAGAACTCTTTTTATTTCAGGCGCGAGATGGTCATGTGCTTCTTTGCGAAATTCGTACTCATAGTGACGTCGTGGCTCGCCATCTGCATCATCAAAAGTTTGAATTTCTGGACTATGCAGGTCATCGTCAGAAATAACCAACAGCGCCTTAATATCAGCTAGATTAAGATCAGCATCGGCATTGGCCTCCGCTAGCCTACTAGCGTAGCCACCCCATGTATCGTATATGATGCCGTCGCCCAGCTCGGCTTCGGCAACACTTCCACCCTCTAAAGGATTCGTTCTTACTATCTTGCCACTTACCCCAGCCCTTTTCAGTCTCTCGGTAGCTAGCGACATAAGACTAGTCTTCCGCTGATTCTTCGACAGCACTCATCAGGCTATCTTCAATGTTCTTTCGTGGCGCCTTCGGCTCGGCTTTCTTTGCTTCGGCAGTTTCAATATCAAGCTCATAGCCAGTCAAACGGCTCGCCAGACGGACGTTTTGTCCACCACGACCGATTGCAATAGATTGCTGGTCTTCAGCCACGTATACCTTGGCAGTCTTGGCTGCTTC
The DNA here is from genome assembly GCA_964619585.1 of uncultured Candidatus Saccharibacteria bacterium. Lineage (GTDB taxonomy): Bacteria > Patescibacteriota > Saccharimonadia > Saccharimonadales > Saccharimonadaceae > JASLCR01. The sequence continues at coordinate 103,437 of CAZUCO010000001.1, read as the reverse complement.
ATCAATCTCTACCTTTGCCACTTCAGCAGGGCTGAGTGCCTCTACGATAAACTCAGTTGGGTCTTCCTTATAGGTAATGATGTCGATCTTTTCCTGATCGCCAATTTCATTCATAACTGCCTGAACACGAGTACCGTGTCCGCCAACAAAGGTTCCTACCGGGTCAACACCTGGCACGGTAGAGTTCACTGCAAGCTTTGTGCGACGTCCTGCCTCGCGAGCAATTGCCTTAATCTCGACAGCACCGGTCTCCATCTCTGGTACTTCTTGCATAAATAGATGTTCGATGAAGGCTTCGTTGCCACGACTTAAAATAAGCTGTGGACCACGGTTCTCTCGCTCGATGTCTTTGATAAAAACTTTGATTCTTGAGCCGATGCTGTAGAACTCACCCTGGATCTGCTCACTCTGCGGCAGGATCCCGATCGCTTTGCCTAGCTCCACACGAACTACGCGTGGCTCAACCCGCTGAACTGTACCAGTCACAATAGTGCCGATCTTATCCTCAAATTCGGTCAATACAACTTCACGCTCAGCTTCACGAAGGCGCTGCAACACAACTTGCTTGGCTGTTTGCGCGGCAACACGGCCAAAGGCAGTAACTTCGTGCTTTTCTTCGATCAGGTCACCCAGCTCTGCATCTTTCTTGACCTTCTTGGCGTCAGCAAGGCTGATTTCATGTGCCTCAGAGCCAACCTCTTCTACAACCTCACGTCCCACATATACAGTGGCCGTCCCGTCGTTTACATTCAGCTCAGCACGCACTTCTTGATCACGCTCACCATTATCCCGTCGCCACGCTGCGGCAATTGCCTGCTCGATAACGTCCATAACTGTTTCTTCTGGGAGGTTCTTTTCCTCTGCAATTGTGCGTACAGCGAGAGTAAGTTGCTTAATATTGAGATCTTCCATTAATATTTATTCCTTTCGTTCTGATGAAAAAATCCGACCTGCCGGCCGGAATGTACTGACTGTAGTATAACGAATTTATTCCTATGATGCAAACATTTATCTGCTATCATGAAAGCAACTATGAAAAAATATTCGGTTGGTATCATCGGCTATGGTGATTTCTCGCAACTTATCATCAAATACTTATCGCCGTATGCCGATATACTGGTCAGCTCTCGACGGCATGAGGCAGGTGATGCTGGATCAGGAGTGAGCTTTGCATCTGTCGCTGATGTTCTGGCCAGCGACATCATCATACCCTCCATACCTTCACAGTTTTTTGAGGATTTCTTTACTGAGCACCAATCACTCATTAACCCGCATGCCGTAGTGATCGATGTATGCTCGGTTAAGGTACGGCCACTTAAGATATTGGAACAGCTTCTTCCCGAAAGTTGCCAAATCATTGGCACTCATCCGCTTTTGGGTCCTGCCAGCGTTGAAAAAAATAGTGGACTCGCTGGTCTTCGTTGCGTTGTGAGTCGCGTGCGCTCAGAGGATAGTACCTATACAGCACTTGTAAACTTCCTGAAAGACAAACTTAAGTTGATCGTTATTGAGAGGACACCCGAAGCACATGATCGCGACATGGCATACGTTCAAGGACTAAGTCATTATATTGGCCGGGTTATGGACATCATGCAGATACCAGACACTCCACTTGCCACATTCGCATATGAGGACTTGGTTGATATGAAAAACGTTCAAGGAAATGACAGCTGGGAACTGTTTGCTTCAATCATGAAAGACAACCCTTATGCACTTGAGGTCAATCAAGAACTCAAGCAGGCTATAGAACATCTCGATCAACGACTACGTAAAGACCTCTAGAGTTATCGATACTCTGGATTGTGATACCCAAAGCGCTCTCCGTGCTTCCATTCATCAGGCAGATTGCCTTCGGCTGGCAAACCACCAACTTCTTTTAGTCTTTTAGCTGTATGCATGAGATTGTACGTCATAAAAGTCACGTTACGATTAGTGAAATCACTCTCTGGACCACCAGAGCCCTCATCAAGATAACTGGGGCCAGGGCCGACCGGACCAATCCATCCCGCATCGGCCTGAGGGGGTATAGTGAAGCCGATGTGCTGCAAGCTATAGAGAACATTCATTGCACAATGTTTGATACCGTCCTCATTACCAGTAATGATGCAGCCGCCAGCTTTGCCATAATAAATCCACTGGCCTTTATCATTGAGTTCGGCCGAATTACCATACAAGCGCTCGATTAGCTTCTTCATCTGAGAGCTATTGTCTCCAAGCCAAATCGGCCCACACAGCACCACAATATCGGCCGCTTTGACTTTCTTAAATAAGTGCGGCCACTCATCGCTTGCCCAGCCATGCTCAGTCATATCCGGATAAACACCTGTCGCAATATCGTGGTCGATGACACGAATTAATTCTGTTTCAACACCATGTGATCCCATGAGGTCCATACTTGCTTTTAGCAGTCCCTCGGTGTTGCTTACCTCTGGTGACTTTTTAAGTGTTGCGTTAAAAAAGATCGCTTTTAATCCTGAAAAATCTGATGCTATACCCATACTATGATTATACTCCACCTAGCAGGCAGCGAGAACTCGTCGCATAGCCTGCTTCTCGGCTGGAGTTATCCAGAGTGAATACTTGTTCTTTACCTCTACTTGCCGCTCGACGTATTGGCAGCGAAATGATTTGTTGGGAGGCAACCATGTTGCCGCGTCTCCATCGCTCTTATTTTGATTCTCCGTGCCGTCGACGGCCAGTAAGTTCAAAGGATCGTTGGCAAGTGTTTGGCGGCTCACATAGGACATATACTGAGCACCGGTTTGCCATGCGTTACTTAGTGCTACTATGTGGTCTATCTGGACGTCATCACTTGTCTCGGGTCCACGTACGAATTTCACCACTCTCCCAGAGTAGGGGTCATCAAGCGTACCTGAAAGAACTTTGCAATTTGCATCAACAATCTCACCGCGTAGGTCACGTGCCAAAATGATATTACGCATATCGCAGACGCCGATACGTGTCCATCCATCCCCAAACTGTACCCGAGCATATCCGGTCTTTGGCGCCCTGCCTTTAACTGTAAGCTTATCTAGTTCCTGCATTTCAGCTGTATGTGCCTCAGGCACAGTTGTCTTCGTCGGGATTGTTGGCCAAGATAACTGCTGGCTGATGGGTATAGCTGCCCCGACCAACAAAATAATGAGCGTTGTAACAAGGCGTATTCGGTAGCGTCTGGTCATACTCTCTTAGTATAAATCACGCGTATTGACGATATGTCACGCGATATCATACGGTATACTAATAGGATGCAAACTGTTTCACGACTTATCAATACTTTTGTCCCAGAGAACTACAATCTATCACTTGCCCTCGAGCGTGAAGCACGCACATTTTCTGGTACAGTCACCATTACTGGGGAGTCACTGAACGATTCATGGCTTCGACTTCACAGTAAAGATCTTACTATTGATTCAGTAGTTATTGACGGCCACGCGGCGACTCACTCCATGCACGAAAATGACGAGCTTGAGATTCGCCTCGACGACATGATAGCCGGCAAGCACACTGTAGTACTTGGATTTTCGGGCAAAATTACTGATGCAATGCACGGCATATATCCCTGCTACTTTGACCATGATGGAGTCAAAAAAGAGCTTCTCGCCACGCAGTTCGAGAGTCATCATGCACGCGAAGTCTTTCCATGCGTCGACGAACCAGAAGCAAAGGCAACATTTGACCTTGTGCTTACTACAGAGAGGGATGTAACCGTCATTGGAAATATGCCACTCAAAGACCAACGAGTAGAAAACGGCTATTTGGTATCTGTTTTTGAGCAAACTCCTCGTATGAGTAGCTATCTTCTCGCATGGGTCGTCGGTGAATTGCAGAAAAAATCAGCCAAGACAAAGCGAGGCATAGAAGTAAACGTCTGGGCAACGCCCGCCCAGGCGTCAGCAAGCCTTGACTTCCCCCTTGATTTTGCCTGTCGAACGCTTGATTATTTTGAAGACTACTTCGGCATTGAATACCCTCTACCAAAATCTGATCATGTCGCACTGCCAGACTTTACATCTGGCGCTATGGAGAACTGGGGACTTATCACTTACCGTGAAATTGCGCTCTTGGCAGATCCAAAAACTGCCAGCATTGATGGGCTTCACTACGTTGCAACCGTTATTAGCCATGAGTTAAGCCACCAATGGTTTGGCAATCTTGTCACGATGAAGTGGTGGGATAATCTTTGGCTCAACGAAAGCTTCGCCAACTTTATCGAAAACCTGCCGATTGATGCTATGTATCCAGAATGGAATATCTGGATGGATTACGCGTCTTCATGGAGTCTCATGGCACTAAGACGTGACTCTATCGATGGGGTTCAGCCAGTTCAAACTGAGGTCAATCACCCTGATGAAATCACTTCTCTTTTTGATGGCGCCATCGTCTACGGCAAAGGTGGACGACTAATTGGTATGCTGCGTGAGTATGTTGGTGAAGATCATTTCCGAGCCGGTCTGAAACACTATTTTAAAACCTTTGCCTACCAAAATACCACAGGTGATGACCTGTGGGATTCGCTTGAATCAGTCAGCGGCAAACCAGTTCGTGAATTTATGAACCAATGGGTACTTCGGCCAGGCTATCCGGTTGTCTATATTGAGTCAGACAAGCTCTGGCAGGAACAGTTCTTTATCGGGCAACATCAGCCAAGTAGTCAGGTTTGGCCCATCCCTCTTGCAGTTGAGCCGCGTGATAACCTTCCAGCAATCCTCGAGAAAAAAGAAGTCTCGGTCACAACCTCCGACCAGCAACGCTTTAATGTTGGCAACTGGTCACACTTTATCACCCACTATAGTGATGATCATTTCGCTTCGCTACTTACTCGTATGAAGACCTTCTCGCCGATGGATCGTCTCCAACTTATCAATGAGCGTACGCTCCTTGCTCGTGCTGGGACTATCTCAAGTGCAGCTCTTATTCCCGCAGTGGAGGCATTTCGTCACGAAACTCATGATACAGTGTGGGGCATTACTGCCATGGCACTTGGTGAACTGAAGAAGTTTGTCGAAGCTGATCTCATCAGCGAAAAGCGCCTCCGTGCATTTTCTCGTCACCTTGCCAGTGAGCAATTTGAGCGCCTAGGCTGGGACAAACAAAATGGAGAGCCAGAAAACGACACAAAGCTTCGTCCCATAGTCATCGGCATGACACTATATGGTGAAGAACCTTCTGATATTGACAAAGCAATCTCGCTATTCGCAGCAGCGCCAGTTGAACAACTTGACCCTGAGCTTCGGGCACTTCTCATCAGTACAGCTGTGCGACACGGCAACAAACCAGAACTGGTAAAGTCGCTGCTTAGTGCATACACTCACTCTCACTCCGCAGAACTCCGTGACGACATATCTTCTGGGCTAACAAGTACAAAAGACCCAGAGGCAATACGGCTGATTCTTGCCAGTATGAAGGACTCATCGGTTATCCGTCCGCAAGATGTTTTCCGCTGGTTTGCCTACCTTGTGCGTGGACGCGACAGTCGTGAACTTGCATGGCAATGGCTACAGGACAACTGGACATGGGTTGAAGAAACATTTGGTGGAGATAAAAGCTATGACGACTTCCCACGCTATGCAGCCAATGGACTATTGACACGCAAACAACTCGAAGAATATAAAGATTACTTCACGCCGATGCTATCAAACCCAGCGCTAAAACGAACTATTGAACTTGGTGTTAGCGAAATCGAAGCAAGAGTTGAATTGATCGCAAAAGACAGCGAAGCAGTATATAGCGTATTAGCAAAGCTATAGTGGGCTACAAAAATCTACGTTTGAGCCCAACTTCTTTATCAGATAGTTGACTAAACTATAAAAGTATGTTAATATAAAATTTAGTATGACTACTCGAGAACTAGGTTCTGGACTCACGATAGACAGAGAGAAATCACCGGTTGACCCATACACTCAAGCACTGCAAGAGATGTATTTTGGTCATAGCCCTGAAAAAGCAGCTGAAATCCGTAAGCGCATTTGGTCTAGCGCACAGCAAGTAGCCGCAAATCTTATAGACCCAAGTCAGCAGGCCGTTGTTGAAATCGCCGCCGGAATCATGGAATGGGAAATATTTGGTAGACTGGGTCACGAATTACCGAAAGGCACGATCCTAACTCCAGATGGTGTCAGCCGCGACACACGCCTGCCATATGTGAACCATACAATGGGGTGGCTCAACTCAAAGATAGACTCACTTGGACACGTGACGGAAACAGTCAGAGCATCAATCGAATCACGAGAAGAAAAATTTGAAGAAGCAATCGTCGGCATTATTACTTCTTCGGCAGAATACAATTTCTTTCTAAGTTTTGCCGCGCCAGCACCACAACCAATCGATCAGTCCCTCTCTTCATTTTGGCGTCAGATTCGCGAAAATCAGATTGAGCATGGCGTTCGTACTCGCTATGGCCTAGCTGACAAGGCTATTATACTAGCCGGCAGCCCTGCTAGTCGCGACCTGCGTCGGGAGCTACACCACCTAGATGATGAGCGCATGCCTCTAGGGCAGGCTCGTGATCGAAATGAAAATGAGGTCATCAGAGCTCGCACCCATTTTCTACCATTAATTGCCTCTACTTTTGAAAAGTCCTGCAAAAAGACGTTTGGTAGCATTGTAGATAACGGCGACATGCTTGTCAGGGCGGCAGACACTCCAGAAGATGACTTTGACGCAGAGCTTTACACTATCATCATTGAAGCAGCTCCCACAATCGTAGAAGAGCTGTGCGTCAGCCCAACTGAACAACGTTTTATACTGGAAGAATTTTCAGTAACGTTTCTTGAAGAGCTGTATCGCAACAACCATAAAGACTCAATTCAGACCGTATTGGATGCTGCCCTTGCACGCGTGATCGGCTATATGCACGATGTATTCAGATTCCCAGCAAACTTAGAGGCAGCACCACTGCTCCATCACCTGCCAATGGCATACGACTTCAGCTATCGCAAACCATCTAATGGTAACTGGGAGGACGTTTTGTCCGACCAAGCGAGCGTTTCCAATCGTGAGACACTTGAAGCCCAGCTACGACAAACGGCTGGCTGGGTGAAAAAGTATAAACCAAGAGGTCATCAGCCATCAATGCGGCTTATCATGGCTGACTACGACCCTACTCCTCCGATACATATAAACGGAACGGTTTGTTCTGATCTAATAGTACAGTTTTCTCCGGTCGGTGAGCAAGGGAAACCACGAATACCCGGCTATCTATTGATTGGTTTCGACCCTCAACGCAATGCGTTCCACTACGAAAAAGATGATCAAGGTGACCCTTATGTTCGCTGCGACGTGCCACTTCCAGACGAAACACGCCAAGCACTCGTAAAAATATACCGAGAACTTGGCCTTGTGAAACTTGCCGAGCGTCTAACTACAGAACGAGTAATGACAGTGAGCGAACTCGTTACCGCAATAAAGGCGAGCTCGCACTATCACATACCTGATGAGCTCTACGAAACAGCCTCGTGGCATAAAGACGGTCGCCGTGCTGTCTCCACTGAGTCGAAATACATACATAGCCTTACCGACTTCTCAGAAAGTGTTGTTGACGGTCGACTACGCGTTCAGTGTACCGGAGCAGCTCGGTTTGTACGGGGATCTCTTGATCTACTGTTCGGCGCAGGTAAAGCGGGCACTGTGTCTGGTCACACCATAGATGCTAACGATGACAGGATCAACGCTGCAACCCACGCGCAAACAGTATTTAATCATGCCGGTCGCCAGTATATTCTCGATGCTACACCTTCTGGACAAGTGCGATCTCGGACAGGTTTCAGATCTAGCTTCAGGAGAGGTGATATATCTGGCAATGCACCTCGAACACCATCTATAGTACAAGCCGTTAGACAAGTCGCAACCAATCTCGCCACATTCCCCGAACAGATAGAGCCATCACGCGAAGAACAGTTAGCAAGCTTGACCGCTAGTCTCATTGAACAATTTAAAGTGTATTTTGACAGTCCAAATAAAGATTCACTTTACACGAAGTTGGTGTCCCTGCCAAGCCATGACCCTGCCAGGCGTACTATGGAAATGCTTGTTCAGTATGGTAGCGGATCGCTCGATGATGCAGAAATTGCCAAACGCATAAATTATATTTCCGATTGCTCATACGCCGATCAAGAAACGCTCAAGCAGCTTGGGATTGGCCATTATCCAGATAGCTTCCTATCAAACTTACAAACTACAGCTTGGCGGCTTGAGCAAATTGTTAAATTATCGAGCTAACTTTTGTAAAAATGCAAAGTAAACGCACTACTCAAGAACAAGAAACGATTCAAATACAGCTTGCCGACCTACAGTCGTAGCTATCGCTAGACGGACATTGTGATCGTATAATTGATTTAAATGAGTATATAAATTTGCAGCAAACTCTATCTGACGATATTTTTTAGGAGTAATTGCCGCCATTCCACCACCTTGTGCGTTAGATTTGCGATGCTTCACTTCAACAAATAAGATCGTATCTTCCTTTGAGGCCACGATATCAATTTCACATAACTTGGTTTTCCAATTACGCTCGATGATTTCGTACCCATTTTTTCGTAAATATTCCCCGACCACGTCCTCAGCCCTATCGCCAATCTGCTTAGTCGTTGGCTGCTGATTATTCAAAACATCTACAGCCAAAGCTCGACCAGACGCCGGGGCTCTTGTCGAACCTTGCGCGAAGCTGTTTCGAGAGCTCGCAATCTCGACATCTTTATATTTCACCAAAGGAGCAAAGCTTAATCGATGTAGCGGCGTCACACCTTGCTTCTCTATCGCTGCTCGATGCTTTGCCGTCCCATACCCAACATGCGACGCGAAGCCATATCCCGGATACATCGCATCTTGCTCGTCCATATAGTTATCTCTGGCAACCTTAGCCACGATTGACGCCGCCGAAACGCTTGGCACAAGCAAGTCTGCCTTTTTCATGGTCGTCACATATTTTCCCTTGCCAGTTTCTTTCAGAAAATTGATTGTTCCGTCGATAATAATCTCGCTGTAGGCGCAGTTTACCTGACTCACCGCCCGAATCGTCGCCAGTACCAGTGCCTCGGAGAGCCCGATCGTATCTATCTCGTGTGCATGCACCCAGCCAAGCCCCAGACCGGATGCCCTTTGATAAATCTCCTCAGCCAGCTCTTCGCGACGCTTTTTAGAAAGTTTCTTACTGTCGGTCAGCCCTTCGATTTGCTCGCCACCAAGCACTACCGCACCGACAACGAGCGGTCCCGCCCATGGACCACGCCCCACTTCATCTATTCCAAGAATCATAGTTCCTATTGTAATCGATAGACAGTTTGCATATTTTATTGTAATGTACTAGTAATATGTCTGCAAGAGCCATAGCGCGTGAGGTACTCTACGATGTTGCAACACTGGGTGCAAACCCATGGCTGCGGCATCATCTTGAGGCGTCTTCAGAACACAATGAGCCGGTGCGGAAGCTAGGCTTGGCAGCACTCTTGCGCCCTGACAGTCCTCACATATATAAACTGTGCTCACAGCTAGCGACGCGATCATATCAAAAAGCCGGGCACGAAGTGGTTGGTCTTGGCTATCACTCTGTGGTGTTGCGTGACGGTCTGCAACGCGTCAAGAAAATTCACCATCGAACTCTCGGCATGACGCCAGAAGAGCAGCTGGAATACGCACGCAACTTATCTTGCCAGCAACAAGCCCTACTTGATCAATTTCCAGAGATTAGTCTTGCTCAAGAGTTCAGCATTGACGCCTTTCCACTCAATACGAGCAGGAGCTGCGTTACGAGTATTCAGCGGTACATAGCAAATGCAACACCAATCGACATGACTCGACCCCATACAGACGCCCTCCCTTTCTTGTCAGACGCACGTGACTACTACCAAGATAGCGGCATCATGCCAGATATTGTTGGCATTGCTAACCTGCTGCAAACACCCGATGGCATAGTGCTTGTCGACACAGTCCCCCTCTTGGATACAAATCCTCGCGACAAGAACGCAATAAAAGACGCTCTATCAATCCTTGCTATACACGCCCCCACTAGCGCTCATAGTAGCGAGAAGTAAAGACTACCAGTTCCACAATCACCCATGCAATAAGCGCACCGGACGTATTCGCCACCAAATCCCATGATGTATCTGTCAGAAGTATACTGGCAAGGTGCGTCTTCACAAGCAAGAACTCAAACAACTCATTGAGAACACCAAGTGACGAAACAAATGCAAATACCGCTATCAGGCGCTGGAGCAGCGACCATTTCAATTGCAACGCACGGTACAGATAGAGTCCTAGAAGGCTGCAAAATACTCCACCACCAATAAAATGGGTCACAAAAGATGTATCCTGTCCATCAATCAATGGCGATGGCAGATACCAAGAAATAAAGAATAGGAGACATGCCGAATAGAGAACGGCTCGATTTTTCAGTGCCCTAGCATCTTGCGTACGAATATAACCAGGAAGTGCGAAGGCAATAGCAAGGGGCACGACGACGGAAATAATATGAAATAACTGCATACTCTTACCTAATAATAACAAAACCCGGACAGATTCGTCCGGGTTCTACAGGTAACGTATAGAGGGATTATGCGTTTTCTTTGTGAGCTGCTTCGACTGCGTCTTGCTTTGCTTTAAGCTCTGCTTCTTCTTTTGCTTTTTCAGCTTGCTTTGCTTCAGCTTCGGCTGCCGCAGCGGCTTTTGCCTCTTCTTCGGCTTTTTCAGCTTCAAGGTCACGAACATCGTTTACTGCTTCACGGTCAAACTGTACAGCAGTGAGACGAGCGCTCTTACCGCTACGTGCACGGAGATAGCTGAGGAAGTTACGGCGTACTTTCGCACGGCGAACCACTTCAACTTTCAAAATGGTTGGGCTGTGAAGAAGAAAGCTCTTTTCTACACCAACACCGCTAGCGATCTTACGCACAGTAATTCGGCTTGTGTGCTGACTCTTGTTGTCAGTACGAATCACGACACCTTCAAAGATCTGAACACGCTCTTTGGCGCCTTCTTTAATTTTCTGGTGCACACGCACAGTGTCACCACTTCGGACGTCAACAACAGCAGCTTTTTTCTGCTCATCGTTTACTTTTTGAATTAATGCAAAACTCATTTTCTCACCTCTTAAGATTTATATTCACAATCAAATATAGATTGTAGCACAAAATTACAGAATTTCCAAGGAGGAAAGTTAGAACGGCGGGTTCTCGTGCGCTGTCACACACGAGAACCCGCCTAGAGGCAGGGAGATTTTGGACTCACCGGGAAATAGCTTGAGAACCCACCGGAAAGTTCCTCACTTCACCTTACTCCTCTTGGTTGTTATTTATAGCATCCTCTTTGTATCTCGTCAACCAAAGACAGCTTGCTAGCTTTTACTAAATGCGACGTTATACAACGACTGCTATACTAGATATATGAACTATGACGAACTTGCACTCGAACTCCACAAAAACCATAAGGGTAAAATCACTACTCGACTCCGCGATGAGTCTGAACTCGACAAGACCAAACTCAGCGCCTACTACACCCCTGGTGTGGCAGCTGTTTCAAAAGCTATCGCCGAAGATGAGTCAAGACTTCCCGAATACACCTGGACAAACAACCTTGTAGCAGTCATCTCAGACGGGTCAGCCGTACTTGGACTTGGCAATATTGGCCCAAAAGGCTCTATGCCGGTCATGGAGGGCAAAGCACTCCTCTTTAAACACTTCGCTGGTATTGATAGCGTGCCGATCACTCTCGACGTGCACACACCCGACGAGATCGTCGCAACCGTCAAAGCTATCGCTCCGAGCTTTGGCGCAATCAATCTTGAAGATATCGCAGCACCACAATGTTTTGAGATTGAAGAGCGACTAAAGGCAGAGCTTGATATCCCAGTATTTCATGATGATCAGCACGGTACGGCCGTTGTTGTGCTCGCCGGACTTATCAATGCAATGAAAGTCACGGGAAAGTCTCTAAGCGAAAGCAAGATCGTTACTATTGGTGCCGGCGCTGCCGGAACAGCCATCATGAAACTACTTCACAAGTACGGTGTTGGGTCGATCGTTGCCGTCGACTCACGAGGTATCGTTGGCGACGCGCGTAATGACCTCAACGACGAAAAGAAAGCCCTCCTTCCATACCTTGACACATCACAGTCTGGCTCACTTGATGACGCCATCTCTGGGGCTGATATATTTATTGGTGTCTCAAAGCCAGGACTTCTGACGCAAGATATGGTACGAAAAATGGCAAAAGACCCAGTCATTTTTGCCCTCTCAAACCCAACTCCAGAAATCATGCCCGATGAAGCTAAAGCTGCCGGCGCAGCCGTTATCGCGACTGGCCGCAGCGACTTTCCAAATCAAGTTAATAACGCAACCGCTTTCCCTGGCATTTTCCGTGGAGCACTTGATAACGGCGTAAAGAAGATCACCGATGACCACAAGATTGCCGCAGCAGATGTAATCGCCTCACTCGTCGAATCACCATCAGCAGATGAGATAATTCCAAGTGTATTCAACGAACGTCTCGTGCCGGAAATTGCTCGTGTAATTACCTAGCCACTACCTGACTTGTGAACGAACTGCTTTTAAGATGCTGCGCCTCGAAAGCTCAACAGCCATCCTTGCGCTAGGGTTAACCCGACTATCAAAGCCTAGTTTTGACTCAGGCAGCTCTGCAATTCCACGTATGTCATCACCATACATTAGATCATTTGCTCTAAACTCTGTAACACCTCTGAAAATATCCCAATGCCGTGTGCTGGCTACACCTTGCTTGGTCGTAGTGCGAATCTTGCGTTTGCCTACCCATCGTACTGCTACCTCATCAATAGGCAGGCCTATTTCTTCCTCCATCTCACGACCAAGCGCTTCAATTGGTATTTCACCAGGTTCAATACCACCGCCCGGGAGATTAAGTCGCCCACTCTCGCCATACGGAAGAATAATACCGCCAGGTGAGTAAAGGACAATTTTCGCAGATCGTTCTACAGTCATTATATTTTTATTATATCATATAATTGTCTATATGTCTATATAACTCTGCCGATTTCATCGAGCGTTGTCTCGCCGCGAAGTGCTGCAATCACGCCAACCTGCTCAAGTGTCAACATACCGTGCTGTTTAGCGGTAGCCTCAATCGCTTCAGTGTTGACGTCCTCCACATCGCCGCGAAGAAACTTTTGGATCTCTTCCCCAACTACCATCTGCTCCATGATAACGATACGGCCCTTATAGCCAAACGGTGCTTCCTCGCTCGAAACTGGCTTCCAGAGTTTGAAGCTATCCAGATTGGGAATATCATCTGGCAAAGGAGCATCTTTTAGTACTTCTTTGACCCAGCGCCCCGTCGCCTCGTCTGGTTCATACTCCTGCTTTGTCTCATCAACAAGCCGTCTCACAAGTCGTTGAGCAATCACGAGCCGAATGGCCGTCGAGAATATTGGGTTCTGGCCAATTAAATCTATCATACGACTAAATGCAGCAGAGGTAGAGTTGGCGTGGAAACTTGAAAGCACCAAGTGACCTGTAATTGATGCCTGAATAGCCGTCTTGGCCGTATCTTGGTCACGAATCTCACCCACCATCACTACATCAGGGTCAAGCCGGAGCACACTCCTGAGTCCATCAGCAAAATGCTGTCCCTCGGTAGTGTTAATCGGAATCTGAGCAATACCGGAGATACCATACTCAATCGGATCCTCGAGGGTAATAATTTTGCGATCCGAAGTGTTCAGTGCGTTAAGCATACTATAAAGCGTCGTGGACTTACCTGATCCGGTCGGCCCAACCATCAATACCATACCTCGTGGATGACTTATGATCTCATCTATCTCCTTACGTTGTCGATCAGGAATACTAAGTCGATCAAGTTGTAGCATACTCTCGTCAAAGTTAAACAATCGCATGACCGAGTCCTGCCCATACAATGTCGGAACCGTCTCGATACGGAGATTGAGTAAATGCGTTGCCCCATCCCGTGTGATTTCCTTCTGCATGTGACCTGATTGCGGTTCGGTTGCTGCAATCGAGATATTTGCCCTACTACCAAGTGCGCCCATAATGACTCGATAACGATCTTTTTCAAGATCAGCAACCGGATGCAAGGCGCCATCTACACGCATACGCACCCTAATATATGTGCGCTGATTCTCAATATGTATGTCGCTTGCGCCGAGCTTGTCTGCCTGATCAATCAGATAATCAAATACCTGGTCAGAGCCAACTGAGTTGAGCGTCTTGGATACTTGGGCAATCGTTTGACTGTCACCCTCCTTCGCAATTTGAATATCGTCGTAGATAACTTTTTTTGGCGGATCATAGCGATGCATAAAAGCCTTAAAGCCGCTCCCGGAAATCATCAAAAACTGAATCGAGTCACCACGCTGGTTGTAGTCGTACGTCATTTTTTGTATCAATGACTGGGGCGTTTGAGTCGTGATCCCAAATTGGTAGGGGTTGTTCTCATCTGCAACCCGAAGTGGGATGATAAACCCCTTGTACATATCTGGAATTGTGAGGATATCCTTGATAAGCGGTGTGGTCTGCTCAATTGGCCTCGTGTCAAGATAATCGACCCCCAAAATAGCGGATCGTTGCCTCGTTGCGCTCTCGTCATGCTCGCGACGCTGCGCTTGAATTTTATCTTCGTCCATTAGCTCTTACTATAGCAAAAAGCTTGTGTTTTTTATAGCAATCACTCATGAACACAGGTCTGAAAAACTATCGCCAATCAGGTATACTACATGGTACGTATGCCAAAGATTACTCTGATACTGCACAACATTCGATCAACCCATAATGTTGGCTCGATTTTCCGTACAGCCGAAGGCTTTGGCGTAAAAAAAATTATCCTATCGGGGTATACACCGTATCCAACTTACGATAGCGACTCGCGCCTGCCTCATCTTGCTGATAAAATTACCAAACAAATCCATAAGACAGCACTTGGCGCAGAATCGATGGTACCATTCGAATACATCGAGCAGCTCGAGACTTGGCTAGCCTGTAATAGTGACCCCGATGTTTTACCACTTTTCGCACTTGAGCAGACATCAGACTCAGTGCTACTCCAAAACTTTAAACCACCAGAAGAGTTTGCGTTACTACTTGGAGAGGAGGTTAATGGCGTTGACCACAAATATCTTTCTTACTGTCAGAAAAACCTAGAGATACCTATGCAAGGTAACAAGGAATCATTTAACGTGTCTGTTGCAACAGGGATTGCTCTATACGCACTAAGTCTTAGGCCTTAGCTTCACCAAGTGGATCGATGATACCCTGTAATGTTTTAAGCTTCTGTATAATTGTTTTTACTTCTTCAGTTTGAGGCATTGAATCAAGAAGCACTTCGACAAGTCCAGTGATATCTCTCACTCCATCTATCACCCACTTGTTAGTTTCATACTGATCGTCAATAACCCTTGCCGCCAGTGTTGCTTCAACAAATGCATAGTTGGCAAGCTGATGTTGCAGCTCCTTTAACGCACGCTCATTATTCGCAAGATTTATTCCTTCAACACTCATTGTATAGAATCATATACCTATACTATGAGATTGCAAGCATAACAATCATTTCAGAGTAACTGCATCTTCCCCAAGAACTTTTACAAGTTCGCTAATTAAACCATCATTATCATCTACTCTAAATGGCAGCTTAATAGCCGACTTCTTATCATCACCTAAAACAAGAACAATGTCTGACTGACCAGCATGCTTGCTACAGATAGTCTTGAGCAGCTTAAGTCGCTCATGGTCATTTGGATCTTTTATATGGACATACAACTGACGAAGCTTTACTGCAGCAGGCTTAGGAGCGACTTTTATTTCTTTGGCAGCAGCTTTCGTCACTACAACGCCGCTACGTGGACTTGCCTTAGGAGACTTCATCTTCATGCCCGTAGGATCATACTCCTTAAGTTCTTTTTCTGTAACAAAGAATATGCTGTCTGCGATCATTTTTACCTCATCGGTTGGATTACCATCGCGATCCCGCGCATTTAATTTACCTTCTGCTCGGATCACCAGATCAACGGCGAGTTGACTGCCAATTTGCTTGAAGAGTTCTGGAAAAATGATCAACTCACTTTCACCCGTTTTATCCTCGATGCCAACAAACGCCATGCGACTACCAGACTTTGTCACAATAGTTCGGACAGAAGTAATAATTCCTCCTATCGTCGCGCGCTTGTTATCCATCTGCGGTGTAAGCGATGCTAGCGGTGCGGTCTGCTCCTCTAAGTACAGAGAGAATTCATCGAGTGGATGTGCTGAAATATATAGGCCAAGAAGCTCGCGCTCCCAGGTAAGTCGTTCTTTGGACGTATGCTTCGACGGCGCAGGTTGCAACGAGACCGTTGGAACGACGCCAGCAACATCGAGCATGCCACCAAACAGGTCAGTTTGACCGCTCGCCGCATCCTTTTGGATCTTACTAGCAAAGCCTTGGATTGTTTCGAGATTGAAAAGAAGGTCCGACCGGTCACCAAAACTATCAAATCCACCCGATTTAATAAGGGAGTCCCATGCTTTTTTGTTGAATTTTGTGGTTGACACACGCTTGGCAAAATCTTCAATACTTGCGAATTTCTCTTCATTTCTCGCTCGGAGGATCTCCTCTACAGCTCCAACACCAACGCCTTTGATCGCTGCCATACCGAAACGGATCTTGTTCTCGCCAGGCACTACAGCAAACTCAACAAATGATTCGTTGACATCGGGAGCCATCACATCGATGCCCATTTTTTTACACTCTGCAATCTCAACTGCAAGGCGATCAATATTGTCTTGATCACTTGTCATCAGTGCCGCCATGAACGCATCAGGATAGTGTGCTTTCAGATACGCTGTCCAATAGGCTATCAGCCCATAACAAGCCGCGTGTGATTTGTTGAAACAATAGTTGGCAAACTCTTCAAGTTGCGCCCAGAATTTTTCCATGTCTTTTCGATCTGCACCTGAGTGTTTAATAGCGCCTTCAACAAACTCTGGCTTCACTTTTTGCATCATTGACATAATCTTCTTACCTACAGCCTTACGAAGTGTGTCAGCCTGCCCACCGGTAAAACCAGCGAGATCCTTAGATATCTGCATAAACTGTTCCTGATATACCAAGATGCCGTAGGTGCTTGAGAGAGCTCCCTCCATTTTTGGGTGAAGATATGAGATCTCTTCTTCGCCATGCTTGCGACGAATAAAGCTATCGATAAACTGCATCGGGCCAGGCCGATATAATGCAACCATGGCAATGATGTCGTCAAACACTGTCGGCTTTAGTTCACGTAGATATCGTTTCATACCTGCCGACTCAAGCTGGAACACCCCCGTTGTATCACCATGTTGGAAAAGTTGGTATGTCTTTTCATCATCCAGAGGAATTTCACCAAGCACAATATCGTTTTTATATACTTTTTTGATAATACGGAGCGCATTGTTAATGATAGTAAGGTTAGATAGACCAAGAAAGTCCATCTTCAAAAGACCCAGCTCTTCAACGGGGCCCATCGGGTACTGTGTCGATACAACACCTTTTTGCGCCATTTCAAGTGGTGCATAATTGACAATATCACTTGGCGCAATCACTACTCCTGCTGCATGTACTCCGTGAGAGCGAATCGTACCCTCAAGTCGGATTGCATAGTCGAGCACACGCTTCGAGACAGGGTTAGTCTCATATTCGGCCCTTAGATCAGCGTCATCAACAATACTTTTGTTAAGAGGAATATGCCGACCCTGAACCGGAGGCGGGATCATCTTACTCAAACGATCAGCTTCCGCATAAGGCACTTCGAGCACTCGTGCAACATCACGCACTGCAGCACGCGCAGCCATCTTGCCAAATGTCACGATATTGGCCACTCGTGAATCACCGTACTTCTCGGCACAATATTCAATCACTTCGTTTCTCCGTGTATCTTGAATATCGATATCGATATCAGGCATCGAGATACGATCGGGATTTAAGAATCGCTCAAAGAGCAGATCGTATTTGAGCGGGTCAAGGTCGGTAATATTCAAGGCATACGCAACAATTGAACCTGCAGCCGATCCACGACCAGGTCCAAAGATAATACCTCGCTCTTTGCCCCAGTTAATAAAGTCTTGGACAATCAAGAAGTATCCGTTATAACCCATGCTATCCATTACACCAAGCTCAAAGTTTGTGCGCTCAACAACATCCGCAGACAATAATTTCTTTGCTTCTTCAATATCGAGTTTTTTAGCCTCTTCGAGCGCTACATCCGCGTACCTCCAAGCTAATCCTGTCCATGTCAACTTATGTAGATATGATTTTTCATCCTCACCACTTGGTGTAGGAAAAGTAGGGATTAAAATATTTCCAAGATCGAGCTCTACATTACAGCGTTCAGCAATCCTCCGCGTGTTCTCAATTGCATCAGAATGTGTGTTTTGCCAACGTTCAATAATCTCATTTGGATCAGTAACATGCAATTCAAAGTCTTTTAGGCTCATCCGTTTCTCGTCAGAGAGATAGGCCGCGGTACCAACACAAAGAAGGATCTCATGCGCATCCTGATCATCATGATCAAGATAGTGACCGTCACTTGTGATCACGCAGGGAATATCGAGTTCATCGGCGATTTTTTCTAGATAACCATTGATTTTTACTTGCACATCCCACGCGGTTTTACTCTCTGGATGTCCGTGATCTTGTAGCTCAAGATAATAACGATCTCCAAAAATTGATTTGTACCATGCGGCAATATTTTTGGCTTCTTCGTAATTATCTACACGGAGATTTTCGCCCAGTTCACCACTTGCACATGCACTTAAACAGATAATACCTTCGTTGTATTGCTCAAGTAGCTCGTGATCAATACGTGGCTTATAATACATACCCTCAAGATTGGCTTTTGTTGACAGCATCATTAAGTTTTTATAGCCGGTTTCGTTCATTGCGAGTAGGATCAGATGATATCTTGCTTTGTCTTTAGCAGGGTCGCGGTCAAAACGTGATCGTGCCGCAACATAGGTCTCAATGCCTATAATGGGCTTGACATCCTGGTCTTTGGCGGCTTTGTAGAACTCGACGGCACCGCTCATTGTCCCGTGATCGGTAATAGCTACCGACTTCATGCCAAGGTCCTTAACCCGAGAAACAAGCTCAGGGACCTTCGTGAGTCCGTCAAGCAAACTATGATGCGTATGATTATGCAAATGGACATAATCCGACGCCTGAAGCACCTTACCCATATATTACTAGTATATCTTAAAAATTATGTGATCCGTGCCGTAAAAAATACGTTAGTTACGCTGACTCATCGCGTCGATTACGCTCTGAACGAAGTCACCAACACCGCCAGGAAGATCAACGAACAAGCCGAGAATAACCGCCGATATCGCTATGATCAACGCTCCGCCAATTACACTACCTATACCAAAGAATATACCCCGTTGAAAGTTCATCCAGAATACTTGTGATTTTGAGCGATTAAAGTCGAAGAAAAGTTCTTCGATAAGATTTATCCTGGCACCGCGTTCGTTATCACTTTTGATGCGATTTTTTGCTCGTTTTGCAATTGATTCTTTGGGCATATGATATTATTTCTTTAATTTTTCTTTGACTGCATCAGTCGCATCTTGGACGGCATCGGCTGCAGCATGCTTGGCCTCATCAGTTCGATGGCCCGCCTGGTCTTTGAGCTCGGTTGCCTTTGCTTTGATATCTGCTCGCATTTCTTTACCACTTTTTGGTGCTGTCAGAACACCAGCAACTACTCCAGCTACTGCACCGATAATTGCACCAACCGCTAATTTACCTTTCATTTCTTCCCCCTCTTGCGTTTTCTATAGATTGCCTTCACGCCACGTAGCACCATTCGGCCTACGACGGCCTTCGATGCAGCGCTTGATATGCCCTTTGTCATATTCTCAAAATTATTTGCCGCCTGCTCTGCCTTTGTTGTTACTCGACGAATTTGCAAAGTTACTTTAATAAGAAGAACTAGCAAAACAATTCCCGCGAGCAAAAACAAGGCAAGAAATACTGATAGTATAATCACTAGAATCTCAGCTGCATTCATAACACTATGATAGCACATGGCTCAAAACAGCATCGCACGCCACCCCTGCTAGAAAGACCCTTGACTAGTTGTGCAGCTCTTTCTTTTTACTGACCAGCTTTATGATAGACAGAACAATAAATGCACTGAGAAATGATACGAAAAACTTCCTATTAAGGTCAATGTCGTGGTGGCTCGACTGAATAAATGGCAAAATCATGTTTGCTACTATCGCACTCACCACTCCGATGATCGTCGCCTTTAGCTTGTCCGATCTTAAAACAAGGGCAGCAATACAACTTGCAAGTCCGGCGACCATGACTACCCCAAACCACTCAAATAGTAACTCCATAGTGATTTACTAGTCTAATTTCTCTGACAAGAACTCTCGCAATGAATCGCCAAGCTCTGGATGCTTCAGGCCAAAATCGATTACGGTTTTGAGATATTCAAGTTTATCACCCGTGTCATAGTATTTACCTTGTTGAATTTCACGCGCATAGAACTTATGGCCATCATCGATCATCTTTTGCATGACAGGCTGGATCATCAACTCACCTTCACCAGAGAAATCGTGTGTCGCTTTATCTATATAGTCAAGAATTTCCGGAACAAGCAGGTAGCCACTCACACTTGCTAAGTTTGACTGAGCATCCTGTTTGCCGGGTTTCTCATCAATATGAGTAACATCAATTGTCATGTCGTCGATTTGTCGTCCCGCTGCAATACCATAACGATCATATTCGCTGTCATCGAGCACTTTCTTACACGCGAATACTGAGCCCCCATGAGCCTGATAGGTTTCAATTAGTTGTTTTGTACGCCCGGGCTTTGCGACGAAGAAATCGTCTGCCCACGTGTAGATAAAGGGTTCATCCCTGCCAATTAGATGACTTGCGCATGCCAACGGCGTGGCATTGCCATATGGTCCTTTCTGACGAACGTAAATAAAGTTCGCAAGGCTTGAGACTGATTCAATCTGATCAATAAATGGCTGTTTTTTCGCTCCCCCTGACCGCAAGTTGGCGAGTAAGTCCTCGCTTGGGAGGTCGAAATGGTCCTCGATAGCACGTTTGTTTTGACTGCCGACAATGATAATATCCTTGATGCCTGCATCGACTAGTTCTTCGACTACATATTGAATAATCGGCTTATCAATCAAGGGTAGCATCTCTTTTGGCATGGCTTTTGTTTGTGGCAAAAATCGAGTACCGAACCCTGCTGCTGCTATGACCGCCTTTGTAACCTGTTTCATGATGCTCCCTCCAATGCTTTTAACTTTTCATATGCTAGCAATACTCCCTGTGCATCTGTCATCCGAGCCTGCTTAGCATTTTCAATAAACTCTGTAATACTTATCGTTGCCACCTCAATCTCTTCAAATTCTTCCGGATTATGTGCGCCAACAAACCGGCAATTCTTGGCCAAGAAGTAATGATGAATCGTTGCATCCCAAGCATTAATATATGCTGCGCCAAGATACTCAAAACTATCGGCTTTATAGCCAACCTCTTCAGCTAATTCGCGACGAGCTGCTTGCTCGGGTGTTTCACCCGGGTCTACAGCTCCACCCGGCATCTCATACATGACCCGTTCTGGGCCGCATCGAAATTGTTTTGCAATAATAATCTTATTGTCGGCCGTTAATGCAATTACTCCCGCAGCTGCATTGCCTTCGCCTCCAGATATATCTGCATGCATTATCTTGCCACTATTCATCACAAATGTTTTATGTACAACTGTACGGAAACGTGTTTTTGTGACTACTGAACCGTCATCGACCCGTTGCCACTTGTTCATGCCTATATCTTCTCTCGAATCAGCTTCTGTGCAAGCGCAGGATTTGCCTGGCCTTTTGATTTCTTCATAATCTGACCAACCAAAAAACCGATAGCTTTATCATTGCCATTTTTGATATCTTCAACAGCTTTTTGAGAGGCTGGATCAGCCAATACTTCATCGACAATAGCTCCGATTGCCCCCTCATCACTTACTTGCAAGAGCTGCCGATCCTCAGCCAACTTACGAGGGTCAGCTGCTCCATTCATAAGTGCATTGAAAAGCTCAGTTGCAGCATTCGACGTGATTTCGGCTTTTTCTGTCATCTCGGCGAGTGCAAGTAGATCATCAACATCTGGCGTTTTCGCTTCTGTTGCTTCGTCATCGGGCGCAAGGTTACTTGCAATCCAATTAGCAACTCGTTTAGCGGCCTTGACGCCGCCTGTTGAAAGTACTGCTGATACAATCTCCGCATAACTCTGGTGAGATAAGAGCTTCCCGATCACTGAACTATCCACTTCTAGCTCTTTAAACTCGTTACGATACTCCTGGGGAAGTTTGGGTACGCTCGTCTGAATCTCTTCGATCTCTTCTCGTGTCAGTACAATTGGTGGAATATCTGCGTCTGGCATATACCGATAGTCTTGCGCGTCCTCTTTCGAGCGCTGGGAATTAGTAACTTGCTTGGCATCATCCCAGCCGCGCGTCTCTTGCACAACTTGCTCACCCTTTTCAAGCAACGCGACCTGGCGCTTAAACTCATACTCAGCAGCCTTCTCGACACTCCTGAAGGAGTTGAGATTCTTTACCTCTGCACGCTTTCCTAAGCCATCAGAGCCTTTTTTTGCAACTGAGATATTAACGTCAAAACGCATGTTACCGTTAGAGAGGTCGCCATGCGTAACCCCAGCATAAGTCATAAGGTGATACAGTTCGGTCGCAAACGCCCGGGCTTCTTCAGCGCTATGAATATCAGGCTCAGACACAATTTCAATCAATGGCGTGCCAGCACGGTTAAGGTCAACAAGGGAGTAGTCGCTGAAATGTGTTAGCTTGCCTGCATCCTCCTCCATATGAGCGTGGTGTATCCGTACTCGAACCATTTCACCGTTTTCAAGGGGAGCATCGACATATCCAGCAAGGATAATAGGCTCATACATCTGTGTTGTCTGGTAGCCCTTAGGAAGATCAGGGTAGAAATAATGCTTTCTATCGAAGCGTGAGACTTCTGCAACTTCGGCGTTCAGAGCCTTACCTGCTTTGATGGCAAGATTGACAGCTTCACGGTTCAGTACGGGGAGCATACCAGGTAGACCAAAATCAATCTCGTGGACTTTGCTATTAGGCTCCGCATTACGTGCATCATTATCGGCAGGACTAAACAGTTTTGTTTTTGTTGCCAACTGAACGTGACACTCAATACCTATAGTCATTTCCCACATATTAAATAGCCCCCACATCTTTTAGCGAGCGTTTAAACGCCGACAGTGCTCGACGCGCCATATCATGACTTACGACCACACTCGATTCATGAGCGATTCGATTACGAAGCTTGTGTGCAGCCCATGTTTGATTTGCATCACTCCACACGGTCTGCGCCGATTTCATACGCTCACCCATGGTCTGGCCCTTAAAGCCTCGTTCGCGCAGCGCCTGATCAAGTAACTTATCAGCATTAAGCACACACAGATGAGCACTTGCTTCATCATTTGGCTTGAGCTGCTGTTCGATCTTGAGCCAAGCAACATGATATTTCTCTTTGTTCAGACCTGATGCAGTCCGTCCTTTGCCCACCAGGAATACAAATACAATTCCCGCTAGTAATAGCACTAACACTAAAAATATTAACAGCAGAACATCCATCAGAATTTCTCCACTTCTTCCGCAAGGGCCAATAGCTCTGCATCGTGCTGATATGGCGCCATCAGCTGCACGCCAACAGGAAGCCCAGTTGATGTCACACCAGCAGGCGCACTCAGCGCAGGGACGCCGGTTAAGTTAGCCGACACAGTCATGGCATCTGATAAATACATCTTGATTGGATCGTCAGTGTTTTCGCCAAAACCAAACGCTGGCGATGGGACAGTGGGTGACAGGAGGATATCATAAGACTCAAAGGCCTTTTTAAATTCGTTGATAAGTACAGTTCTCGCCTTTTGTGCTTGTTGGTAATAAGCATCAAAATACCCGCTCGATAGAACATAGCTACCAATCATAATCCGGCGCTTGTTCTCTGGCATGAATCCCTGGTCCCGCGATACGCCGTAAAGCTCAGCAAGAGTTTTTACTTCTGCCCTGTGGCCATAACGCACGCCATCGTAGCGAGCCAAATTGCTCGATACTTCTGCTGGAACAATGATGTAGTACATCGCAAGAGTATGCTTAACAATCGGCAAACTAACCTCACCGACCTCATGACCGGCATCACGTAATTTGCCGATGTAAGTGTTGGTCACATCCCGTACTTCACTATCAACGTTATCAGTCATGAAATCACCGATAACTCCAATCTTCAGCTTTCGACTAAGTACATCAGGCGTGAAGTAGTCAGGAAGGGTTGTCATATCTTTGTCGTCTCGGCCAGCCATAATCGAGAGCACAAGACTAGTATCTTCGGCATTTGTCGCAAAGCAGCCTATGCAATCAGTACTACTTGCCATGGCGACAACGCCATATCGGCTAATCATGCCGTAACTTGGCTTAATACCGTATACACCATTGAAGCTTGCAGGTTGACGAATCGATCCGCCAGTATCTGTCCCGAGCGCAAACGGGACAATATCAAGCGCCGTCACGACAGCAGAGCCTCCCGATGAGCCTCCGGCAACTTTAGTTGGGTCCACGGCATTTTTAGTCGGCCCAAAAGCAGAATTCTCAGTACTACTACCGTGAGCAAAGGCATCGAGGTTGGCTTTGCCTATACAAATCGCACCTTCAGCCTCAAGCTTCTCAACCGCTGTCGCCTGTAATGGGGCATCAAAATTTTCTAGTATCTTACTAGCAGCGGTAGTAGGTGCGCCAAACGCCAAGAAGTTGTCCTTTACCACAAATGGCACTCCGGCCAATTTGCCAGTAATTTCACCAGCGTCGACCATCCTGGCACGCTCTAGTGCTCGCTCTCTTGTGAGGCTTAGCAATGCATGATACTCTTCATTATTTTCTGCCGCAGCCAGAGCATTGGTGACATTATCGACTGCGGAGTTATTCATGTAATCAGAAATCTTTGTCATAAGAACTATCTATAACACCTTCGGTACTTGAATTTGCATGCCTGTAGACTGTGGAGCAAGTGAAAGCAAATCTTCCCTAGATATCCCTTGGACTGGTACGTCATCACGCCAAATATTTTCGCGGCCCGTTACCTGATATGTTGGCTGCACGCCGGAGGTATCAAGCTCAGCCAACTGTTCAATATAGGCAAGAATACTTGTAATGTCAGCAGTCAGACTATCCAACTCAGTATCAGTAAGTTGCAAGCTACTCAGTCGTGCTAGTGCGAGCACGTCATCGCGAGTGATTTGTGTCATGACAACATTATAGCGTAGATAGTCAGATATTACAGCAGATCAGCCCACGATCAAAAGTATACGTATATTACTTCTGTTTATTCCGAATCTCGGCTATTAGATCACGGAGTTCGGCAGCTTTCTCAAACTCGAGATTTGCGCTAGCAAGCTCCATCTGCGATGTAAGTTCTTTTGCTAACGTAGTATATTCGTCTTTTGGAATCTTCTTTAAGTCGAGTTTCGGCTTTTTGTCATCTTCCTTCATTGGAATAATTGCTCGGAGGCCCTCGCCAATTTCTTTCGCCACGCTCCGCGGCGTAATACCATGCTCATTGTTGTATGCTTCCTGAATGCCGCGACGGCGGTTGGTCTCATCGATTGCCCGCTGCATTGAGCCAGTCATATTGTCAGCGTACATAATCACTTTGCCTTCTTCGTGTCGTGCGGCACGACCGATCGTCTGGATTAAGGCACTCTCAGAGCGGAGGAACCCTTCTTTATCTGCATCAATAATCGCCACCAAACTCACCTCAGGGAGGTCAAGTCCCTCACGAAGTAAGTTGATACCGACAAGTACATCGTACACGCCTGAGCGCAGATCACGCAGAATATCTCCTCGTTCCAGAGTATCAACTTCCGAGTGGATATATGCCGTCTTGATACCGATATCTTGCAAGTGCTGACTCAAATCTTCTGCCATCCGTTTCGTAAGTGTAGTGACGAGTACTCGCTGCTTTTTCTCAATCTTCTCACGAATTTCTGCGATCAAATCATCTACCTGACCCTCAGATTTCCTGATCTCAATTTCTGGGTCAAGTAGCCCGGTTGGACGAATCACCTGCTGAGCTGGCTCTGGACTATGCGCAAGTTCATATTCGCCCGGAGTTGCAGAAACATATATCGCGTTATTAATATGCTTATCGAATTCTTCAAATTTGAGTGGACGGTTGTCGAGCGCAGACGGCAGGCGGAAGCCATGTTCAACTAGTACTTCCTTGCGTGCCCGGTCACCGTTATACATACCGCGCACCTGCGGCAAGCTCATATGGCTCTCGTCAACAAGCAGTAGCCAATCGTCTGGGTAATAGTCGATCAAGGTTGCCGGCTGCTCACCTGGTTCTCGATTAGTAAGATAGCGCGAGTAGTTTTCGATGCCCTTAACAAACCCTGTCTCTTCAAGCATCTCAATATCGTATTTTGTCCGCTGCGCTAGCCGCTGCGCCTCGAGCAACTTATCATGCTTTTCAAACCACTGCACACGCTCATCGAACTCGCGCTTGATACCTTCGATCGCCTGTGCAATCTGCTCTTTCGGTGTTGCGTAGTGGCTTGATGGGAAAATCTTTAGTTCATCTGGCTCACCAAGAATCTCTCCAGTTAACGGATCAATCCGTGTCATCCGATCAACCTCGTCACCGAAAAACTCTATACGATATGCCACATCACTCCCCGCTGGGAATACGTCTACAACATCACCTTTTACCCTGAAAGTGCCACGATGAAAGTCAATATCGTTACGTTGATACTGGATATCTGTCAGCAGTCGTACGAACTTGTCTTGTTGCCGACGCTCGCCCTTCTTGAGCTGAATCGACATCTCGGCATAGCTATCTGGTGATCCAATACCATAAATACAGCTCACACTAGCAACAATAATGACGTCGCGTCGTGTCAATAATGCCGTTGTAGCCGCATGCCTCAGACGGTCAATCTCATCATTGATTTTTGAATCCTTCTCTATATACGTATCGCTACTAGCGATGTATGCTTCTGGCTGATAGTAGTCAAAGTAACTCACAAAGTAGTGAACTTCGTTATCAGGGAAAAATGACTTGAATTCGGAGTATAACTGCGCAGCTAATGTTTTGTTATGGGCAAGTACAAGGGTAGGTACATTACGGTTGGCGATAATATTCGCCATGGTAAATGTCTTACCGCTACCGGTCACACCAAGCAGCGTCTGCTCCCGATCACCCTTCTCCAAACCAGTAACCAGCTGCGCTATAGCAGCTGGTTGATCACCAGTAGGCTGGTATTTGGTATTGAGTTGAAACTTATTCACTCATTCTATTCTATCAAGATTATCAACGTTTATTGATATCTGACAGATTTAAGTACATTAAAGCCTCGGTTGAAAGAATCTGACCCAAGTGCTTTTACTGCCTCTTCACGAGTGTTGTATTTATCCTTAATATCCGGCTCAATACCAAGTACATCCTTGTACGAAGCGAACGTCAAGAGCGCGCTCCCACCATCAGCAGGCTTGTTTTTACCCTCTACGAGTAGACCATACATCATTGAACATACCGTCTTTGTGCCCTTTTGCGATAGCTCTTTTAACTGTGTTAGGAAGATTGCTGGCATAAATTTTCCTTTTTGATTGATAATAGCCTTCACTGCTACAACTTCTTTATTCACAATCGGCTTTCGAGGCTGGTCAACAGCGCCTTCAAGCTTCGTTGCTGCAACATCTATAACTTCAATTGTCTGCCCCTGAACATCTTCGGGAACACACCCACCGCCGAGCTGAGAATATCCAGTTGCTAATGTCAGTGTCATTGGTAGGCTATCAGGAGAAGAGAACGTTGCTTCTGCACCCTCAATCGTGTACTCTGCTTTATTGCCATTGTCTTTCCAGGCCTCCGAACCTTCTGCGGGATATTGGTCAGTAGTCTTTGTTACCGTCCAGTCTTTTAGCTCATCAAAACATACTTTCACAGTGCTCACACAGTAAGACTCACTTGTAGATGTATTGTGAATCTTACTAATTGTCTCATCCGGCTTTTTGTTATCCTGCTTCAGAATGAAATTCTGATAGAAAATCCAGCCGAGTGCAAATATAAGTGCTGCAATAAGACACACTATGACGACAGCATGCGCTGATCCTTGTTGTAATTGCTTTTTCATATGATGCCCCTTAATTAAGTGATGTATTCTCTTTTGATTTAAGCAGTAGCATACTAAAAACACAAGCTTTTTCTCAGTCAATTTGTTACAATGAGGAAAACATATGCAACCAAAACCAAAAAGTACACAACAACCAATCTGCATCCCACGAGATATCGTCCTGCAAGCGGCAATGATTCGTCTAGGTGATATTGATGAGGAGGTACAGGCTGGCTACAACATCATCCGCAAATATCATAAAACAGTGACGATATTTGGCTCTGCTCGCACGATGATAGATAATCCTTACTACGAAATGGCAAAGGAAGTGGGCCGACGACTTGCCGAAGAAAAGTATGCAATCATTACAGGTGGAGGTCACGGTATCATGGCGGCCGCTAACCAAGGTGCCTTTGAAGCCGGAGGTGATTCGATTGGCTTCAATATCGCCTTACCTCATGAGCAAACCCTCAACGAATATACAACAGAGAGCTATGCATTCAGCCACTTCGCCCCACGTAAAATTGCGATGACACTTTATGCAGAAGCATATGTCTATTTCCCAGGAGGATTTGGAACGATGGATGAGCTTTCAGAGATTCTCACACTTATACAGACAGGTAAGACTAACAAAGCACCCATCATTTTGTTTGGCTCTGAGTTTTGGAATGCGTTTAGTACATTTGTTGAAAACTTTATGCTACCGAACAAGCTCATTGAGCCAGACGATATGAAACTTTATCATATCACTGACAGCATCGATGAGGTTGTACGCCTGGTAAAGAGTAACCAGACGTACTGCGATGACTAGACCTCGCTAACTTTATAGTAATCTGGTGCCTGCTCGAGATATCTCTCAATTTCATCAATGCGCAACAAACCTGCTTGAGCACCGATGTACTGCACAACGTTCATACTGTTGATTGGCGCCCAAGACAGTGCTTCCTCCATCGACTTACCCAGGACAAGCCCTGCAACGATCGTCGAGGCAAAGGCGTCACCAGCACCAGTGCGTTCAACAGGTGGCTTTGGGTCGGGATAATTTGGGATCGTTACCAGTCTAGAATCAAATGAGGCGTATGAGCCATTTGGTCCATCGGTAATCACTACTTTCTCTGGTCCAAGATCATGGAGACCTTTCGCAAGATTATGCAGCGATTCGTATGGCAAGCCAGTTACATCCATTGCCTCTTCTCGGTTCATTAGGACAATGTGACTTCGACGGTACAACGCGGCAAGCTTCTCGACGCCCCACTTGAACTGGAAGGTACCTGGCTGGAATGCAAGCTTTATGTCAGGATTGCGCTCGAGATACGCAAGCAAATCCTCGTGTAACTGCCACGAGTCCTCACCAAGATATGAAAGATATATCCAGTCAGGAATGACGTCAGGATCTTGCCACTCATAACGATATTTTTCACTCTTTACCAACATAGTTCTGTCTGCACCATAGCGGAGCACATACCAATAGCTTGTCAATTTGCCCGCTTCCGTTACCATCGAGTTGGTATTGACTCGTTCCGATTTAAGATATTCAAGAGCTTCTTTTCCTGTATCGTCATCACCGATCCACGCCATCAGGCCAGCATTTAACCCAAGGCGTGCCATTGAAACAGCTACATTCGGAGAAGGACCCACTGAGCGAACGATGTCGACTCGCTCGTATGGCGGCTTTCTGCCAAATGGTACCGCAAGCCACTCTGTACCGTCATCATCTTTTATGATCTTGGCTGCTTCATCAGTCAGTTTAATAAACGCATCTGTGAATACATCGCCGATCATCAACATGTTTGGCGCTTCATCTGAAACTTCAGACCGTGAAGTTTCAAGTCTTGGATAATCCCCATCACTTGGCTGTATGAGCCCGACTTCACGAGCAATCTCTTCAACCATCGTATTTGAAGTTCTATCGTGCTCAGCGTATCGCTTGACGATCTCAGCACGAAGATGACGCTGTGCATGGTCATACTTACGAGCTTCAAATGGGAGTTGATGGTGAGCATTTTCAATCACGTCATGCAGACAAAACGATATCAGCTCATTCTCAACTAAGAGCAAAACGTAATGCGTATCGCCAAGCAGCCGCTCCGCTTGTCCACTACGTGAAACAGTACTAATGAGACTCATATATAGCTCACGCGCAGAAGTGTCTGCTGGATCCAATCCCATCTCGCGCATCACAGCATGTGCTTTTTCGGTGATATCCGCAATTAACCTTGTATCGATTCCGGCGTGACCAGTTGCCTGCTCCATGCGTGTCATATTCCTCACAAAAAGCGGGTGGTTGTTGCCAAGTAGATCTGCTAAAAGTCGTCCCATCTATATTTTCTCCTCATGTAGTGGCATCGTGTGAAGTTTTGTATTGCCAGGCAGTATTCCCACTTTTGCACCAATCTTGGTGACAACACTAGTAGAGTTTGCGCTCGCAAAGATGATTGAATCTTTCAGACTTGCCCCGCCCGCCCATTTGCTTAAAAATCCGCTTCCAAATGCATCACCCGCACCAGTGCGGTCGATGACCTTGACATCTTCATACATACCAGCCTTGACAATGGTCTTGCCATCGCTTGCGACCACACCATTTGGCCCATCACTGACAATCACGGTATCAACATAGCTCAAACCGTGGCGGACAAGTTCTTCGCTCGTCTCACCGTGAACAATTTGCTTCATCTCGTCCTTATTGACACTTAGTACATCTACATCTTGCAAGAGTGACTTCAACTTACTCGTCTGCCTGAGCTCACCCTTGCCAGGATTGAAGAATATTTTCATGCCTTTTTCGCGCGCTTGGTGAAAAATCTTATCAAGCACATCCATCTGCCCAGCCACACTCGATACATACAGCCAGTCGACATCTATATCATCAAGTGAAAAATTCTTATTCTCATAGTGCGTTGACGCACCACGATACGTTAAGATAGTACGTTCCCCATTTGGCGCAAGTAGCAGTACCGAATAGCCTGTATGATATCGCCGGCTATACGAGACATGTGTTGTATCTACATTTTCTTTATCAAGATCATCAAGCACTGCTTGACCAGCTGGGTCATGGGCTATCGTACCCATAAATACCGCATGATGTCCACTGCGAGCAAATGTTACCGACGCATTTGTTGCCCCGCCACCAGTAGAAAAGGTGATGTGGTTAACATCAGCCTTTGCACCCATCTCAAGCTGCATCACTTGCTCATGAAGTGTTTTATCACTCACTGGCTTGAACTCATCACTCTGGCTCAAGAATACATCTTGAACAGCAGCACCTATTGACAGTATCCTCTTTGCTTGCCCACTCATTACCTATCAGTATATCACTTATGGTTGCGATATTTCACCAAAGTTTGATATAACAACACCTATGAGTGATCGAGAATTTGTCCATACAACGTTTGGCGAGCGTAGAATTCCAAAAGACGAAGCAATCAGAGATGCAAAAATTCTTATCGATCTTTCCAGTACGGCACGTTTTGCCGAGCTTCTTAGTGCACTTTCCCATAATGCGCATAAAAATCTCGACGACATCCTTGGTGCTGCAATCCACATTAGCGATGTTGATGCAAATAGTTTATCCGAGCGACGCTTCATACAGTACCCTCGAAGTCATAGGTTAAACCAAAGCACGGGCCTTTGGGAGATACCCCCTATCACTATCGAGAACAAGGGTATGATCGCTATCAGTATGTATAGTCTTGATGAGCAAGAGCTTCAGCAAGGTCGCTTAACATTGAGTTTGCGAGAGCCATTTAGTGAGATTAAAATCTTGGCCTCACAGGGTAAAGAGCTTGCTTTGTCTAGAGACTAACCTACCGCTTTCCCACTACTTCCGAATGCCAGAATCTTTTCCTCTACAATGATCTGAACAGCGTTGTAGACTTCGGGCATTAGCTTCACTACGGCGTATTCGTCCGGATTGTCCGCCAACACCTTTTCAAGCGTCTTTCGAAATGCAAACCGCATGTCACTATTAATATTAATCTTGCTTACCCCAATTTTTGCTGCTTCTTCAAAATAATGTAGTGGTGTGCCAGAGCCACCGTGAAGTGATATCTGACAATCGATTGACTCACGAATACGACTGAGTAGGTCAAGATCAAGTTCTTTTGGTACCGGATACTTACCGTGTAAATTACCGATTGCAGCGGCAAATGTGTCAATTCCGGTAGCGTCAACAAATGCCTTGGCATTCTCCGGCGTACTAAATGTCTTCTTAACCTCTTCGTAGTCGATAGCTTCTTCGTGGACATTTGACGAGCCACCAAAATAGTGCGGTTCACTCTCGACCAACGCACCAGTGAACTTGGCATATTCTACGACTTCTTTTGTTTTTTCGATGATCTCTTCCGTCGGAGCGTCGTGATTTGCTTGGGAAATATCAATATGTATAAATTCATATCCCGCATCGATTGCCCGCTTACAATCTTCAACACTAGGGCTATGATCGAGATTGATATACATCTCAACCCCATACTCCTGCTTGTAGTTATCGACGAGGTCACGAACGTTTTCTAGCCCCATAGCTTTCACTTCGCCGTCACTTACCTCTACCAAAACTGGCGAGTTTAGCTTCTGTGCTGCTCCTGCAACAGCGATAAGTGTCTCCTGGTTGTCTATATTAAACGCGCCGACGGCAAATTGCTGCTGCCTAGTACGCTGCATCAAGTGACGCGCACGCGTAGTGTTGTCACGAATTTGGTTTATTGTAAGTCCCATTACACTCTCCTAAAATCCTGGTTTATATTGTGGAACGGTTTCGATAAATTTAGTCACATCAGGAAGCATCGTCTCGGCAGTGAGATTAAAATGCTCCAGCAGTTCACTAGGAGTGCCAGACTCACCAAAACGATCAAGCATCCCAAGACGCTTTAGTGGTGCAGGCGATTTTTCACTCAGAAGTTCAGCTATCGCACCGCCGAATCCACCAGCGACTTGTGCTTCTTCTGCAGTCACGACTCTACCCGTTTTGTGAACACTCTCGAGTATTGTCTCTTCATCAAGAGGCTTAATCGTCGGTACATGAACAACTTCTGCACTTATGCCTCTATCTTCAAGTAGTCGTGCCAGCAGTAATAGCTGGTAGGTCATTGTTCCGGTTCCGAGCAAACTAACATCATCTCCATGACGCAATACATACGCCTTGCCAATCTCAAACGGTGAATGTTCTGTGCTAAAAATTGGTGTTCTCTCGCGTGCTAGGCGAATATAGCTCGGCTTGTCATTGACCGCAATAGCTTGTGTCGCCTTTTCGGCTTCAATGCTATCCCCAGGAGCGACCACCACCATGTGCGGGAGCACTCGCATCAAAGTAATATCCTCGAGCATCTGGTGCGTTGCCCCATCAGGACCAACACTGATACCGGCGTGTGAGCCAACGATCTTGACGGGCATCTCATTGAGTGCAATTGTTGTGCGGATTTGCTCCCAGTTGCGACCTGGACTAAAGGCTGCGTAGCTCGATGTGAATGGGATCTTGCCTGCACGGGCCATACCACTTGCAACCGTCACGAGATTTTGCTCAGCCACGCCAACTTCGATAAAACGCTTCGGAAATTCATTCTTAAACAAACTCATTTGAGTCGAGTCTGTTAGGTCGGCGCAGAGAGCAACAACGCGCTCGTCTTTTTCACCGGCAAGCTTCAAGCCTCGGCCAAATCCAGCACGAGTTGGTTCTTGCTTAACATCATCTGCCGCATAATGTGGGTTTAACGCATAATCACTCATTCGTGCTCTCCTATGATCTTTCCGTCAAGACTACGTAGCTTTCGAAGGGCGATTTTGGCTTGTTCGTGGTTCGGTGGCGTACCATGCCAGTGGTAGTCGTATTCCATGAAGTCAACACCTTTGCCTGGAATTGTATGAGTAATAATGACACTCGGTTTGTTAGTAATCGCCCGTGCCATGCTTGCTGCGTCCTGGATGCTCTCTACATTGTGGCCGTCAATTTCCTGCACATGCCATCCAAATGCTCGCCATTTTCCCGCCAAGTCTTCAAGCGGCATTACATCTTCGGTATTGCCATCAATCTGAATATTATTTCGATCGACAAAGACGATCAACTGCGACAGTTTGTATTTACCCGCAAACATAGCCGCTTCCCATATGTTACCCTCATTGAGCTCACCATCGCCAGTCACTACATAGACAAAACGATGGAGTTGATCATCAATGTACTGCAGTGTATAAGCGACTCCGGCCGCCTGCGAAAGACCACTCCCGAGCGGCCCACTTGTATTCTCAAGACCCGGCAGCTTGGTCCTCTCAGGATGCCCTTGCAAACGAGAGCCCAGCTTTCGAAGTGTCATCAACTCTTTCTTGTCAAAATACCCCATCTCGGCCATAACCGCATACTGCACCGGGACACAGTGTCCATTGGACAGGAAGAAGTAGTCTCTGCCATCCCACTCGGGGTCATGTGGGCGAACCTTCATAATATCGAAGTAGAGAGTCGTTACTAGTTCTGCAAGGTCCAGTGGACCAGCACTGTGCCCACTTTTAGCTTCTTCAAGCATCATAATGATATCTTTACGGACCTCATTTGCTTTTTGCTGCAATTGCGTAATCGTCAACCCACCAGTCATTTCTATAGCACTCCGTGTTTATTAATTTCAGCGACAAGCTTCTTGTAGGTATCCACGGGGTCGGCACTTTTGGCAATCGTCCCACCAACATTCAGGACATCAACTCCTCCTTGTGTCAGGCTAAAGGCATTATCGATTGTTACACCACCGTCCCAACCAATCTCAATACTTGGCCGAATCGCTTTAATAAGCCGGATTTTTTCAAGCTGCATCAGACTAGCAGTACCTCCATAGTGACCGAGGTCGCCACTAAACACTAGTACGTGATCTGCCGCTTCGATCAACGCTGCTACGGTAGACGGAACCGTCGGACGCTGCAAGGCGATACCTGCCTTTACTCCAGCTGCTTTCACAGCTTGAAGTGTTGGCATAAGGTCTTCCTGTACCTCTGCGTGAAAAATAATCATAGACGGCTTTCGCTGCAAAAGAGCTGCCACATGCTCACTCGGTCGAGCCACCATAGCATGAATATCCGCCTGCCATTCTGGTGGCCACCATGCCTCGGTCTCATTAATAGTGAAGCTTGGCGCGAACTCGCCATCACAAATATCAATATGTACTCGCTGCGCAAACGATTGGATCTGCTCAATCCGCTGTTTGTATTGCTCGGCGTTTTCAGCCAAGACTGCAGGTGCAATAACCGCCATCAAGCTAGCTCATCAATCTGCGCATTACGACGCTTAAACCGTGCAGCTCCAGCAAATGGTGTATTAAGCCATGTCTCAATAATCCCTTGCCAAGCCTCATCGTTATCTTCCAAGATACGCGAGGGAAGACACAGTATATTACTGTCATTGTCGTTGCGTGTCATTTTTGCTTCGTATGCATCCCAGATGACGCTAGCGCGAATGCCACGAAAACGGTTTGCTGCCATTGCCATACCCTGTCCACCACCACATATCAAAATTGCTCGCGGATCTTTACTGTCATCACCGATCAGTTTTGTCGCTGCCATCTGTGCAAAGTCAGGAAAATCATCAGCAGGGTCAAGCTCCCTTCCGCCAACATCACTCACGTTATAGCCATGCTTGGCGAGATACGCAAACACTTTTTCTTTCAAATAAAACCCTTGATGGTCCGCACCCAAGTATATGTTCATACTCTTTAAAGTATAAGCATGATTACAAAATAAAGGAAGGCCCTAGCCGTCTCAATCTCATCTAACATACTATCGCTTGCCATGCCACCACTCTAGCCCGTGCCATATCTTAAAATCAGATATAGAAGTTTGGTTGACTATTTCACCATAAATTTATATAATATCTGTGTTCGCAAACCTCTCAACTACGATCGAGGTGCGACAGGCACTTCAGATAGGGATAGCATGATGGGAATTCACGTATTGAATCTCCGCACATCACAAGGCTCCTACCGAATCACTACCTGGAGTGGTGCGGTCTACACGTTCGAGCTCGTCGATGGCAAGATCTACATGGAGGGCGGTTCCAGGAACCTAGAAAAAGCCGAGTGTCTGGTTTTCGGAGAAACCATCGAGGTTGGCAGGCGCATACTTGCCGACCGCATGGCCGACCGCAAGCCATCTGGTGAGTTCAGAACTTCACTCGTCTCTTCCATCCAGCCGATCAGTCGCTGAGAAGCTGACCAGCCCTGAAGTGCAGTTGGCGCCGGGGATTCCCGGCGCCAACTCGGCACAACTTTCACCCTAAAGAGGGTGTTTTTTACTTCTCAAGATGCTTACCGACGTCAGCAACAAGCTCCACGACACGATTGCTGTAGCCCCATTCGTTGTCATACCACACGCAAACTTTTATGAGGTTCCCGTCAACAACCTTTGTGAGTGGGAGGTCTACGATACCAGAGTGGCTGTTGCCAATCAAATCACGGCTGACGAGTTCATCCTCAGTCACCGCCAAAATACCTTGGTAAAATGGTTCGTTAGCTGCTTTCCTAAATACATCGTTGATTTCCTCAACCGTAACATTCCTTGATAGCAGCGCAGTCACATCGCTTATCGAAACGACTGATGTCGGAACGCGGAACGCGTGACCATCGAACTTTCCCTTGAGGCCAGGTAGTGCTTTTGTCACTGCAATTGCAGCACCCGTCGGTAGTGGAACAATATTTTCGGCAGCGTTGCGACCTTCGCGAAGCGTCTTGCTTGGTGCATCTTGCAAGGCTTGGCTAGCGGTGTAACTATGCACGGTAGTAAGGAGCGACTTCTCTACACCAAACTCGGCATCAAGTATTGCCATAACCGTGGCGACAGAGTTTGTTGTACAGCTCGCATTGTTGACTACAACACTTGAGCCAGCAATTGCGTCATCATTTGCGCCAATAACGAGCGTATCAACTTCCTCACTCTTACTCGGACCACTTATGACCACTCGTGTTGCACCTGCCTTCACGTGTTGGCCAGCTCCCTCAGCATCGGTGAAGCGCCCCGTAGATTCGATGACTACATCGATCCCAAGGTCTTTCCAAGGAAGCGCGCTGGGGTCTTTCTCTGCGAGCACTTTAATTTTTTTGCCATTAACAACCAGTCCTTCGGCATCTGCTGACACTTCGTGTTCATAGGTGCCGTAATTACTGTCGTGCTTGAGTAGATATGCAAGCGTCTTGCTATCCGTCAGATCGTTGACCGCAACGATATTAAGATCACTTCGTTCAAACGCAATCTTAAACACATTTCGTCCGATCCTTCCAAAGCCGTTGATCGCTACGTTGATTGTTGCCATAGTAGTTTACCCACTCCTTATTTATCATGGTAATGCTTGTTCAGACTTATTATACCGTAATTTTGTCTTCATAATATAACTGGTGCAACAATCTTGCCCCTCTCATGTTCACACCGAAACGTATATACTATCTATATGGACAAGGAAGATCTACTTATACTAGCTCGACCACACTACACAGAGGATGACATCCTTGAGCTTGAGCATGCAATCGATCTTGCCTTTAAAGCACACGGTGGCCAAAAACGTAAAAGCGGTGAGCCATACATCATCCATCCGCTTGCCGTTGCGGCAATTTTGATTGAATGGGAAATGGATATTGATTCCGTCATCGCTGGTATTCTTCATGATACGGTCGAAGATACCGATGTCACTTTAGAGCAACTTGAGAGTCTTTTTGGCGCAGATATTGCATTCCTTGTTGATGGCGTCACCAAAGTCTCACAAGCACGTAGCGGTATGCGCGATCTCGACAGTTACCTGCCTGCGACAAAAGACAACCTTACGAAGCTCATGATCGCTGTCGGACAAGATGTACGCGTGCTTATCATTAAGCTTGCTGATCGCTTGCACAACATGCGCACACTTGAGCACATGCCACCCGACAAACGCAAAAAGATTGCGCGAGAGACTATGGAAGTGTTCGCACCCCTGGCTGATCGACTCAACATGGGACGTGCGCGTGTACAACTCGAGGAATTGAGTTTTCGTTTCATGATGCCAAAAGATTTTTCACGTACTAAAACGTTAATGGACTCTCGGCTCAAAAAAAGCCAAAAGAAATTCAATACAGTCCGCCGCGATGTGACACGAAAACTTGATGAAGAAAAGATCGAATTCGAAATGGATGGTCGGATAAAAAGTGTCTACAGCTTGTTCAAGAAGCTCGATCGCGTCGACGGGGATATTGATCGTATCCACGATCTTATCGCTCTGCGCATCATCGTTGATGATCTTTCGACCTGCTACTTAGTCCTCGGTGTGCTGCACGAGCTCTATACACCGATGTTTGATCGGATCAAAGACTATGTAGCACAACCAAAACTGAATGGGTATCAAAGTCTGCACACCACAGTCCAGACGCCTCAAGGTGAAATCGTGGAATTTCAGGTCAGAACCCGTGAGATGCACGACTACGCCGAACGTGGACTTGCCGCTAGTTTCCACTACAACGAACAGAAACTTACCGATGCGTACCGTAAGGGCCATATTGCAGAACTTCCCGAACACCTCCGCTGGATCAAGGACCTACAACTGACCGCAGCACGAGCGGGCAAAGCCAAAAAGAGTTTTGACAGTGAAAAGTTCCGTATGAACTTATTCAACGACCGAATCTTTATCTACTCACCGAAAGGTGATATCTATGATCTCCCGAATGGAGCTTTTCCGCTCGATTTTGCCTATCGAATCCACAGTGACGTTGCAGCACATGCAAGCGGCTTTCGGGTCAATGGTGCTATGAAACCGTTTAGCTACAAACTCCAGCATGGTGACGAAGTGGAAATCCTCACCAGCAAGACCGCCATCCCAAAGGCCACCTGGAAGGACTATCTAGTCACCCATCATGCAAAAGAAAAGCTACGTCTACAGCTTTCGCGCCAGAACCGTGGTTTGTTTGGAACATTCACCCACGCAGCGGAACGACTCCGTGGCAAAACAAAACCTCGTGCCTAGTAGAGTACGCCAATCGCCTCAAGATGCTTAAAGACTTCTGAATATGGCTGACGAATATCTAGGGCCAGGACTTCTTTGGCTGTCATCCACTGATAGGACTTATGCTCCCAGCTAAGCGTAATTTCGGGATCCTTGTTTAGCTCAGTAAAATAAATAAGTCTATTGATGCCTGCCTGGTCATGGTCGCTTATGAAAGAATGCGCATGCACTAGCTGTAGGTCTTGCGACTCAACAGCGATGCCTGCCTCCTCCATAATCTCACGAGCGCATCCCTCCTGAGGTGTCTCACCCGTTTCTACAACCCCACCCGCCAGGTCTGGCTTCTCGGAACGATCAGGGCGCTCTTCCCATTTACTGCTTGTAAGTATAAGGTATTTACCATCAGTAGAACGACGAATAACCGCTTTGCCAACAGTAATGACTCGCATTATCTATTGTTCCAGCGATCGATGCACTCTTTGATAATTGCCTTAGCCTCTTCAACATCACCCCAGCCTTTCACAATGGTGCTGCCAGGCTTTTTGAGGTCTTTGTAGTGAGTAAAGTGATGCTCAAGCTGCTTAACAAGCTGTGGGATATCCTGAAGTGAAGTGATGCGATCATCATCACGATTATCAGCTGGTACGACCACAATCTTGTCGTCAACTTCACCATCATCTTCGAACTTCATCACGCCGATAATCTTTGCTTCAAACCAAACCCCAGTTGCAAGAGGCTCGGGACAAATGATCAATGTATCAAGCTCGTCACCATCCTCGTCAAGTGTCTGTGGAATAAATCCATAGTTACAGGGCTTTGCAAAGATAGCAGGCTCTACGCGGTCAAGTGTAAACGCGGCTCGTTCGCGGTCCCACTCTACTTTTAGACGGGAACCCTCAGGAATCTCGACAACAGTATTTACTACGCCATCATCGATCGCGCCAGGTGTCAGCACTTGATTAAAATCAGCCATTCTTCTTCTCTCCTTTGCTTATCTGTCTTTATTGTAACAAATGTTATACTTGGCAGTACATGCTGATTATTGGACATCGCGGCGCGGCAGGTCTCGCGCAAGAGAACACTGTTGCTGCCTTTAAGAAAGGCCTTGATGCTGGTGCAGATATCTTGGAATTTGATGTCCAGTTAACTCGCGATAGTATCCCGCTTGTCGTACACGACTCAACCCTATTCAGAACCCATCGGAAAGCCCACATTATTCGCTGGTC
The DNA here is from genome assembly GCA_964619585.1 of uncultured Candidatus Saccharibacteria bacterium. Lineage (GTDB taxonomy): Bacteria > Patescibacteriota > Saccharimonadia > Saccharimonadales > Saccharimonadaceae > JASLCR01. The sequence continues at coordinate 63,141 of CAZUCO010000001.1, read as the reverse complement.
TGATCATGCAAGCCTTAAACGTGCGACCGAGAAAGGTCACAAGATTGCCACACTTGAAGAGGTGCTTGATCTCTGCTTTGGCAATGTCTTACTCAATCTAGAGATCAAGAATCGCTCTAGTGGTGCTGCCATTGCAAAGTTTATCGAAGAGCGCTACATCAAACAGCCAAGCGATTGGGAGAATATTCTCTTCTCATCATTCAAAGCTTCGGAGCTTCGTGCTATTCGAAAGATTAATCCACACGCCGAGCTTGCCCTACTTCATAATCGCAATCCATTTGCGTTCTTGGCGTACTATCGGACTCTGCATCTTACTGCCGTTGGATTTCACAGACTGTATGCCAATCAGCTTGCTGTTGAGATTGCCAAAAAGCTCAATCTTTTTACCTATGCCTACACGGTCAATCGTCCGAGCGCGGCTAGACGTCTCAACGCCCAAGGCATCGATGGTGTCGTGACCGACAATCCCTTGGAGATGCGTGCCAAGCTATCCGATCTGGTGTAGAATCGGGATATGGCAACTGCAAAACTTCTGTCTACTCACGAATACGTAGAGGCTGCTACTCGTGCTATCAACCGTGCAAAACACCATGTAGCACTCGTTTCACTTATCGTAGCCAACGATCAACATACCGATGAGCTGATCGACGCATTAGCAAGCGCCGCGAAACGTGGCGTACGTGTAGAAGTGGCAGCTGATACTTTTGCATTTGGTGAATTCGGTGGACATCTTGCTCCATTGAAATACTATAAGGAAGGTTCACGCGCCATAAAAGACATGGTCAATCACCTCAAGAGCAATGGGGTTAAGTTTACTTGGGTTGGACGATTCAGTGCTTCACCCATTAGCGGACGTAACCATATGAAGTGTCTTGTGGCTGATGATACGGTTTTTTCCTTTGGCGGTGTCAACATGTATGACGATAGTCTTGGATTCAACGACTTCATGCTTCGCATCCACGACAAACAATTAGCACTAGAACTTCGTGATGATATAGCAAGGGTCATTGAAGCAGATCGTCAGCATTTTTCTTATCGCAGTCACGAATTTAGCTTCGGCAAGCAATCAAAGGTACTTATCGACGGAGGTCTCCAGGGCGACTCGATCATTTATCGGCGTGCATGCCAGCTTGTGAAGAACGCCGAGGAGGTGCTGCTGGTATCGCAATACTGCCCGACCAATAAACTGTCTAGACTTTTAAAGAGAGTACCTTCACGACTTTATTTCAACTCACCCAAAAAGACTAACAATCGTCTTAATGGCGCGCTCATCGCATTCAACATGTTCATTAGCGGCAACAAAACTCGTTATCGACGCAAGAAGTACCTCCATGCAAAATTTATCATTGTAACTATGAAAGATGGTAGCAAAATTGCCCTTACCGGCTCCCATAACTTTACCTACATTGGTGTACTATTTGGCACACGAGAAATAGCGCTCGAGACTCGTGATCCAAAAATCATCAAGCAGATCGAAACATTTTTTGAGAAGAATATAAAATAACTACTACGCAGCAGACCGATGTAGTTCGTCGATGTACTCACGAATGTTGAGTGCCGCCGTAGCACCTTCACCTACTGCAGAGGCGATCTGTAGTGTAGCACCGCTCCTGACATCTCCACTTGCAAATACGCCAGGCATAGCTGTCTGTAGCTTCAAATCAGTCATAACATGACCCATTGGGTCGAGCTGAATAGTAGAATCTTTTAAGAACTGAGTATTTGGTATCAAGCCAACAAACACAAAGACCCCATCAACTTCGATCGTCTTTTCTTCGCCCGCTTCCACCACGCGCACTTTTGTCACGGTTCCATTCTCAGCAACAATCTCTTCAGTTGCCGTCTGTTTGTGAACAGTTACCTTGCCATTATCGATATACTGTTGCAACTCGTCAACAAGTACATCACTTGCTTTGAAATCACTTCGCACAAGCATATCAATGTGGCTCGCAAAACGGGTGAGAAAAATTGTTTCTTGCACCGCAGAGTTACCACCGCCAACAACAGCAAGTTTTTTGTCTCGATAAAATGCGCCGTCACAGGTCGCGCAGTAGTGCACACCTCTTCCAAACAGCTCTTCCTCGCCTGGCACACCAATCTTCTTATATTCACTACCCGTTGCTATAAGTACGGCTTTTGCTTCCACATCTTGACCATCAACAACTACTGTTTTTGTGGCTCCATTATCGCGGATCTCGGAGACTTCACCGAAATCAACGACCGCTCCAAAGCGCTCTGCTTGAGCCTGGAGCTCACTCGCCAACTTCATACCTTCAATTCCCTGAGGAAAACCAGGATAGTTATCAACCTTGTCAGTAATAGCCGCAAGGCCACCCACAACTGACTTCTCGTAGAGGACAGTTTCGATATCTTCGCGTGTTGTATAGACAGCCGCTGCGAGCGCGCTGGGTCCAGCGCCAATCATCACAACGTCGTGTAGGTTTTTATCGCTCATAGTGACAGTAGCTCCTTTGGAATTTCAGGTTGTTTGATTGTCTTTACTACTTCGATCGGCATAACAATAAATGTCAATGGTGTATTTGGTTTAATTGAGTCACCCTGACCTTTGTCACCATACGCCTTGTCACTTGGGATGACAATTTTGTAGACACCGCCAATCATCTTCTCCTTAAGGCCTTCAGTCCAACCAGCTATTACTCCACCTGGCCGAACGATGAGTGGCGCCTTAAGACTCTTCTTGTCTATCGAGCCATCAAACACCTTACCGTCAGGTGTGAAGCCGATATAATACGCGAGGTATGAGCTATCTTCACCAATTTTCTGGCCCTTCCCCGCTATGAGATCAGTTGCTACCACTTTTTTGACATCTTTAGCAGTAAATTTCTTTACCTGGCTTTGGAACTTAGAGAAAGTTCCAACATACTGTTTCGATAGCGCGGCTGTTCGTGCTTTGACCTGCGCCTCTTGCGCTGCAGTTTCTTGCTGATATGCCAACGACTCTTGCTGATACCTATTGTATGCTTTTTGTTGTTTCTCTGCGTCATTCGCCTGGTTTTGTGGTGCTAAAATCATTGCGATAAAACCAACCAATGTACCGAGTGTCATCGCAATCGCGATCACCCAAATACCAACGCGCTGTCCAGTGCTTGTAGCCATATCTCCCCTGTTTCCTTTGTTTGTACAACTATGTACTAGTATAGCAAATCTTAGGGCAAATATGCACCGATTGAAAGCATAGCACAAAGGACTAAGATAGTTATCATCGAAAACTTAAACATTCGACGAGCCCAACTATCGGCATCTTTTGTCGTCAACCCTTCAACAGCGATCATCACCCACTTATACCCCAAAACAGACATGACAATAAAGTAAAGCCACCCCGTATAGCCGAATACGCTCAGTAGTAGCGTACTAAGCACATATAGAATAGTGTAGATAACGATCTGTATAGTAGTCGAACGCACGCCAACAACCACGGGCATCACGGGCACATGTGCTGTCTTGTACTCACCCTTACGGTAAATCGCGATAGAATAAAATTCTGGGAATTGCCAAAAGAACATAATAAAGAATACTATTACAAGACCAGCATCGACACGACCACTCGCTGCGATATAGCCACCAACAATAGGAAGCGCACCACTGATGGCACCCATAGCAGTACCATGTATGCTCGTACGTTTTGTCCATCTGCCATATAACCATACATACGTTACAAACCCTAATATACCTACGATAACTGTTGGCCAATTCGTATTCCATGCCAGTACGGCCACACCGACTACAAAAAGCGCCCACGCAAAAATCTGCATTCCCCACACACTCAAGCCAGCTTGAACACTAGGTCGTGTCTTTGTACGCTTCATCTTTGCATCGATATCGCGGTCATAGTAATTATTGAGGGCACACGCACCCCCCACTACCAACGTCATACCAACAAGTAATGACACAAATGCTAGCCAACAGAATCCATATTCTGCCGTTGCAAGAAAATAGCCCGCCAGAGCGGTAATAAGATTCCCAGCGAGCACGCCGGGCTTTGTTAGCCGTAAGTAGTTCCGAAGTCTTTCCTTCATCAGAATCCTTTCTGATTCTCCTTGAGCATGTACTCATGCATTTGCTCACCGGTCATACCCATATTGTAGTCGAGGTTTTTCATAATCCAGATCGATCCAACAACAACGATAAGTACTGTGGCCGCCACAAACCAAATACTATGAAGCTTCCAACGGGGCTTATCTCCCTCTTTGATATGTAGAAAGACAACGAGTTGCAGTACAAGCTGGATCACAGCAAAAACAAGAATAATTGCAGCTACTGCTATCGACTGCTGTACGACATCATTGACAACGATGACGTAAATAATCACCGTAATGAGTGCCGCTAGTACAGCACCGACGCAGTACCTAACGACAGCTTTGTCATAAGGGCTCAATCGTTTCATAGCTGACCTCCAATAAGGTACACAATGCTGAAAATGAATATCCACACAAGCTCAAGAAAATGCCAAAACATCACAAATAGTCCCAGCTTACGCAGGGCGTGATGATTCCATGAACCACGCAGTATTCGTACTAGAAGCACACTACCCCATAGCAGGCCAACAAGGATATGCAGACCATGCGTACCAACTAAGGTGAAATAGCTGCTGAGAAATGCGCTAGTCGCCCATGAATGCCCATCGCCCACTAATATGGCGAACTCTCGTAGTTCCATCGCCAAGAAAATGGCTCCAAAGATGAGTGCAAGCGCTAAGTACGTGGTCGTAGCCCGGTGACGGTTAAACTTGGCTGACACGTATGCAAGACCAGACATAAGGCTGCTATAGAGCAGCACAAACGTCTCTACTAACACATAGGGCATGTCAAATATATTATTGGCTGACGGGCCCCCGTTAGTGTTGCCTCTAAGCACCATAAATGTTGCAAAAAGACTCGCAAATAGCATCAGGTCCGTCATAAGATAGATCCAAAAACCGAGATCAGCAGTGCTCGATTGGTGATCATCTATTCGCTTCATACGTGCTTCCCTTCGAGACGAGACAGCTCACGCGCCGACAGTGTGTATTCGTTATTGTCGTTCATAGTTCGGATAATAATTATGCACGTGGTGGCAACGAACGCGAATGCTGCGATTAGCCACATATGCCAGACAATCGCAAACCCAAACACACCAGCGAACACGCCGATCATAAGCCCGGCGGAGGATGATTTTGGTAGATCGATGTCTTCGTAGGCACTGATCGGAAGCTTCTTCATGCCCTTTTGTTTACGATGCCACCATTCATCGCGGTCTTTTACAACTGGCGTGATAGCGAAATTATACGGTGGCGCTGGACTCGGTACTGACCACTCAAGGGTGCGACCGTCCCATGGATCACCGGTTTCATCTCGTAGCTGCCCACACTTCCATACGCTGTAGGCAATCTGCGCAACAAGAGCCACGCTTCCAACACCAATTAACAGCACACCTATTCCGGACACAATAAAGAACGGTTGCCACGAGGGATCACTGTAGTGATCAATCCGCCTAGCAGCTCCCATCAAGCCAAGTGCGTAAAGCGGCATGAAGGCTAGTAGGAAACCTACTTGCCAGAAATATGCCGAAACTTTGCCCAGACCATCATGCAACTTAAAGCCAAACATCTTTGGCCACCAATAGGTCACGCCAGCAATAAACCCGAATATAACCCCCCCTATGATTACGTTGTGAAAGTGAGCAACCAAGAAGAGGCTATTGTGCACCTGGAAATCGAGCGCCGGCACCGCCAAGATCACGCCCGTTACTCCACCTAATGTAAACGTGAATACAAAACACATGAACCAGACCATCGGTGCGCTAAATTTTATCTTGCCCTGGTACATCGTAAACAGCCAATTAAATATTTTTACACCGGTCGGAATCGCGATAATCATCGTCATAATGCCAAAGAATGCATTGACATTTGCACCCGCACCCATGGTAAAGAAATGATGTTGCCAAACAATAAAACTAAAGAACATGATCGCAACAAGTGCTGCAACCATTGTCTTATACCCAAACAATGCCTTTTTAGAGAATGTGGCTACCACTTCTGAGAAGATACCAAATGCTGGTAGTACTAAAATGTAGACCTCGGGATGGCCCCATGCCCATATCAAATTAATATACATCATCGGGTTGCCTCCCCCATCGGAGGTAAAGAAGTGCATGCCCATTGTCCTGTCGAGACTCAGCATTGCGAGCGTAGCAGTCAGGATTGGGAATGCCAACATAATCAACACCGTCGTTACTAAAACACTCCATGAGAATATCGGCATCTTCATCAGCGTCATACCAGGTGCACGCTTTTTGAGTATGGTCACGAAAAAGTTAATACCTGAAAGCAAGCTTCCAATTCCGGCGATTTGTAAACTCCATATCCAATAATCTATGCCTGGTCCGGGATTATATTGTAGTTCACTAAGTGGTGGGTACCCAAGCCAGCCAGCGTTCGAGAAGCCACCAAATATAAGTGCAACGTTGTTAAGAATCATGCCCGCCACAAAAAGCCAGAAACTGACTGAGTTAAGCCATGGGAAGGCAACATCACGTGTGCCCAGCATGAGCGGGAGTGCCACATTGATCAATGCAAACATAAGACCCATTGCGACAAAGAAAATCATAATCGTCCCATGAGCAGTGAACACTTGCTGGAATGTATCGGTCTCGAATGGCCCTGTCGCTCCACCAACACTCACTGCTGTCTGAAGTCGCAGCATCACAGCATCGGCGAGACCTCGAAACATCATCAAGATCGCTACAGCACCGTACATAATACCGATTTTCTTGGCATCGAGACTCGTCAACCACTCAGTCCAAAGCCACTTCCATTTTTTGAAGTAGGTCAAAAGTGCTACAACAAATAATGCCATGAGTGGCATGCCAATTGCAGCCCCGAGCGTCACTGGGTCTTTTGGCAAATACTCGAGACTAAACCGTCCGATCAACCATGACAGATCCATCTAGTGGCCCTCCATATGATGACCAGCATGCTCGTCATGCCGCATTTCAGGTTGGGATTGCTTTGGCTTCTCGGAAGCCGATGGGGCTGGCATGGTATGTCCGCTCATATACTTATTCACAATTGTATCAAACAATCCCGTGTCAACTGATCCATATGCCATAGACTGTTTCATTACATCTTGCTTCGCCAACTTCTCATACGTTATCTGATCCAACGTCGGCGATTGCTTTTTCGTTGACTGTACCCATTTGTCGAATTCAGCCCCGGTTTTTGCCTCAACCATAAACTTCATTGAACTATAGCCTTTGCCATTGATATTGGTATTGTAACCCTCAAAACTACCAGTGTGATTTGCAATAAGATGTAGCTGACTTTTCATGCCATTCATCGTGTAGATCTGCGAACCAAGGCTTGGCACCCAAAATGCACTCATTGGTGCATCAGCCGTTAACGTAAAATGAATTGGTGTTTTTTCAGGTATTGGCAGATGGTTCACCGTCGCAACGCCGAGCTCTGGGTAAATAAACAACCACTTCCATTGCAATGCGACCACCTGAACCTCAACAGGTTTTTTGTCTGACTCAAGCGCACGATATGGATCAAGACTGTGGCTACTCTGCCATGTCACCACCGCAAGCGTAGAGATAATAATAATTGGCACTCCCCACCAAATAATCTCAAGCCAGTGATTTTTGTCCCATTCCGGTCGATACTTAGCCTTTTTGTTTCCCGCGCGGTATCTCCATGCAAAACTTATCAGCATCACAAATACTGGCACGACTACGATCGCTGCAAGACTCAGTGTAAAAAACAATATCCTCCGCTGCTGCAATGCAATATCGCCACTAGGATTGAGGACATCAAACTGAGTACTTTGAATCAGCCACCACCCAATCACAACCAATACTGTTAACGTTAGAGGAATAATACCAGCAAAAAAGACTCGCTTCATTACCCCTTATCATACTGCTTATGGCTCGCCGAGGCAATGATTAGATACGTACTGCGTCCAACGTCCTGCCAGCTACTTCAGCCGCACCATCGAGTAATCTCGTTACATCCGCCTCACGCAGGGTTTGCCGAGGACTCGTCACTCGCACCCGAAATGTTGTTGTCTTGTGAGAGTCATCACCCGTGGCCTGGTAAATTGCGATTGGCTTTACGTCGATTGTCTCGTCGTTTGCGCTTTCGTGAAGTGACTTTGTAATTGTTTCAAATAACGTCTTGAACGATACGTCTTGGGTCGTCTTCAGTGATATATCCTGTGTAAGGCTTGGGAACTTGCTGAGAGGCCGATATATATTTGCGCTCTTCAAAGCAACATTAAGATTGAGTTCAAAACCTCCGGAGTACTTTGGCAATTTAAATGCTTTCATGACACTTTGTTTAAACTCACCAATCACGCCCCAGATCTGCCCATCTTTAACCAGACAAGCCGAGCGGTTCGGCTCATACGGTCTGACAAGTTCAGCGCCCCACTCATCAGTCGATAGATCGAAATTGGTTAGCGGAAGTAACGTAATACCCTTGATCAGTGAAATCTCTTCGAGGTACCGCTTGGCTAGGTAGTACGGCGCACCCGAAACCTTGTGTTTGTCGTTTCGCACAATGACCAATGCCAAGTGATTATCTTCATTCGGGACCATCGGTTCGCTCTCATCCATCTCTCCTTTAAAATGAGTCTTCCCGAGTTCAAAAAGCGCAAATTCCTCAAAACCAGCTCTTTGATTCATGTGAATCTTATCGAGCAAGCTCGGCATGAGACTCGTACGATAAAATTGCAGATCCGGGCTCAAGGCATTCGACAGTTGATATGCATGCTTTGGATCTTGCCCAGCCTTTTTCATAACGTTTTCGTGGACAAAACTGTACGTCAGTACTTCATTAGCTCCAGCACGTGACATATTTTCTCGAATTGTCTGTTGTAGGTCTCTGAGCTCGTTCTTCACGGCTGGTCTCATGGTGCGCATCGGTAGTTCACGCGGTAGCTTATCAAAACCGTGCAGACGACCAACCTCTTCCACTATATCCTCAGGTTGTTCGATATCAGTTCGCCAATATGGTGCTGTAAAGCTAGTTGCCACATCACCATCATCTACGAAACAGGCGAAGTTTACGTTGCGCAGATACTGCTCGATCTCTTGTCCGGATAGGTCAAGGCCGAGCCGCTCATTGATAAAATTCGATTCAACTTTCATAGCGCCATTGAGCGACTGACGGTCATAAGCATCTTTTAGTGCTTCATTTTGCAGATCAAAGACCCGACTTGCCTGCATAGCCTGCGAAATGTCCCTAATATTCATCATCAAAAGATTCAAGATGCGATCATTTTGCAGCGGGCTTTGGCCTTTGTTAAACCGAGTCAACGCATCAGTAAACACACCATGACGCATAGCAGATTTGCGCACCGCATACATATCAAACGTCGCTACTTCAAGCACAATATTCTTCGTATTTTCGTCAACTTCACTGTCGTCACCACCCATAATACCGCCAAGGCCAATCGGACCTTCAGCGTCGGCAATCACGATATCATCAGACGTCAGTTCGTAGGTTTTATCATTAAGCAGTATGATCTTCTCGCCGTCCTCTGCCATACGCGCACCCACTTTGTATCCACGAAGCTTGTCGTAGTCATACGCATGCGTTGGCTGTGCCGTCAGAAGCATGACGTAATTTGTGATATCGACGATATTGTTGATCGCCTTACCGCCCATCGCTACAAGCGCGCACTGGAGCCATAGTGGACTTGGTTTGATTTCAACATTTTTCATCGCCGCGAACATAATGCGTGGTACTTTTTCGCCTGCCTCATTAAAGACTTCGAGCTCAAGTCCTGTTACCTCCTCAAACTGCGGTAATTGCCAATACCAGTCTTTTTCTTCAAACTGCTGACCAAAGATCCCAGCGATCTCACGCGCCACGCCCAGTTGTCCAAAAAGATCAGGACGGTGCGTAAACATCTTGTTTTCAATATCGATAATTGTGTCGTTAAGCCCATACGCCTCGGCAAAACTTACGCCAGGCTTGATCTCAACGTCGTATGGTCGCCATTCGTCGGGATTGATTTCAATAATACCTTCATGGTCTCCATTGATCGCCAGCTCATCTCCAGCCGCGAGCATTCCATTACTCATCACGCCGCGCAGTTCACGCGCACCGAGTTTGAATTCATCACTCGTGCCGTACGTACTTGGCACAATACTTTCCGGCGGCAGCCATACCGCCCACATGTCGGCATGTACGTTTGGTGCACCGCAGACCACCTGGATTAGCTCGCCAGTTCCAGCATCGATCTTGCAAACATTTAACCTATCGGCGTTTGGATGCTTCTCGCACTCGACAACCTTTACGATCTTCGCGTCCTTATACTTATCAGCAAGATCGATGACTTCTTCGACACCGCCAAGTTGTTCATTGATCCGCTTCACCAATTCATCAACTGAAGGTAGGTCAAAGTTGATATATTGCTTGACTGTATTTAAACTAACTTTCACTGATTATTCTCCAAGTACTTTCTGTATCTTCTCACGTTGTCGAGTAAAGGAGTCGGGTAACAGCTCGTCTATTCTTTTTATACCGCTTTGAGTTACGACCTCAATATCTGGTGCATAATCATGGAAAATTTGGCGACATTTACCGCACATATTTGCAATTGTAGCTTCGCTCCCACGATCATCATTTCTTATGGCGACAATTTGCTTAAATTTATACTCACCCTGATTGATTGCGATAGCTAACGCGGCCGTCTCAGCACAAACAAATCCAAGAAAATGATCAATATTGACCGCTGCAATGATCTTGCCAGAGGCAGTCTCAAGCGCAGCCGAAACTGTATGCACAGGAGGATTATATTTCTCCGCTAGTAAATCCTTTGCTCTCTCAATCAAATCACTCATCTAAAACTGCCTCAAGAAATCTAACTTTGCGCTTTCGAAATGTCGTACGTCTTCAATATTATGCTTCATCATCACTAGACGGTCGACACCACAGCCAAACGCAAAGCCAGTATATTCGTTTGGATCTATGCCAGCGGCTTTTAGAACATTTGGATGGATCATGCCACAGCCAAGTAGTTCTACCCAGCCCTCACCAGAACAAACTTTGCAGTCCGGGTTCTTACCTTCGCAGAATGGACAGCTGAGTGCAAATTCAAAGCTTGGTTCGGTGAAGGGGAAATAGAATGGGTTCACACGTACATCGAGCTTCTTGCCGTAGTATTCTTCCAAGAACTTTTGCAGCGTGGCAATCAGCATACCAGCATGTACGCCCTTAGCTACGTAAACACCTTCGACTTGATAGAATGTATGCTCATGACGAGCATCAAGATCTTCGTTGCGGAATACGCGGTCCGGCACAACGGCTGCGATTGCCTCGCCGTTTTGTAAATTCTCACGATATTTCTTCAGTACACGATTTTGCATCGTTGAGGTATGCGCCGGTGCAATAAACTGGTCACCATCTTTGTCGGTTTCAACGGTCATAAACGTATCGTAATCATCACGCGCTGGGTGACCCTTTGGAAAATTGAGCGACTCAAACATATGATACTGATCATCGATCTCGCGGCTATCCTCAACGACGAATCCCATGCGCTGGAAGATATCAGAAAGTTTTGCGATCTCTTGTGTCAGTGGGTGTATCGAACCATCTTCACTTGGAAGCAACTGTGGAATCTCAGCATTGATGTCCATTGGTGCCGTCACATCAATCAGTGGCAATTCAATTGTTTTATCAAGCTCACTTGCAACCTTTGCTTTCAATTCTTGAGAAAGCGCATTCACGGCCTGGCCAAACTCGCGGCGCTCTTCCGCGGGTATATCTTTGATTCCAGCAAGCAAGTCCTTGAGCTCAGGCGCTTTTAAAATATCCTTCTTGTCTTTTAACGTGTCGTAGCGCTGGAATAGCTCAGCACGTACCTCATCAATAGCTGCCAAAGTTTTCATCTGTTACCAAGTATATCATTCGTTGCGTTAGATCGCATCAGGAATTACACATAGGACGACTGGTCATCATTTCATACCATAGGCTTTAGGCTTAGAATGTCTGAGTAACGAGCCAGATAATTACTCCAACCGCAGCAACCGCGATCAGCACCCAAACCCAAGCAAGGCTTGTAGTTTGTTTTGTTCCGCGTAGGTAGGCCGAATCGTCAACCCCATCGGGTCGCTCGGTCTCTTCGAGCGCTTTCTTTTTTGCCTTCTCCGAAAGTTCTGCAGCAATCCGCTCCTGCAGTTTTGTTCGCGTATTCTCTTGATTCACAAATAGTGCCATGCCTTTATTGTAGCATCCTATTTATGCTATACTCTGGTCATATTCGTGATGAATTAAGGAGGGAATATACTATGGCAACCAAAAAAACTGCCACCAGTAGTAAGAAGTCTACTCGCAAGGCTCCTACCACTACTAAGACCACTACAACAAAGGTAAAGACAGTGAGCGCATCAGCCTCACGCTCAACAACAGCAACATGGACCGACAACCTCGCTAATATCCTGGTTGCTGAGCTTGTTGGTACGTTTGTGCTGACCGTTGTTGCACTCGCAGCAACTCAAGTGCTTGCGCCACTCTATGTTGGTCTCACACTCGCTGTGCTTGTGTTTGCCATCGGTGCAGTATCAGGGTCACACGTTAACCCAGCAGTGACTTTTGGTCTATGGGCAATGCGTCGCGTCAAGGGTGCGCTTGTACCGTTCTACTGGATCGCTCAGCTCCTTGGAGCACTGGGTGCTGTCGTCGTTATGAATGCTATCTCAGGTCAGGCGTTCAACCTAGACTTCAGCCACTTCTCAACATTTAGCTGGAGTATCTTCTCTGTTGAGCTTATCGGTACTGCCGTATTCCTCTTTGGACTTGGTGCTGTGCTCCTTCGGGATGAAGTTAATGCAACGGGGAAAGCCCTTGGTATTGGACTTTCACTCACTATCGGTTTGATGGTTGCGACCAGCCTCCTTGCCAATGTAAGTGCCAATGTTGATCAGTCAAAGATTGAATCAAAAGTAAACCAGACAACTGGTGTTGCTGCACTCAACAACGTACCACACGAAATGCGTGTTGGTGGCGCAGCGCTAAACCCAGCCGTAGCTCTTGCAGCAACTGAAAAGACTGATGCAGAACTACAAAGCGGTAATGCAAGCAAAGACGAAAAGCGTTACTCTCGTCTTGGCTTCGAAGTGATCCTCGGAACACTTATCGGTGCAGCTCTTGGTGGTAATCTTTATCTACTTCTCGCTAACCGATTGCGTAAGTAGAAACATTGCATACATAAAACACCCTCGCGAGTGAGGGTGTTTTATTTTTGTCCTGATCACTATTCATCAGACTGCGGTTTGTCGAGCAGCACAGGATCAACGCTACTGTCATTGTTGGATATTTTCACGATATCCTTGTCTACTTTTGCTAGCTCCTTATGAGCATTGTTGTAGTGATTGACCGTCGTCCCCAAACTTGCGCCAAGTTTCTGCATGAACGTCTCAAACTTCGCGATATGCACACCAAGCTTACCAACACGCACTTGAATATCCTTAGCCTGCTCTTCAATCTGCAGACTCCTCAGGCCTTGCAAGACCGTCTGAAGATAAGCCATGAAGCTTGTTGGACTCACGATGATGACCCGTTTATCTCGGAATGCGTACTCAATCAAGTCCCTTGAGCTTCCGCCCTGGCCTACATTGTTGATCAGTAAATCATAGTACAGCGATTCTGATGGAATAAACATAAAAGCAAATTCCATCGTTTTTTCACTTGGACGAATGTATTTGCTTGTCTCGTCTATACGGAGTTTTAGATCACCCTTTACCTTTTGTAGCAGAAGTTCACGTTCCTTGCCGCTTGCTTCTATCATACGATTGTAGTTTTCGAGCGAGAATTTACTATCGATAGGAAGCACTTGACCTTTTTCAAGAAAGATCACGGCGTCAACTATTTCCCCATCCTTAAACTTATATTGCATCTGGTACTGCCCCGGTGGAAGAACATTCTCAAGCACACTCTCTAGGTAGTATTCGCCAAAAACCCCTCGCTGCTTCGGATTTGATAGCACGTTTTGCAGTGTTTTTAGCTCATCAGCTACGTCAACAACCCGACGATTTGTCTCGTCCAGCTTGGCAAGACGTTGCGTCACATCAGCAACGAGCTTCGCGCTTTCCGTTAGTTGCCTTCCAACCGCCTGCTGTACATTCGTATTGCCGCGATCAAGCCGCTCGCCCATGTTCTTTTCAAGCAATGCAATCGTTCGTGATAGTTCAGTAACATCACCCTTCACGAGCTCGATCGCTGAACTGCTCTTTAGCTCTTTCAAGCGCTGGTTCATGATAAAAATAACCAGCCCGAAACCGACGACTAGTCCAATAAATAAAAGAATAGTAATAAACTGTTGTTCCATAGCTTTATTGTAGCATTAGCTCATTAGGACGAGACGCATCGCTATGACGAGGATCACCGCGAGTATCAACGCTACCAAGAAGTTGCGCAGCTGCACCAACCATGCAAATGCAACATAAGTAATGCCAAACAAGACAGCAATAATCAGTGCGTGTAGCCACCAGCTGAGATCAGTTGTTACCATGATAATATTCCACAGACCTGCCGTAGCCAAGATAACGACAAGCAGTGGCCGGAAAACCCGCTGCTGAACCATAATAAATAGCCCTGCGAACGCTCCCAAGACCATAGCAAATGCGTTTGCAAAATAGAGCTTGTTCTCGCAGCGCCCGGTCACCGTACCTACCTCTGAACAAAGGCCGGGAGTCAAGATATACTTATCAAGAACAGCATACAGAGCAAGAGTTATGAGTCCGACAAGCACACCCCCAAGCACGAGCCGGCCAACGTCTCTCCATGACATTAGAGGCAACCCTAACTGTTTCTCGACTGGTTTCGTTTTTGCCATCGTTGTCTCCCTCGACGTTGTATATTACGAATTATTTTACACCATTATTGATTTTCTGGCGATATTGGTTCGTAATGAGCTTATGCTTATCCCTCTGTAAATACCATGGTATGCCCACGCAGGCGATGATAAGCCCGCCGACAACATCGAACGGTGTATGAACAAGTGCAAGTACGCGTCCGGCCCCCACGGCAAGAGTTAGTCCAAGCAAGATGGCTAGCAACTGTTTTGAGCGAACCTCAAACCACACGGCAAGTGTAATTGCAGTACAAAACAGAACATGATCCGACGGAAAACCTGGATTGTTCAGATATGAAGCACCAGCCGAGACTCCCATTTGCTCGAACGGCCGTGTCAG
Source organism: uncultured Candidatus Saccharibacteria bacterium (assembly GCA_964619585.1). Lineage (GTDB taxonomy): Bacteria > Patescibacteriota > Saccharimonadia > Saccharimonadales > Saccharimonadaceae > JASLCR01. Next base: position 47,946 of record CAZUCO010000001.1, on the reverse strand, counting down.
CTCTGGCTGGTAGATAGAACCTACGAGCTTGGCTACAAGATATGCAGTGAGGCCTGCCATCAGAACACGGCTGTACGCGTCTAGCCGATGACCTTTCGGTATTCTCCAGAGTAGTGCCGCCGCACCAATCAGTATAACCACAATAACAAGACCGTCAGCGATTAATTTTGTCAGTATTTCACTCATGCCTATGTCTCAGTATACTCCAGATTTTGTGGTCAACTCATGTACAATAGAAGGAATGACAGACCAAACCCTTGAATCACTCAATAGCAAGTTCAACAAGCTCCGGGCAGCCGTACTTGGCGCCAATGACGGTATCGTCTCAACCTCAAGTGTCGTAATGGGTGTTGCTGGGGCCGGCGCAGACAACAAAGCAATATTTACCGCCGGTATGGCAGCGCTCGTAGCCGGTGCCTTATCTATGGCCGTAGGCGAATATGTCTCTGTCGGCAGCCAACGAGATGCCGAAAAAGTTCACGTCGAGACCGTCCACGGTGATGACGCCGAGAACCACGAACTCACAAGCCCAGTTCAGGCAGCGATAGCATCATTTGTTTCGTTTACTGTTGGTGGACTTGTACCATTTCTTGCGGTTGTCATTGCGCCCAATGGCACAAAGATTTGGGCAACCATCGGTGCAGTTGTTGTTGCGCTGCTACTCACGGGCTACTTCAGCGCCATGGCTGGCAACGCACCAAAAGTTCGTGCTATGGCTCGCATTATGATAGGCGGGCTACTCGCTATGGGTATTACATACCTCATTGGGTTTATATTCGGCACGTTTGTTTAGATTCACAGCCTGATGAATTGACAGCTGTAACCTTCAACTAGGTTTATCCATCGAGTAGGGCTAAATGGTTGCAGAGGTTTTCTCATCCTCACCACAAATAGGCAGCTTACTGTCGGCTACCACATCTAACACGCTTATGAATCCTTCATCTCGAGCACTTCGGAATACAACACCCTCAACTGTCGACGCCTTTACCCGCACCCATGTATTGTCTCTATACTGCCGTTTTGCATCCGTGGCCTTCCCGCCTTTTGTAACACAAATTACCTCCAGAGGTGTACCACTTCGTACAATTGCAAGGGGGCCAAGAGTTGACTCGTTTGGGGCAAGATTGAGATTAACCGTTTGATCACCATTACTTCGACAGCGACTATCTGCAATCACTTGGCGTTTACCATCAAGCTCAAACGTCAGAGGATCAGTGGCACATGGTGTAGTATGTTCTAGGATTTCGGCAGGAGTAAGACTAGGCTTAGACCGGCCTGAGTCGATTCGATATTCATATGCATATACTGCCGCACCGCCCAAGATAGCGGCCAAAATTGGAATCGCTATCCGCCGCTCTCTATTAGAAGTTTGATGGGGAAGTATTTCAGACATCTTATCTACCGCTCAGTTGAGTCTTGACTCTCGAGAGATATCAATTTGCCTTCGTAACCTCGAAATGTAAACAGGCCTTCAGAATACGGAGCCCAAAAATCAACTGCCTCATCTTTGCCAGCTTCATGTAAAGCATCAACGGCCTCATAGCCGCTAATTGACACAGGGTCTGGGTTACTCTTTTCGTTAAAACTAAGGAAGTCAAAATATTCAATCTGCCCGAATGCGAGCTTGGCGAGCGCAGACTCACGGACAGGCAGTGTAATACCCATCCACTGCTCACGTATAGACATAGGGGCAGCACCTTCAGGTGTTTGATTTAATGTGAAGGTTGCAAGTACAGGACCGTAGAGTCGTGTTAATTCTCGCGATACGCCAGGAGGTAAATCTCTCATGGGTGTATTGTGTCAGTTACTTCTCTCCCTCGCAAGCATAAACAAAAATAGCCGTCACTGCATTCGCTTCTTCACTATGCTTCGCCAAACCCTACGATGTTCTATTGTACAGAGCTATTGTGGTGTGACCCTGGTGATCTACCTCAGCCACATTTTGATGCTAGCCGACTCGCCATCAACTGCTACCTAAACAGAGTTTTCTATAAGGGTATTTCAAAAATAATTGAAATACCTGCGATTCTACACTGCCTATACTTAGCTGGGGATGAGGGATATCGCAAGCCAACTTGCTCCTCCGCTCGCTCGACAGAAAAATACTTCGTGCTTTTCTGTCTTCACCGCCCTACGCCGAACCCACCGATAAATTTTACCTCCAGTAAAATTCTCGGGACTTGGGATCGCTCAGCTCTAGTTACGAAAAAAGATTGAGCAAAAACTCAATCTTTTTTCGTGGCTGGGGATGAGGGATTCGAACCCCCGATCACGGGACCAGAACCCGGTGCCTTACCACTTGGCCAATCCCCATCAAGACTTAATAGAGTGTACCATTTTAGAGGTAAAATCTCAAGATTTCCGCATATCTTTCACTACGACTACCAGCGTCAGTAAGAATACAACCACCATCCCACTAATAGATAACCAACTAAGAGGGATATCGAATTTAGCACCAAGGTATACGACATTAGCTGGCTGCTGAACAAGTAATGCGTAGCCAAGTAGCACGCTCCATAATAGTGGGACAAGAAGGGCAATGATCCGTACGCACCAGCGGGCAAGCATACTAAGCGCCAACGGTAAAAAGTATGCAACTGTAAACAGTTCGAGCGTAGCTAGTACAGCCCCAATCACGATCGCAGACCGAGACCAAGAGGCAGGCAGAAGCACACCCAATTCAGCCGGCATATCTTCGAACCAAAATAGCTGCAAGACAAGAAGCATCGTCCATAGCGCGCCCAGTGACAATGCAAGTAGACTATGCCAACCAGTACGAGTAATAAGTGTTGCGGTAATCCTTTTCATCTTCTACCAGTATAACGCATCATAAAAGTGTTGTTTTTTGTACCAAACCCCTTGCGCTTTTCCCAGGGCCAGCTAGAATTATATTCAGCGACAGATAAAAAATAAAAACTTCTCTATAAAAAGTTGGTCGGTCGCACTACGACATCCACCACAACATAAATACCCTGCAAACTACACTTGCAGGGTATTTTATGCACTTATTATGTTTTATACGCTATAATCATAAGCATTATGAAATATCTATCTAGAGGATTTACCATTGTTGAGCTTTTGGTTGTGGTGATTGTCATTGGAATTATCGCATCGATCTCTATTGTGTCGTACAACGGGGTACAAGACCGAGCCGAGTTCTCGCGTGCTCAGACAGACATGAAACATATCAATGATGCCCTGACCATCTATCGTGCAAAAAATGGTCAGTATCCTTCAACATCGGGCTGGACATATCAATACCCCACTGCCTATAGCTCGGCACTCAACACAGGTTTTCTTTCTGCACTTGTACCATCCTATCTCGATAGCATGCCAGTAGGAAAAACAAATCCAAGCTACTGGTACTATTCATACGCATACATATCAAATGGAACTGACTATAAACTGATCCGTATAGCAGCAAAATCCTCCACAGCACCTATTACTGGTCTGACTGCTGTCGAAAAGACCAACAATCAACTTCTCGATAGTGGTGCAAATCGCCAAGAGTGGGCTTGGGGCTACTGGTCCGCTGGCGCTCTTAACTGGTAGATTCTTTCGAGTTTTCGGCTCTCCATTTTGCAATCTCACCGTGATGGCCACTGAGAAGTACTGCAGGAACTTTCAAGTCACGGTAAATCTCTGGACGGGTGTACTGGGGGAATTCAAGTGTCTTGCCGTCAGAAAAGCTCTCAATCTCAGCACTTGATTCGCCACCAAGTACACCTGGGATGAGACGGACAATACTATCAATGATTGTCATGGCGGGTAATTCGCCACCAGTGAGCACATAGTCACCTACGCGCACTTCTTGATCGACCAGCTCCATGATACGCTCATCGTAGCCCTCATAGCGTCCGCAAATGAAGATATAACCCTGATCAACATCAGCATACTCCTGCGCCACCGCTTGCTTCCAACGCAAACCACGTGGAGTCATCAGGAGCACCTTTGCCGATGGATCATTAGCTTTTGCAGCCTCCACCGCCTTCCAGAGCGGCTCTACCATCAGTAGCATGCCATCACCGCCGCCATACGGTGTATCATCAACTTGCTTCCGTGGCCCTAGGCCAAACTCACGTAGATTGATCGTCGAAAGTTCAACCTTTTGTTCTTTCTGCGCCTTCCACATCATCGAAGTCTCAAAAATACCTGTAAACATTTCGGGAAATAGGGTAATCACTTGGAATTTTCTCATCTGTTAGATTATCGCAAACTTTGACTGTATTGTCGAATAATGATATATTATCAGCAGTCTTGCTTGTTTTGATGAACATGCAAAGGTTGTACCGGCCCACAATCAGGAGAACCTGTGATGAAGTATCCCATCGCTGTTGCCATGCTGTATCTCTGCTTCGCAGCAATCTTTGCCGCACTCGCCGTACTGTTTCGTGATGACATACTGGCAATTGTGTTGGCTAGCGCGGTGTCTGCAGTTTTTCTGATGTTTGCTGTCATCGTTATTGCCGTGAACTTTGGCAAAGCATCGCGTCGCTAGCGGACCACACAACGCCTCTCTCGAAGAAAGCCTGCCGTAGAGCCACGAGCTCCGGCTCGCTGCACTTTGGGAGATTTTCTTGTTCTGGGATCACTTAGCCATCAAAAAATCCGCCACTAATGACGGATTTTTTAATCATATAAGGCTCTCAACTCTTATAAAGGGTTGCTCGCATAGAGCTTTTAGTTCTCGCAGTTGGTTGAACTGTTTATGATTATATATCAAGGTCATCGAGTTCGGCAAGCTCTTTTCGCGACTTTTTCGCGTAATCTGACTCACTCTCTTCGGGGCTGTTTTCCACAGTCTCGTCCACCTCTACCTCTGGTGCTGTAGCCTGAGCTTCATCCACAGTCTGGCTTGAGCTTTCGTCTGATGAGCTAGTATAGTTTTCTCGTTCGTCGTCATTGTTGACGATTTTGAGGTTATAGCGAGCATCGTTCTTGGTTCCGAGCGCACGGAGAAGTGTCCGTAGACTCTGAGCGGTTGCACCGCGCTTGCCTATCACTCTTCCAAGATCATCAGGATTGACAGTAAGCGTAAGCAGTACGCCCTTTTCATCAATCAGCCGTTCAACCACCACATCATCTGGGTTGCCTACAAGTGCTTTTACTACATACTCTATAAACTGTTGGTCAATCGTCACGATTTTAGTGCCCTCCTCGGTCTCATTCACAGTTATTGTTACCCCTATTATAGCATGCATAGGCACGCTCTCCGTGTAGTGGCTCCGCTACATAAACAAACCCCGCAGTGTATCTACGGGGTTCAAAATATCAAGAAAGATTCTCTGCTGATCTACTCTTTATCAGCCTCTTCAGCTGGAGCTTCATCTGCCACTTCTTCAACAGCAGGTGCATCTTCTTTTGGCTGATTCTTGCGCAACTTTTCAGCGTTTTTCAGAGTCTTTTGCTTGTCAGTCACTGGTTCTTTTACCCAGCTAGGTAGTTTGACACCTTCAGCTTTGAGTAGCTTTACGACACGTGGTGTTGGCTGCGCACCGTTGTCGAGGTATTTCTGAGCGGCATCCTTTTGTAGGTTTACTTCCTTTGTGTGTGGGTTGTAGCTACCAACGTAGGCAACAACTCGACCACTTGATGGGTGGCGCTGTGATTCTTGGACCGCGAGGCGATACACAGGATATCCTTTGCGACCCAGACGCTGAAGACGAATTGCGAGCATAAAAAGTTAACTTCCTTTATTTTCTTAAAATTAATAACTCACTTCCAAATGATTTTACACTAGTTGAACGTATTCGTCAATCTGTTTGACTTGCTTCGTACTTGACGAGAGCTGCCCGTGCTGCCTGCTGCTGCGCTTGCTGTTTTGAGTGACCAGTCCCCTTGCCCATCAGCTTTGTACCAACATAGACCCCTAGGGTAAACACCTTGTCGTGGTCAGGACCTACTTCCTCGATCACCTTGTATTGCGGCGTAGCACCGTCAATACGCTGGGACACCTCCTGAAGGTGGCTCTTCGGGTCCCGCCATGTGCCCTCTTCGAGAATTGCCGCGAGCTTGCTTGTAATATGCTTTTCTATGAAGAGCTCAGCATCTTTGTAGCCTCGCTCGAGATAGATTGCACCGATTACTGCTTCAAAGGCATTTGCCAAAATCTGCTGTCTGGCTCGCTCAGAGCCCTGCTTCTCACCTCTGCTCATACGAAGTAGCGGCTCATAGCCAAGCTTTATGCCGGCGGCTCCAATGCTTTCAGTCCGTACAAGCGCCGCACGCCAGCTTGTTAAAATGCCTTCAGGCTCTTGATAACTTTTATAGAGGAAATCGGTAACGGCGAGCTCAAGCACGGCATCACCTAGAAATTCAAGACGCTCATTGTGCTCATGCGTACTTTTCTTATGCTCGTTGACATAGCTGCGATGCGTAAGCGCCGTAATTAGCAGTTCGATATTCTCGAACTCAAACCCTAGATTGTCACGAGCAAAATCTTGATAAGGAGCTGTAGGCATACCGCTCATCTATAGTTTTTCCTCTCGAATACGAGTCTTTGCTTTAAGGATAAGTTTTGCAATATCTTCGTATTCAATCTCTTCAAGCGCATCAGCAAATTTGAACCATTTGATACCGTTCATCCATTCTTCTTTTTGTATCGCATTCGTATCGCCAACTGCTTTGACGAGGTAAATCTGTGTTGTCATGAGCACAAGTTTTTCGACACGTCGATAACGGAAATGGATCTTCCCAAGCCATCCATGCATCTCAACGTTGGTCAGTCCTACTTCTTCACCAATCTCTCGCTTAGCAGTTACTGCCGCTGTCTCGCCCGGTTCAATATGGCCTTTTGGAATTGTCCAACGATCTTTTGCGTCTTGGATCAAGAGTATCTCGATATCATTGCCATTTTTATCATGGCGAAAGACAATACCACCTGCGGTTGGTTCGCGAACTATTTCTTGGATAGAGGCTTTTTTCGTCCGAGGCAGATATTTCTTGAACGAATCAAACTTTAGGGGTTTCTTTGCCATCCGATTCTCCCTTCACAAGCGTCCGGAGCGCTGTCCCCAGCACACCGTTGATGAATTTGCTTGAATTATCAGAACCAAAGGCTTTGGCAAGTTCGACTGCTTCGTTGATCGCCACTTTTGGTGGGACAGTGTCTGCTTTGTGCAGCAGCTCGTAGAGACCAATCCTTAGTGTATTACGATCAATTCGCGCGATTTGGTCAATTGGCCATCCTGGGGCAATAGGCTGCAATGCCACATCGAGCTCTTTCTGCTCTTTGATTACACCCTTTACGAGTTCATCAACAAATGCTTTGTCATTGATTGCCTTATCATAGCGAGCAATGTTACGTTCCAAGATCTCATCGACTTGCAACGTATCATCGACACCCTCACGAAATTCGTATTCGTAGAGTGTTTGCAATGCGACGATTCGCCCTAAATGTCGATTGGAAGCCATATGGTTCTTTCGTTAACTTAAAAGTACTTACTACTGTTATTGATTTGCTTTTTTGCCAGTTTCACGCTTTGTTGTGTGAACTTTTACTGGTGATTTAGCATTGACTGCACGCGCCAATTTGAGGCGCAAGTGGCTACGGCGCAAACCTGTCTTGCGCATGCTCGTCTGTTTCTTTGGCTGAGCCATGAAATGTTCTCCTTTTCAGGTTGATATAAACTTATCAGTTATTGTAGCCTATTTTCATTGAAACCTCAAGGTGTAATTGACAATATATGCTATAAATGATAAAATATTACTATGAGTATAGATTTTGATCCGCAGACAGGTACGCCCACGAATTATGATGGCCCGACCGACCAGGGGTCTCATTTTATTGAGCTCAGAGAAGCGGCTCGAAAGTTAGAATCTATTCATACTGGAGAAGAATTGCCAGAGCCAGCAGTTGAGCTTACGGAACGAGACCAGCGAAATACAAATAAGTTAGTTCAATTTATTTGCAGATTCCTCAAACCTAAGATTTAGGCTTTTACAACGATATTCACGAGCCGGCCAGGTACATAGATTACCTTGGCTGGTTTTTTGCCATCAAGATGTCCCTGTACTTTCGCGCTAGCGAGCGCAGCCGCTTCGGCATCTTCGCGACTGATATTCTTGGCTAGCTCCAAAGTATCTCGCAACTTACCATTTATCTGTACAACAATAGTGATTGAATCACCTACGGTCAACGCTTCGTCCCATTCTGGCCAAGCTACCGTATCGATAGTTGTACCATTACCAAGCCGCTCCCATAACTCTGCGGTCATGTGCGGTGCAAATGGGGATAGTAACTGTATGAGTGTCTCGATTGGCTGCCGCCAGTCGTTAGAAAAACCATGCGTCTTGAGCTTATATAGCTCATTGACATATTCCATCAACGCAGCAATTGCTGTATTGAAACTGAGACGATAGATATCACCAGTCACTTTTTTGATCGTTTTGTGCTGGAGACTCGCGAGTTCTTTTGGTGTTTGAGCGTGCTTATCACTCTCCATGAATTCACCCGTCAGCGTCCAAACACGATTAAGGAAACGGTGGACACCAGCGATACCCTTGCTACTCCAGTTGCTGTTTTCATTGATCGGTCCGAGGAAAAGCTCAAATGTCCTGAGGGCGTCAGCACCGTAGCCTGCGTCAATTACCTCTAGTGGGTCTACGACGTTACCTTTACTTTTGCTCATCTTGGTGCCATCTTCGGCATTTATGTAGCCATGGTACACGAGTTTCTTGATCGGCTCTTTAGTTGGCACGAGGCCCATTTCATGAAATACGTGATTCCAGAATCGCACATAGAGAAGGTGCGCTACTGCATGATCACCGCCAACATACATATCGAGAGGTGTCCAGTAGCTTGCCAGTTCAGGCTTCCAGGCCTGGCTTTCATCCTGCGGGTCGGTGTATCGAAGCAGATACCAGCTACTGCAAGCATAGCCATCCATCACATCTGTCTCACGCTTTGCGGATTTGCCACAGGTTGGACAAATCGTGTTGAGCCAGTCATCCTGACGAGCTAAAGGTGATTTGCCATCACCTTTTGGCGCATAATCTTCGATTTCTGGCAGTACAACCGGTAAATCTTTCTCCGGCACCGACACAGCACCGTGCTCATCACAGTGGATAATTGGGATCGGCGCGCCCCAATAGCGTTGACGACTAATCAGCCAATCACGCATCTTGTAAGTGGTTTTAGCGTTACCAGTTCCTTGTTGCTCAAGCCAAGCAACGATTTCTTCGCGTGCATCACTCGTACTCATGCCATCAAAGGCGCCTGAGTTCATGAGTTCGCCCTCGCCGTGATAAATAGCTTCATCATGATTTGGCTTTTGAATAACTTCGATAATCGGAAGCTCAAATTTTTCTGCAAACGCGAAGTCTCGTTCGTCATGCGCCGGTACACCCATGACTGCACCAGTACCATAGCCACCTAACACATAGTCAGCGATCCAAATTGGCACTTTTTCACCATTTACCGGATTAATCGCATAACTTCCAGTGAAAACACCCGTCTTTTCTTTCCCTTCACTCTGGCGTTCGATCTCAGATTTCTTTACGGCTTCATCAATATAATTTTCAACTGTTACCTGTGTATCGTCAGTTACCAAGCTACGTGCAAGCTTATGTTCTGGTGCAAGTACAAGAAAAGTAGCACCGAAGATCGTATCAGGACGAGTCGAGAAAACCGTGATTGTCTCATCACTACTTTCAAGCTGAAAGGTAGTCTCAGCACCTTCAGATTTTCCGATCCAATTCGTTTGTGCAGTCTTGATCTTCTCTGGCCAGTCGAGCGCAGGAATTTCCTCTAGCAACGAATCAGCATACTCAGTGATCTTGAAAAACCACTGCTTGATACTCTTCTTCACCGCTAGTGGATCCTCTGGGCCGTCATGCCGCCAGCACTTACCATTTACTACCTGCTCGTTAGCTAGAACAGTTTGGTCGATCTCGCACCACCATTGCTGAGCTTCTTTTTGGTACGCAAGACCGCGCTCAAATAGTTTCGTGAAAATCCACTGTGTCCACTTGTAGTAGCCGGGATCAGAGGTCTCAACCTCACGCGACCAGTCGATACTCGCACCAACTCTTGTAAGCTGGTTTTTGAAGTTCGCGATGTTGGCAGATGTAGCCACTTGTGGCGATACACCAGTTTTTATCGCATAATTCTCTGCTGGTAGACCAAAGTTGTCAAAGCCCATCGGATACACCACATTGTAGCCAAGTGCTCGACGGAATCTGGCTTCAGCATCGACGATAGAGTGCTCAAAAAAATGCCCAGTATGCATACCAGCCCCCGAAGGATACGGGAACATACCTGTTACATAATATTTTGGTTTGTCTGAGCTATCTGGCGCCTTGTAGCGCTGATCGTCTGCCCAGATTTTTTGCCATTTGGGCTCGAGCTCGCTTGGATTAAAGCGTTTCATCTCTGGTAGTATAGCACTTCGGCGATACTCCGTACAGATACGACTCCAAGATTTTAGTATGCTCTCGCTACTTCTTTACAGGGTCGGGGATGCGATTAAATAGTTTATTCTTACGCTCAATCCAGCTGGGTGATTGGCGTACCAATTTCTCTGTGTCATCCGTTGAATGAAGCATGACTTTGACTGCTTCTTCAGCAAAAATATCACCTTGGCCACCCTTGACGAGAACAATAGCCCCCTCCTCCAAGACTCCATGAGTAAACGCACCAGCATCAAGTGCGGAAGTAAAGCTCTTCACCTGACAACCACGGCCGCGGGCTGCTGGTGCGAGAGACTGCCGACTCTCCGGTCCGATAGTCACTACCCATGCAAGCAGATTTGGATCACACAATTCTCCCAGCTTACGATGCTCATCCAGTGAGCTTGCGCCGAGCCCTTGCATATCACCGAGCACGGCAATTCGCTGTGGCGACTGAGTGGCGTAGAGGACCTGCATGGCTGCTGCAGCCGCAGCAGGACTGGAACTATACGTATCATCAATAATCGTACTACCATTCATACCCCCTAGCGCATTCATCCGGCCAGGTATTGGTCGCAGTAGACTCAAGCCGGCTTTTGCTTGCTCACGAGTGATTCCAAGTTTGAGTGCTACGGCCACAGCGGCCATCGCCGGGCGAAGGCTATGCTCACCGTGCAGCATGACTTGGGTCTTAAATGGCTCTGGGAAGCCAGGCGTATACACATAGCCAGAGAAGCCCCCATCAAGCGTATAGTCATTGATCTCAAATCTCGTTTCGGCGGCACTGGTTGTGCCATAAGTGTTGATCGCGGCATTAGACAAAAAGTCCGCAAATCGCCCATCAACATCATCGCGATTAATCAGAACTGATTCAGATAAATTAGCTAGTGCCAGTTCTTCTTTCGCCACCTCCTCGACTGAACCAAATTCACCAACATTTTCAAGCGTCACTCCAGTCACGATACCGATCGTTGGTCGGAGATACGTCCCAAAGTGTGCGATATCACCCATCTTTGTCGTGTCAAACTCCTGGATGATAACATCAACATCTGCCGGAGCTTTGATGCGCTGTTTGGCTGCGCGGAACACCGCTAACCATGAAAACAGACTACGTGGCTTTGCGGGATAATCTACCCCCAAGATACCAAGCGGCACCCTGACTTCAGTACCTCGATGATCTTCGTCTAGCCGTACGCGATACTGCTGTGCTAGTAGCGTTGCTACGGCATGTTTCGTCGTCGTTTTTCCCATACTACCCGCCACTGCTACCAGCTTGATGTCTGGATGCGTAGTTATGTATTGTCGAGCGTATTTTTCGAGTTTGTTTTGTATATATTGTTTAAACATTACTACTATTTATAGTACTTGATTTTGCCAAAAAGCGGTAGTTAACCCTTGAAAAACGGCCTGTAGTCATCTATACTGATCCAAGCAAACAACATGCGGGTTTAGCTCAGTTGTTAGAGCGCTTCCTTGCCATGGAAGAGGCCAGGAGTTAGAGTCTCCTAACCCGCACCACGAACGAAATCACCGTTTTCTACGAACCCTTGATAGGGTTCGTTTAATTTATAAGACACTTTCGACCCCTTACGAAAGCCATTTTCGCCAGGTGAAATTGTGAAGTTAGAGAAGAAAATCCGTAGCAATGCATCCATAGCTTTCATTTCACGTATTTTGCTAAGAATAACAGGGGTGGTTTCTAAAAGTTTGAGGTATTCTTCAAAGGTTGGAATAGCACCTTTTATGCTGTCCTTACGCTTTAATGCCTTTGCGTACTCTTTCTTGATCTTCTCAATTTCTTTGCTGTACTTATCGAGGTCGTAGTGATCCTTGAGATCAGGGTTTTTTAGGATTAACTCCTTCGTCTGCTCGTAGGACTTTTCCTTATTGGCAATGAGTGTCTTAGATCTAGCAATGATGCTGTCAAATTCTACCGACTTACGCTTTGCTTCTTTCTCAGCTTCTTTGACAAAGTGTGCGTAGTTGCTCTTGGTAATAAACAGATAATCACGGAAGAACTTTTGAGCAGCGTCTACGACTAGGCTGGCACGGGCCGATTTGCCCTCCATATCACAACCCTCAGTTTCACACTTGTAGTAGTAGCGTGACTCTTTGATTTCGCCTGTTTCTTTACTTCTTTTGTCGATCAACATTGAAGTCAGCGTTTTTTCGCAGGCCGCACAATACACTTTACCCCTCAGTAAATCGGCACGAATGTTTCCGCTACGTGGACTGCTTATTGCAAGTATCTTTGCGTTGTTGAGGCTATCAACCCTGTTTATCTTTAGGAAATCTTCCACGGAGATCATGGTCTCGAAATCATACGCCGCAACAAGGTCGGTGAAATTCTTACCCCACTTGTGAACGCCGGCATAGTGTGGATCCCTGACCAGGTTAGATACGTCATCCTTACTCCACCTATGAGGTACGTACTCGCTGCCCGGGAGTTTCTGGACAGTGTAGCCCTGCTCATTGATCCATAGACGCGCATCCTTTTGTGACTTGCCATCGAGGATCATATCAAATATCTGTTTAACCTTTGTGAAGTTTCGAGGGTCTGGCTGGAAAGTGCGGTTAATGTCCACGACGTATCCGTGTTTGAATTTACCTATAAACTCAGCATCCTCAACCGCACGCTTGTTGCCTCTATCAACGCTTTCTGCGAGGTGCTCAGAGTACTGCTTAGCCATCACGAAAGTAATCCCTAGTAGCATCTTGCCTGCGGGGGTGTTCTCGAACGTGAATGTCGGAAAGCGAAGATCCTTTATGAGACCTCTGTCGACGAGATCGATGATCGCGCCAGCTTCCTTCATGTTGCGAGACAGACGATCAGGGTGCCAGGCGATGAGACCGTCTATGTGGCCGTTCTCGATCTCGTTAATCAGCCTTTTGAATTCCTCGCGAGTATCAGCGACTTTTGCCGAGAAACTTTCCTCGTAGACGCTCACGACGTTAAGATCGTTGGGAGCGACAACCTTCTCCATACATTCTTTGATCTGGTCTTCTATGGACGATGCTTGGCGATCTTCGCTAGTCGTGGACTTGCGAGCATAAATGGCATAGTTGACAGTTCTTGTATCAACGTCGCCAGGTGCCTTCGGTCGACCTGCTAGCAGTAGCTCCATGAGTTTTTGAGTACTACTGAGTTCAGACATACCCCAATTATATAACTATTTCATATAAGTTAGAGCTGCTTTAGGCATATGTCTATAAGATGATTTTTATGCCGTTTTTGATCAAGAATGGCTTTGGTGCTGGATCGATCTCGGCATACGTCAGCAGAATACTAATAAGACTAGTTATCGCTGTATCCACAATTTCACTATGAACCATTTTGCCTACCGATCTTCCCTGTATCCCACTAGGGATATGTATGCGTAGCCGATAGGCCAAGTAACAAAGAAGTCAGCGATTTGTCGACAAAAATGAAAGGTTCTACGACGAGTCTACTCGCCGAGAGACAGCCTGTAAACCCCGTATAACAGAGGTTGCGGACATAGTTATGCGGGCACTTTTCGGAGTTAGTGCGGGCTCACAATTTTCCCAATGTTTTTTCTACCACACGCACGGATTGGGATTAACTCAACCCCTCCCGCACCATAAGTAAACTTGCGGTAATGACCCTGCACAAGTCGAGCCAATTTATCGAGTGTTTTACAGATATGTATGCCCGCATGCAACCACTGCACACTTTGAGTACTATAAAACCATGCCAACGTAAGTAAATTTATAGTTATAAGCACGTATGTTATTTCATAAAAATTTTGCAAAATTTAATCTGTAAACGTGTGGTGAGTAGGATCAATATAGCATGGACGTTTTTAGCACTGTAATTTCGGTGTACTGGGGGTGTGGGGTTTTGGACTTTACTTCGGTATAATCAAATACAAGTGGTTTACCACCTAGGCCTAAAGCCACCTCATTCGGGGAAGGTATGGTCGATAAGTCCACAAAGAGAAACAGCTCGTCATGAGTCGTCTCTTTGTGGCCGCATTCCGAAAGGTTTGTGAGTGGCCGAAAGGCTGCTGCTCGTGGCGGGCTTTTTGAGTTCCGCTAATAATCAAGGAAGGCGGAACATGACAAAAGATAAGCAGTACAAGTACGGACCGGAAGCGGATGAACTCCTAAAAAGTTGGAAGCCAACTAAGAAACCCAAGCAAAAGTTTGATTGGGGGATCGACTCAGGTACAGGCATCGTATATCTAATGATGTTTGTAATTGCCCCACTGATAGCTCTTACGATAACTTTCTACAACCAGAGGAATGAAAGAATTGACTGCTCAAAACTTTCGAGTGACTCGATTAACTACCTTGTGCAGGGAGGCGAGGACATACCGCCAAACTGCTTCTGACATTCCGACGCGATCTTCCGTAGTAAAACCCTTCATATTATGAGATAATAGGACCAAATTATTGGGATAGTTACCGTGGATGATACAGAAACTTATAACTTATGGTCAGATGATCCCTCGCAAGTTGATCTCCTCTCTTTTGATGCCGTAGCTAAAACCGTGGCAGATGCCTTGCTGGATGAAACGCTTGATCCAGTCGCCTTGGGTTTATCAGGATCTTGGGGGAAAGGTAAAACAACTGTTCTTGAACTTGTCGCCGCGGAACTTGGTGAGCGCGCCACTCCCGAAAACAAGATCCTTGTAATACGAACCGACCCGTGGCGTTATGATCCGTCACTGGGCGCAAAGGAAAGCCTGATTGGCGAAGTTCTTGATGCCCTCGCAACTGAAGTTAAGGCTTTAGAGACGCCGTCGGATAAAACAAAAAAGCTCCTCGTTCGTCTTAGTAAGCGTGTTGATTGGGCCAAGGCCCTTAAACTTGCCGCAAAGACTTCTCTGACGATGCAGCTTCCAGATCTGGACTCACTCATTGGTTTAGTCAAAGACAAAGAAGATGGTAGTGATGAAGGATTCAAAGGCCTGAAGGAATTCAGGAATGAATTCCGTGAATTGATAGACTCTGATGATCTTGCTCACATAAAGGCAGTCGCGGTTCTTGTTGATGACCTGGATCGTTGTTTGCCAGAGACCGTTGTTGAAAGTCTGGAGGCAATCAAGTTATTCCTGAGCGTTCCTAAGATGTCGTTTGTTATTGCAGCAGATGAGGACCGTGTAGCAGACGCCATTCAGACTAGGTTCCGCTCGACGGGTACTCCCGAAGAGGACGGTAGTGAAAAGGAGGATCCGGCAAAACTGTACTTGCATAAGATTGTCCAAACCACCATCCCGCTACCAGCATTGAGCCACTTTGATACACAAGCATACTTACTACTTCTGCAATTGCAGCCGAAAATTTCCCCTGCTCAATTCACATCACTTATTGAAGCGTGCGCACAGGTTCGGCGAACAGGTGGTGGTATTGATGATTTGGAACCCGTACAGGGCGTAACTATGGATCAAGAGATGGCATTTGCATCACGTCTTACACCACTTCTGTACGAAAAGCTCCACGGTAACCCTCGGCGTATTAAACGTTTCCTTAATGACCTAAATGTAAGACAGTCGATCGCGGCGCGGCGCGGTATTCAGCTAGACCCTTCGGTCGTTGCTAAGCTGATGACCCTTGAGGCGCTAATGGAGCAAGAATTTAAGCTTCTACTTGACTGGTTTGCTAAAGGGGAAATGCGAGATAAATTGGCACAACTTGAAGAAGTTGCAGGTCAAGCTGTTCCGGCCAGTACCTCGCAGACAGCTGACGAGAGCGCTGACGATACTGACGCAGACGCTACCGATAGCGGAGCGTTTTCTCAGGCAATGATTAGGTGGGCAAAGCTTACACCCCCGCTTGGAGCATTAGATCTTTCCCCGTACCTTACGCTAGCTGCCTCATTCGCTGGTGTAACACTAATCGACGAAAGCTTACCAGAGCGTCTCAGGGATATCGCTGCAAACCTGCTCTCAGACTCAAGGCGAGATCAAGCATCTGTAAGTGATGCAGAGCTTAATGGCCTCGGCGATGGTGATATTAATGACCTACTTCTTCATATAGGTAGAGCAATACGTGATCAACCTGCGAAACAAAAAGCAGGTGTTAATGCAATTCTACGCATAGTGCGCCTGAGGAACACGATGGCAGAAGTAGCAAAGAGTGCATTGCTAATGATAGCTACTAGTGATCTTACAATCGTCACACCAGTTCAGTTTATGCAAACTGACCCGCCCGAGATTTTGAGCGTGTTATCAACTTGGGAACAGAAGTTACCCACTGGATCTGTGAAGAGAGCTGTTCAAAACGCTCTACGAACTAGAGGTAGGGTCTAATGGGAACAAGCGGATCATATTCTGGAAGCGGGGGCGGTGCAGGTAAATCAATAAGGGATGCCATCGCAGAGTATCTTGACTCTCAGTCAAATCCCGGTGACTCTCAAGGCTCACAGGATCCTCAGAACCCAGAGCAACAAGGAGCTGATGGCGAAAGTACCCTTACGCCTGCTGCCGTAGGGCAGATAGTCAATGTATTCAGGCCGCATTTTTCAACAAGAGGTAGTGGTCGAGGCGGTGGCGGAGGAGGCTCGAGTTCTGGCAGGAACAGTAGATCAGGCGGTGGTCGTTCAGGAGGCGGTCCGCGACGTTCAGCCGCGCAATATTCAGGTACAGGCGGACGTGCAGCCGCAGCTGCCTATGCATATCGAACTGGCGATACTGAAACTCTTGAAAGATTAGGGCTGAATTACAATGAGTTGCGTGCACTGGGCGATGATTTCGAAGTCCTTAGACGAATAGTCGAAATGGCGTGCGGTAATCCTGACAGTACCATTGAGCAGGCTGAACAAGGCATTGTTGCCGCTGACGTTGCAGACTGGATCTTGAAACAAGAAGATGACGGGTACTTACCAACACCTGAGGAAATAGTTCGTCAGACGATCGCTTCGATTATTGCGGAAACGGCTCTAGTCGAAACGGGTGATTTAACTAACAAGACCGATAAATTTGATGTTGCGGAAAAAGACATTCGGGATGCGGCTGAAGCTATGTCACAGCAACTTACGCTCTCGGCCGATGGCGTGAGCGAAGATGAGATTAGTCGCGCAGTCCAGCAAGGCCTGACTGAACTAATGGATATAATCGAAGGTGAAGAATAATGGCAGAGTTTACCCTGCGCCTAACTGCTAGCGAGGAAGTAGCGGCAGAGGAAGCCAAGACCTCTTTTTATTGGCTGGATGATGCGCGATCTACATTCACTTCATCCCTCGGGCCAAATCTCAGTTCTTTAGGTCAGGTTAAAGACTTGAATGTTGATTTTGTCCGTATTGCTCTGACTGTTGTTTCGGCAGACAAATCCGTCCTGCGCAAGAGCGGTGGCTCAAATTGGAACCAACGGAACATTAAACTGACAATACCTGTATCTGATCCCGCAAAGTGGGAGTCGGTATCAGATGATCTCCAGCAAGTTGTCGGATTTCTAAGTGGCGACAAGTGGTCTTTCAATTTCATACAGCAAGAGTCAACTCCTGAGCAGGCAATGCTTCCGGAAATTACAGCACGTCCCGAGAGAGTAGTTCTTCTTAGCGGAGGCGCGGACTCAGCTTCTGGCGCTGTATATTCACGCTCACTATTACAAAATGGTCAAACTCACATTCTATTATCTCACTTTAGTAGTACTACCCTCGCGCCTGTTCAGCGAAACCTTGCTTCAGAGGTTGAACGCCTAATAACAGTAGGAGCACAACAACACATAGCAGTACATCTGAGTCGAGGTAGCAAACGTATCGATGGCACGAACTACCCTACCGAACCCAGTAGCCGTTCGAGATCACTTTTGTTTATTGCACTCGGACTAGCCGTGGCCTCTGTCCATGAAGTTCCACTGTGGATACCAGAGAACGGTTTTGCTTCTATTAATCCACCGCTTGGGCCGGAGCGACTAGGGAGTCTATCGACCAGAACTACACACCCGTCTTTCCTTCAGGACCTGTCGGTCATTCTTGAAAAAATAGGTGCGCAGTCGCACATTGAGAACCCATTTGCCGACATGACTAAGGGTGAAATGTTTCAGAAAGTAGCAGAAATTATTGGAGAAGAGAACGCAGCGAATTTTTTAAGTTCGACAAATTCTTGCGCGCATACCCATCAAAGGTACATGAGCGTTTCCGCTAGTAAGTCTTGTGGCGTTTGCTTTGGTTGCGTACTAAGACGTGCATCGTTTGTAGCAGCTGGTATTGAGGACAGAACGGAATATATGAATATTGGACCAGACCAGGCAACTACCGAATGGTTGAGTAAAGTATCAGTTGAGCAGCAGATTAAAAACTTCATCAGACGCGGAGTAAGTGGCAAAGATCTCGCGACACTAGCGCTGCCCCGAAACTATTCGATTAGCTCAGCGCTCGGCCTCTGCGAACGAGCGATTGGCGAGCTAAGGAGTTTGTATTAAACCATGCGCTTACTGCCGCCCGTTGATACACATGCACATATTGATCTCACAATTCCTGAGCATGAATTAGATAGTTTAGGTGCTTTAGTTTTCGCTCCAACGAGATCGCTGGATGAAGCAGAATTTGTCATTTCTCGTAAAGATCGATCGACAATTTGGGGTGTAGGGTGCCACCCGGGGCTAGTAGGCGCCCAGAAATCATTTAATGTTTTACGCTTCAGTGAGCTTATAGAAAAAACTCCGTACGTCAGTGAAATTGGACTTGATGGAAAGTCTCGTGTACCTATGCAGACTCAGGAGGCTGTATTGAATTCAATTCTAGATGCGGTTGAAGCTAAACCTAGGATCCTAAGCATTCATAGCTATGATGCAACCGATCGTGTTCTTGACTGCATTTCTCAATATGCCACGAAAGGGGTAATACTACATTGGTGGTTGGGAAACCTCGAGGAGACGAAACGCGCCATTGCGTTAGGGTGCTTCTTTGCTGTAAACCCAAGTATGTTTAACGTGGAACTCTTAAGTACTATCCCCCTGGAGCGTTTGCTGACTGAAACCGACCACCCTTTTGGCGATAGACGACAGCTAGATCGAAGACCTGGAAATGTTGCCAGGGTGGAACGTTTGCTTGCAGATCTTCACGGCAAGAAAGTTAATGAAATCAGAGCTCAAATATGGCATAATTTGAGCAGTCTAATTATTGAAACCAAAACAGGTCGCCTTCTTCCGAGAGAAGTTCGAATAAAAATGGCCACTGTGTAGCCAGAATATGTCGAGCCTTTAAGAACTGCTCCGTGTTAACTAGTAGATAATAAGGTTCTCTGCTTTTGACGGCGCTGTGATATTAGGAGTGTTCGATAGCTCATCATTAACTACTGCTTCAAAAAGTTTGAGTAGGTTCTGTTCTGTTGCACCACAAGATAATTCAAGGGCACTTCAGTGTCTTTT
This sequence comes from uncultured Candidatus Saccharibacteria bacterium, assembly GCA_964619585.1. Taxonomy (GTDB): domain Bacteria; phylum Patescibacteriota; class Saccharimonadia; order Saccharimonadales; family Saccharimonadaceae; genus JASLCR01. The sequence continues at coordinate 28,224 of CAZUCO010000001.1, read as the reverse complement.
TTGTTTTATCGCCAACCTGTATTCAGGATAATGGGAGACCCTCGAAAGGGGTACTTTCATGTCAAATATTTTTATCAATTACAGGCTTTTATTAACTCAATATGCTTTTTTCGTTCTTTTTTTACTTCGCCTAAGTCGTCTGGGTGCATTTTATTGATAAGAGTTACAGCAAAGTCAGTTGCCCATAGTCCATGGTATTTTACATGGGGAGCCGCCGTTAGTTGTCCCATAGTTTTAAGAAATCTCACTTTGATCGGGTCTTCTTCGTCTCGAGCGTGTTGTGATATCAGAAAGCTCAGATTTCTTGCTTCGTGATAGTTAACCTCACCATTAAGCCAGCGTTGCATTGCATCAAAAGCAGCTTTTATCTCCTTATTTGCCTCAAATCCTGTTATCTCTAAGAGATGCTTTCCCAGCATGAGACAAAACTCTACAACTTGTTGGTGGCTCTTCGTATCATAGACCACTATAAAATCATCTCTAAGCTCAGGAATATCATCAATTTTACCAACCGGTCTCTGGTAGTCATATATATTCATTGTCTTAGTTTATCATTCCATTATTTCGCCTAACCGTCTTTATTCGTGATTTCAGCTTTAATCGTATGCTCCAGGTATTGTGAACTAGTAGATACAGTTGTTAAGCAATTTTTCTATATGTTCTTACTGCAAAGAAATAAGCGATTATCGTAAGACCGATACACCATGCAAGTGCAATCCATAGGTCATTTCCGACAGGTGACGCGTTGAGTAGCGAGCGTATTGCATCAACGATAGCCGTTACAGGCTGGTTCTCCGCAAATACACGCACAGCAGTTGGCATTGAATCGGTCGGGACAAACGCCGAGCTAATGAATGGGAGAAAGATAAGTGGATAGGCAAATGCACTTGCCCCATCTATCGTTTTTGCCTTTAAGCCAGGTATCACTGCAAGCCATGTCAGTGCTGTCGTAAAGAGCAGGAGTATTCCTGCTACCGCAAGCCAGCTTCCAATACCAGCGCCCGAGCGGAACCCCATAAGCAAAGCTACGGCAATAATCACCAATATCGAAATAGAATTGGATACGATAGACGTCAGTACATGACCCCACAGCACAGCCGAGCGACTAATTGGCATCGTATTAAAACGTGCAATTATACCCTTTTGCATATCGGTAAAAATACGAAATGCCGTGTATGACGTTCCCGATGCGATTGCAATAAGCAAGATACCCGGAAGTAAGTAATTTACATAATTATCCGTGCCTGCTTGAATCGCTCCACCAAGTACATACACAAATAGGAGCATCATAGCGATTGGCGTCACTGCCACCGTAATGATGGTGTCTGGGCTACGAAGAATGTGCTTCATCGTACGTCCAAGTAGAATTGAAATGTCTCGTAATGCTTTCATTATTTTGACTCCTTTTTGACCGCTATCGCAAAGAAGATTTCCTCAAGCGTTGGCTGCTTCTCGACGTATTCTTTCTTAGCTGGCGGGAGCAGTTTTTTTAGCTCTCCTAATGTGCCACTGGCAATGATCTTTCCGTCGTGTAAGATTGCAATCTTATCAGCTAGCTGCTCTGCCTCTTCAAGATACTGGGTAGTTAGCAGGATGGTAGTTCCACTTCTAGCTAACTCTTTTACTGTCTTCCAGACTTCGAGCCTAGCCTCAGGGTCAAGCCCAGTAGTTGGTTCATCAAGGAAGATAACAGCAGGTGCTCCAACAAGACTCATCGCTATATCAAGACGCCGCGTCATACCGCCCGAATACGTTCCCGCACGTCGGGTTGCCGCATCTGTGAGTCCAAATTGTTTTAATAAATTATCTGCAACTTTTTCAGGATTTTTGACATTACGTAGCTTTGCAATAAGTATGAGGTTTTCCCTGCCCGTAAGAATCTCGTCGACTGCCGCAAACTGCCCCGTCAGACTAATGACTTTCCGCACCTCTTCCGGATGCTTTGCCACATCAAAACCAGCGATGCCCACCTCACCTTTATCTTTATTGAGTAACGATGAAAGTATCTTGATCGTAGTTGTTTTACCTGCTCCATTCGAACCAAGCAGTGCAAATATCTCACCTTGTCGTATTTCGAAATCTACGCCTTTCAACACCTCGATATCTTTGAAAGATTTCCGAAGGCCTTTGACGGTAATAATTGTATCCGTCATATTACTTACCCTTTTTATTGAGCTTGTCATTCAGCTTTTTACGTTGTTGGTCTTTGTATGAGCTTTCTCCGCGTACAAGTTCGTCAGCAAACGCAGCCACATCAGAGCCAGTTATATCCACCACATGCCTACCATTAGCTGCTGCCTCTTCGAGCATATCGACAAGCGATACGAGTGGCTCAATCGTAAGAATACCTGAAGTATTCCAAAGATAATGTTTAATATCGTCGTAAGCCTGGCTATATTCAGTTGGGAGCGCCTTGGCTCGTTTTTCGTTTTCACGATATTTCTTTTTTTCGCTAAGATCACCGATAATTGTGTCGATAATTTTACCCATTTCTTATCCCCTTAGTTCGTTAATTTTTGATGATACGAAGTCCCATTTTGCCCAGAACAACTTTAGTTCTTCTTGACCCGACTCCGTTAGGCTATAAAACTTTCGTGGCGGACCAACTTCTGATGGTTTTTTCTCAATGCTTACTAATTCGCCCTTCTCTAGTCGTACCAGAATCGCATATACAGTCCCTTCAACGACATCCTCAAAGCCAAGCTTTCGTAGTTGCTGAGTTATGTCGTAGCCGTACGTAGGTTTACGACTGATAACTTCCAGAATGGAGCCTTCAAGAACTCCTTTGAGCATTTCTGTGATGTTATTCAATATATTTCCTTTACTACTTAGTATTACTTACTACCACTAAATAGTATCACTGAGTACTAAAATATGTCAACGTATTTATGAAAATAATCCTGAAGAAATCATAAGTACGGTCCTCTTTTTGTATAATTACACTATGGACTCAAAGCAATCTAATTTAAAAAGAATGGACAATGTTGGCATCGTCGTTAATTCGTTTGATGAGGTAATTCCTTTCTTTGAAGAGCTGGGATTAAAATTAGAAGGACGCGCAATTATCGAGGGCAAATGGTCTGGTCGCGTCACAGGAATAAAAGGCCAACGCGTTGAAACAGCGATGATGGTCACACCCGATGGCCACAGCAGATTGGAGCTATCTCGCTACATTACACCAACCCCCGTTTCTGATCACCGCGATGCTCCCGTAAACGCGCTTGGCTACTTACGTACGATGTTCACCGTTGAAGACATTGATGATACCGTAGTCCGGCTCAAAGAATTTGGCGCTGAAATAGTTGGGGAGATTGTTCAGTACGAAGACATTTACCGACTATGCTATATTCGTGGACCGGAAAAAATCCTCATAGGTCTTGCGGAAGAGCTTGATGGCAATTCGACCAGCTCGCGAGCGAGTTAAAATTCACTAAGTCTGCAACTTACCTTAAGAATGCACGGATAAAGTGTTTTGGTATAATACTAGTATGTCATTTCAGGCTTACTTAGATAATATAGAGACAAATACCGGTAAAACTCCTGAGCAGTTTATTGCGCTCGCAAAGGATAAGGGGTTTAGCGCCGACACGAAAGCTGGCGAAATCGTAGCTTGGCTCAAAGCGGATTTTGGACTAGGCCATGGACATGCTATGGCAATGACAAAAGTGATTAAGACCGGCCCGAAGATAAGCGATAAGCACGTTAATAGCGGCGGAGTACATAGCGACGATAGTGACACCCTCAGGCTAGATGGCCTGAAGAACCGTTAGTCAATCGTTACTATAATTTGCTTATGAACGCCACTCAATATTAATAAGCTTACTACTATACTTGAGCTTCTCTACTAGGATCAAACTCCACCGTCCATTCAATACCAAATTTGTCTCTAAACATCGCAAAATATGTACCCCATGGACTGTTGTCGGCAGGCATTTCAACAGTTCCGCCAGCTGACAGCCCTCCAAAGATCCTATCGGCTTCTTCCTGGCTATCGACATTAACAGCTATTTTAGAACGATTTTCGTTTTCGCTCACAGGACCTAGTGCCTCAGGTACGTCGTTGGCAATCAAAGTGCTCTCGCCAATGGGCAGAGTAATCCGCATAATTTTCTCCGCTTCGTTTTCAGGTACAGGAAACTCAGGGCCTTCTAGATCTTTGAAGCGCACAATCGTTTTAAACTCCCCACCAAATACTGACTTGTAGAAATTGAACGCTTCCTCGGCGTTGCCGTTGAAGTTGATGTAAGGATTGATAGTAGCCATATGAATTGTCCCCTCGTACTAAGTAGTTTCATTTTAATTTTAGCAGACTTGGATAGCATGTCCTCTACGCCATAGGTAAATCATTTCACGGTATTTTCTGATATGATCTACGTATGAATAACAAGACAGCTTCTGATCAAATCGACGACATCATCGAGCAGCATACTGGCTGGAAGGGTGATACGATTAAACGTATACGTTCGATCATTTTGGATGCTGATCCTGCTGTCATCGAAGCGGTCAAATGGAAAATGCCATCAAGGCCAGCGGGATTACCAGTCTGGACACGCGATGGAATAATATGTTTTACCGAAATATGGAAAGATAATATCAAGCTGATATTCTTCAAGGGTGCGCAGCTTACCGATCCAGACAATCTTTTCAACGCACGAATAAAAAGCTCCTCGATACGGGCGATTGAGCTTCATGAAGGTGACCTCATTGATGCTAGAGGCATCAAATCACTTGTTCTCGAAGCGGTACAATTAAATATTGAAAAGGGTCAGTCTATCACTACATACGACGAGGTCCTCCCATTTAAAAATACCAAGGGAAGAAATGATCGATTCACTTATGCAAAGGTACGTATCGGCGATACTTGGTATTTTCGGAAGCAGGCTAAGCACGCAGAGCTGCAAACAAACTTGTCGCGTGAGCTACTATGGTCGCAGTTTATCGAGCACGTTCGCAAACAAGACCCTACATCTACGCTAGATACTCCTAAAGTACGCGGCTTTGATACAGAAGGAGCTCTTCTGACGGAGTATATCGATGCACCGCTCGTAGCAGAGCCAACAGACCCCACGAAATGGATCCAGAAATTGGATAGGTACGCTGCCGCACTCGTCACACTTGATACCCATTCTCGTAGCTTTCACATCACTTGGCCATCGAGCGAAACACTGGCAGGCATTAAAAGAATTGATGCTGTATTTGAGCTATGGCTCGGTGAGCACATAAATAAGGTTCCGCGGCTTAAAGAGGCAAAGGAGTATATCAAAGCGAGTATCCCTCACCTTACCTTTTGCGTACAGCACGGGGATCTTACTCCGTGGCAAATGTTTGAAAAAGATGACCAATGGATTATTTTTGATGGCGAAAAAGCAGGCGATCATCTACCTCGATTCAATGACCTCGCGTACGCCTACGGACGTCTGACGACGCGCTTTCGTGACCGTACCACCGCCAATAAACTACTCATGCTGTTTCTTGATAAATCCAGTGTAGATGAGCGCGTCTTTGAAGCCGAGCTCATGCCCATCATGACATTCCGTAGCGTTGGTATGGTTGCCGATATGCTCAAGGCAGGAGACCAGGAAGCAATCGAGAACTCATACCAGCTACTGGAAGATTGTCTCACAAAAGATCTATCTCAACTCATGAGATAATTTTTTTCTTGAGCTCTATAGTACTACAATACGATCAATATAACTAAAGGACATTTACGATGCGAGGACCAGAAAAGTCTGAGTTGTCACTGACTTCCACGAGTTTGTACGGGAAGTTTTGAGCCATAAATGAATTTCGTGACTCTTTGCTCGAGGCATCCACTTCTAAAAGACGAAGATCGCTATCTTCGAACTCATCATACTTTAAAGCAAAACCACTACCCTCTTGTGCAAAAGAGAATTCGAAGCGTTTCTTTCGAAGAGTTGGTAGGACCGCATTCTTTTTGTAAGTTTCGTATTCCTCAGGAGTGATGGGATGCTTGGCGGAAATCCTTTCGCCGTCTTTCATGACCTTCTCTATATGTAAGATCTGCACGGTCCCGTCGTCAAACTCTTTACGTACAACCTTTTCGTCCTTATCTCCTGTTTGGAGCCAGTCAATTGTCATCATGCATGATGTTGCGCTGTGCGCATCTAAGAACGCACGATCTATGCCTTCAAGTGTAAATTTTCTTGCGTCATCGACCGCAGCATTTTTCTTCTCAGGATTTATAGGTATTTCAGACATGTGACTTATTATACTCTACCGCTTGCTATGAGGCATGGTAATAGAAAACGGCTCAGATTGAAGGCCATTACCTCTTATGCTACAATTACTTCATACATACGGGCATAGGGGGATAAAACAAAATGAAAATTAACATTATAAAGGCTTCTTTGGCAACAATTTTTGTGAGTCTTTTTCTTTTGGCTGGGTCCCCAGCGTATGCCACTACACCGCCAGATAGTTGCTTTGCCTTCAGTGGAGGCATTATCACTAGCTACCATAATAACGAGGGGAACAATCCGGCAAATCCAGCCTGCCCAAAAGATGTCGACATCCCAAGCACGATCGGTGGTGTGCCCGTCACTGCTCTTGGCACCATCAGCTTCCAGGGAGCCCAACTTACTTCTGTAACCATTCCAAATTCTGTGACCATTATCAATGATGACGCATTTAATAACAATCAGCTTATTTCAGTCGTTATCCCTAATTCTGTCATAACAATTGGTGATAGTGCATTTTTCAATAATAATCTTACCTCCGTGACCCTCTCAAACACACTGACATCTATTGGTGACAGTGCATTTTACGACAACGACATAGGCTCGATCACCCTCCCAAACACATTAACCTCTATTGGGGATAGAGCCTTCTATGGCAATAACCTTACTTCTCTTGTTATCCCAAGTTCAATTACAGCAATTGGATGGCTCGTGTTTAGCAGTAACCAACTTACCTCTGTTACTATACCGAGTTCTGTTGTGAGTATTGGTCCAAGTGCTTTTAGCGACAATCAGCTTACATCGGTAACTATTCCTAACTCCGTCACAAGTATCGACTTTGCCGCTTTTGCGAATAATCAACTCACCTCGTTCACACTTTCAAATACTCTGACAAGCATCGGCGACAATGCTTTTGCCAACAATAAGCTGGCGTCAGTAAGCATCCCTAACTCCGTCACAAGTATTGGTATGGGTGCCTTCACTCAAAATGAACTTACTTCACTAACTCTCGGCACCGGTCTCACATCACTACCCCAGGACGCTTTTTCATATAACCGGCTCGCGAGCGTAGATGTCCCTACTGGCATCACGACTATTGACCCTACGGCATTTTATCTGCAGGGGGCAAATATAAACGAAATAGGAGGAGGCGACTTCAGCTCAATCATGGATGTATACTATACCCGTCTCTACACCACTGATCCCAGCAATCCAGGCAACTTGCAAGACGCCCAAACAATATATCCCGAGGGTGCTCTTGGTGCAGATATAAATGGTGATGGAGATCAGTTAGATGATATCTCAGCAGGTGGTCATCTCATCAATCCAGCTCAAGCCACTGTTACTTATAAAAACGCTACTGGTGCCACGCTAAGTCCAACAGTGTTTACGACAGGCATAGGACTCACTGACTATATCGCAAATAAGAACGAGACCAACGACCTCAGTCGCTACTTCCGTCTTGGCTCATCGCAGTCATTCACTGCACCTACAATTGCTGGCTATAGTATTATCACTCCAGCCAGCCCTTACACAACAACGCTGCTGGCAGCCAACACAAATATTAATTTTGTATACTCAAATCAAGCCGATGCGGAAACTGGCGGAAACTCTTTGCCCATCAATACACCAAATGCCCCAGATACAGGTACAGGTAATGTGCTCAATGTATCCGGTATCTTAACTGCGATCATCTCTGGCCTTATCCTAGTCGGTGCTGTTGCGTATATCTCTCGTAGCCATCTGCAGAAGCAAAGACGTTTTAAGTCTTTATAATGATAAGGTTGGACACGCCCCTTAACTCTCATGGTAGTTGTTTAGTCTTCTATCATTTAGGCATTTTCGTGTTTCAACTCCTCACTCTCAATACATGTTTTAGTGTATAAAAAATAATTACTTTGATTGTCATCGTAATATACTACACACCCCATTCCTCTGCTTTTGCTTTTAGTTCATCTTTACTCAGGTCTTCTGTTCGCATCGCAAAAAACCACACAAAGCCATATGGATCTTTGAGTATCGCCATCAGATCACCATGAAACTGCTCCTTGATCGGCTCAACTACGGTTACACCGGCCTCAATCGCCTGCCCTACAAAACTATGAAGATCTGGCACGTACACCAAAATCTCCATCGGTGCGCCACCAACAGTAGTAGGACTCAGGAAGTTCATATCCTTCAACTCTTCGCGCACCATGATCGTCGCACCAAAGATTTTTAACTCACCATGAGCTAGCTTTCCATCGCTCCGCTCTATTGAGAGTACATTTTCCGCGCCAAAAGCTTTTTTATAGAACCGCATCGCTTCATGCCCGTCAATGACATTGAGATAAGGGATGGCACTCTGTGCGTACTTTTGGGGAATTCCAGATGTTTGCGTCATAGCTGTTACTCCTTTACATTGTTTCTCTTGCCTATTTTATGTAGGTCATTCACAATGCGTCTAGTTGTCGTATAGACAACAATGACATAGAGAAAGAAAATACCCCGCCGATTGGCGGGGTATTTTCTTGGTGGCTCCTACTGGACTTGAACCAGTGACACAAGGCTCTTCAGGTCGACCCGACACCCCCGACGGTGGGCTGCTAACAGGGGCGAAAGGACCTGGGCGGAGCAGCACCGATGCGCCCGCGGCAGAGCTCGTTGCCGTCAGTTCTGCCGTCAATACAGTCGGACAAGGTTCCCGAACTCGGCTCGACGCAGTCGTGCTGGACTCGCTTCTCAAGAGGTGTGTTCAAACGCCCCTGACGACTCCCGGCATCCCTGCCATCTCGCGTCTACGAATGCGCACGAACTCGTATGTTCTTGGGCTTATCGCTGTCACGCACTGCTATCAAAGCTCGCGTTCAACGGCAGACGCCTCCGGGTTTCGGCTGGCAGTCGAGTTCAAACTTCTGGATGCGCTTCGTCGCCACGAGTTGGAGCAGCTTTCCACCGCCTCGTTCCCCTACAACCTGATCAGCGCAGGCACCGGCATCAGTCGTAGCGAGCGGGCAGCATGATGACGGAACAACTGGTCGCTCTGCCCCCACCCGCGCACGCCGGGAATCTGCCGAGGCAACCTACGACGCTACGCGCCGAGGTGCGCAGCCTCATACGCCTCGCGCACATCAGAGGGAATTCGTCCACGCGTGGCGACGTCGTACCCGGCACCGAGTGCCCAACGGCGAACTGCACGGGCATCGCCATGCTCGTCCGCGCCTTCGTTCTCACCATCATCGACTTGCTCAGCACCCTGGACGTCCAACCCCTGAAGCGCCAGCTGCAGCTCTACCACCGAGCGGCTGAATCCCAGTTCCCGACCGATTCGAGCCAACGATTCCCCCGCCTCGAAACGCCTGCGCATCTCCTTCTGATCGATGTCGTTGGGGTGTCGCGAGACGTTCACACCACCGCGCGCGAGCGCTTGGTTCATCTTCTCGACGCTCAACCCGAATTCCCGCGCCAAGGAGGTCAGGGACGCCTCCCCGTCGCTGTACCGCCGAGCAGCCTCATCAATGTCCGATGCCTCGCCGCCCAGGAACGGATCAAGGTCGCGCTCCGCGAGAGACCCAGGCGGACGCATCGCATCCGTCTCAAGCGCCGAGGCCATCGCCTCATTTCGCTTCCGCGCAATCGCAAGAAGGGCCTTGACCTCAGCCAACTCTCGCAGGATGTCGTTGCGGCTCATAGCCATGAACGACCTCTCGTCACGCGGCGCGCCGCTCCAAGCGCGAGATCCGTCCTTCGTGATCGTCAAGGCGCGCCGTGTGCCGGCGATCCACCGCCTCGATCGAAGCCACGATCGTCTCAGTCTGCTGGTTCATCCCATCGACGACTTGGTTGTGCAAGTCATGCATCTCGGTGCGCAGAGAGTCGAGTTTCGCATCGACATCCGCTTTCGTGGCCAGACCTGAAACAGCCCCTCGCACAAACTGCTTCAAATCTTCTAGAAGTTCTTCATTTGTCATACATATACATTTTCGCACATTCACGAACTATCGCCAATAGCAAAGTTTCCGCACCCGCATTTGCCAGCGACCTCCAATAGATCGGAGCAACCTATGACTACCCGACAACGAGCCGCCCAATTTTGCGTCCCCTTCTCTCACTCCTAGGAGGCATCGGTGAAGCGCCCCACCACCCCGTCCCGCCTGAACGGTCCCGACACCGAGCTTGATGAGTTCGATCCCCACGTCCACGCAGTCGCGTACGAGCGGGTCTCGACGAAAGATCAGGCCGCCAAAGGCGGCGAGCCCGACGGCTTCTCCTTGCCCGCACAGCGCGCTGCGATCGAGGCCAGAGCAGCATCAGGATTCCGGGCAAGGATCCGACGCCACTTCGTCGACAAGGGCGAGTCGGCACGCACCGCCGACAGGGATGGCCTGCAAGACCTGTTGAAGTACCTGCAGGAGAACCGCGTCGACTACGTCTTCGTCCACAAGCTCGACCGGCTGGCCCGCAACCGCTTCGACGATGTCGAGATCACCATGGCGATCCGGAAGTCCGGCGCCCGGCTGGTGAGCGTGACCGAGAACATCGACGAGACACCGAGCGGCATGCTCATGCACGGCATCATGAGCTCGATCGCCGAGTTCTACTCACGCAACCTCGCTCAGGAGGTACAGAAGGGCCTCGCGCAGAAGGCCAAGAGTGGCGGTACTCCTGGTCGGGCACCGCTCGGCTACCTCAACCGCCGAGAGGTCACCCCGACGGGCCACGAGATCCGCACCGTGAGCGTCGATCCCGAGCGCGCCCCGCTCGTCAGGACCGCCTTCGAGCTCTACGCCACCGGCGAGTACTCGCTCGAGCGGCTCAGCGCCGCCATGGGCGAGCAGGGCCTCACTTCCAGGCCCACTCCCAAGCGTCCGGCTAAGCCCATCTCCAAGACCCAACTGCTGGCGCTGCTCAACAACCCGTACTACGCCGGACGAGTGAGGTACATGGGTGAGGAGTACGACGGCCAGCACGAAGCGCTCATCAGTCCCCAAATGTTCGAGCGGGTGCAGGCCGTGATCGAGCATCGAAGCCGCGGTGGCAGCCGAGACATCGTTCACCGGCCAGTGCTGAAGGGCCTTGTCTACTGCGACCGATGCTTCCGCGACGGCCGGCTCTCACGTCTCGTGTTCTCAGTCAACCAAGGCCGGAACGGCACGCTCTACCCCTACTACAAATGCCTCGGGCGCCAGCGTCGCGAAGGCTGCGACCTTCCCTACCTTCCCGAAGACCAGGTCGAACGAGCAGTCGGCGATGAGCTCCAACGCCAGACCTTCAATACCGCCTTCGTGACAGCCCTCGAGGAGGAACTCGACGGCGCCATTGCGGACGAGCAGCGACTCTCCGCAGACCTACGAAGGAACCTGGCTCGCCAGCTCAAGGAGCTTGACCAGCAAGAGGAGCGGCTCCTAGACCTGGCACTCGACGATTCGATGCCGACCGAACGCATCAAGGTACGCCTATCCGAACTCCGCACCAAACGAGATGCCATCAACCAAGAACTCGACACCCAGGACGCGTCCCTTGCCGTAGGGCTGTTGGTCGTCAGGTCGGCTGCTCGAACGATGACCAACGTTGGGGATCTCTACTTCGCTGGCGATGGAGAAGTCAGGAGGCAGGTCAGCCAAAGCGTCTTCCGCCGCCTGTTCATCGACGAGCGCGGCGACGTTACCCACGGCGACGTCAGCGACGTCATCGAAGAACTCGTTCACGTGCGGCGCAGAACCAGCAATAAAGAAACCTCCCTACTCCCCCTTGCCCCGGAGGGCGTTGGTGGGAGTAGGGAGGCATTGGTAGCCCTCGCCTACCGCCACTCCCACCGCAACGACCTGGTTCGCCGTTGGCGGCGGCTTTCGAACGTGGCAGCCACCGTGCAGCCCACGGAGCCCCGCAGCAAGGCGGAGCAGCGCCCCAAGCTGCTGCAGCTGCGGCTCACGCCAGCCGAGATCGCATCGATCGTTGCGGAGTACAAGGCCGGCGCGCACTGCACTGACATCGCGACGAAGCACCAGATCGCCAAGGCCTCCGTCCTGAAGATCCTCGAGGAGCACGGTGTGCCCAAACGGCGCCAGACCCTGACTGCTGCGCAGGTCGACGAGGCTGTACGACGCTACGAAGCAGGCCAATCCCTTGCCCGGGTCGCCGACGCGCTCGGGACCGGAGCAACGACGATCAACAGAGTGCTCACCGCGCGCGGAGTCAGGATCCGCGGGCGACATGAGCGTTAACGCCCGCGGCGCCACGAACGAGTCGTTCACAATGGACCTCGGAAAACTCGGGCACTCATCGACTCCTGAATCTCCAAATTACGAAGACTACAAACATCAAGACCGGCAGTGTCACCCACTTCTCGGAGAGTGTCGCTAGCGGCGTCTGGAACAGGAGGGGAATCGCTTGAGTGCCCGCCAAAAGCAGAAGAAGGCACTCAAGGACGAAATCGGTCTGCCTCCTCTTCGCGAGCGACTTCCTATTAATAGCCAATTCGAGGTCGCTAACTGCCTCATCTGCTGACCTGATCTCGCGCTCAAGTTCGCTCGTGTGCACGATCCTGTCAAATATTTGCTGATCACGGCTCGACACACTAGCTCCCAATAGGCGCCTCGACCGACGTACGATGGGTGCAATGTCGTCCAACACTTGACTAAGAGCCCGAAGGTCTTGATTGGATGACTCCATCTCCCTCTCTGCCCAAAGCCGCACAAAGTGCGCTCGAGCCCACGCGAGTTGCAGGCGCACTTCAAGAATCTCGTAGTTTTTGACTGAACTTTCGTCTGTCGTGAACAGGACTAGGCCGGCCCACGATGCATACGCGGTCGAGTCCGCTCGTATATCCAGGGGCGAAAACCTGCTCAGGTTCTCGAGATCAAGACTGCCGATCCGCTTGACGCATGCCGTCCGAGCGTGAGGATCTCTGCGCGGGTCGCCACCGCGGACCTGCGACGGCTCCAGGATTGCCAACAAGCCGCGTTGACAATTCGGCGTGACGACGACTTCATGAGCCGGCCGAGCAAAGTGGTAGTAGCTAAGGGTGTACGGAAAGGGCGTCCACAGCACGCGCCGCGGGGCAACCATCCTTCCTCGATTGCTGTCAATGAGACGCGAAATGACCGCGCAGTGGCTATGAGTTCCATCCAGGAGTTCCCGGTGATAGAGATCGCGCTCGAGCACGACATCCGCAACCTGCATATGGTCCCTAAGCGCACAAACCTTCGGTTTGCCGCGATCAACCAGCGCCCCGAAGCCGTCGTCGGCGACCACGAGGGTGACCCCCGTGGGCGACGCGTATGCCCGTGCGGCCGCTGGCGCGTTCCTAAGCGATGAGTAGCCGGGGAACTCCCTGAAGCCGAGGGCGAAGAGTTCGCGCTCAGTCTCGGGCTCTAGCGCGCCGCCCAGGTCGAACGGAGTGATAGAGGTACGTTGCGTGGTGCCATCAGATCCGCCGCCGCGCGCTCTCTGGCCGGAATTCCAAAATCCGGCAGGAAAAGAACTTGGCCGCCACATCTGCGCACGAACTTGCTAGAGGACGTTTAGGTCCGCAGAGCGTCTAAGCTGATCTGCCCCGACGAATCGTGCGATCAGCTTTAAACCCGCTTCGTGGATCTCTTGCCCGGCGTGGCTGGAAACGAGGTCACTAACGACGACCGGCGTGTATCCCGACTCAAACAGGTCTACGGCCGTTTTGAGAACACATCCATCGGTTGCAATTCCACAGATGAGGACTTCTTCAGCCGGCGCCAGCTGCATCAGCGACCTGGCCTCCGGCGTCAATGACGTGTAAGAGGTCTTGTCGATAACGACGTTTCTCTCTGAGGCAGCGACTGCATCAAGGATGCGAGGTTCAAGGTCGGTCTCAGGAGATTCGCGAAGTCGACGCCAGTGGATCAGTCGTTCCCACTGCGATCCCTCCTGATTCAAGAACCGAGTTGCGAGAACGCGACCACCTGCACCGTTCCACGACCGGACAAATTCCGATACCGCCTGAACAATGTGTCCAGACTTGTGATTCACAAAGCCGTTTTGCATGTCCACGACGATGAGCCAGTTGGCGGTCATAGTTTGCATTATACATCACTCGCGACTGGCGTCTTCGACGCCAGCGGCTCCGCGGAGATGAGCGATGAAGGCTGGGAGATTGGTCCTGGCGTGTCGTCCAATGTCAACGAACATCAGTGAGACTGGGTCGCCGAAGCCGCGTAGTTGCATCGGCGCCGGCACGTCCTCCTGTGGAGCGAGCACCAACGGGTAAAGCAGCGCGGCACGCGCATCCGGCCACCTTTCGTGGCGCGAATAGGCCACGGCCTGGTAAATGTCTGAGCGCGAGATTCTAATGCGATGCCTGTCCGTAACAGCCGTGATCTCGGCGGACGCTTGAGGCGGCTTCTGACCGGCTGGCAGTGCGTCCTTGTACTTGGTGTCGATCAGGAGAGTCCGACCGTCGCCTAGACGGAGAACGAGATCGGGGTCGACTTTCGATGACTGCCGCCGCACCCCGGCGGCGTCGTAGATGCGCGCCGTGCCAGTCATTCGGCTTTCCAAGACCAACCCAGGAACGGAATCAAGGATGCCGCGGAGCGCTTCTTGGAAGAGGATCGGCATACGCCACATGAAGGCTGAGGTCGCCAAGTCCCTGCCCACCTCGTCGCCCATCAATCGGTTCTGGAGTAGGCCGATAGTCGCTTGTAGCACGGCGGCGTAGTGCCGCTGTGGCCCTTTGGTAGACGTCGCCCTGACGTCCTTCGGGGATACTCGAATGTCGCTGACTTGAGCGAACAGGGGCAACGTCGCATTGACCTCGCGGAGTACTGCGTTGCGGGCAGCCGGGACGGGCAGGTTGTAGCTGATCGAGGCCACGTAGCGGAGTCCGGCTTTGAGGAGCCGGTTGTTGGGCGTGTCTTGCGTACGTTCCTGAACCTTGCACGGGATTCGAGCTGCGTCTCCAACTGCAAGGTGTCCGCCCACATACCGGCTGATGAGGATCTTTCCCTTGACCTTACCGTCGAGGACCTGCGTGCGCGTCTGGTAGTCGCGTCTAAGCCAGCGTGCAGCGAATCTCCTGATCGTCGTTGCGTGCCATACCAGAAGGCATGCTGTTGGGTCCCGTAGTACAGCCTCAAGGTCAACGTCGTCGTAGGCGAGCAGCCGCAGGGATTCGTGTCGCTGGCCGTAGGCGTAGTCAGACAGGAAGAAGACGTCCGCTGAATCGAGCTTGGGCCGAACCTGCAAGGTAACTTCGCCGGAGGGGGTGCGGGTTCGGGCGATGCCCACGCTGCTGCCAGCCGTCAACGTCCAAGTCGTGTCGGACGGTCCCCTCGCAACCTGACAATCCGTACTCCTCCAGAACTCGAAGGGTACGGCGGCCACGAGCTCCTCGGAAACAGCGACGCGGCCGTGTTCTCGGACGTCGATAAGAGTCACGGCTTTCCTACGTCCGGAGAGCCTGCAGCCTCACCATCCTGGCTCGCGATCCATGGCTCCGAGCGCAAGTACGTGAGCAGTTGGGCGGCGTTATCGAGCTGAGTCGCGTTCTCCGACAACCCAAGCGACTGCCGCAGTCCCGCCACGGTGTCTGGGTCGATCTCTCCCTCCATCTCGTACTCAGCTAGAAGCGGTAGCACCTCGTACACATAGCGTGCCGCTAGAACGTTCAGACTTGAATCAGTACCGTCGGACTCGGCCATGAAGTAGGAGGGGCCCACCTGAAGCCCGGATGGAGCCTCGCCTAGTGCCTCAGCGGTAGCGCCGTAGAGGTGGAGAGCGGCCGACTTTGTCATCGGTTCGTCGAAAGCAAAACCGTGGATAGGAGCTGACGTCGACGCAACGTCGAGGAAGACGAAACGGCGACGCAGCGCGTAGTCGATGACGGCGATACTGCGGTCAGCAGTGTTCATGGTTCCCAGCACTCGCAGGTTTGAGGGGATCGTCAGGGAACCGCTGCCGTCAACCGCATAGGGCGTCGCAATGGCGTGGTCCCGGTACTCGAGCCCGTAGAGGAGCTCGCCGAAAATGTTGGGGATGTCTCCACGATTGAGTTCGTCAAGGATGAGGGCCAGTTCGATGTCGTAGCCACGATCTTTGAGCTCGAGACCAACTGCGGAAATGAGGCTCAGGATGCGATGCTCCGGCACAAACGTCACCCCTTCACCGTGAGGCTTCGCGACGAGTGCCCGCACGAAGTCTGTGTAGTCGTAACCGGGATGGAACTGCACGATGTCCCAAAGACCCACGAGTCCGCGTCGCTGAACCTCTGACGCGATCCCCACAACATTCCGCTCGTTTGCAGGGAGGTCGTCAATGAGCGATTGAAGGCGGCTCTCATCGGTACGATTAGCAGTAGCCCAGGTGATGTACTGCTTCGCGACGTGCGTCTTTCCGGAACCCGGCGGACCTTGCAGCACAACTTGCCCCTTCCGCCTTAGCTGCGCAGCAAGCACGACGAGGTCATCCGGCACGGCTTCGCGGCTGCTCTGACTCCGCTTCGTCGTGTCGATCTCGTTGTAGGCCGCTCGGAACTCTTCGGCGCTCAGATTCAGCCACGCGTTTGCGCCGACGCTGAGAGCAAGTTCGAGCTCTCGTCCCTCGACCGCCCGGAAACCCTGGTCGGCGAGACGCTCACGAACGAGGACGACAGTTCCGCGTACGGCGTGCCGAGTCGGGAGCGTGTGATCAATGCCGACAATCGTGCCGCCGTGCTTCACCGGCTCAATGAGGCGACAGCGCTCAAGCAGGCTCAGAACGTTCGATGTCGCCTTCGGGCCGTTGGGTAGGCCCTCATCGCTCTGTTCCGCACGAGCGTCGAGAACCGCTCGTAGCCTAGGGCCGTTTATCTCTGCAGGCTTGAGATGACCGTTCGAGTCGGCCAACACGTCGCGCACGATCTCATCGAGGCGGGAATCCGCCAGAATCAGAGCCACCCACAACAAGAGGTAGCGGTCTGGACGACCATCACGCGCCGCCCGTAGGAGTTCGTTGTCAACAGCTACCTGAGAGCCCGCTGCGGTCCGCGCGTTGGCCAAGGGTGGGTCGTAAGCCAGCAGGTCGTTCCACAGCGGCGACGGTTGTCCCTTGGCGGCAAGAGCAGCCTCGACCTTCGCTCCCGTCGTCTGTCCAGGTTCGATCTCGCTCAACACCTCCACAGTGGCCTCCGGAGAGGTGAACTTCGTGAACGAGATCTCGCCAAGGCTTCGCATAGGACTCACGAGACGTGAGTCTGCCGCATAACGCAGCGATTTCTCAGGTGTGCCGCCCTCGTTCTCGAAGAACCGTCCCGGAATCGAGGAGCAACTTGCGTATCCGCGAATGCGAATAGCCGGTCTGCGCCATCAGATCGCGGATGCTCGTCCCTCGCTCGTACTCAGCACGCAGCGACGCTCCGAGGGTTACTTGGGTAGTGGGCTGCAGTCGCTCGTGCGGCTCAAGAACGGGAGCCAAGATGGGACCGCCGGCATATCCACGATGGACTTGACCACGGGGGTTCACGTCGTCTGCCGACTCGTCGCCCCAGACCGTCCACCCATCGCGTGCATGCCGAGCGAACATCTCGAGGTGCGGCCCAGGCGAGCATTCCTCGATGAGGTCGTATTGCTCGTCCGGCTTGCGAGAGTGCTCCCGCTTGCGGGTCTCGATCATGTTGACCTGGCTCCGTGCGGGGCTCAGCGTGCGCATCGATCCCCGCACCCCAAACAGGATGAGCTCAGTGACGTTGCGGAAGTAGAAGCCAACGCCGCGGCCGTCGGGCCCGCCGTCCTTGCGTCGCTTGGCCCAAACGATGTTGGAGACGTACCGAAAGCCCCAGGCCTCCATGACCGCCATCCCGTCGGGTAACAGCGCGTTGGGAACCCAAAGGTACAAGTGAGCGTCCTTGGCGACTACCGTGGACACTGGGATCGCCTTGATGTCGTCAAGCGTCATGGTCGAGTAGCGATCAAGCCGGCGGTGCTCCGGTGCGACCTTGCCTGTCCGATTCGTGAAGCGCCAGGGAGGGTCCGCTAGGACGGTCTTGAAGCCGCCCGGAGTCTCGGGGAGCGGAACCGGGTCGCGGTCGGGCCTCAGCGGCGGTGCAGCGGGGGAGATAGTCACGAGTCGAGACCCTACCGGAAACAGATCTTTCAAAAGATCCAATTCCACCCGCGTGTTGCGCTTGCTCTCCAGCCACTCGAGGGTCTAGCGACCGTTCCAGGTCTCCCGACCGATGCCCACCACCAGCACCGGGCATCCGCCCGCGTCACCGCGCGTGAGCCTGGGGCGAGCCGCACGAGTGTTCGTTGTGGTTGTCGTGCTCAACCGCTTGTGAGCATCCATGTCACCCAAGTCCTCGCGACACAGGTCAAGAATGCCGTAATGATCCCTCGTGATTATCACGGCACCGTCGATAATCCCTGCGTCGTAGAGTGCTCGATACGCGCTGAAGTCTCGATCGAGGTTGCCATCCTTGGCTCGCCATTCAACGTCCACGGCGACCCTGCCATTGAAGTTGTCGACCTCGAATCCCACACTGCTAACCGACGATTCGATCACCTGTTGGCCGTGAAATCGACCAGCCTTCACTACACCGGTCAGCGTAAATTCCGTATTGATGCGGACAGGAACCCACCCCAGGTCTGCGAAAGCACCGTCCAGTCGAATGGCTATAGATCCCCGGTTGCCGCCGGGCGTCGTGAGGTCAGACGCCTCAAGTTCGAACGCGTCGAGAACAGTTAGGATATCGGCGAAACCCTGGGGGTTCGACGCCGAAAGTACGGCAGCGGCATTGCGTACCTCAAGCCACGAATATCTGGCTCGCAAGTGGTCGGGCACATGCCAAAGGTGCGAGTCGGTCAGGTCCATAAGCTATCAGTCGCCCGAGAAGGAGACGGACTGCGCCCAGAGATGAATGTCACTATGTCACTAAGCCTCACTGGGCCCCTTGTAAATGCCCAAAGCGTCGGGGATCTTCTTCTCGGAACCATTCTCCATCTTGAGGATGGCCACGCCGTCGGCGATGCCGTACGACGTGACCGTGAATTTCGGTGTCATCGCGACCACACCAGCGTCGTTGGTACGGACCACTACCCGGACAACTTCAGGCTCCATCTGCCTAGCATCTCACACTCGAGGCAGGCAACGCGTGACTGCGCAGCGGGGGTGCCGTCGAGCCCGCCGTCGTGACCCTCGGCCTAGCCCAGGACAGGAGTCAGTCCTGAGACGAGGTTATAGCACCCAATGCGTCACGAACCTCGCCAAACTCACCGGCCGCCAGGAGAAGAGGCCAGTGGTTCGAGTTCCGGCTTCTCGTCGACGACCGCGAGCAACCCGTCACCAGTTCGAGGTCGCCATCCTCGGCCGGGAGGAGCGCGCGACACTTGCGAGTTTGACTCTTGGCGGACGAGCTTGCCCGCCGTCGCCTGGTCTCGTTAGGTGAGTGGCCGGGTGGGTGCTGATCGTCACTCGGATGACAACGCACCATCCGGACCTAGACGATTTCCGTTCTCGTTGTTCTCCGCCCAGCAGCGGGCTAGTTCTGACGTGTCCCCGTGGACCAGCGTAAGGGTCTCCGCCACTCGCTGTGGGGTGCTCCAGGGCAAGCCTCGAGCGTCGCGATGTGACCTCAGCCTTGTTGGCAGTGGCTCTGTGGACATACAAGGCCAAGTTGCGTTCCGCGCGCTGCGGTGGAGTGAAGTGACGCTCAAGCCGTGAGCCCACACGCCCCGCAGATTGGAGCGCCGTCGGATGAATCGCTCGATTCCGGCCCGCTCAGGCGTTGAGTCCCGGCGACGGCCGACGGTGGGGAGCAAGACCCGAGAACCGCTCCTACCGGCCGATAATTCGGTACAATAGATGTCAGGAGAACAATGAGAGATGTATTGCCCCTATGACATCCTTCTAGATCCGAGTGCGTTGAGCCTTTCGTCGTCTATCGTCAATGTTGATGGACGGAAGTGGCACGTCGTCCAGTCGGAGCGGACGCGGTCAGATTGCGCCGTGGTTTTTCTCCATGGGGTGGCGATGGACTGGTCTGCCTGGACGCCTCTCGTACAGGCCGCGCGCGCGGAAGGGGTGGACACGAGTGCCTGGGTGCTGCTGGACCTGCCAGGCTTCGGAAGGTCCGACGAGCTGCCGCCTGGCGCGACGATGGACGACGCCGCCGAGCTCGTCGAGACGTACCTGAGAACGCTAGGGGCGCGATCTGTTCAGCTCGTTGGCCACTCGATGGGCGGATTCCTCGCTCTGCATCTTCTCGCCCGGCGTCGTCTGGAGTACGAGCGGTCGGTCATCTTCTGTGGCGCCTATTCCGGCATCGTCGACGCGGTGAATCATCCGCTGTCGACTGTGTTGAAGCGGCCGTCGACCGCTGCTACCTACGCAGGACTTCGCGCCGTCCGTCTTTTGGGAGGGAGCGCAGGAGCCTTCTTGGCCGGCGCAAGTCGACTTGGACTACTGCCGATCGCGCTGCGGTCGACCGTGGCTCACCCGCGGCGGTTGCGTCCTTCCGTCTACCGGGCGATCGCCCGAGGATTCAGGGCCACTGCCTTCGCGCGCGCGGAGGCCACTGGTGTCGGCTACAGCGTGCGAGACAACTGGTCGCAGATCGAGGTGGGTATCGATCAGGTTTACGGCCAGTCGGATGCACTCGTCACCGAAGGAGATGCGGCACTGCTAGCCCAATGCGTGCAGGGTGGGAGCGTCACGCACCGGCTGCGTGAGGCCGGGCACTTCGCCCCCATCGAGCAACCCCACCAATGTCTTGACCTACTAGTCAGCGCGCAACCGTGAAGCGTCGGTACTGGCTGTTAGCTGTCGCAATGGGGAGCGGCCTTTTCGCGATGCCGCTCATCGCCTCATGGCGAGCCGGGACGCTCTCATCGGACGACTGTCCTGCAGGTCTGGCGTTGCAGCGCGGTGTTCTGGGAGCAGACAAGACTCCGAGCTGGGCCGGCTGCGCCCACACACTGCCTTTGGCCGCCGACTTCCCGTCCATCCTGCTTGGGATTTCCTGCGGGGCCACCATCCCGGTCTTTGCTCACTTCCTCTGGTCGCTCATGACCCTGGACGCCCGGCTCCGCCACGTTGGGCTGCTCACGACTGGTGCCAAGGAGTGGATGCCTCGGTTGGTGACACGGAGCTGGAAGAGATTCTGGGTCCCAGTGGTCGTCGTAGTCGTGCTCGCGCACATCCCGTTCGGCCTCGTCTTCCAAGAGACACTCAGCCGTGGCTACCTCTGGGGTGAAGTCATTGCGGCTGATGGCGGGCGGCTAGCGTGGTGGGCCCAACCTGCCCCCGGCATCCTCGGCCAGACACTCGCCTCGATGAGCTGGCTCGTCGTCGGCACCGTCGGCGCCGGCGTGGCCACGGCTCACGGAGCCCTGCTTCTCCTAGCCTCCAGGTCGTTCCACCAGCAGGAGTCCAAGCTGATGGTCCGCGCCCTTCCGTCCCACGAAGATGGCGCATGCGGCTGGACTCCGATGGTTCCACTGCTCCGGTCGATGCTCATCGGTTCGATCAACTTTGCAATCGCCATTCTCGCCGTCTCCTACATGCTGCTTGGCAGCAACGCGTCAGCCCTGAACGTCTCGATCGTGCTCGCGGTAGGAGCCTTCGGCGTGACTGCGAACTACGTCATGGCGCGAAGGGCCTTCCACTTCGTACGCGGGACGCATGCCCGAGCCATCGCGGCGGCAAAGCGCGAGGCAGATGAGCAACTGAGCCGCTTGAGTACGGCTCGGTTCGGACGGGCTCGTTCTCAGTTTGGCCGAACGATGGCGCGCCGGCTGGAACTCGAGCGGGCCCCGTCCTTTCCCATTCAAGGGCTATGGCAACTGCTCCCCGCCATCGCAGTGGCGCTGGTTGCAAACGTCGGGCTGATCGCGAGCCTCGTATTGCGGCTGATCGCTGCTCTGCCGGGCTAGGTGTGACGCGGCTCGGTGGCGATGCGCAGGGATGCTGCCCGGCATCACGTCGGCGTCATGGTAGGGGCGAACCTAGTGCCGTTCCAGTTCTCGCGTCCCTGCTCGGTGGCGCAACCGGACTAGTAGGGAGTTCTAGCCTGACCGCAGCGCTTCCAACTCAAACACGGTGCACCAGGGCATCGATGAAGGCCCGAACGTCCTCGTCCATCTGGTCGTTCCTGGCCTGACCGAAGAGCGGGATCTGGATTGGGTCGACATCCCGCACAACGATCCGCGCCGCGCTCGACCACATCCAGGTGTCTTCCGAAGAGCCGGAGCCTGTCTCTCGCCAGCACCTGGCCTGGTCGAGTTCGACCCGCACGACCGAACTGAGCGGACAGACCCAGCCCGTCATGTCATCAGGCTGGTGGTCGCCTGACCCCTGCGAGTAGGCCGTCCAGCGCTCCCTCTCCTTGCGGACCGCACCGAATGCAAGAACCGTCTCAGCCAGCCACAGAGCGCGCCACTCAGTCGCTCGGCGCTCGGCGCCGACCTCCACCAATGAGGCAAGCGGCGTGGAGCCGCCTGTCAGCGACGACAAGCAAGCCCAAAGCGCGACGGGAGCCGTCTCCCGAGCCACCGGATCAACCATGCGCGCCTGCGCCGCTTTACCCAGCCACTCCATCGGCATCTTCATGAACACGACGCTAGCGAGGGGCACCGACACAGCCAATCGAGCGTGCCCAGCCCAACGCGGTGGACGTAGTCGCTTGCAGCTCGCCAACACTTCAGGTCGCGAGACCACTGCTGCGTCACACAGGCCTCATCATGTCTGCGGCGCATCGACCACTCTTCATCCAGGCCCTCTGCGCCAGGCGTGGTCCAGACAGCACCCTAACGAGGGCTTGCCCCGCACCGAGAGCACCGACGCCGCCGACAGAGGAAAGCCCCGGGTGTGCGCTTCTCGCTGACTGAGGGTTCCAACCTGATGCATCTTGCGGCCAACTGACACAAGGATGGAACCTTTCCATCTGGGGTCGGGTGGGCCAGATCCTCAAGAAGGCCCATGAAACTCGGTCTGACCAGCCAAAGCAGGCGCCAGCCCGGGAGTTCAAGGGCCACCAATCCAGGTGCGCCTGACACCCGAGCAAGTCGACACGGCGTGAACTACCAGACTGCCCTCGACCACCTCCACCGACGCGGCATCGCGATTCCAACGAGGTAGTCATCCACAAGTTGGAAGCCGGCGGGACCAACGTGGCCATCGCGAGGAAGTTCGGCTGCAGTCACACAGCCGTCTACAACGCCTTCAAGCGCGCAGCGGTTCAGTGATCAGGCGGTCTTGCCGTGGTCTTCGTCGACCAAGTCCCGCGCCGCCTTCAGGAGAGCCTGCACCATCCGATCTTGATCGATCTCAGGCCGAGCGATCGCTCGGACCACGATCCGTCGTTTGCCAGCGGGATGTCCTGATCTAGCTGGCACCTGCACCGCCGCCGGCGCTTCAAGCGCGACCCGCAAATGACGCAGCGCTCGCCCAGCGCACTGCGGCAGGCTCGGCCGCTGTGCTGTCACGGCCTTCCGGTGAGCCAGCAACTCCGCATCCGTCAGGTCCTTGCTCGGCACGAAGTAGTCGTGCAGATACATCCGTTCCTGGTGGCCCAAGAACCCGAACATGTCCTGCTGCTTGGCCCACAGCTCCGCTAGCCACCGGCAATTTGCAGATAGTGAGCAGAGGTCTGGCGAGGCATGACGTCAGGCGATGTACTCCTTACGGACAAGCTGCGCTGCGGCCCAATCCTTCTCGAACTCGGCGAGACCGGGCTTGACGTTCAACTGTTCGATCGACTGGCTGTGGCCGGGCATGAAACGCGAGCAACGATCGAACAGCGGTATCAAGGCAGACTTGGCGGTTTCAAAGCGATCCAGCTTGATCTTCTCAAGCCCACCCATCATGAGGTTTGCGCGGTGCCGCTGTGTCACGTTGGCCAGTAGTTCCTGCTCGACGAAGGCCTCGCACCAAGCCCGAAGCTGACCGTAGGCCTGTTCAACCATGGCCTCCTGGAGCGAGAGGTCGTCCTTCCCAGCAGCCTTTGCGAGCTCGACGGTCTTGTTGATGCGTTTGGCAACTTGCGCCGGTGAATCCTGCCTGGGGCTGCCGCCGGCCTGGAGGAAGCCCTTTTCGGTCTCGTTCGCGCGGACTTCGTAGAATGCGTACGCAAGCTTGCGGCTATCACGTAGGCCAATGAGGGTCGAGGCAAAGAAGATGTTGTGCGTAAACACCACCACCTGGTGGGTATCGGCCAGCTGCGAGATCCGCTCTGCAACCTCGTTGAGCCGCAGGTAGTCCAGACTGGTCACGGGGTCGTCGAAGATGATTGGAGCCTTGACACCAGTCATCCGGCACTCGGCCAGGAAGTCGGCGATCGCAAGGACCTTCAGTTCGCCCTCCGAAAGTACGGCCGATGGCTTGTACTTCGCGACAACCTTCTTCCGCTCGGCCTGTCCTCGGCGACCCTGAAATTCGAGCCCTACGTTCGGTGCGTTTAGTGCCTGACATTCATCGGCGAACAGCGTCTCGAAGTTCTTGTTTACGAGGTCCTCGCTGGCCTGTTTGGA
Organism: uncultured Candidatus Saccharibacteria bacterium; assembly: GCA_964619585.1. Classification (GTDB taxonomy): domain Bacteria; phylum Patescibacteriota; class Saccharimonadia; order Saccharimonadales; family Saccharimonadaceae; genus JASLCR01. Next base: position 3,575 of record CAZUCO010000001.1, on the reverse strand, counting down.
CAGGACGGTGAGCGACCGCTGAGTGGTTGTCGACATGGACTTGGTGAGCGTGTCCATTCGAGCCGCACGCTTCGCGTTGCCGACCGTGGTTCGCATCGCAGGTAGGTGGCGCGCGAGGGAGCGTCGCGCAGACAGCTCTGCCAGTTGCGACTCTTTTTCCTTGAGGACCGCGACCCGGCCCTCCTTCTGCGTCGTGAGATCGGCAAGCGCGCTCGTCAGGTTCTCGATTGCTGATGCAAGTAGCGGCGACAGGGCGAGGGCGGCGGTCTTGGCGTCCTGGGGGCTATCCAGCTCCGCACCCTTTTTGCATGCCTCATCAAAGAGCTTGAGGCCGTCGACAACCTCATCGAGTCCGGTCGCGTAGGCAGGCAGTGGGTCCGTCGACGCAACCTGACGCGCGTGCTCCTTGAGGACGTCGACGCTCAGGGAACCAAGGGCAATCCGTGACTTAGCAAGCGCCAAACGGGCCTCGTCAACCTGCTTGGCGAGCACGTCGTCCAGATAGGTGCGGTACTTCGCCAGGAGGGCTACCGCCTTCTCCGACAAGGACTGTCTGCAGTAGAGACAGGAGTCGCTCGTCGTCGGGTGACCCTCAAAGCCCAGGTGCTTGCGATAGCGGTCACCCTCAGAGATGAACGCGCTCCACTCGTCATCGGGAGGACCTGGCAGCTCGCCCTCCTCGAAGAGTTCCGTTCGCGCTTGGCGGTACTCGTCCTCAAGGCGCTCGAGCGCCAGCCGGCTTTCCTCGTAGGCAGTTGCATCGAAGTCGAGAAGTTTTCGAACACCTTGAGCAAGGGCCTTCACGCGTTCCAGTTCGCGGCCTACCGCGTCATGGCGCGCCTCGACGCTCCCGGCCTTAAGCGCCGCAACCTCACCAGAGAGCTTCTCGTGTAGTGCGTCCGCTTCCTCGCTCCCATCGGCTAGCTTGGCAAGTTCAGAAATGTCAGTCGTGGCGCCGATAGTCTCGATCTTTGGGTAGACCGACGTTCCACGCTGGAAGTGCGCAAGGAAGGGATTCCCGCTCGGGCGGAGACTGGCCGCTTCTGTCTCCACTTGGTCCTGCACGTGCTTTAGCGCGGTAGACACATAGGTGAAAAGCGCGATCTCGCGCGGCGTGAACACATAGTTGAGATCGCCGTCGACATGGAGCATCACGGCGGGCGCGTCGAACACGCTCATACGAGTAAGCGGAGAGACGCCCGCTTCGTTATTCCATGCCACGGTGCTCGGTTCGCCGTTCAGCGAGTACGTGATGGTTGCGGTGGGGTGAGTGGTGGCTCCCACGTCATGGGCGTTCGGCAAGATCTCCTCGGCTGTCCGTACCGCGGCAAGGCGCTTCAGCACGCGCGAGTAGCCAGTCTTTCCAGCACCGTTCTGACCGAACAGCACTGTGAGGCTGTCGTCGAACTTCAGTACCTGACCAGCCGCCAGCGCATTAACTCCAGCAACATCCGAGAGCTGATCCAGCTCTAGCAAGTCCTCCGTTGACGCTTCGTCGTCGCCAAGTTCGATCGGTGGGACCGTTACCGAGTACCCGTCGGGCTGTTCGCTGAAGCCCTTCTCAATCAGGAACCGCTCAACGAGAGCGTCGAGCTGCGACTCAGAGAGCGGGCGATTCGAGACAAGAGCCTGGGCAACGGCCTCCCGAACCCAGCCGTCCTGCTCATTTGCCCACTGCGCGAGCATCCCCTTGGGACTGGACTCAGTGATCTTCACCGCCACGGCCGGTGCCACGCTCTCGCTAGTTCCTGATGTGAGTTCACCGTCATCCATACATGTCGACAGTTAGACATGACAGTACCGAGCGGTCAAGGTCGATCGCGGGTCAAATCAACAACACCATCGGTATTCGCCACCGCTGTCGACTGTTATCAAAATACCGGCTGCCAGGAGTACTTCGAGATCGAACAGGTGCAGGCCGACGAGGGGCGCGGTGGACCCGGCGGGCCGGGAAAGCACGGGGTAGATGGCAGCAAGGGGCCGCGACGCACACTGGGTTGGCCAGCAACCCAGCCAGCATTGCGGAGACCTCGGGGGATTCACGACGACCCTCTCCGGGGTCCGCCCAGCGCGTGACCTCGAATCGAACCTATGAAGAGGAGAGAGGCCCGGCCCATCGGGCAGAGTCCTTGCACAACCCCGAAACGATCCCTGAACCTTCCCCGAGGCCCCGTTAGGGGGCGGCCTCAAACCCGCGTAGTCTGTCACGTTGCGCGAGCGGCTTAGCGCTCGATGCTGAGCAGGTCTCCCACGTCGCAACCGAGCGCATCGCAGATCGCAGTCAGGGTTGAGAACCGGATCGCGTTAGCACGGTTGTTCTTGAGCACGGAGAGATTGACCCTCGTGACTCCGACCCGGTCCGCCAGTTCGGTGAGCGTGATTCCACGCTCGTCAAGCAGCGCATCAAGGTGACACTGGACGCGGTGAAGACTGAGGTCTTCTTCGCTGTCGGCGTCCTCGGCTCCATCTCTGCGGCTCACACGAGGCCCTTTACGTCTTCCTCAAGTGCGACTCCTCGTCGCCACACGTGTGCGATGGCAAGCAGGGCTCCGCCTGAAGCGATTCCTCCCCAAGGCAGTGAGAACAGGTCGTAGCTGATCTGGTCAACTCGGTCGGCGACGGTCGATGAGGCGATCATGCGGCCGAGCACCAGGTGCTGACCAATCGAACTGACGATGCTACCGATGCCGAGGACACCGCCCGCGAGCGCCAGCCGACGTGCGTTCGATGACGTGAAGGGTGATCCACCTCGGCGGCGGGCGACGCCGGCCAGGAGCCACGCCACGGCCGCGATGCCGAGCCAGGTAGCGGCATGGATGATGACGTACGCCCAGCGCTCGCCTGCGGGAGGAGTGAAGAACTGAAGGCGCGGACCGAACGACACTTCGGCGTAGCCGCGCGGCTCGATACCGCCGTCCATCGCACCGAGGTCTCGGGAGACGTCGTAGAGCGCGTCGTTGTCCTCGCGGTCGGACAACGAGATCGGAGCCGACGGCAGTGCCCCCCAGCTCCTCAGTGATGGCGCCGTCACGAGGTCGTCGGTCCCGGCGGCGAAGTCCGGATCGATGATGTGCGCGCCGTTGTAGCCCAGCACCCACAGTGCTGCCATCGCGACGCACGCGATCGCGACCAGTCGCAGCGATGCCTCTGCCGCAGATCGAGCGAGCTTGTTCATGCAGTTACCCCCGAGGTTGAGTATCGTTCTTCGATACTATCGAATAGCGATACGTTGTCAAGGGCGTCCCGGTCTGGCGTTGGCCTGCCCGCGGTTCCCGGCATGAGGGGCGTCTGCCGCAGTTGACTCGACGCTCGGTGCACATGAGGCCGCGCGCCGAATGGGTCGAGTATCGGGCGGTGTTTCACATATCCGGAAAGTTGAAAGTTGCCACATCCTCACATTGGGTGAGCAACTCTTGACAACACTTCGGTGGAGACCTCATAGTCCACCGTCGGACATCGTCTTTCTCAGGGGGCCTTCATGCACGTCCAGAACCGGTCGATCGCCACACTCTTGGTGGCTTTGGTGTCGGGACTCTTCATCCTGACCTTCGCGCCGAAGGCGTTCGCTGCGACGG